>NZ_FNSD01000001.1:677536-1355073 GCF_900105625.1 Terriglobus roseus
TAGCTGCGTTCCTCAAGGGCAAGGGCATCCAGCTTGTCTACAACGAGAAGATCGCACCGGCCCTCGGCTTGAGCTACGGCGGACGCATTGCCATTCTTCCCGGTCTCTCCAAGGCTGAGGAGTTTTCGACGCTGGTGCACGAGACGGCGCATGAACTCCTCCACAAGGCCGAACGCAGGACAGTCACCACGAAGACCGTGCGGGAGACGGAGGCGGAGGCAGTAGCTTTCGTGGTCGGGAAGGCTGTTGGGTTGGTGACGGGTTCGGCATCCGCCGACTATATCCAGCTCTATCATGGCAACGCCTCACTCTTGGCGGAGAGCTTGGAAGTCATCCAGCAGACCGCAGCATCCATCCTTGCCGCACTGGAACCACCCATAGCAGAGGACGTAACCAGCGAGGAACTGGAAGACGTTGCCGCGTGAAGATCATGCCCACCACCATGTAACAATCGCACGACACCGAATCGGACGGACGGATGCAAATGCGCCCGTCTGCCGTTCTTCAGCGGCGCGGGAGACACCCTTGCGGGTTTCTCCCGACCCTCTTCCGCCGATGAAAAGCTGTCATTCAGGTGGATTCTGCACATTCCGTCTGCACAGTTCCTACACAGCCAAAATTTGGCCTTTTAGCTCAAATAAAATGAGAAACTTCTAAAATCTCTCTCACCCGCTCAGGATGACAGATCTTGGGTGGAACGGGCGGGAGGGCGGTCCTCTCTATGCCTTCTCGCTCCATTCCGCATCGCGCGCCGCCCTCGTAGAATCAAATGCGAGGATTGTTCATGCGAAACCTTGCACCAGTGCTGCTCGCGACGCTTGCTCTTGCAGCTACCGCGCAGACCCCGAAGCCCGCAACCACCACCGCTAAGCCTGCCGCGAAGACCACCACCGCGACGCACCGGCCGACCGCTCACGTTCCAAGGACGACCATGTCTGATCCCAAAGCAACGGAAGGCCTCGCTGCGGTCGGCACCATGCCCGCAGTAACTGGCACGCCAGCGCCGCTGTACGCGCTGAGGTACGTCGACACAAAGATTGGCGATGGCGACCTGGCGCGCATGTCCACGCCGCCGTCGAACGTCGTCTTTTACACCGTGCATTACACGGGCTGGACGCTGGACGGCAAGAAGTTCGATTCGTCCGTGGACCGCGGTCAACCCATCGTCTTTCCTATCGGCCTGAAGCGCGTCATCTCCGGCTGGGACACGGGATTTGAGGGGATGCATGTTGGCGGTAAGCGCCGGCTCATCATTCCCTACCAGCTCGCCTACGGCGCTGCCGGTCATCCGCCCGACATCCCGGAGAAGGCAGACCTTGTCTTCGATATCGAGCTTGTCGGTCAGGGCAACACGCAACAGCCCGTCACCGGTTCGCACTTCGAGCCGCCAACCCCTGAGGCAGCACGTCCGACGCCGCCGCCCAGTGCCAGCCCGGCAGCCAAGCCGGCAGAACGTCCCGAAGAACACCCGGAATAGACAGGATCAACCATGTTGGAAAAGCTGAACCCGCTGCGTCCTTACCTGAAGCGATACCGCGCCCAACTGGCGCAGGGCGCAGTCGCGGTGCTGCTTTACAACGGCTCGAAGATCCTGATGCCGGTGCTGATCGGCCGCGCCGTGGATGGCATCGTCCACCACGGCGCGCCGACGGTCGTCACCCATACGGTCTTCCTGCTGATCGCTGTCGCAGTCGTCGCTGCCGTGTGCCTGTATGCCACGCGATGGATCATCATCGGCGCCAGCCGCGAGATCGAATACGACCTGCGCAATGACCTGTTCGGGAATCTTGAGAAGCAATCGCTCTCGTTCTTTCACCAGCACCGCACGGGCGACATCATGGCCCGCGCGACGAACGACCTGAACGCTGTCCGGCAACTGCTTGGGCCGGCCATCATGTACTCGGCCAACACGGTTGTCTTCACCGCAGCCGCGCTGCCGTTCATGTTGAAGATCTCGGGCAGACTAACGTTGTTTGCCTTCCTTCCCCTGCCGATCGCCTCCGTCGTTGTGCAATTGATGGGTCGCAAGATTCACTCACGCTTCGAGCGTATCCAGGCCATGTTTTCTGAGATCAGCGCCAAGGCACAGGAAAACTTCAGTGGTGCACGCCTGGTCCGCGCCTTTGCGCAGGAAGAGGCGGAGATCAAGTCCTTCGAGACAGCGAACCATGAGTACATTCGCCGTTCGCTCTTCCTTGTTCGCATCATGGCCATGCTGTGGCCCACACTGGAGTTTGTGCTCGGCATGTCGATCATGCTGACGCTGCTGGTCGGTGGCCGAGAGGTCGTTGCGGGCCGCATTTCAGCCGGGCAGTTCGCCGAGTACATGGTCTTCATGGTGCAGCTCACCTTCCCCATGCTGGCCCTTGGCTATGTCATCAATCTCTTCCAGCGCGGCACCGCGTCAGTCGTCCGTATCGACGAACTGTTGCGCTGGGAACCGTCCATCAAGGATGAGAGCGGCCTGTCTGTGCCCATCGACGCTGTCCCGCGCGGCGACATCGAATTCCGCAACCTGACCTTCGGCTACGGCGATGGGCCGCGCATCCTGCAGGACGTGAACCTTTCCGTTCCCGCAGGCAGTTCGCTCGCGATTGTCGGGCCGACTGGCTCAGGCAAATCGACACTGGTGAACCTGATTCCACGCCTGCTGGACGCACCCGCGGGCGCAGTCCTGGTCGATGGGCTCCCCATCCGCGAATGGCCGCTGGCTGCCCTGCGCCGCGCCATCGGGTTCGTGCCACAGGAGACGTTCCTCTTCTCCACCAGCATCCGCGACAACATCGCCTTCGGCGTAGAGAACGCAACCGACGCAGAGATTGAACGTGCCGCCTCTGTCGCCCATATTGCGAACGAGATTCTTGAGTTTCCTCACGGCTTCGACACGCTGGTGGGCGAACGTGGCGTAACGCTCTCTGGCGGCCAGAAGCAGCGGACTTCCATCGCTCGGGCCATCATGCGCGATCCACGCATTCTGATCCTCGATGACGCACTGGCCTCCGTCGATACCTACACGGAAGAGCAGATCCTGCGTGGCCTGCGCGAGGTTATGACGGATCGTACGACGATTCTCATCGCGCACCGCGTCTCCACCGCACGCAGCGCCGACCGCATCGCTGTCCTCATCAATGGCCGCATCACACAAATCGGCACGCACGAAGAACTGCTCGCCAGCGGCGGCTACTATGCCGACCTGTTTGAGAAGCAGCAGCTGGAAGAAGAGATCGTAGCGAACTGACGCTCCCAGCGTTGCGGTTGTTAGCAGGAGACATGCGCCTTGTGTGATCTCCCACTCATCCGTGAGCCCCTTTTATGGCGACTGGATAAGCAGGGCGCTCCGGGCTCTCTTCCATTACACACAGCACGCGTGAATGGACCACACGGCATGGTCGCGAAAGCGAGCGAAGGCTCATTAGATCAGGCTCAGTCCACCATCGACCGCCATCACCTGCCCGGTGATGAACGCCGGCGCCGTCGCGAAATAGAGGACAGCGCTCACGACATCTTCTGGTGCCCCGTCGCGGCCCATCGGCGTCTTCCCTGCCAGGCGCTCCGGCTCGTCCGGAAAACGGATCATGCCGGGTGCGACGCAGTTCACACTGACCTCTGGAGCCCACGCCTTCGCCATGGTCTGCGACAGCATGTGCAGCGCCGCTTTGCTGGCGCAGTAGTGGCCATGCGTCGTCCACGGCTTGATACCGCCGAGCGATCCGATGTTGATGATCCGACCGTGTCCGCAGGCACGCAGGTGTGGTAACGCCGCCTGCGCTACAAGGAACGGCCCGCGAGCATTGACCGAGTAGGCATCATCCCACTGTTCCGGTGTGAGTAATTCCAGGGGAGCCGACTCAAACATACCGGCGTTGTTGATCAGCAGATCCAGTCCGCCAAGAAAGTCCGCGGCTTCCGCGACCGAGCGTGTGACGGAGTCCGGAGAGCGGACATCGCACACGAGGCTATGCGCACGAACTCCCATGCCGCGCATCTGCTGCAAGACTGCATCGGCGTCAGCATCCACGGACCTCGAAGTCACGACAACATCCGCGCCCGCGTCCGCTAAGGCCAGCGCAAAGGCGCGCCCCAGTCGTCGGACACCGCCGGTGACCAGCGCGCGCGTGCCGCTGAGTGGCAAGGTCATATTTAGTTCGAAGGTGAAGAGGTGCCCGGCGAGCCG
Organism: Terriglobus roseus; assembly: GCF_900105625.1. Taxonomy (NCBI): domain Bacteria; kingdom Pseudomonadati; phylum Acidobacteriota; class Terriglobia; order Terriglobales; family Acidobacteriaceae; genus Terriglobus; species Terriglobus roseus. The sequence continues at coordinate 681,711 of NZ_FNSD01000001.1, forward strand.
TCTGTCACCGGCGTCGTATCGCCACTGGTGTTCTTCGGGGCCTTGGCGGGTGCACTTGGCGGCGGCGTAACGTTGTGATCCGCAGGTGCCACGGTCGAGTCACCCTTGGCTTTGGGATTCTGCGGCAGCGCCGGCAGTTTGATGATGGGCGCGCTCGCCGGCAGAGGCTTCGGCGTAGACGTCGGTCCGGCATTCCGGATCGGCTCCTGTACGCCAACACTGCGGTTCATGTCCTTCGCTTCATTCTCGCCGTAGGCCGAGACCTGCGTGCTGGGCCGCTTCATCCGAACGATCAACTGCTTTGAGGGGCCGTCCAGCAGCAGGGTTCCGGCGTACGTTGTGAAGCCGTTGGCGATGACCTGGACACCGACCTGCGATCCTGTCGGGATGACGTCGATGAAGGCCTTGCCATCTGTCCCGGACTTGATCTCGAGGTTGCCCTCGTCGTTCCCATCCTTCGTCGGATGAAAGATAACGGCAGCGTTCTCCAGGATTTTGCCGTTCGAATCCTTCACGACCAGTACCTCAAGGTGACTGGTCTCCGGCGGCGCCTTGTATTTGCGGCCGTGGCGCTCATTTTGAGCAGGGGCCAGCGTAGCGGCCAGGGTAACAACACTTGCAACGGAGATGAGAAGCGAACGGCGGAACAGCATGGGTGCATTCTACCGCTCCCTGCGCGCGCGTGTCTTTCCCAGCTGCCGGAGAGATGTCGCGATCTGACGCTCCTGGCACGCGCCGGTGGACCTTGAGCGACATTCACTCATATTTCATTGAGCGGCCTTGACTCGCGCCATGGCCGGGCCGTACATTAGCAATCGGAGCGGCGGAGTGCTAAAACGCCCTACCGCCCACCCACACATCAAGGAGAACGAAGAACCATGGCATCGACATTTACACCGCTGCACGACCGCATCCTGGTCCGTCGCCTGGAAGAAGGCGAAACGCTTCGCGGCGGGATCATCATCCCCGATTCTGCGAAGGAAAAGCCCCAGCAGGGCACAGTTATCAGCGTCGGCAAGGGTAAGAGCAACGACGAGGGCAAGGTATTCCCGCTCGACGTCAAGGCTGGCGACACGGTTCTCTTCGGCAAGTACTCCGGCACTGAGATCAAGCTGGAAGGCGAAGATCTGCTGATCATGCGCGAAGAAGAAGTCCTCGGAATCCTCAAGTAAGCATTGCATGCAGCGGACGCGCTTCGCGCCTCCGTTGTCTGGAATGAGTCCACTGGCTTCCCTGCTGTCCTGCAGCAGATTAGAAATTCTGAACGACGCGCTTTGAGCGCGAACAAAGGAAAACACAATGGCAAAGCAAATTCTGCACGGTGAAGATTCCCGTCAGGCTATCCTCCGCGGCGTGAACGTCCTGGCGGACGCCGTCAAGGTGACCCTCGGACCCAAGGGCCGCAACGTCGTCATCGAGAAGAAGTTCGGTTCGCCGACCATCACCAAGGACGGCGTCACCGTCGCCAAGGAAATCGAGCTGCCGAACTCGCTCGAGAACATGGGCGCACAGATGGTCAAGGAAGTTGCTTCCAAGACCTCGGACGTTGCCGGCGACGGTACGACCACCGCAACCGTTCTGGCACAGGCGATCTTCCGCGAAGGCGTGAAGACGGTTGCGGCCGGTGCAAACCCCATGGCCCTGAAGCGCGGCATCGACAAGGCTGTTGCAGCCATCATCGGCGTTCGCGACAACGACGGTGTGGTTCAGGGCGGCGCCCTGTCGAAGTTCTCCAAGCCTGTCTCCGGCGACATGATCGCGCAGGTCGGCACCATCTCGGCGAACTCGGATTCGCAGATCGGCACCATCATTGCCGAAGCGATGAAGAAGGTTGGCAAGGACGGCGTCATCACCGTCGAAGAGGCGAAGAGCATGGAGACCCAGCTCGACGTCGTCGAAGGCATGCAGTTCGATCGCGGTTACCTGTCGCCCTACTTCGTCACCGACGCAGAGCGCATGGAAGCTGCCTTCGAGGATCCGTACATCCTCATCTATGAGAAGAAGGTCTCGTCCATGAAGGACATCCTTCCCCTGCTGGAGCAGATCGCTCGCACCGGCAAGGCACTCGTCATCATCGCGGAAGATGTGGATGGTGAGGCTCTCGCAACGCTCGTGGTCAACAAGCTGCGTGGCACGCTGAACGTCGCTGCTGTGAAGGCTCCTGGCTTCGGCGATCGCCGCAAGGCCATGCTGGGCGACATCGCCATCCTGACCGGTGGCAAGGCCATCACGGAAGACCTCGGCATCAAGCTGGAGTCCGTGAAGCTCGAGGACCTGGGCACGGCGAAGCGCGTGACCATCGACAAGGACAACACCACCATCATCGACGGCGCCGGCAAGGAAGCCGACATCGACGGTCGCGTGCGTGAGATCCGTTCGCAGGTTGAGAAGACCTCGTCGGATTACGACCGCGAGAAGCTGCAGGAGCGCCTCGCCAAGCTGGTTGGCGGCGTTGCAGTCATCAAGGTCGGCGCTGCTACCGAGACCGAGATGAAGGAAAAGAAGGCTCGCGTCGAAGACGCAATGCACGCAACCCGCGCTGCCGTCGAAGAAGGCATCGTCCCCGGTGGCGGTGTGGCCCTGATCCGCTGCATCCCTGACGTGGATGCGCTGGTGAAGACGCTTGATGGTGACGAGAAGATCGGCGCCAACATCATCCGTCGCGCCATCGAAGAGCCGCTGCGCATGATCGCCTACAACGCAGGCGAAGAAGGCGCAGTCGTGATCGGCAAGATCACCGAGTCGAAGGACATGACCTTCGGTTACAACGCAGGCACCGACAAGTACGAGGACCTGGTTGCGGCCGGCGTCATCGATCCCACCAAGGTAACGCGCACTGCCCTGCAGAACGCAGCCTCCATCGCCGGCCTCATGCTGACGACGGAAGCCATGATCGCCGACATCCCGGAGAAGGCCCCCGCGGCTGGCGGCCACAACCACGGCGGTGGCGGCGGTATGGACGGCATGTACTAAACCATTGCATGGAGCGGATGCGGCTAAAGCCGCAGAAGCAAGTGCATCGAAACACACGGGTAATCCAAGTCTCTGAGACATGGGTTCACCAAAACAAGAAAGCCCCGGAGCAATCCGGGGCTTTCCTGTCTTGAGATTCGTTTGCTTGCTTTCGCTCCTACCGTCACCTGCGCGGATACCAACCTGCGGAGATTCGCCATCGTATCTCATGAGCAGCAGATACTCTTCCTGCAGCCAGTCGGGTAGGTCTATCTGCGGTTGGAAACCATGACGTGTGCCGTGGCTCTCATCGCGGGCGCCCTTCTCTTCTTCTATCACTCGCTGGTGCGCAAGATCCCCCAGAGCAACAGAGGTTTGAGGTCTCATCTATTCAAAGAATTGTCACGAACAGCCGCGTCGGTCGACGCCACCTATCGCCAGGGTTTGACTGCAATGAACTTCTCGCTTGGAGAGAAACGCGAAGACGCGTGCCTCGATTGTTCACCACTTACTGAACGTATTCGGTGGAGGTGTTCGTTCTACGCGATAGCGTTTCCTTAACACGACGCGCGACGGCATCATCCGTGGGGATCGCGGAGTACAGGATCGCAGCAGGATAGATGAACTCCTTGCCATCGTCGAAGACGACGACGATAGCGTTTTCCGTGTGATTGACAGATGCGATCTTGACCCGGGAAACAGCCTGTACCATGTCTTTCTCCTCCGCAATAACGATGCATGGAAGTCAAGAGCAAATCTGTTGTCAGTCAGACATAATGCAATATTCGGCGAGCCTTTGTATGCCGTTCCCGTCGCTGGATTGTTACAAGCGTGTCGGGTTCACCGGCAACCGGACTGGCTTCATCCCGCGGAATGTCGTTGTCGCCGGAACACATCGCAAAGGCAAACACGATGAACAGACGCGAGATGATGCTTGCAATTTCAGCCTCGGCATTTCTGGGTGGAACGTGCGCGGCGGAAGTAGTCGCTGTTACTGAGACCGAATCGGAACTGAAGACTTCCAGGGTCTACCAGTTTGCCGATCTCCCAAGGGTCCCTCTTCCCAACGGCCAGGAGGACCAGGTGGTACTTCGTGGAGCACTCGCGACGGGTGAAGGCCTTGAGGTGCATGAGACCACATTGCCACCGGGACAGATGCCGCACCTGGCGCATCGTCATCGTCATTCAGAACTGATGCTGGTGCGATCCGGTCTGCTGGAGTTCGATAACGACGGCCAGAAGACTACTGCCGGGCCGGGCGGCGTTTTCTTTGTTGGATCCAACGTACTGCATGCCGTGAAGTGCGTGGGTTCAGAGCCAGCAGACTATTACGTGGTCGCGATCGGCAGGGGCTGAGTCACTTTTCAGATTCGCCTCTGACATCGTCGTCATACGAGGGAGGTATGCTCGGCATAAGAGGACTTTATTCATGTCGTGTAATCCCGAAGAACTGAAACACGTTCCGCTGTTCGCCCTGCTTGATGACGATGAGACGGCGATCCTTGCGGCGCAGGTGGAGGTGAAACGCTTTGCCGCGCGGCAGCGAATTTACAAGATCGGCGATCCAGGCAGGAATGCCTACGTGGTGATGGCAGGCAAGATCCAGGTGACGACAGTCGACGAGGATCACCAGGAGGTGGTGTTGGATGAACCCAGCCATGGCGAGTTCTTCGGCTTCGCGTCCATGCTGGAAGAGTCACCGCATAAGACCAACGCCGTCGCATTGGACGACGCCGTCTGCCTCGAGGTCGATCGCAACGACATCGCGATCCTGCTTACAAAGAAGCCCATGGCCGGTATGGACATGCTGACTGTTCTTGGCCGTCAGTATCACGCAACCCAGCAGCTTGTGCGGCTGCGCGCAAGCCGCAACGCGAACGAGTTGATCGATGAGGAAGAAACTTTCGGCGAACGGATCGCGGACATGGTCGCGAAGTTCGGCGGTTCGTGGACATTCATTATCGCGTTCGCCATCACGCTGACCGTCTACACCAGCATCAATGTCTTCCTGCGCGGCAGGGCGTGGGATCCTTATCCGTTTATTCTGTTGAATCTGTTCCTGTCGATGCTCGCTGCGATTCAGGCGCCGGTCATCATGATGAGCCAGAACCGGCAGGATACGAAGGACCGCGTTCGCAGTGAACTTGATTTCCAGGTAAATGTAAGATCGGAATCAGAGATTCAAGGGCTGGCGAACCGGTTGAATCAACTAACCGATAAGATCGGCGACCTGGACGATCTCTTCCGGACCGCGGTGAAACAGGACAAGCAGTAAGCCTGACACCTGCCGATCCGTAGTGATGCGCAACGTCGTACACCACAACCGTGTGCTGCGGTTGTTCCTGCTATGTTGCGAACCGTGACCAGCATCTGAGTAGCCCGATGAATGACTTTGACGAACAATCCTTCAAGTTTTTAACTGAGAACAGCGCAGATATGATCTTCCGCTGCGACTTCACCCCGAAGTTCACTTATGTTTCGCCGTCGTCCGTTCGACTGCTTGGCAAAACACCGGAAGAGTTTCTCGGAAAGCATCCGTCGTCGGCGGTCCTTGCGGAAGACCTAGGCACGATTCGCAAGCACATCGAGGAGCTGCGACAGCGCGGTTCTGAACCATCCAACGTGGCCGTTCGCTTCTTTCACCACAACGGCTCACTGGTGTGGATGGAGGTCAGTGCGCGCATGATCGAAGATCCAAAGACAGGCGAACCGGCGGAGATGATCCTCGTCGCGCGCGACATCACCGAGCGGAAGAGGCTCGAAGATCAGCTCCTGGCCATGGCCATGACCGACAGCCTCACCGGCCTTTCCAATCGGCGCGCTTTCAATGCGGAACTGGAGCGCCATTGGTCCCATGTCCTGAAGGAAAGTTCGCAGGTATCGCTGGTGCTGCTCGACATCGACCACTTCAAGCAATTCAATGACGAGTACGGCCACCTGGCGGGTGATGACTGCCTGCGCGTCGTGGGCGCTGGCGTCAACGGCGCCGTCCGCCCCGGTGACGTCGTCGCACGCTATGGTGGCGAGGAGATCGCCATTATTCTGCCCGAGACAGGCCCAACCGACGCTGTCGCCGTTGCTGAATCAGTAAGAGCGGCGATCGAGGGCCTGAACATTCCACACGCCGGGAATCCCGACGGTGGCAACAGGGTCACAGCAAGCCTTGGCGTAGCTACGGCGCTTGCACGCGCAGGCGGCATGGTCCGCATGCCGGAGTCACTCGTTCTCTCCGCCGATAAGGCGCTCTACATGGCAAAGTCAGAGGGGCGAAATTGCGTTCGCAAGGTGATGATGATGGCCGCGCCAAATCAGACGACAGAGCGTAAGGCTGATCCGCAGCAATCTGCGTGACGCGCAAAAGGAAATGGCAACGCGATGAATCGCATTGCCATTTTCCTTCACCTGGAAGCGTTTACTTTGAGCCGGCCGCTCCAGCAATTTGCTGAGCACGCAGCTTCACGCCTTTGGTGCTGGAGCTCACCTTCACACGCTCCAGCCGGCTCAGGCCCGTCTGAAAGGTGACCAGGTAGCTCTCGCGCAGATCGTCTTCGAAGCGCTTGAAGTACGGATCCAGCGAGACCGGATTAATGGTGCCGCCGTTCAGCGTTTCACCGCCCGTGCCTTCAGCCATCTGGCTCAGGTAGCTCTGTCCGCTGAAGCTGGACAGATTGCCATTCACTTCGCGGCGACCATAGTAGATCGAGTAGACAGGAACTCCAGAACGTTGCGCGTCGGTCACGGCCTGGGCAACGTAAGGGCTGTCCTGGTTCAACGGGCTTACCGAGCCGTTGTAGCGGTCGATGCCACTGGTGATCATCAGCACAACCCGAGCGACACCGCGGTGTGCGGGCCACTTCTTCAGAAGGTCCTGCAGGCAGAAGTAGGGGCTGCCATCCACGCCCGCCATCGAAATGGGCAGGCGGATAGCCTGCAGCTCCTTTTCTGGCTCTGTGCTGAAGCCAACTGGGAAGTCCACGCCACCATTGCGCATATAACCAACACCCACCGCAGTATTCGGCGACGCAGTATTCTGCACAAACTTCTCAACATCGCGAAGCTGTGTGCCGAAGTTACCGCGCAGGCCATCGTCAATCAGCAGCGCTACCTCCGTACGCACACCCGGTTTGTTACCCACGCCAAGCGCCTGCAGCGAAGTGACTGTGACGGGCTTGCCATTGAACTCAACTTTGAGATCCGACGGTTGAAGCGTCGGTGCCCCGCCCTTGCTCTCCGCGCGCACGATAATGTTGACGGGCTGCGGGCCTTCGGTGTCCGCGTTGGAACGTTGCGCCCGGGCACCAAGTGTTGTGAGGCAGATTACGCCCGCGGTCAGTGCGAGAGAACGAAACATAGCGAACTCCTTCAAAGCCTCTGAGGGGCTCTGTAGATAAGACGCATATTGTCAGCTTTGGATTGAATTTTCGCCACGCCAATACGGCATGCTGCCCGGCGGGCTGGATGCCCGCCGGGTAACATGCGGACGCTATTCCCTGGGGAATCGGACTTTTACACCGGCCCGCACGGTCAGCGGCAGGCCGGGATAGCCGAACGCGCCGATGTGCTGGTTGTTCAGCAGGTTTTCAGCCTGCGTGAAGATCGCTACGGACGGCTTCAGCTGATATGTAACGTTCGCGTCCAGCTTGGTGAAGCCGCAAGCCAGGTTACGGTTTGGCAGCAGCAGCGAATTATCGAAAGTGGAGCTGGAAAAAGCGTCGATGAAGGTGGAGTCATCCGACCGCGAGGACACCGCTCCTTTCAACGATGCGCTCAACTTGTCCGCCGTGTACTGCACTACGAAGAAGCCGGTGTTTGGCGCGCGCCGGAAGGGGCGTTGCCCAACCAGCGGCGAGCTGACACCGATCGCGATCCCCGGATACTTCGGGTTTACTGTCGCCGCTCCGCCCAGTGCCTGCAAGGCATCGGTCGAAAACGACTGCTTCACCGATGCATCCAGATAGGTATAACCAGCGCGCACAAATAGACGCTGCGAGATCTGATACTGCAGCTCCGCTTCAATGCCCTGCCCCTGGGTGGACAGTGAGTTCAGGTAGAAGCCGTAGAGTGCTGCGGGAAGCGTCTGGTTGAAATACTGGTTATAGAGCGAAGTCGAGACATACTCGATCCCGCGACCGTAAGTGCTGTGGAAGTAAGTCAGGTGCAAGATCGCACGATCACTGTAGATGTTCTGACTGATTCCACCCTCATAAGTCCGGCTGCGCTGCGCACCGATGGGACTTACATGGAACCTTGCGATATCGGCGGTGTCTTGGATCGCCTGCAGCGATGCATACAGCGATGAAAGCTGCGTGGACAGATTTGGCTCCTGTACGCCCTTTGCAAAGTTCGCACGCAGACGCGTGCCATGAAACCAGCCGCGACCGGGTTGAATGGCATAGTACGCGAGCCCAAGCTGAGGCTCGCCCTCAGTGCCATACAGTGAGTTACGCTGGATAGCGCCGCCCAGAGTATAGAAGAGCCGGTGCCCAATGCCGCCCTGCATCTGCAAGGTGTAGTCATAGTTGCTGCGACCAACCTGTTGATTGGTCCCAAAGACCGGGTAGCGATACGAGCCACGCTCATCCTGAAAGCGGAAACCACCGACAACCGTGAAGTGTTCGTTGAATTTATAGTCCGTGCGATAGCCGAGCCCGTTGCGATTGGATACCAGTTCATAGCGCGTCGGGAACGGGTCATACCCGACAATGCTGCTGCCCGTGGCCGAAGTCCCGTTCGCGCCCTTAATGGTCACAACCTTGCCATAGTAGTCGCCGAAGCCGTCGGGCGTGCCGTTGCTGGCGAACTGCTGAGACTGCTCCCGCTTGCGCGCGCCGATGTAACGGAAGCTGTTGTGCCATCCGCTGCGTCGCGTGTCGTCGATCACGCCGGAGATATAGGTATCCTGATCGCCCTGCTTACCGACCTGCGTCAATCCCTGGAAGTCATAAGGACCCGGCAGGCCGGTTGCCGATACGCCATTGCGAACGGTGCCCCGAATGCTTGTGCTTCCGGTGAAGCTGTAGCCAAGATTGGCCGCAGCCGTTGCTGCATAATACCGATCATTCGCAAGCGCATTGGAACTATCGAACCGCGAGAAAGCCGTGTAGTAATCGGCCTTGCCATAAGTTCCGGAAAGCGTCGCCTCATTCCGCCACGTGTGTAAGTTGCCGGCGTCGCCGGAGTACGTCAGGATCGGCCGAATGGATGTCCCATGCGGCGTCTCAAAACGCACGACACCAGCGCGAGCGTCAGTGCCGTAGAGAACGCTGTCGGGTCCGCGATGCGACTCAAGCGCACGAACTGCAGTGGAAGAGACAGTCCCAAAATCAAAGACACCGCCGACGTCATTCGCCGGCACATCGTCGATGACAACCTTGTTAGCGTCGGAGTTACCGCCACGCACAAACAAGGACGTTGCACCACCATACTGGCCCGTCTGCACGACGGAGACGCCGGGCTGCAGACGTAACTCCTGGGAGATATCGACGCGGGTACTGAGATCCTGCATGGGAATCAGCGTGACGCTGCCACTCGTCTGCTCGATTGCGGTGGGTACACCCGTGGCGGTTACGGTGATCTCGCTGCGGACGGGGTTGATCGTCAGTTGCAGATCTCGTGAGACGACGTCCAGTGGCCGGCCATAGAAGGGATCGCTGACCTGCACGGCAAAGGCCTGGGCGCTTGCCAGCAGCAGGAAGCGGCCATCATCCGCAGAGCGAATTTCGTAAGTGCCATCCGGCAACGTAACGGTGGATGCGACAACCTGCGTGCCCCTAATCAACTGGACGCGTGCGGATGGGATGGCGCGTCCAAGCGGATCGCGGACGCTGCCGCGAACGATAACGGCATGTGCTGTGAGTGATGTGGTGAATAGAACGGTGGCGAGCCACGCGCATGTGTGCGCGCGTCGCTTAGCGATGCGATGCATTTGAATCTCCTACGCTCCCCCTCGGGGCGTGGTTTGCTGTCAGCATCGGAATCGGTCTCCTGACTTACACGCTTGCGCAGGGCCTCGGTGGTGCTGCGCTGTTCGCCTTCCCGCTTTCGCAGTGACGACCGGCGCCTCGAAGCTCTGCGTCCTCCTAAAACTCTAGGAGAGCGCAATCACAGTTGCGGGGCAGTGGCGGACTTTCACCGCGCTTCCCATTGCATTCCAATGCGGTTGGCGTCTAAGTGGAACAGGGCGCCTTGGCGCGGTCTGTAAATGGGTGCAGAAGTACAGTTTACGCGCCCTTCACACTCAGGCCGCGGCGAATGTATCCAGTGCCACCGTGGACAGGATCTCCCCCGCACGCAGGCACGCTGCCGCGTCCACATCACGATGCGTCACCAGCCGCACGCTGTGCGTGCTGAGCGCGCTGGCGAGAACGCCCCTCCGCTTCAACGCAGCCACATAACCAGGAGCATCAAAAGTCGTCGTGAAGATCACGATGTTTGTCTCGACATCCGCAGGGTTGATCGTGATGCCTTCAATCTTCGCGAGTGCCTGTGCCAACTGTTTCGCGGTGGCATGATCTTCGTGCAGACGCTTCGGCATCTCCTCCAACGCGATCAGACCGGCCGCTGCCAGGATGCCCGCCTGGCGCATGCCGCCACCCAGAGCCTTGCGGACCATGCGTGCCTGCCGGATGAACTCCGCAGTGCCCACCAGCAGCGATCCCACGGGCGCGCACAAGCCCTTTGACAGGCAGAAGTTCACCGAGTCGTAGCCTTCCGTCAGCGTTGCAACGTCCGTCTCCAGAGCAGCCGCCGCATTGAAAATACGAGCACCATCCAGGTGAATCGGGAGCCCTCGATCATGTGCACCATCGCGCACCTCACGCATCACCGACAGCGGCGTCACAGTGCCGCCCGCCATATTGTGTGTGTTTTCCACCCAGATCAGGCCGGTCTGCGCCTTGTAATAGAGTCCCGTGGTCGCAAGCGCGGGCTCAATGTCCTTCCAACGCAGGATGCCGCGCTGCCCGGCAACCGTACGCAACTGGCAGCCGCTGAACATCGCGGCCATCCCCATCTCCCAATCCATGACATGCGCGCGGGACTCGCAGACGACTTCCTTACCCGGCTGCGTGTGCAGGCGTAGCGCGATCTGGTTGCCCATCGAACCGGTCGGCACAAAGATGGAGGCTTCACGTCCGAAGATCTCGGCGGCACGCGCCTCCAGCTTGTTGATCGTCGGGTCCTCACTGTAGACGTCGTCACCGACCTCGGCATTCGCCATGGCAGAGCGCATCTCGGGTGTCGGCTTGGTCACGGTGTCGCTACGAAGGTCGATGATGCTCTCGGTGCTCATGGTTCTCCTAAGGTCTTTGATCCTGCTCTAGACGGCGACTGGTTCTCCGGCGAGTAGCTCACCAAAGATGCTCGACGAGACAATGCGACCCGCCTGGGTCAATGCCACACGGTCCTGCGTGACGCTCATCAAACCTGAATCGGCAAGGGTGCGCGACGTTTCAACCATCGCATCAACCCATGCCGGAGGATAGTCGCGTTGCAGTGTTGGGATCGACACACCATCGATCAGACGCAGGCCGAGGAAGATGCTCTCCTCCCAGGCCTCCAGCGCGTCAACACGCTCGACATCAACGGCATCCGCAGTATTCATATAGCCATCAAGATCATCTGCGTTAGCGAAGCGAACGGCACCGCCGGTGACAGCGTCCAGCAGCATGGAATGCGCATCAAGCCCAAAGCCAAGATACGGTGCGCGTGTCCAGTACTTCAGGTTGTGCCGCGACGCATGGCCGGGACGGGCGAAGTTTGAGATTTCGTACTGTGCCAGTCCTGCGCCGTTCAAAGCCTCACAAGCCTGCGCATAGAGATCAGCGACAAGGGATTCAGTCGGCGCGGCGTTCGCGCCATAGCGCACTCCCGGGCCGATCAGTTCGCGCCCGAGCCTCGAATCTTCATCCACCTCAAGCATGTAGACGGAAACGTGGTCAACACCGCTGTTGATGGCCTGCTGCAGCGACTGCGCCCAGCTCGCTATTGTCTGGTGTGGCAGACCAGCGATCAGGTCCACGTTCAAGTCACGAACACCCGCGGCACGCAGACGCTCAAGCTCCAACAGGCACGAAGATCCGGTATGCGAGCGGCCCACGGCGCGAGACTCCGTATCGACGAAGCTCTGCACGCCCAGCGAGATGCGATTCACGCCGCTCGCAAGCAGCGCGTCCAGCAGCGCATCGGAGATCTGGCCGGGCGCGGCTTCGACAGTAATCTCAGCACTTTTGATGACTTCAAAGCCGGCACGCAGAGATCGGAAGAGCGCCTTCATCTGAGCCGGTTCCAGCAAGGATGGCGTGCCGCCGCCAAGAAAGATCGAATCCACTTGGGAAGGTACGGCCAGTCCGTGCTTTGCCGCGAAATCGTGCGAAGAGGCGACCTCTGAGACAACCTGATCGACGTACGCCGCCATCCGCTCGGGCGGGTACGCATCCGATGCAAAGTTGCAGAAGGTGCACTTGGCCTTGCAGAACGGCACCGACAGGTACAGCCCCAGCGTATTGTCGACAGCGCCCACGCTTCATTTTCCCACGTTGCTGCTCGCCTCCCCGCAGGAAAGCTGCACCGGAGCACGCTCGGCCGACATCTACAATGGGACAGACTCATGGCGAAACGCACCAAAGAAAAGCCCAAGCCCGCAGCGAAGTCCGGCGGCGACGAAGAGGTACTGGGTAAGGCCTATGACAGTCGGCTGATGCGCCGGCTGCTGACGTACATGCGTCCCTACACAGGCCACGCTGTGCTCAGCTTTGCCGCCATCCTGCTGAAGGCTGCCGCGGACGTCGCGGGTCCTTATCTCGTCCTCGTCGCGACCGACCGCTACATGACGGGCCGCTCCACCACCTTTGTGCCGCCCTTCCTGCAGCGCCATCTCAGCACCGCTCCGTTGACGGGCATTACGGAATGCGCCCTGCTCTATATGTGCGCGCTGCTGCTAAGCTACGGCCTGGAGTTCCTGCAAACGTACCTGATGCAGTGGACCGGCCAGCGCATTATGTTCGACATGCGCTCGCAGATCTTTCGCCATCTGCAGCGCATGCATGTCGGTTTCTATGACAAGAATCCCGTCGGCCGACTGGTCACACGCGTCACCAGCGACATTGACGCGCTCAACGAGATGTTCACCAGTGGCGTGCTGGCCATCTTTGAAGATGTGTTCGTGTTGCTCTTCATCGTAGGCATCATGCTTTGGATGAGCTGGCCGCTTGCCCTGCTGACGCTCTCCGTTCTGCCGCTGATCATGTATGCAACCCGGCTCTTCCGCATTGCCGTGCGTGCCAGCTACCGGCGCATCCGCGTCGCCATTGCGAAGATCAATGCGTACACGCAGGAACACGTCAGCGGCATGAGCGTGGTGCAGCTCTTCAACCGTGAAGACCGTGCCTACAAGGATTTCCAAAGTATCAACGCGGAACACCGCGACGCCTTCGTAGACCAGGTGCAGGCATATTCGCTCTACTATCCTGCAGTTGAGCTGCTCAGCAGCATCGCCATCGCCACCGTCATTTGGAAGGGTGGTCTGGGCGTTCTGCACGGCAGCACCTTCTTCGGGCGCACGGTCACGGTCGGCGTTCTGCTCGCCTTCATGCAGTATGCGCAGCGCTTCTTCCGGCCCATCATGGATCTGAGCGAGAAGTACAACATCCTTCAGGCTGCCATGGCCGCCAGCGAACGTGTCTTCAAGCTCATCGATACGGAGCCGGAGATTGTTTCGCCGGAAACCGTCACCGCGACACCCGACAGTGGATCGCCGTGCGCCATCGAATTCCGCGATGTCTGGTTCACCTACCAGACACTCACAGACGAGCAGCGCGACTGGGTCGCCGCTGCTTCAGACGCCGAGTTGGCAGCCTCGACAGACATCGAATGGATCCTGCGTGGCGTTTCCTTCCGGGTGGCGCGGGGTGAGACGGCTGCCATCGTCGGTCACACGGGCGCCGGTAAGACCACCATTACAGCGCTGATGATGCGCTTCTACGACGTGACCCGCGGCGCCGTCCTGATCGATGGTGTCGACGTTCGCGAAGTAGCACTCGATACCCTGCGGAAGCGCTTCGGCGTCGTTCTGCAGGACGCCTTCCTCTTCACCGGTACCGTCCGCTCGAACATCCGGTTGGGCAGCGAGTGGATTACGGACGCCGAAGTCGAGCACGCGGCCGACGAAGTCAACATCGGCGACTTCATCCGCACCATGCCGAAGGGCTTCGATGAGCCCATGCAGGAACGCGGCGCGACCCTCTCCACCGGCCAGAAGCAGCTCATCAGCTTCGCCCGTGCCCTGGCTCACCGCCCCGAAATCCTGATCCTGGACGAGGCCACCAGTTCCGTCGACACCGATACCGAACTGCGCGTCCGGCTTGCCCTGCAGCGCATGATCACCGGCCGTACCTCCGTCGTCATCGCGCACCGCCTCTCCACCATCCAGCGCGCAGACACCATCCTGGTCATGCACAAGGGCCAACTCCGCGAGAGCGGCACGCACAATGAACTGCTCACCGAGCGCGGCCTCTACTGGCGGCTCTACCGCCTGCAATACAAGGATCAGGAAGATACCGTGATTCCCATTCCTGCGGAACCGCTTCGACTGCAGCCGGGTGATTAGCGCCTCAGCGCATCCTGCAAGCCGCAGCTAAACTACACCTGCGTGCTAAAGACTCCACTTATCTTTCTCTCGGCCGGCGAAGCCAGCGGCGACCACTACGGCGCGGAACTCATCGCAGCCGTAAAAGCCGTCCTGCCACAGGCAGGCTTCACCGGCCTGGGTGGAGCTGCCATGGAAGCCGAGGGACAGCAGCGCGTCGTCCGTGCGGAAGATGTCGCCGTCATGGGCATCACGGAGATCCTGCGACACATTCCGCGAATTCTCGGCAGCTACTTCCGACTGGTCAAGGCCATCAAGAAGAATCGGCCCGACGTCGCCGTTCTGATCGATTTCCCCGACGTGAACTTCCGGCTCGCCAAGCACCTCAAGCGGCTCGGTGTGCCGGTCATCTGGTTTGTCAGCCCGCAGCTCTGGGCCTGGAAGCGCAGCCGCCTGCGCTGGGTGCAGCAACGCGTGTGGAAGATGCTGACCATCTTCCCGTTCGAAGAAACCTTCTATGCCAACCGAGGCGTCACGGCGGAGTTTGTCGGGCATCCACTCGCGGAACAAGCATTGCCGACGATCTCTCGCGAGGTATATGCCCGGGAGCAAGGTCTCTCTGAAGTAAAGCAGTGGGTCGCTTTGTTGCCAGGCAGCCGCGGTGGCGAGATCGACGCCAACCTCCCCGCCCTGCTGAGTGCCACCGCCCTGCTCGGACCGGCATACGAGTACCTGCTGCCAGTAGCACCCACTGTGAGTCGCGCGCGACGCCATGCAATGGAAGTTGCAACGAACGCGTCCGGTGTAAGGCTCGTATCGGACGCCCGCGCTGCACTCCTCCATAGCCGGGCAGCCGCAGTAGCCAGCGGCACCGCTACTGTGCAGGCCGCCGTTATAGGCACACCATTCGTCCTTGTCTATCGAGTCTCCAATCTCACCTTCAAGGCAGCCAAGCGCCTTGTCCGCTACCCCGTCGAAATCCATGCCGAGGAAGATGTCCGTGGCAATCTTCCCATCGGCATGGTCAACCTCGTTGCAGGCAGACGGGTGGTGCCTGAGCTTCTTCAAGAACACTTCACCGGCGATGCTGTCGCTGCTGCCCTGAAGCCGCTCCTCGAAGAGTCACCGGAGCGTGCGGCCCAGATCGCAGCACTCGCCGAAGTCCGTCACAGGCTGCAGTCGCCCAGCAGTCGCACCGGCATCGAGAGCCTGCGTAACGCCGTACTGGAAGCTCTTGAACTGCCAGCACCTGACCTCTCATACGCGGCGTCATCATCTGCGTCTAAATAACGGACAGCCCGGAATGGGCTACCCTTGCTCAGCTCCAACGAAGGACCCCCGCCAGCATGTTCGCGATCCGCAAGTTTGTAGTCGCCACCAGCGCCGCCGCTCTCACCCTCACTGCCGCCGCCCAGACCAGCGGAACGCGTCAGCCTCTGCAGGTGACTGGATACACCATTGACGCGCAGCTTGATCCCGTCGCCCAGCGCCTGACGGCTACTGCTGCCGTGACCTTCTTGGCGGTGCAGGATCTGACCTCCGCGACCTTCGAACTGAACAACGGCCTCCGCATCACGAAGATCACCGGTGCCGACGGCAAGACACTCGACAGCGATCGGGATGCTCGACGCTCCACCGTAACGGTGTCACTCCCGACGACGATTCCAAGCGGAACATCCTCAACCTTTACTTTCACTTATGCCGGCATACTGAAAGAAGCAGATACCAGTCCGGTGGAAGGCATCAAGACCGCAGCGCTGGCCAGTCCCGTCTCGATGCTGCTTTATCCCGGTCGCTGGTTCCCCATGGTTGGGCTGTACACCAATCGCTTCACGATGAATCTGCACGCGACGGTGCCGGCCGATGAGACGGCGGTCGGTAGCGGTTTCACCGGCAAGAAGTCGGTGCCGGGCAACAAGACCGAATTCGACTTCGCGTGGATGAAGCCGGGCTTCCCCGGCACGCTCATCGCAGGCAAGTTTCTGCCGCCGGCACGGGTCTCCGGGTCGAACCAGATCTCCATCTACGTCACCGAGCCGCATAAGGCTGCAGCAGCGGACTATGCAGCCGTGGCCGCCCAGCAGCAGGAATACTTCACCACGACCTTCGGCCAGCCGGAGAGCGGCAAACTGCAGATCGTGGAACTGCCCGATGACGCTGTGTCGGCGTCCTGGGGGCCTGAGATCGCCGCGATTGCCGGCAACCGCATCGGCGATAAGAACAGCCATCGCCTGCTGGCCAACACCATCAGCCGGCAGTGGTGGGGATCGGAAATCTCACCTGCAAGCCTGAACGATGCCTGGATCACCAACGGCATGGCGCGTTACTCCGAGCTGATGAACCTTGAGGAGACGGGCGGCAAGACCGCGTTGCAGAATGCCATCCCCGACATCGAAGCTGGCGCGCTCGCCTACGACACGGCACCCCTGACGACACTGGCTCGCGTTGATCCCTTCTCACCGCAGTTCCAGTCCATGACGCTCGAAAAGGGCGCCATGGTCTTCCACATGCTCCGCTACCAGCTTGGCGACGACAAGTTTCTCGCGTTTCTTAAGGGCCTGCTGTCGCAATACACCGACAAGCCTGTCCGCTCCGCTGACCTGGAAGAGGTCGCCAAGGCGCAGGGTGGCGAGGGCATCAACCTGACCCCGTTCTTCGCGCAATGGCTTGACGGCACAGGCGCACCGGCGTTTCAGGACAAGTTCACGATCTACCGTCTTGGCTCCAACAAGGGCTTCCGCACCATTGGATCGGTCTCGCAGGATCTTGACCTCTTCCGTATGCCAATCGACCTGCGCGTGGAGACGGACGGCAAGACCGAGACACGCAAGATCGATGTCACCGGCACCGACTCGGCGTATACCATTGAAACTTTTGGCCGGCCGCGCCGCATCGCAATCGATCCTGACAACTGGGTGCTCAAGAGCACGCCGGACCTCGCCGTCCGCGTCGCCGTTCTGAAAGGCCAGCAACTCGTCGCGCAGGGTGATTTGATCGGCGCGCTGGCGGAGTATCAGAAGGCGCTCGACAGCAACAAGAACTCGGCTCTCGCGAACTACCGCATTGCGGAGATCTTCTTCACGCAGCGGAACTACCAGTCGTCCGCCAACAGCTATCGCGATGCGCTGCGTGGCGATGGCGAGCCGCGCTGGACTCAGGTCTGGAGCCATATCGGTCTGGGCAAGATCTTTGACCTGACCGGCCAGCGCGACCGCGCTGTGCAGGAGTATCGCCTGGCGGTGCAGACCAACGACAACACCCAGGGCGCCATCAACGAAGCGCGTGCGCTGTTGCAGAAGCCATTTGAACGCGCGCGGTCGATGGATTAACCGATCTGGCCGATTGAAATCACTTGTCGGGTCATCCGCTGCCGGTGCTTTAGGTTGCCATGAGCAAGCGGTCCGTAGGTCTGCGAACGCAACGCGCTTGTTGCGGAGTGGCATGCACGAAGCCATGCCCCTCCGGAAACAGGACAGTCCTCTCATCAGACCACGCGAATATCCGAATTGGTCGGACACCGCCGACATCGAAGTGTAGGTTTGTTCCCGTGTCCTCTGCAGTGGTTTCTTCCCTGCGAGGGACGACCGTTGATCGTTCCCACCTTCGAGTCAGATCAATGTCGCGATCTAACGCACCAGGCCAAGCAACACCAATTGCAAATCTTGAATCCGCTCGGCGCTTCACGCGTCTAGATGTGTGTTGGTTTTGGAACCAGCGGGCCACTCGAGAACCCGCAGCTCCTTACCGCAATGGCACAAGGCCAAACACGCCGGGCGATGAACGGAGCCGGCGCGATGCTCTTCCCTAAAGCCGTGGGTACCGGTCGCGACCGCTCGACGACTATGCCCAACAGGGTGTCTCCAATGGTTCTTCGTAATGCTGCACTTCTGCTCGCACTCACGCTTCCGGTAGCCGCACTTGCGCAGGAGCATGACCGCTCCCCGCACACACATGACAGCTCGCCGCGCACGCATGACAGTTCGCCACGTCCCACGGGCCAGCCAACGCGCTAAAGGTAGTGACAGACATCAGAAAAGGGCATGGCCGACGCCATGCCCTTTTGCTTGCATCGAAGCAAAAACTCTAGTCTTCCTTGCGCAGCAGTTGCATCTGCGCTGCCTGCGCGGCCATGTCGCGCAGCGCCAGCAGAACGGCATCGTGGATCTCCTCGCGAAAGGCATCCCGCACCGTCTGGGCGACCTCTCCCGGCTCGAACGGAACATCGCTGGTCCGGCGGTCGAACACCCTCTCCAGCACTTGCTCTACAACAGGCTTCACGTTGATGTGCTTCGCGACGATCTTTGCGACGCGGCGCACCGGGATGTCCATCGCGGTCTCCATGGAGTCCTGAACGGCCGGCTGTGCCTTCTGCCAATCGTTTTCGAAAATGCTGATCATCTTCTTGACTGCCGGCCCATCGGTGAAGATGACGCCGATCTCGCGGCGTGCTTCCAGCTCCAGCTTTCGGAGACTCTGGCTTCCAAGAAATGCCGTTTTACCGTCCCGCAGAATGGCACGCGCATGCAGCCGCATACTCATGGTGCGCAGCGGCAGAGCACTCGCCCGGGGAGACGCCCGGCCGATGATGCGGACATCCACGCCGTCCGCCATCTTGTCCCGCAGAAGTTTGACGAAATCCGGATCGCTGATCTTCATCTCGTACAGCAGCAGTTGCTTCTTCGCGCCCTTGATGAACGCCGTCAGCTCCTTGCGAGCGTTCGTCGGGCTGACCACCAGGTCATGCACGGTCGAGGTGAAGGGTGTCCGGTGCGAATCGCTCTCAAACAGCTTTACCGCCTCTGCAACAATGGCCGGCGTCGTGATGCGCGCGCCAAACGAACGGCTGAGCGTGATGTCCATGTGCGTGTAGTTAAACGCAAGCAGGAACAATTCCTTGCGGTCAATGATGAACATCTTGCCGTGATAACGAACCAGGTCATCCGCCGTTCGCGTAACGGTGATGCCGCGCTCCAGCAGACGCATCTCCAGCTTGCGAAGATTCTTTTCCTCGCCGCGATTGGTAAACGCGATCAGCGCCTGCACGGTCACGCCGCGCTGGACGGCCTCCACGAGCGCCCGCTCGATCTCGCTGCGGTCGTATCGGAAGATGAGGATCAGAATGCTCGTCTTCGCGCTTCGCAACGCAGTCAAAAGGGGCTCGATGCCGTCATCCGGCTGTACCATCAGCTTCACTTGTATCTTGTTCTCCTGCTGCCGACCGGCACAGCGTCTTCCTTGATGAGGATGCAGAACAGGTAGTGGAAGATGTTTTCCTTGTGTCGCGCATCGCACTTCTCTCGAAATGCTTCTTATGCTCTAGGCAATATTGGAGAACTCATGTTTCGTTTGACTCGCCTTTCGCACCTCGCCATCACCTGTACGCTCGCAGCGGCTTCGTTCCAGAGCTTTGTGAATGCCACGCCCGCACGCGCGGCCATCGTTGCGCAGGATGACGCCGGATCACAGAAACCTGCGGCAAAGGAAAAAGACAACGACCGCGACGTTCGCGGCAACGCTGCCTTGTGGGCCCAGATCCGAAACCCCGTGATGTGGCGCCAGCCCGCGAGCATCTCCGGGCTGGATCTGTTCTATGGTCAGGGTGGCAAGGAGAAGCAGCCCAGGCCGCCCTTCGTTTTCGAGTCAGAGGATATGGACGGAACCAATCCAAAGATCGATGTCCGTGACGCGGACGATAAGAAGTGGCGCGTGAAGTCGGGTGAAGAGGCGCGGCCCGAGATCGTTGCATCCCGGCTGCTCTGGGCCATGGGCTACTTCGTCAACGACGATTACTTCGTGTCGACCGGCACGGTCGGCGGCATGAAGGCGAAGCGTGGCTCGAAGGAATGGAAGGCCGGCCAGTTGGAGGAAGTGCGTTTCGCACGCAAACCTTCCGGGCAGAACAAGGTCGGTATCTGGGAGTGGAAGACCAACCCCTTCTACGGCAAACGCGAGTTCAACGGTCTGCGCGTCATGATGGCCGTGATGAATAACTGGGATCTGAAGGACGTCAACAACGCGGTCTATACCGACAAGAAGAACAACCAGCAGATTTTTCTGGTGAACGACGTTGGCGCCAGTTTCGGCTCGAACGGTGTGGGCTGGACCAAGTCGGGATCCAAGGGGAACGTCGACAGTTTCAAGGAGTCGAAGTTCGTCACACGCTTGACGGACAGTGAGGTTGACTTCGGGACACCAAGGCGCCCCACAGGCATGCTGATTGCGACTGCAGGCCTTACCGCCAAGTCGTTCGCCATGCGCGCTGATCTGGACTGGATCGGGCATAACGTGCCGCGTGAGGACGCAAGGTGGATCGGCAGCATGCTCGCACAGTTAAGCCACCAGCAACTGACAGACGCGTTCCGCGCGGGCGGCTTCCCTGCCGATGCGACTCAGGAATATGTCCGTGTCGTGGAATCACGCATCGCAGAGTTGAAGAAGCTGTAGCCGCAGCGACCCAAATAGGAAGAGCCCCGAACGCTCACCGCGTTCGGGCCTCTTCTTTTGCGTGGTCACCGATCTGGAGCCGTCATCCTGCAACGTGGCAGCGGATAACAGTGTGAGCGAAGGAGCCTCAAACCAGCAAAGCTGACTTCTCGTCATCCGCATGCGCCTGTGTCTCGTTCAGTTCCTGGTAAAGCCCACCTGCGACGATCAATTGGTCGTGTGTGCCGTTCTCCACTACGCGTCCATCCTGCAACACGTAAATGCAGTTCGCGTTGCGAACGGTCGATAGTCGATGCGCGATGACGATTGCCGTCTTGCCCTTCATGAGGCGATCCAGCGCCTCAAAAACAAGGTGTTCGCTATTGGCATCGAGCGCCGACGTCGGCTCATCCAGGATCAGGATGCGGCTGTTCCGAACCATCGCACGAGCGATGGCGATACGCTGCCGCTGTCCGCCGGAAAGAAGAATGCCGCGCTCCCCAACCACCGTGTCGAACTTCTGCGGCAGGCACTCGATAAACTCATCAGCATTCGCGTCCTTCGCTGCCTGCACGATCTCCGCGTGCGTCGCCTCAGGCCGGCCATAGGCGATGTTGTCCCAGATGGATCCGCTAAACAGCACGGTGTCCTGCAGCACAAAGCTCAACTGCTCGCGCAACGACTTCTGCTTGACCTTGCTCACATCCTGTCCGTCAATGCGGACTATGCCTTTCTGCGGCTCGTAAAAACGGGCAATCAGGTTGATCAGCGTGGTCTTGCCTGAGCCCGTCGGGCCGACGATTGCAACCACAGAACCCGGTTCGACACGCATCGTCACATCGTGCAGAATCTCGCGGTCGCTGTTGTAGGAGAAGCTCACATCTTCCAGGTCGATGCGGCCCTCAGTGATGCGTAGATCCTTTGCGCCGGGCGCATCGCGCATCTCTTCACTGTTGCCAATGATCTCCTGGATGCGCTCATAGCCGATGTCGGCCTTCGAGTACGAATCCATAATCTTACTGATGTCCTGCATGGGCTTGTACATGCCCGCGATGTACGCGATGAAGATGTAGATTTTGCCGCCGGTCATGTTGGAGTCAAGCGCGAGCTTGCCGCCGAAGTACAGCACAGCGCAGGTGCCAAGGGCCGTGACAATGTTGACGATTGGAACCAGCTTCGCCTTTAGCGTCCGCGCCTTCAGGGAGGCTTCGACTGTCTCCAGGCTCTCGCCCTCGAGGCGATCGATCTCATATTGCTCGCGCGAGAAGGCCTTCACCACGCGGATGGAGCCAAGCACCTCCTGGACCACGGAGATCATCTTGCCTTCCTGCTTGCGGACGGCGCGTGATGCCTTCTTCACCTTGCGCGTATAGGTGTAAACGATAGCGAAGAGCAAGGGCACGACCGCAAGGGCGATCAGCGTGAGCTGCCAGCTCAGGTAGAACAGCACACCGATCATGCCGAAGATCGTTGCGATATCGACCAGGATGCTCAAGAGGCCGGAGACGATGAAGCTCTGGATGGAATCGATGTCCGTTGTGACGCGGCTGATCAGATCGCCCGTCTGGCTGGTGTCGTGGTACGACAGCGACAGCCGTTGCACCTGCGCATACAGCGTGCGGCGAAGGTCATGCGTCACCCACTGGCCTACGCTGGTCGTCGTGTACTTCTCCCAATATGAACAGAAGGCGTCCACAATCGCGATGACGACCACCGCGATGCAGGCAAACATCAGGATCTGGTGTGGCTCGGTGCCGGCCGTGCGCTTGATGAAGGCGAAGAGCCATCCATGCGACGCCTTATGCGCAATGACGTTGTCGAGCACAATCTTGAGCGGCCATGGCGCGGCTACGTCTGCTATGCTTTCGCCCGCAATGGCAACCAGCCCAAGGATCAGTGCGCGGCGATGAGGCCGCAGAAGCTCTTTAATGGTGACACGGCGCGTTTCCGGCTTTTCGGGCATCCTGCTCTGCAATCTCCTGCTGCGGCGTCCGGCCACAGTCTATGAATCCCGTTTCAGATGCAGCTGATGAGCAGTATCTCGCGGCGATGCTATTCCACGCGTTCCGAAGCCGTCATTAAAAAACGGGCGACTCCGAATGCTTCATGGATCCTTAAGCCTACCTTGGCTAGGACGTCACCGTGAGAGATGGTGTTGTCTTCCTGCACGGACTTCGAATGCCATCACGACCGCGACGGCCAGCCACACCGCGGGATGACGCGCAGATCCAATAGTTCAAGATCAGGTGTCATGTAGTTCTCGCGCACCGGTTCTTCACGTAAAAGGCCTGTACTCAGATACTTCTTATTGTCATCGCAGAAGATGGTCGCCACAGTCGGAGACCCCTCAAAGCGCATCGCGGCCGTAACAGCCGCCAGGAAGTTGCAGCCGGATGAGATGCCGACCGCCAGCCCCAGCTTGCTGGCAAGCATCTGCGCCATCAGGATGGAGTCGCCGTCGTGAATCGCGATGACGTCCTCCACCTCACTCAACCGAACGATCTCCGGAATGAACTCATCACTGATGCCCTGGATGCGATGAGATCCAACCTTGTAGCCGGTCGTCAGCGTGGGGCTTTCCGCCGGCTCGACAGGGTGACACGGCACGCCTGGCCAAGCAGCCTGCAGAGCCTGCGAGACGCCCATGATGGTGCCGCCAGTGCCCACGCCCGCGACGAACGCGTCCGGCACCAGGCCGGCGTAGCGCATCTGGGCGATGATCTCCGGCCCGGTTCCCTGCGCGTGCGCTTCCACGTTCGCTTCGTTCTCAAACTGCCGCGGCAGGAAGACCGCGTTCTGTTCTTCGGCCAG
Source organism: Terriglobus roseus (assembly GCF_900105625.1). NCBI lineage: Bacteria > Pseudomonadati > Acidobacteriota > Terriglobia > Terriglobales > Acidobacteriaceae > Terriglobus > Terriglobus roseus. The sequence continues at coordinate 705,481 of NZ_FNSD01000001.1, forward strand.
CCTTCGGCAGCAATCGATGCTTCCCAGAAAGCCACCCTGCTCCTTGCTGATGCTTACAACCTCAGCGCCATAGCTGCGAATCAGGTCCATGCGCTCGCGGCTCATCCAGTCCGGCATGTAAATGACAACCTTGTGCCCGAGCGCGGAGCCAATCGCGGCAAACGCGATGCCGGTGTTGCCGCTCGTTGCCTCAACGATCCGATCCCCCGGACGCAGCGAACCATCTTCGTAAGCCCGCTCAAGGATGTGCAGCGCCATGCGGTCCTTGATGGAGCCGCTCAGGTTCAGGTGTTCCGCCTTGGCGCAAACCGTACCCGTGCGGCCGCGAAAGCGATAGTCGATGCACAGCATCGGCGTGTTCCCCACCAGCTCGCGGAGCGCCGTCAAGCGGTGACGCGTGTACTCAGGGAGGGAAACTTGCTGCAGGCTGTCGACGGGCATGGAAGAATGCTACAAAGCTCTGTGCTGCCAATCTATGACACTTGTAAGGTGAAATGCCGATTATGCCGACCAATGTAATGCTCGTGAGAGCTCCACGCAGATCTGCAAAAGCCATCGCGCCGGTGCGAACTCCCGCAGCGGAGTCCGAATCGCCTTCGCTCGATGCCATCGATCATGCCCTGATTGAAGAGCTGCAGGACAACGCGCGCATCTCCTTTGCGGAGCTGGCGCGACGCGTCCACCTGTCGAAGCCGGCTGTCATGGAACGCGTTCGGCGGCTCGAGAGCACCGGCGTCATCCTCCGCTACCGCACAGAGGTCGATCCATCGAAGCTCGGCCTCACTGTTCGCGCCTTCGTGAAGATCACAGTCGCCGGCGACCGCCTCGCAAACTTTGCGCGGGTCGCCCGCTCCGTCCCCGAGGTCGTCGAGTGCCATCGCGTCACTGGCAACGAAAGCTTCCTGGTACAGGTGGTCGTCCGCGACATGAATCACCTCGAAACGGTGATCGACGCTCTAATGCCTTACCTTGCGACCAACACCAGCATGGTACTGAATTCACCCGTGCAGTCGGCACGCATCCCATTGCCGGCGCCGCAGCCGAAACGCGGTACACGCCGTTGACTGCGGCAGGTGAGCCCGAAGCCATGCCACGCCGTGCAGCGCGCACCCTGCTGCTGGATCCTCAGGATCGCGTCCTGCTCATCCGGTATGACAGCGACGGCTATATCTTCTGGGTGACGCCCGGCGGTGCCGTGGAGCCGGGCGAGACTGACGTTGAAGCCGCGGCACGCGAATTGATGGAAGAGCTTCGGATCACCGCCGAGCTCTACGGCCCCGTACACAGCACGACCAGCAGTTTTCACCACGAGGGCCGCTACGTCGAGAACACCGACATCTTCTTCGCCACACGCTCCGCCACAACAGACGCACCACAGTGCCATGCCGTCAGCCTCTTCGAGAAAAACGCGATGCGGCACGCTCGCTGGTGGTCGTTGCAGGATTTGCAGGAGGCAAGCGAGGATGTCTTTCCGAAGGATCTTGCAGAGATCGTCGCGCGTGTAAGCCCCCTGTTGCGTTGACCACGATGCTTCCGTCGGAACGCAGCGAAGGGATCTGCTTCCCGTCCATGCCGGCTGGTTTGCCTGGCTCGGACGAAAAGCAGATCCCTCCGCTTTTGTCAGGACTTGCTGTGGCTTACAGCGAGCTCATGTTGTGCAGGAACTCCTGGTTGTTGCGGGTCTTGCTGAGCTTGTCGGTCAGCAGTTCCATCGCTTCCACTGGCGACAACGGATTCAGCACCTTGCGCAGAATCCATGTACGCTGCAGGTCTTCCTTCGGGATCAGCAACTCTTCCTTACGCGTACCGCTGCGCTGGATGTCGATTGCCGGGAAGACGCGCTTGTCGACCAGCTTGCGGTCCAGGATGACTTCCATGTTGCCGGTGCCCTTGAACTCTTCGAAGATGACTTCGTCCATGCGCGATCCGGTATCGACGAGTGCCGTCGCCATGATTGTGAGCGAACCACCCTCTTCAATGTTGCGAGCCGCGCCGAAGAAGCGCTTCGGGCGCTGCAGCGCATTCGAGTCCACACCGCCGGAAAGCACCTTGCCCGAGGGCGGCACAATCGTGTTGTAGGCGCGTGCGAGACGCGTGATCGAGTCAAGCAGAATCACAACGTCGCGCTTGTGCTCGACGAGGCGCTTGGCCTTCTCGATGACCATCTCCGCCACCTGTACGTGACGTGCCGCGGGCTCGTCGAAGGTCGAGGAGATGACCTCACCCTTCACCGAACGCTGCATGTCCGTGACTTCTTCCGGACGCTCATCGATCAGCAGGACGATCAGCACGACTTCCGGGTGATTCGTCGTGATGGAGTTCGCGATCGACTGCAGCAGAACCGTCTTGCCGGTGCGCGGCGGAGCGACGATCAGGCCACGCTGGCCCTTGCCCACGGGCGTCAGCAGGTCCATGACGCGGCCGGAGATGTTCTCGCGGACCGTCTCCATCTTGACGCGCTCTTCGGCATACAGCGGCGTCAGGTTGTCGAACAGAATCTTGTTGCGCGTCTCTTCGGGCGATTCAAAGTTGATCGCCTCGATCTTGACCAGCGCGAAGTACTTTTCACCCTCGTGCGGCGGGCGCACGTTACCGCTAATGGTGTCACCGGTCTTCAGATCGAACTTGCGGATCTGCGACGGCGAGACGTAAATGTCGTCGGGACCAGGCAGGTAGTTGTAGTCGGGCGAGCGAAGGAAGCCGTAGCCGTCGGGGAGGATCTCGAGGACGCCTTCTGCGAAGATGTGCCCCTCTTTTTCGCTCTGGGCCTGGAGGATCTTGAAGATCAGATCCTGCTTGCGCAAGGCGCTTGTGCCCTGGATTTCAAGGCCGCGTGCGAGCTTTCCGAGTTCGGCAATGCTCTTTTCTTTAAGTTCTGAAATGGTCATGGATACCTGTGTGCGTACGTCCGTTTTTTCTAGGAGCGGGGTGTGACGGGAAGGGATTCGGTGCGGAGGGTGTTGCGGGCTGGTGCGGTTGTTGTTACTGCAAAAGACAGCAGTTCTGCAAACGGCAGTGCGGCACTCTCAACTTTGGGTGGTGATGCTAAAGACAGTACTACGAAATCCGCTCCGCGAACATCACCCATGTGACATTCGCGGGGCGGGGCCACCGCACAGCGGTTACGCTGCGCGGCGCTCTTCGATGGTCTCCAGAACTGCAGCCGGCTCAGGTCCGGTCTTCAGATCGGACGGAGCCTGCTCATGGAAACGCTCCAGAACTTCGTTCGTCGTGTCCTGCAGACGGGTGTTGGGCTTGTGCAGCTTGCGGGTCGCCTTGCTGGCGAGCTGACAAAGCTGGTAGCGGTTCTGGACGTGGGTTAGAGCGCCAAAAATCAAATCGGAGCGCATGGTTCTCCTTGTGTAATGTGCGACTTCAAGCAGGAGCCGCGGACAGCTGCCGGACTGGCGTTGCTCAAATGTCCGGATCACTCATTGGACGGCTTGCCCCCATCAGGGGATTCACCGTATGAAAGTCTTGGCAAAGAGAGCCGCACGGCGTTACCCGCCGTCTGGCGTCCGCTTCAGTTCTCTTTGCGGTTAGGGATCGACGCGCCGGTCTTCCGCGCTTGTTCTCGGGCTGAATCAGCCCTTATGTGGGATTCCCCAGCGTCCGGCCTGGATGCCGCTGGTTGGAGGATAATTCCGAGGGCAAACAGAACACACCCTGCACAATCGTCTCCATGAGCACCATAATCGCTTCAATCCGCAAGCGCAATACTTTTTTTTGGACCCTCGATTTCACGATCTCCCGAATTACGGAGAATTGCCTCCCGTCAGGACCAGTAGCTCCGGTCCAGCGTCCGGTACTGGATCGCCTCGGCGATGTGTTTCACTGCGATATCGTGCGCGCCCTCCAGGTCCGCGATGGTGCGCGACACCTTCAGAATGCGATCGTGCGCGCGCGCACTCAGGCCCTGCTGCTGCATGGCGCGCTCCAGCAGCCTCTCGGCATCGCTCGACAGCTCACAGAAGACGCGGATCTGCTGGGACGTCATCTGCGCATTGGCGAAGATCGGTCGATGCTTGCGCGTCGTCGGCGCGGCCTCTCCCACGCGGGCAAAACGGTTCGCCTGCCGCTCACGGGCAGCCAGCACGCGCTCACGGATTTTCAGGGAGCTCTCGCCCTCGGCGCCCTGCCGCAGCTCCTTATACTGCACTGCCGGTACCTCGATGTGAATGTCGATACGGTCCAGCAGCGGACCGCTGACTTTCGAGACGTACCGCTGGATCATGGGAGGCGTGCACATGCAGTCGCGACTCTTGTCATTGAAGTAGCCACACGGACAAGGGTTCATTGCCGCCAGCAACATGAACTGCGCCGGAAAGCTCAGTGACATCGCCGCGCGAGAGATCGTCACCGTGCCATCCTCCAGCGGCTGGCGAAGAACTTCCAGCACGTTACGCGGAAACTCCGGCAGCTCGTCGAGGAACAGAAGACCGTTGTGCGCCAGCGACACCTCACCCGGCCGCGGCACCATGCCACCGCCGATGAGGCCCGCATCACTGATGGTGTGGTGCGGTGCGCGGAAGGGGCGATGCGCCACCAGGCCCTCGCTGGGATCGAGCACGCCCGCCACCGAGTGAATCTTCGTTGTCTCCAACGCTTCTTCGAAACGCAGCGGAGACAGGATCGAAGGCAGCCGCTTCGCAAGCATCGTCTTGCCGCTGCCCGGCGGCCCGATCATCAGGAGGTTATGGCCGCCCGCCGCGGCAACCTCCATGGCGCGCTTCGCAGTGTGCTGACCGCGCACATCCTTGAAGTCGAACGGAAAGTGTTGCAGCTCATTCAGCACTTCCGCTGCCTGCACACGCAGTGGCTGCGCATGGGAGCCATCGAAGGCGAAGGCGTTCACCAGGTCCAGGACCTCGCGCAGCGTCCGCACCGGATACACGTCAACACCGTTGACCACAGCGGCCTCGCGCGCATTCTGCGCCGGCAGCACCACGTTGCGAATGCCCTTCTCCTTCGCCATCACCGCCATCGGCAGTACGCCAGGCACCGCACGCAACGAGCCATCAAGGCCAAGCTCGCCCACCAGCAGAAAGTTCGTCAGGTCCCGGTTATGCAGCGCGCCATAAGCCCCCAGGATGCCGACGGCAATCGGCAGATCGAAGCCGGAACCTTCCTTCTTTAAACCAGCAGGCGCAAGGTTTATCGTGATGCGCGTGGGTGGCATGTCAAAGCCGCTGTTCTTGATGGCCGCACGGACACGGTCGCGACTTTCACGCACGGCTGCGTCAGGCAGACCAACCGTGCTGAAGGTCGCGTCGTTGCCATCCACTACGCCGGAAAAGTCGACCTCGACATCGATCAGGTGGGCGTCAATTCCATACACTGCGGCGCTGCGCGCTTTGAACAGCATCCGTTGCGAGACCTGATTTTGGGAATTTGGTTATGGTGCCGGAGCGCAGTGTAGCGCATCCTAAGTGTGTTGCTACACCCTCCAGCACACACATCCCGTTGAAAGGAAACACATGCGTTACCTCTGTACTCCCTTTGTGTTGCTTGCACTCTTCTCCACACTTTCTCTGCCGACACTTCACGCACAGGCTGCTAATCCCGATGCCGGCATCGTGGGAGATGCTCCCGACCTTAGCCCCGCTGCTCTGGTCAACGCAGCGTGGACCCGTCTTGAGAACGGCGTAACCGGCACCAAGAATACGGACACGCGCATCGCCGCCATCAGCGGTCTGTCGCTGCTCGGCGGCCAGGCTCGCGCGGAACGCCTGGTGGGCAATGCCATGCACGATCCCGATATCGACGTGCGCCTTGCCGCTATCGTCGCTGCAGGTGAAATGGCGAGGAACGGGTCGCGCGAATTCCCTACCGAGATTCGCAACCAGTTGAACGACGCCGACCCCAAGGTCGCGTTCACTGCAGCCAGCACGTTGTGGAAGCTGAACGATCCCTCCGGCGAAGACATCCTGCTCGCCGTTGCACAGGGTGAGCGCTCCGGCGACTACAACTTCTGGAAGGGCAGCAAGCACAACGCCAGCCGCACACTGCACAGCCCCTCAGCGCTTGCGAAGATCGCGGCGCAGCAGAGCATGGTCATCCTGGTGCCGCCCGTCGGCATGGGCATGGGAGCTTATGGCTACCTGAAGAGCACCGGCGGCACATCGCCTCAGGTCACTGCGATTACGCAGATCGCCAAGGAACACACTGATCCTTCGAAGAAGGCTCTCATTGAAGCGACGAAGACGAAGGATGCCGGCGGACGCCTCGCAGCCGCCGAAGCACTTGCCACCTACACCGGGATGGACACACGCGATGCTCTCCGCGCCCTGCTGACGGACGGTAAGGACAACGTGCGCTTCACTGCGAGCGCAGCCTACATCCACAACGTCGGCACGGCCGCCACGACGGGTGCAAAGAAGAAGAAATGACAAACAAGGAAGCCATCGACCGCTTTCGCCGCATCGCTCTCGGTCTGCCCGGCGCAGCCGAGGGCAGCCATGCCGGGGCCGTCGACTTCCGCGTCAACCATCGCATCTTCGTCACGCTCGCCTACGCGGCTCGCAACCAGGGCACACTCAAACTCACCCTTGGCCAGCAGGCCGACTTCCTTGCAGAGCGAAGCGACGTCTTTGAAGCCGTTCATGGCGGTTGGGGCCGCATGGGCATGACCTTTATCCGGCTCGACGCGGAAGAAGACATCCTCATCGGCGCCATCACCACGGCCTATCGCAATGTAGCGAGCAAGCCCCTGGCTAAGAAGCGCGCCACGAAGAAATAACAAGCGACTGCTCTGGAGAGATCCTCCTTCCAGAAGCCTAGAATCGCATCTGTGACAAGTCTCTTCGAACTCTTCAAGATCGGCATCGGCCCCTCCAGTTCACACACCGTTGCTCCCATGCGCGCAGCACTCGCCTTCCTCCGTGGCCTGCAGCGCGGCAAGGTCTTTGACCGGGTGACACGTGTTCGCATCGACCTCTACGGATCGCTCGCACTCACGGGCATCGGGCACGGCACAGATTCCGCCGTGCTGACCGGACTCGCGGGTGAGACACCAGACACGATCGAGCCCGCGCGGCATCAAGCCATCCTGAAGGAAGCGACTGGCGGCTCACTCACACTCAACGGCTCGCGACAGATCGCCTTCGTGCGTGAGCGCGACCTTCTTTTCCATAAGAATCAGATGTATCCCGATGCGGACCTGCCAACGCATCCCAACGGTGTCCGCTTCACCGCCTTCGACGAGACCGGCACCACGCTGGCCGAAGAGGTCTTCTACTCCATCGGTGGCGGCTTCATCGTCACAGCCGAACGCTTCTCTACCAGCGGCGCGGCAACGCCAGAGTCTTCACGCGTGATTCCGTACCCATTTCGCAGTGCCGCCGAACTCCTGGAAGTTGCAGCAGCGAATAACCTCACCATCGCGGATCTCGTTTTAGCCAATGAGATCGCGATGCTCGCCGATGAGAAGATCCTTCGCCCGCGCATCCCCATGACGGGCGACGCACACACCGATGTTCGCAATGGCATCCTGGCGCTGTGGGCAGTGATGGCGGACTCCATCGAACGCGGCCAGCGCAACGACGGTATCCTCCCCGGCGGCCTCAGCGTGCGGCGCCGCGCGCCACGCCTGACTGCGCGCCTGGGACAGAAGCCTGCAGGGGATCCGCTTGGCCCGTTGGACTGGGTAACAGTCTTCGCGATGGCGGTGAACGAAGAGAACGCCGCCGGTGGTCGCGTCGTCACATCTCCTACGAATGGTGCAGCCGGCGTCGTGCCCGCAGTCGCGCGCTACTATCGCGACTTCATCGCGAACGCAGATGACGACGGGCTCCTGCGATACTTCCTTACCGCCGCTGCGATCGGCATCCTGTACAAAGAGAACGCTTCTATCAGTGGTGCTGAAGTTGGTTGCCAGGGTGAAGTCGGCGTTGCGTGCAGCATGGCTGCTGGTGGCCTGGTTGCCGCGCTTGGCGGTACGAACCTGCAGGTGGAACATGCTGCGGAGATCGGGATGGAACACAACCTTGGCATGACCTGCGATCCCATCGGCGGTCTTGTGCAAATCCCCTGCATCGAACGCAACGCGATGGGGGCGGTGAAGGCCGTGAACGCAACGCGCATGGCGATGAACGAAACCGACGAGCACAAGGTCTCCCTCGATCAGGTGATCAAGACGATGTACCTGACCGGCCTCGATATGCAGTCGCGCTACAAGGAAACGTCTCTCGCAGGGCTCGCGCTGAACATCATCGAGTGCTGACAAAACCATGATGAACACTGGTGATTCGCGATGGTGAGAGATTGCATCGCAGACCATCGCGGGCTTCCCTTCGCGTCGTGAAAGTGAAGCACGTCTCGTTGAGCGTCGTGCGCGGCGTGCGTGTTGCGCAACGTGTCCTGCGCCGCTTGAAAGAAATGGACTCAAGCAAGAGGATGCCTTCGCACTTTTTTGTTGACACTCTTCTCACGTGCTTCTATACATTCGTTAGCTGCACAACACGTTGCAGCGCGCATGTCTTCTCACTCAGGGAGAGTAGAGCGACGGCACAATGCAAAGCGGTGGCAAAGGCCGCAATGCAACAAGGCAAAGCAAGTCTCATCGGGGAGCGCGCAAGCGCTCCCCGACTTGCGTTTGCAGCAAGCTCCTAACACGGGTTCTTCCCTTTGCGAAACGAAGACGGGAACGAAGTCTCGCAGGGTTGTGGCTCCTTCGTGCGCCATGTTCGAGGCGGCGAGAGTGCTTATGATTCGAAGGACTTGTCTTTCGCTTGACCATCACGACACCACCGTCATCGGCTGAAGCTTGTTCCAAGGACGCTCGATATCGCACAGGCGTAAGCTGTGCCCTTCCGCCCCTCTGGCTTTTATCCATCCGCCCACACTCTCGATACACTGCTACTGATGACGCGCCGCAGATGGATCGCCGACCAGTGGAACAATAACCGTACCGAAGCCTCGCTCCTCGGCGATCAGGCCACACACCTTGCGCGTGTCCTGCGCGCACAGCCGGGACAGATCTTCGATGTCGTCGCCGACGGCTTCCTCCACCGAGCTGAAGTTGCCAGCGTTCACGAAGACAAAGTTGTTTTCACATTGCATGAAGAGCATGAAGCGGACTCTGCTCAGCCCGTGCGACTGCTCCTTGCAGTCTTCAAGTTCGACCACCTGGAATGGGGTATCGAGAAGGCGACCGAACTTGGTGCGGCACGCATCACGCCGGTGCTTGCACGCCGCACGGAAAAGCACCTGGCTCTTGCCGCGGCGAAGCGTGTCGAGCGCTGGCGTCGCATCGTGCGCGAGGCGTCGCAGCAGTCGCGCCGCAGCGATGTACCGGAGGTCGATGACCCTGCGACCCTGAAACAGTTGCTGAAGTCGATTGATGAGCCGGTGAAGCTGCTGCTCGCGGAGACGGAGGAAGAGAACACGCTTCGCGCTGCATTGGAAGCCGCACCGCAGGGCTCCAGCATCGCGCTCGCGATCGGCCCCGAAGGGGGATGGGCGCCGGATGAGATGCAGCTCTTCCGCGACAGCGGCTGGCAGCACGTCACACTTGGCCCACGCATCCTGCGTGCGGAGACCGCTGCCATCGCGGCGCTCGCCATCACCTCTGCCTTGCGGTCGTGAAGATCCAAGGCGAGAAGTTCCTCAGAGGCTAAAGCCTGACTTCCCGGCAACAGAAAAGGCATGGCTGAAAGCCATGCCCATCGGAACCGTTCCACCTGCGATGCACGACCTGAGGCGTTGATCGCCCAAAGCAGCTACTCTTCGTGGACGAAGATCAATCCCATCGCAACCACCAGGCATAAAACACCGCCCGCCAACGGCATGGCATGAAACGTCCAGTGGGGCGGATGACCAAAAGTCACCTCGCCCCATCCGGGCTCGCGTACCGCGCCGAAGCGCAGCAGCAGTGTCATGCCTAAAAGCGCGAGGGCGAGTTGTCCGATTCGCAACGCCATTGACTTAGCTGAAGATGTCCTTCACGCGATCCATAATGCCATGTGAGGTTGGTGCGTTGTCCACCTTCATGGTGTCTGCAAGTTGCCGCAGCAGTTCTTTCTGCTGCTTCGAGAGCTTGCCCGGCGTCTGCACACGCACCTCCACGATCAGGTCGCCCTTGCCGTGGCTGTTCAGGTGTGGCACACCCTTGCTCTTGATGCGGAAGGTCTTGCCGCTCTGTGTGCCTTCCGGCACCTTCAGCAGCGCGGAACCTTCCAGCGTCTCGATCTCAAGCTCATCGCCAAGCGCTGCCTGCGGAAAGCTGACCGGCACAACACAATGCAGGTCATCACCATCACGCTGAAAGAACTTGTGGGCCTTCACGCTCAGCACCACGTACAAATCGCCGCTCGGCCCGCCAAGCTTGCCTGCCTCGCCTTCGCCCTGGTACCGGATGCGTGTGCCATCTTCCACGCCTGCCGGCACCTTCACCGTAATGGTGTGCTCGCGCTGCACACGGCTCTCGCCATGGCAGGTCTTGCAGGGATCGGTGATGGTGACGCCGCTGCCTTCGCATTTGGGGCATGCGCGAGCTACGGAGAAGAAGCCCTGCTGGTACCGCACCTGTCCCGCGCCGCGGCACTGTGAGCACGTTGCCGGCTGCTTGCCGTTGGCGGAACCCGTGCCGTTGCAGTCATCGCACGCTTCGCTGCGCTTGATGCGGATGTCCTGCTCCTTGCCGAAGACCGCCTCTTCAAATTCGAGAGTCATGTCATAGCGAAGGTCGCGTCCACGCTGCGCGCGACTGCCCTTGCGCGCGCCGCCGCCACCGCCGAACATCTCGCCAAAGATGTCGCCAAAGATGTCGCCCAGATCCTGCGGATCGCCGCTGAAGCCGCCAGGAAAACCACCGCCCTGCGGAGCTCCGCGACCACCGCCAAACGCGTCGTGACCATAGCGGTCATAGGCGGCACGCTTCTGCGGATCGCTGAGGACACCGTAGGCCTCGGAGCACTCCTTGAACTTTTCTTCTGCCGTATGATCCCCGGGATTTCGGTCCGGATGGAACTGCATCGCCAGCTTGCGATACGCAGTCTTGATCTCCGAATCGGACGAGGTCTTTGTGACCTGCAATATCTCGTAATAATCAGCCTTCACCGTGGCTCCTGCCAAAGCTATCTCCTCAGCTTGCGACGCGATTCGTGCCGGCGCATGTTGCGAAACACTGCTCCTCACCAAGGCACCATGAGGAGATAAAAGTACGGTACGCGGCGGGCTTGTGCCATGCCGTAAGCCGCAAAATTAAGCTGCGTGCGTGCTGCTGTTCACCGCGACGCGAACCAGCGCGGGGCGCAGCAGGCGTTCTTTGATGCGATAGCCACGACGTACCTCGTCGACCACAGCGCCGTCCGGGAACTCGGCCGTCTCGACCGATCCCAGTGCTTCCATGGAACGCGGATCGAACTGCTGACCGGCGGTCTCGACGGCAACCACGCCCAGGTTGCGGACGGCATCGTCAAACTGCTTCGCAATAAGCTCAATACCCGCACGAAACTGCTCCGGCGATCCCTGCGACTTCAGCGCAAGATGGAAGTTATCCAGCACGCCCAGGAAACCTTCCGCCGCGTTGCCCACCGCGTAGTCACGGAAGTCCGCACGCTCTTTCGCTTCACGCTTGCGAGCATTATCGAACTCCGCCTGCAGCCGCGCCATGCGGTCGATCAGCTGGTCGCGCTCGCCCTTGATCTGGTCGAACTCTGCCTGCGTCACCGTAATTACCTCGGCATCGCTGGCGGCCATCGTCTCATCGGCCTCAGCAGCTGCCATCATCTCGGCGTCGGTCGCCGCTTCTGTCTGTTCTGTTCCGTTCATGCCCATCCACTTCCTGTATCGATCTGAAATCATGTCCTGCCCTGCTCTGCCAGCCCGCCACGCAGCCATCGCGTGAGGTGCGCCAGCCAAACCCAACTCTTATGATTGCCCGGCAGCGTCCGCGGATTCTCCGCCCACCGACTGCGCAAACAACTGCGCTACATACCCCACTGCATTGATGGTGTTTTCGTAGTGCATGCGCTGCGTCCCAATGACGCCCACCGTCCCGCGACGCGTCCCGTCCACCATCGCCGGCGCCGCAATCAAGACCAGCCCCTGCATCTCCGGCGCACGTTCCTCCATATCGAAGACCACACGAACGCTCCGCTCATGCGAGTCGACATACGCCGTCAACAATGTCACCAATCGTTCCTTCGCTTCCAGCGCCGCCAGCATCTCGCGCAGACGCACACGGTCTGTATCGGCACCACCCAGAAGGTTCGACACACCCTCGATATACAGCGTTTGCTCCGAACCGCGATCGTCCGGCACCACGCGCGACCAAAGCTCTTCCGCCGACTGCATCATCCGCTGATACTCACTGCGCTCACGCTCCGCGCGCGACAGTATCTCCGAACGCACACGCTCCACGCTCCAGCCACGGAAGTTCTCGTTCAGATAGCGTGCGGCACTCTCCAACTCACTCGTTGCAAGATCGTTCGCCAGCAACAACACGCGATCGCGGACCGCTCCACTGCGCGTGACAACGACTGCAAGCACCTTGCGCTGCGCCAGCCGCTGAAAGTGCACGTGCTCCAACTGGTCGCCGGCCTGCACCGTCGCCAGCGCAACACCCACACTGCTCGACAGCAGGGCCAGTACCTGCGACGTGCGTTCAAGAAATGCGTCGGCACCAGCGACACCAAACAGATGCGCGTCAATCTGCGTGCGCGACTGCTCCGGCAGCAGCCTGGGGGCGATACGATTTGCTCCGCGGATCTGCTCCACGTGCAAGCGGAAGGCGCGCGCCGTCGGGATGCGTCCCGCCGAAGTGTGCGGCTGCTCCAACATCCCCGCGTCTGCAAGCTCCACCATGGTGTTGCGCACCGTTGCAGAACTCAGGCCGCTGACGCTGGCAATCGCCTGCGATGCCACGGGCTCGCCCGTCTGCACGTACAGCTCAATCGCCGCAGACAGAATCGCCCGCTGCCGCGCGTGCAACTCCCAGCCGGTCTCGCGCAGATCTGCCATACAAATATTCTAACGCGGCTCTTTGCAAAATATGAGTCTGCAAGACGCAGATGTCCGACAACACTCCCGGCTCCTTCAGGACGACTTAAGCGGTAGCGGCTACGCTGGCACCATCGCACGCTGACAAATTCAGGGAGTTCCCTTTGCGCCTTCCAACGCCGTCCACCTCGCACCGCCTTTGCACAGCGGTCTTTCTACCCCTGCTGACGATCAGTGCGCTGTCGGCCCAGTCAATTCAGCTGCAGTCACCGAAAGAACGCATTCTGCTCGCGGAGCTGCCACGCATCGACGACCTGCCGGACGCGCCGTCCGCCGCTTTCCTGCAGGCAGCTCAAACGGTTCCACTCCAGCAGCGGCCGCAGCCGGGCGCCGAGCCTTCAACCTCAGCGCCTCCGTCACTGGACGACCTTGGACTCGCACCCGCCCAACAGCGCGCCGACCCTGACCTGCAGAAGAAGCTCGACCGACGGACGGAGATGCTGAAGATCCATCAGCGGCTCGGCATCATTACGCTGGCGCCGCTCGCCGCCGCCTGCCTCAGTTCCGCCCTGGCACCGCCAGATCCCCGCAACGGCAATGGCAATACCGTAGGCAGAGACATCCACCTAAGTCTGGGCTCGCTTGCCGTCATGTCCTACGGCGCAACTGCGTATTACGCGATTCGCGCGCCGAAGATCGACGACGGTCATGCGCGCGGCGGCATCAAGTGGCACAAGTACCTGATCTACGTGCATGCGCCGGGCATGGTGCTGACGCCGATCCTGGGCGCCATGGCCTTCCAGCAAGCCAACAATGGCGAGAAGGTCCACGGCATCGCGAGTGCGCACGCCGCGGTCGCGTGGACCACCGTCGCCTCGTACAGCGCGGCGATCCTTGCCGTCTCCTGGCCGCTCACACACAAGAACTAAGGACAATCCATGCGACTCGCGCCCGCACTGCTCTGCCTCTTCGCCGCCACAGCCGCGGCGCAGACGGATCGTACCTGGAAACTGACAAAGGCCTCGCTGACCTATCACATGTCGCACCCGGTGCATGAGGTGGATGGCACCAGTCACTCGGCGCTGGGCAAGGGCGTCTGCCACGCCGGCACATGCGACTTCCTCATTGCAGTGCCGGTGAAGACCTTCGACTCCGGCGATTCCAATCGTGATCTGCACATGCTGCAGGTCACGCGCGGTGCAGAGTTCCCGCTGGTCACCGTTCGCGTCCGTATCGCGGAAGATCGCCTTCAGCAACCAACACTGGATTGCGATCTTGAGGTCACCTTCTCGGGCAACACCGCGCACTACGCACATGTGCCGTTTCAGCAAACGGTCACAGGAGAAGACCACCACATTACGGGGACTGTTCCAGCGACCGTCGCCGACTTCAAAATCCCGCCGCCCTCGTTCCTGATGATGCCCATCAAGAACGAGATCCCGATCAAAGTTGATATGACCTGGCGATGACGCCTAGCTGATTTCGAGGACGTCCTTCGACTCTTCCAGCACGTCGTCCGCGCGGTCGATGACTTCCTTCGCAATGTCGAAGTAAGCCTTCGCGCGAGCATCCTCCGGTCCGCCGAGAGCCACCGGCAGACCGCGATCGCCACCCTGCCGGATCGCCGGATCCAGATCGACCGATCCCAGGAACGGCAGGTTGTACTGGCGAGCCGTCGCAGCCGTGCCGCCTGCGCCGAAAACGTCGAGGACCTCCCCGTTCGGCAGACGCATCTGCGACATGTTCTCAATCAGGCCGAGCACTTCCACATTCACCTGGTGGAACATCTCCAGCGCCTTGCGTGCATCCTGCAGCGCAACGCCGCTGCCAGTCGAAACGACCACCGCACCCGTCAGCGGCACCGTCTGCACCAGCGAGATGACGACATCGCCCGTGCCCGGCGGCAGATCAACGATCAGGTAATCCAGCTCGCCCCACTTCACCTGCTGCAGGAACTGGCGAATGATCTGGTGCAGCATCGGTCCGCGCATTACCAGCGGCTTATCGCCGGGCGAGATCAGGCCCACCGAGATGAACTTCACGCCAAAGCTCTCCAGCGGTTCCATCATGCTGTCATCGGTCACCGAAGGCTGACGCGTCTGTCCCATCATCATGGGCACATTCGGCCCGTAGATGTCCGCATCGATCAAGCCCACGCGGTGCCCCAGCTTCGCCAGCGCAATTGACAGATTTACCGCAACTGTCGTCTTACCAACGCCGCCCTTACCACTGCCCACTGCGATGACTGCGTGAATTCCCGGAAGTGCTTGCGGCCCCTGCTGAGCCTGTCCTGCCTGTGCCATAACCTTTTACCTTCTTGTTCCTATGGTATTGCTTCGGTGTGAGCGGACAAAACTGGTACACTCGCGTCGCGGAGGCGACGACGCATGACGAATCTGCAGCTTCTGCTGGCTATTGGGATGCCCAGCCTGCTGATTCTTGTCATATCGCACTCAGCCGGACCAACCTCTCCTCGTTGCGGTCTGACGTCACGGCACACCGCGCCGAAATGATTCAAATCCGCGTTGACATCAATCGTGACATGACGCAGTTGCGCGATTCCATCCATCGCGACACGATCTCCCTGCGCGAGCGAGTCGCGGTCGTCGAAGCAGAAAACACTTAGCCCCGCACAGAATGCGGACTCGCAGCTAAGCGTGCCAGTCCATCGTCAGCACCTTGCGAAGCTCGCGCTTGCGCGTCGTCTCTTCCGCACGATTCTCCCGTCGCCGCTGCGCATCGTCATAGCGCCGCTTCTGGTGTTCCGTCTCCGGGATCACCGGTTCCACGGGCACGGGCGTTCCCGTCTGATCGACCGCGACGTAAGTCACGTAAGCCGTCGAGACGTGGCGCAACTGCCGTGTCTTGGGGTCTTCCACCATGGCCTTCACGCCTACTTCCATGCTGGTCTTGAAGGCGCGATTCACGCTCGCTTTCAGGATCAGCAGGTCGCCGATGTGGACCGGCGCAACGAAGTCCAGGTGATCCATGCTGGCCGTGACCACTGCGGTGGAACGAGCATGGCGGTACGCCGCAACGGCGCCCACCAGGTCGATAAACTGCATCAACCGGCCGCCAAACAGGTTACCCAGCGAGTTCGAGTCGCCGGGAAAGATCACCTCGCTGCGCTCTGCCTGCGAGTCGAAGACCGTTCTGTGCTGTTCATCCATCGTTGTCCAGTGTACTTCCGCGCCATTTGCTTCCGGCGGCCATTCGGGCGTCCAATAGCCCCATGGACAAGATCGCGATGCTCACCGAAATCCTCGCCGCAAACCCCGCAGACAGTTTTGCCCGCTATGGCCTGGCCATGGAGCACCTGTCGCAGGGCAACAACGACGCGGCACTCGCCGAGTTCACAGCCACCACCGAGCACAATCCCGACTACGTACCCGCCTACCAGATGAGCGGACAGACGCTGGCCAAGCTGCATCGCAATGACGACGCCGTGGCTCGCCTGAAAGACGGCCTGGCCGCCGCAGCCCGCACGCGCAACACGCATGCCGCATCCGAGATGCAAGCACTGCTGGACGAGTTGGAAGCGTAAGGCCAGGGACGCGTACTTCGGTGCCTGTGGACGCGCCGAAACCGGCCGGTTGGATCTGGTAGGCGCGCGAAAGCCATCGTGGCTTGCGACCAAACCGGCCCGGCACCACTCATATACTCATACCGATGGCTAAACAGCATTCGCTCCCGTCCGATCTGCCGCAAACGTTAGGTGCACTCCGCACGTCCGCGTGGACCTTTGAGCGGGTCACGCGCTCCGTGAAAGACGAGCTTCGCGAAAACCTCATAGCCAAACTGCGCGCAAAGGAGACCATCTTCCCCGGCGTCGTCGGCTATGAAGATACGGTCGTCCCGCAGATTGTCAATGCTGTGCTCTCGCGCCATAACTTCATCCTGCTGGGTCTGCGCGGGCAGGCGAAGAGCCGCATCCTGCGCGGCCTGACCACGCTGCTGGATGACGTGGTGCCCTACGTCGCTGGATCAGAGATTCGCGACAACCCGTACAAGCCACTCTCGCAGTACTCTCGCGACCTGATCGCGGCCAAGGGTGACGCAACGCCCATCGCATGGCTCACGCCGGATGAGCGCTACGTCGAAAAACTTGCAACACCGGACGTCACCGTCGCCGACCTCATCGGCGATGTCGACCCCATCAAGGCAGCGCGCAGCGGCGAACAGCTCTCGAGCGAGCTGACCATGCACTACGGTTTGCTGCCCCGCGCTAACCGTGGCATCTTCGCCATCAACGAAGCACCCGATCTCGCCGGCAAGATCCAGGTCGCGCTCTTCAACATCATGCAGGAGGGCGACGTGCAGATTAAGGGCTACCCCGTCCGCCTGCAGCTTGATGTCGCCATCACCTTCTCCGCCAATCCCGAGGACTACACAGCCCGCGGCAAGATCGTGACACCGCTCAAGGACCGCATCGGTTCCGAGATCCGCACACACTATCTCGACTCGCTTGAGCAGGCTATCTCTGTCACTGAGCAGGAGGCGTGGTCCACCCGCGCCGCACTCGACATCGACGTCCCCCGCTATATTCGCGAGACGGTCGAACAGATCGCCTTCGTTGCGCGTGAAGACAAGCGCGTCGATAAGCGCTCCGGTGTCTCCCAGCGTCTGCCTATATCCGTGATGGAACTCGTCATCTCCAACGCAGAGCGCCGCGCCCTCACCCACGGCGAGACCGTCGCAGTCCCCCGCATCGGCGATATCTATACGTCGCTGCCGGGCATTACTGGCAAGATCGAACTCGAGTACGAGGGCGAAATGCGCGGCGCCGACACCGTCGTTCGCGACATCATCCTCACAGCAGTCAAGCGCACCTTCGACGGCTACTTCGCAGAAGCCAACACACAGCAGATCGAACAGTGGTTCAACCTCGGCGGTACGGTGCAGCTTTCGGACGCGGTCTCTGCCGAACAGTCACTCAAAGAACTGCAGCAGATCCAGGGACTCTTCGATAAGCTGAAACCGCTGTCACTCGAGAAGCGCGCCGGCAACGAAGCCCTTGTCTCCGCAGCCGAATTCCTCCTCGAAGGCATGACCGCCCACAAGCGGATCAGCCGCAACGAAGAGCGCAGTTTCACCGCCAGCGAGAAGCAGACACGCAAAGAACGCGCGCAGAACTTTGGAGAAGACATCCGCGACCGCGAGCGGGACGACTACCGCAACCGCTCCAAGCGCGGCTTTAACTAAGCACCCTTCACATCGTCTGTCATCTTGAGCGAAGCGAGAGATTTTGACGATGTCCGCACCACCACACTGGCCCGAGGCTTTCGGGGAAAACTCCGGGACCGCAGGGCAAGTCCACCAACGTCCGATCAACCGCGTGCACAAGCTGACTCGCTGACTTGCTGACTCGCTGACTAGCTGGCACCCATGAAGCGCACACGCTACACGAAATTCAACGGCAACTTTGCGGACGGCATCGGCCTCGATGACCTGATGGAAGCGCTCAGCGACTTCATGCTTGACTCCGGCTTCCAGGATCCCTTCTCGCAGTTCCAGGAACTCAACGGCGAACACACGCTTGAGAACCTGCGCGAAGCCCTGAGGCAGGTGATGGAGTCTGGCGACTTCCTCGACGAAGAAGCCCAGCAGCAGTACGACGACATGAACGAGCAGCAGCGCGAACAAATGCTCGACACCCTCGTCGAACGCATGCAGGCCGGCGACTACATCCAGCAGCAGGCTGGCGAAGCCTCCGAGATGCAGGGCCAGACGTCCACCGGCGAGATTGCGCAGCCCGCGCCGCCACAGGGCGAAGCCCGCTTTCACGTCACCGATAAGAGCATGGACTTCCTCAGCTACAAGTCCCTGCGCCACCTGCTCGGCGGCATGGGACGCAGCGTCAGCGGGCGCCACGACACCAACTACGAAGCCAGCGGCATCGAGTCCAGCGGCAGCACGAAGCAGTACGAGTTCGGAGACGTCATGAACCTCGACGTCAACGCCACACTCTCAAGCGCCATGCAACGCGAAGGCCTCACGCTGCCACTCAACGTCGAGTACGGCGACCTCATCATCAACCAGAGCGAGTACCAGTCATCCTGCGCAACCGTGGTCATGCTGGACTGCTCGCACTCGATGATCCTCTACGGCGAAGACCGCTTCACGCCCGCCAAGCGCGTCGCCATGGCGCTCTCGCACCTCATCCGAACCCAGTTCCCGGGCGACTCGTTGCACCTGGTTCTCTTCCACGACTCCGCAGAAGAGCTGCCCATCCAGCAGGTCGCGCGCGTGAAGGTCGGCCCGTACTACACCAACACCCGCGAAGGCCTACGCCTCGCCCGCCGCATCCTGTCGCGCAGCAACAAGGACATGAAGCAGATCGTGATGATCACGGACGGCAAACCCTCCGCGCTCACACTCGACGATGGCCGCATCTACCGCAACGCCTTCGGCCTCGACCCCATGGTCATCGCCGAAACGCTGGAAGAAGTAAGCCGCTGCAAGCGCGCCAACATCGTCATCAACACGTTCATGCTCGCGCAGGACTTCGCACTGATGCAGTTCGTACAGAAAGTAAGCGCCATGTGCCGCGGCAAAGCCTACTTCACCAGCCCCGACAAGCTGGGCAGTTACGTCCTGCAGGACTTCATGAACCGCCGCATGAAGACGATCCACTAGCACTCGACATCCAGCGCACGGTTCACACGACACACACGGCTACGCGATGGCACTACGCAGGCGGTGGCACGATGCTCGCGCACGAGGCGGCCGTTGGCCCGCTACACTCGCCACCACTGCGCACCCAGAATTGCCCCCTAAGTCTGCTACCAGCCACAGCTCCCACATTCCACGCCATTTCATTCAGGCGGCCAGCGTCGGCGCGCGCCCCCGGCATCAAACCTCCTGTCGCATCCCCCAGGAGAATCAATGCTGAAGTCCGATACAGACAAGAAGGTCACGCCCACCACCGCAGCCGTACTTGAGAGCGACACCGTCGGCCATGAAGTTGGCAATGGTGGCGAGTTGCACCAGGTAGCCGGTGGCACGCATCCCGCCATGCGCACGCAGGGCGGCGTCATCATTCATGACGATGAGAACCAGCTCAAGGCCGGCGACCGCGGCCCATCCCTTGCCGAAGACCACTTCTATCTTGAGAAGACCCAGCACTTCGACCATGAGCGCATTCCTGAGCGCATCGTTCATGCTCGCGGATATGGCGCACGCGGCTTCTTCGAACTGACCGACTCCCTCGCCGGCATCACCAAGGCGAAGATCTTCAATGAGACCGGCATCAAGACACCCGTCTTCGTACGCTTCTCCACCGTCGCCGGCAACATGGGCTCGTTCGACGCAGCACGCGACGTGCGCGGCTTTGCCGTGAAGTTCTACACGAATGAAGGCAACTGGGATCTTGTCGGCAATAACATTCCCGTCTTCTTCATCCAGGACGCCATCAAGTTCACCGACCTCATCCACTCCGTCAAGCAGGAGCCCGACCGCGGATTCCCGCAGGCCGCCTCCGCACACGACACCTTCTGGGACTTCGCCTCGCTCACGCCCGAATCCACACACATGCTGATGTGGGTCATGAGCGATCGTGCGATTCCCCGCTCCTTCCGCATGATGGAAGGCTTCGGCGTCCACACCTTCCGGCTGATCAACGAAGCCGGCGAGTCGACCTACGTGAAGTTCCACTGGCGCCCCAAGCTTGGCACGCAATCCCTCATCTGGGATGAAGCCGTCAAGATCAACGGCGCCGACCCCGACTTCCATCGCCGCGATCTTTGGGACTCCATCGAAGAAGGCGCCTTCCCCGAGTGGGAGCTCGGCGTGCAGCTCTTCGATGAGGACTTCGCCAACAAGTTCGACTTCGACATTCTCGACTCCACGAAGCTGATCCCGGAAGAGATCCTGCCGCTGCGCATCATCGGCCGCATGGTGCTCGACCGCAACGTCGACAACTACTTTGCAGAGACCGAGCAGGTCGCCTTCTGCGTCCGCGACGTCGTTCCCGGCATCGACTTCACCAACGACCCCCTGCTGCAGGGCCGCATCCTCAGCTACGTCGACACGCAGATCTCTCGCCTCGGCGGCCCGAACTATAAGCAGATCCCGGTGAACATGCCCAAAGGCATCGGCTGCCCGGTGATGAACATGCAGCGCGACGGTCATATGACCATCTCGCCGCAGAAGGGCCGCGTCTCGTACTCGCCCAGTTCGCTTGAGGTCGATACCCCGCGCCAGGACCCTAGCGCCAACTCAACCTTCCACGAAGCCATCGCAGGCGACAAGCTGCGCGTCCGTGCGGAGTCGTTCGGTGACCACTTCTCGCAGGCACTGCAGTTCTTCAACTCGCAGACCGAGACGGAGCAGAACCACATCATCTCCGCCTTTATCTTCGAATTATCGAAGGTTGAGACGCTCCCCGTGCGCCAGCGTGTCGTGGCACAGCTTGCCAACGTCGATCAGACCATCGCAGACCGCGTCGCCGCAGGCCTTGGCATGAAGTCCACTCCAGCTGCCTTCCCAACAGGAGTCGCTGCACGGACCGACCTCAAGCCCTCGCCTGCACTCAGCATCCTCGCCAAGGCACCGGCAACCCTGAAGGGTCGCAAAGTCGGCTGCCTCGTAGCTGATGGCACCGATCTGGAAATGGTGAAGTCGCTCAAGGCAGCGGCAAAGCGGCTGGGCGCGGACTTCGCGGTCATCGCGCCCAAGGTCGGGGGCGCTACCAGCGCCGACGGCAAGACGATCGAAGGCGACTTTCAGCTCGCAGGCGGTCCGTCCGTACTCTTCGACACGGTCTTCCTCGCACTCAGCGAAGACGGTGCCAAGACGCTCAGCAAGGAGTCCGCAGCAGTGCAGTGGGTCTCCGACGCCTTCGCCCACCTGAAGGTCATCGGCACCACCGCAGGCGCCAAGGCGCTCCTCACCCGCGCCGGCGTAACTCCCGACGCAGGCATCATCACCGACGACGCAGAAGCCTACCTGAAGGCGGCCGCAGCAGGCCGCACCTGGGATCGCGAACCCAACGTCCGCACCATCTACTAAATCCGCAACACGCAACGCGAAGAGCCTCCCGGAAGGGAGGCTCTTCTCATCTACAGAGCAGCGTTCTGCGCGATGTAGTCCTTTGACTTGAACTTCTTTCCCGTACTCGCTCCACTCATATAACGGATCTTTCCAAACACCTTTCGCTCACCCCAGGGTCGATCGAACTTGCCGTACATTGCCCACGCAATCCCGGCATATCCGCCGGGATCACGACCGTCGAGGAAGTACTTATCGTTCAGGTAAATGGCCGTCTTCATCGCCTCGGCATTGCTGGGAGACCACTCGAGGATCTTCTTCGCCCAATACATACGCATGTAGTTGTGCATCCATCCACGACGCACCATCTGCCGCTGCGCTGCATTCCACAGTTCATCGTAGGTCTCGGCATGCTCCATCTGCTGCACGGTGTACGTGGGGTCGCGCACATCGTGGGCATGCTTCTCTACCGTCGTCACAGCCCACGGCTCGGCGCACTGCGGATCGTCGTAATGCGGGTTGTACTTCACAAAATTCACGCATAGCTCGCGCCACGTCACCATCTCATCCAGAAAGCTATCCGCGCTCTCACGCCATGACGGATTCTTCGCCACCGCGGCTTCAATCTCCATCAGAATGCGCAGAGGACTCACATGCCCATAGTGGAGATAGGGACTAAGCAGCGAAGTGCCATCCACCTCCGGATGGTTGCGTCTCTCCGCATACTCGCCAAGCATCTTCGTCACGAACAACTTCAGGCGTGCCTGTGCCGCGTGGGCTCCTCCCACCAGGTCGGGTGCCGCCCCCACACTACGATCAAGGTCTTTCCATCCCGCCGTCATATCTGCCGCAGGATCATCCGCGACAAAACTCTTCGGCCTCTTCCACGCATGCAGCGCCCGGGGATTTTCATAAGGTTCCACATACTCCGGTACCATCCGCCACAGCCGTGTGCGAATCGTGTAAGCCGCATACTGCGCCTTCTCAAAGCGCTTCATGGGCACGATCACATCCGCATCCACCGTCCAGAAAGGCACCTTGATACCCTTTGCAACATGCTGCCGCCAACCCTCCGGCACGCGCATCGGGTTCTCGTCCCCGATCACGATGGCAGCCTCAACATCCCGGAACATGCGCAGCCAGTCCTCACGCGGCGCATTGCGTAAGACAAAGCTCACGTTGCGTTTCGCCAGGTCTGCTTCCACATCACGCAATCCCTGGTTCAGAAATACGTAGTGCCGCAGGTTTGCATGGGGAAAGTTGCTGATGCCCGCAAAGTACACGACCACCGGCAGTCCAAGCGCGTTCGCCACCGCCACGGCGCAGTCCAAAGCAGCATTGTCCACGCCTCGCTGCGCGCGCTGCATCCAGTAAACGACCGTCTTGCCGTTTGTATCCGGCGGCCCATCACGCCGAACCGTCACACGATCATTGCCCGCAAGCACGCGGAGCGCCTGTGGCAGGTCCGCATGCAGTGCGCGCGCAGCGGCCTCTTCGCGCGCCGCGCGTTCCGCACCCTGGCCGTCGGGCCGTGCTCTACCGGAAATTGCCTTCTTGCCCCGCGGCGCAGAGGCTCGCACACTCACGCTATCCATCTCGTCTGACGCTCACCATGAATCGATGCTACGCACCACCGAGCCAAAGGGTGAGGCACGCACTTCATACGGTGAACACGCGAACGATTCCGCTTAGCCTGCCGCAACAGACCAATGAGTGCGCGCTCAGCACATCAAAATCGACACAAATTAAACCGAGGCTCGCCGCGACCACACCAGGTAAGTCCCCCACGCCGCCAGCGTGCAGTTATCTTCCACGCGCCCATCCAGGATCATCCGCTCGAACTCTTCGACGCTCACGCGATGCGCGGTCAGGCCGTGCTCTTCCGCTTCCAGGGCGGTCTCACCCTGCGTCAGGTCCACCGCCAGCCAGACATGGTGCCGCTGACGCATGGCGCCGTACGCAATCCAGTTCGCACCAATCTTTGTCAGCGTGCCGGCACTCAAACCGGTCTCCTCCTGCAGTTCGCCACGAGCCAGCGCTTCCACGTCGACATCCTCGCCCTGCTCCCAGCCGCCCTGCGGGAACTCGTAGAAGCTGCCCTCCACGCAGTAGCGGTACTGATGAACGAGTGTCAGAAAGTCGCCGTTCGCGGTTCGCTCCAGCGGAATCACGATGCACGCGGGATCCTTGTCCAGCACACCGTACAAACCACGCACGCCATCCGTACGCTCAATGATGTCTTCCCGCACACGCGACCACTTGTTCTGATACACCGTGCGACTGCTGATGGTTTTGATTGGGGGCTCTTCCATGGGTGTTCACATTGTAAGCAACTCCCTGGGCTTCTCCGATGATCAGTCAGCCGACTATTCCGCTCCACCTGTGCGCGCTGCAGTTCGCGTTGGGCAACGCCGCTTCGCACGCGGCTCGGTTACTATGTCTCTGACCTTCGCGTAATGTACCGGTGAGCCTTGCCGATACCCTCTCACTTCCCGTACATCACGACCGTGACAAGATTCCGAAGTTCTTGAGCTGCCCGAATCTCGTTTTTTGACCATGGGAGAGATTGACCGGTCATCTGTTCCTTCCAGGCTTCGAAAGATTTGCGCGGTCCAACGCGGAAGCCGTCGTCAGAAGGCACTACCGGCTTCTCAGGGTTACCTCCCCATAGAACGGTCCGTGCTACCTCAGATCGGAAGAAGAAGATATAGGTTGCTGGTTCCCGCTGGATCAGCAGTGCGATAAGACCCGATGCGGTGTCGCGCATCGCCTCAGTCAGCGGGAAGTGATTCTTTAGGGAGCGCGTTACGAATGTGCTTGCCATGCCTGCGGACTGCAATTGACGAATCAGTTGCATGAGATCGTCGTAGCCCGGCGTCGTACCCAGTAAGTGAGTCTTTTCGCCCAGGACCACAGCAACGCCGTCCGCCGGTATTAGATCAAGCAGGGTTGGTGAGTAGTTCACCAGGCCCAGCAGCGGGTTGGCCGAACCAGCCATCAGTTCCAAAAAGCTTGCCTGCATCGACGTAGCGTGTGACTGATAGGCAGACGACTCCAGTGTCTCGCGTCGTGAGATTTCTCCGGAAAGCACTTGCCCGATGAACGTGCAGGCCTTCCGAACCTCATAGCTGACGAACTTAGGCGCTTGATGATGGCACGCAATCAGTCCCCACAATCTGCCGTCGAGAATGATGGAGACCGACATTGAGGCTGCGACGCCCATGTTTTTCAGATATTCGCAGTGAGTGGGAGACACGCTGCGAAGTGCCGCAAAGCTCAGGTCTGCCGGGCGGCCGCTGTCCGGGTTGATGACAGGAATAATCGCAGCAGGAGTGTAGTCGACGTCCACGATGTTCCGTATGGGATTCAGTAGATACAGCCTTCTCGCTTGTTCCGGAATGTCGCTGGCGGGATACCATAGGCCGAGGAATGAGTCGACCCCTTCGGCCACCGTTTCGGCCACCACTTCGCCTTCGTTGCTCTCGGCAAACCGATAGATCATGACACGATCGAAGCCGGTCATAGACCGTATGCCCTGCGTTGACTCACGCAGCATTTCAGCCAGAGAACTTGTGGCGTGCAGTTTCGATGTCAGATGGGAAACCCTCTTATAGAAATCCAGAAACCTCGCGCCTGCCGTGAGCGAAGCCGCTTCAAGTTCAAGGTAGGAGAAACCATCATGACGGTGCACGAACCCGTCGAATTGCGACTCCGTGTTTGAAGCAAACAGACCGAGTTCTACAGGGTTGTTGTCGCGCGGGTCTACCGAGTCTAGGGCGAACCGGACTTTAGCAATTTGACTCGTATCCAGGAAGCTTGAGATATCCTTTCCAAGAAGTTGGTCAACCGGCTTGCCGAGCATCCATTCGGCGTTCTCGCTGACTTGAGCGATGATGAGCTCTGGTTCTCGTAAAACGAACAGGAGTCCGTGGGGCTGGATTGCACCCGGTATATGTATGGGCTCTCTGGCACAGGCTTCGAGGTCTACTACAACTTCATCAGTCATTGTGTGATGTTCCTTTCCGTCCGAGAACGCTCCATCTTCGCGGGACTACGCTGCTCTGAAGGAAACCAAGTAACACATACACGGATCGGCATCGTATTAGGAAGAAATCGCCTTGTTCGGCTCGTACGGGAAAAGAATTGAAAAGACGGTTCCATGTCTGTTCGGTTCCGTCGAACTCTTCAGTGAGATTCGCCCTTCATGCTTCGCAATAAGGTCCTTTGCTATCCAGAGTCCAAGTCCCGTGCCCGTAATACCCTTTGTTGTGTAGAACGGCTCGAAGATGCGATGCCGTGTCTCGAGCGGGATGCCATGTCCACTGTCTGCGATCGTGATCCGGATGCCGCGATGTTTGCGGTATCTCCACGTAACCGAATTACGCAGGCGGACGCGCAGGCGTGTCCCAGGTTCGGAAGCTTCGACAGCGTTCGCGATTAGATTGGATAGCGCCTGGCGGATGTCTCCAGCAAGGCAAGTGAGTTGCTCTGTCCTCTCGTACTCACGCCGAACGACGATGCCTGCCGATGTAAGCCTGGGTCGATAGAACGACAAGATCGAATCCAGCAGTTCAGCCATACGCGTTGGAACCGGAGACGTTGCTTGATTGTGGAAGCGAAGCGTATGAGTTGTGATTTCTGTAACGCGCGCCAATTCTTCCTGTGCCGTGCGCACATACTCCTGGGAGGTTTTTGTGAGTGATGGCTGCGTTCCTAAGAGGTACAGCAGGTTCGTAACGGATGCCAGTGGATTATTGATTTCATGAGAGATGCTTGACGCGAGACGCCCGACCGCTGCCAGCTTTTCCGTCTGACGGATGGCTTCTTCACTGCGTTTCTGCTGGGCTATGTCCGTGGAACTACCAATCCACTCCATCGTTTCGCCGGTGTCACTGATACGCGGGACAGCCCGATGAAGAAACCAGATGAATTCGCCGTCATGCCGGCGTAACCGATACTCCACGATGAAGGTGTGCTGCTGAGCGACCGCTTCCCTCCAGACTTTGACGGAGCGCTCCAGGTCTTCCGGATGGATAAACTGGAACCATCCTTGTCCATAACAGGCGCTCGCTTCCACTCCTAAAAACCTCGCGCAGGCCTGGCTGACGAACTCGCACTCTCCATACTTGTTCGAAGTCCATAAGAGTTGTGGAATGGACTCCGTAAGAAAATGGAGACGCGATTCTTTCAGTGCGATCTCTTCCCTCATCTGGGTTTGCTCAGTCGTGTCGCGCTGAATCGCCATCCAGTGCGTGTACCACCCCTTATCATCTGCAATTGGCACGATTGAGAGATCGACCGTAAACTCTGAGCCATCTTTTCTGTAGTTCGTCATCTCCTCACGGATCGGCTTCCACGAATTGAGAGCAGTACGGATCCGATCCAGAGCTGCGCGATCCGTTTTTGGGCCTTGCAGTATTCGCGGAGTTTGGCCGAGGACTTCGCTGGCCGTGTAGCCGGTCATCTTTTCGAAAGCCTGGTTGACGTAAAGGATTCGAGGTCCCGGCAGGTCGACTGGCTCAGCGTCAGTGATTAGAAAGACGTCTTCAGCTCTTTCCACTGCAGTGAAAAGTAGCCGCATCATGTCGTTATCTGCTCGCTCTGCATTCAGTTGGCGTTGGACATCATCGTGACGTTGGATGGCGAGGTCGCCTAATTTCTGCTGGGTCACATTGACGGAGAATCCGACGACGCCAATGGGGGCGCCCTCGCCGTCTCTCAGCAGCGAAAGCGATAGGTGGATGTAGATAGAGTCCCCGGATCGTGTTCGATTTCTCTGCTCACCATGGAACTCGCCCGTAGCGAGCACCGTTGGAAACACCTGTTCGTAGAGCAGGTGCCGATCTTCCTGGGGATAGAGAATCGAGACGCTCCTCCCGATCAATTCCTCCGGTGAGTACCCGTAGATCTGTGAGGAGGCGCGATTACACCCTGTCACGATCCCCTCAAGATCCGTAACGATGATGGAGTCATGCATCTGGTCGAGGATGGCTGGCTGCAGAAACATCCAGTCAGCAGCGCTCGAGTGGGGCACACCCGAAATTACGGACCGATCGTTCCCGCGAGTTGCACGTTCTCTTGCGTCACGCTTCATGATGCCCCCTGATGCATCGTCAGAGAAGACAACGGTGCGTAATCGAGCAACAGTAAATGACTTTAAGCCACTGCGCTACAACGATTTAGCGGGTATCCGAGATAAACGTGGGTTCTGTCTCGCATAGTAATCGTCCTTAAGCCCCGTTACCCCTTGCACTATCTGCGAACTCTCGACTTGAAGACTGCACCTCAAGACGATCAAGTGGGAATGCTTGACAGGCACGATACAATTAAGACAACGAAACGGGGAGAGCCTAATGGCTCTCCCCGTTTTCTTTTCCGCCGCTAAGTCCTTTGGAATCTAATTTTTGCGTGTAACTCCAGTGGAATCTAATTTTTGCAAAAACGGGAATCGTCAACCTCTTTGGAATCTGATATTTAGGGGAAACAGGGGGAGGGGTACCCTCCTTACTTCTGACCGCTGCTCTGCTCCGTGTCGACGTCGTTCGAAGCCTTCGCCTCATCCTCGGGCCGTAGAACATCGAGATGCGAAGGATATTTTGGGGTCGCGTAGACGGTGATCGTCGCAGGCTTGTAGCTGCTGAGCGGCGCGGACATAATGTTGGGCACGAACGTCTGCGGGTTCCGGTCGTACAACGGGAACCACGTGGACTGCACCTGCACCATCATCTTGTGGCCCTTGAGGAAGGTGTGGTCAGCGCCATGGAGGCTCCACTTGTACTCTTCCACTGCGCCCGGCTTGATCGCCTCAGGCTTCTCGAAGCTCTTACGATACCGGCCGCGGAAGATCTCATCGACGACCATCAACTGGTAGCCGCCCATGCCTCCGGGTGCGTCGTCCGGATAGACATCGATCAGCTTCACGACCCAGTCGCCGTCGCTGCCGGATGTTGCCGCGAAAATGTCCGCAACGATGTCACCCGTGACCGTCGTATCGCGATCGAGCGCAGGCGATGTGAAGCTCGCCTGGTCAGGTCGCTTGGTAACGAAGCGCTGATCGCTCACCAGCCACGTACGCCAGGTGGAGTTCTGACCGTAGGTGGACTGGATGGGTCGCTCACGATACGGAATTGGATTGGCAGGATCCGAGACGTACTTCGCCATGTAACTCGCCTTGGGTGCGCTGAAGCCGAGCGTGTTGTTCTCGCCCAGGTAGAGCTTGGCGGGCTTGAAGCCAGCCTTCGGAGGCCACTGCGCGTAGTGCTGCCACTGGTTCGATCCGGTACGGAAGCTGGCCGTATCCTCCAGCGCGAAGCCCTTCTTGTCCTTCAAGTAGAGCTCGAAGAAAGGTGCCTCGATGGTCTTGCGATACTCGACGCCGGTTGGCTCGCCAAAGTCGATTGCACCCAGCTTGTTGCTAGGTGAGCCCCAGCCGCCGTGGTTCCACGGTCCCAGCGCGAGGAAGACCTTGTGCTGCGGATCGTTCGGGTCTTCATGCGGTCGCAGCGCGGCGTACTCTGCCTGCGTGCCCCACATGTCCTCCTGGTCCCACCAGCCGCCAGTCTCCAGCGTTGGGACTTCTGGCTTGCCGAGGCGGGATTCAACCGCCATCGCCTTCCAGAACGGCGAGTATTCCGGCTCAGCGAGAAAGCGCTTCGCCGTTGGAAGTTCGGTCATCTTCGCGTCGGCCGCGGCGTTGGCGAAGTTGCCCTGCTTCAGGAAGTAGTCGTACGTGTCGCCCTCGTAGCTGACGCGCTGATCGTCCTTCGCGCGCTCGAGTTGCAGCACGTAATCGTAACCGTAAGTCTGACGAAAGGCTCCATTGTGGAAGAAGTCATCGCCGAGCCAAATGTCAGTCATCGGAGCCTGCGGCGAGATGGACTTCACCGCAGGATGATGATCGATGCCGGCCATCATCGCGAGGAAGCCCGGGTAAGAGACACCGAGCACACCGACGCGGCCGTTGTTGTTGGGCAGGTTCTTCAGCATCCACTCGACCGTGTCGTAAGTGTCGCTGCTCTCGTCCACCAGCTTTGGATTGGCACGATCACCAATCGTATGCACGATAGGCCTGTTCATGACGAACTGGCCCTCACTGCCGTACTTACCGCGGATATCGCCGTAGACGAAGATGTAACCGCTCTGGGCCAGCTCTGGCTTGCTGCGGTTAACACCATCGCTACTGCCGTTCGCGCCGTACGGCGTGCGCGTCATCAGGATCGGCAACGGCTCGCCACTCGCCTCAGAGCCCTGCGGACGCAGGATGACGAGGTGCAGCTTCACACCATCGCGCATCGGCACCATCGCTTCCGTCCGTGTGTAAGGACGGCCAGCCTGTTCCGGGCTGACGAGCGCACCACCCGGCCGGTGGGCCGGCGTCTGTGCGACGGCACTGACAGCAAGCGGAAGCGCGAAGGACAAAGCCGCTGCGGCGACAGCGAGAGAGCGATAACCCATGGTTGAAGCCACTCCTGATGAAAAGGTACCTTGTGAGAACGAACTACTTACCGGTCAGATTGCCCGGCGACGTCATGCACTGAAAGCCAACACGGTTGTGTGCGCCGTCACAGAAGGGACGCTTCTCGCTGGCGCCACAACGGCACAGGGAAATGGCAGGTTTGCCGGTCAGGTCCCACTCCTTGCCATCCGCATCGACCAGAAGGATATGTCCTTCCACGCGCAGAGGTCCGTTGGGTTTGACTGTGATCTTGACTGGTGCTGCCGAGGTCTCGGGGATTGCGGGGGTTGCGATGTCCATGCTGCTCCTGAAGGCCGAACCGAGATACGAAAAGCGCGCGGCAAAGCGCAAGCTTCCCGAACTGCGATTGGGCGTTTTGGGCAGCATAGCAGACCACTAGCATCAGTGAGTCGCACCCCACGCAAGCACGTCCAGCCGTGGACCTCGTGATCTGAGTCTCAGGTTTTCGGTCCCACTTCCGTGTGGCTGATCGTTCGAAGACGGACGCGAAGCGAGTTTGCGAGTTCCTTCATCTGCCGCGCCTTGTCGGCCACCGAAGGTGTCAGAGCCTTCTCGCGGAGTATGAGGTCGCTCTGCAGCAAAAGTCCGGTAATGGTCGATTGCAGCTCCTGCGCGACGGCTGTTGTCGCCTCGCGACGGCCTATCGCTTCGGCCTGCTCTCGCCCTTCCAGCAGGCTTCGCAGAAGTCGCACTGCGCCGTTCACACCAAGGTTCGCGAGGTTGATCTCCAGTGGCACGGCACCCTCCGCGTTCTGCCATACCATCTCGGACGTAGTGATTTCCGCTTCGGACAAGGAGGAGTCGAGCAGAACGACGGTCACTGGATCTCGCCGCAATCTTGCTAATGCTGCTCTGCGGCTTCGGGCGATTTCGACTACAGCATCTGCTTCTCGAGAGAGAGCGCGCGCCAGGTTTTCAGCACCGTCAATTGCGGTGACGATGAGTACAGTCTTTTCCAATTTCCGCCTCACAGCTGGACGGTTCACAAAGTTTGCAGATCTCAATAAGCGGCAGTCTTGGCAGGCTGTGTGGCGCTTTCCTATCGCTCGAACGCGACAGTGAAAGGTCATGACGGTCTAAGAGTCTGTGATGCCATACTCCTTTAGCTTGCGGTAAAGCGTCGTCTTCCCTATCCCGAGTAACTTGGCTGCCATCAGCTTGTCGCCGTGTAACTGCTGGATCGTGTTCAGAATGGCCTCGCGCTCTAATTCAGCGATAGAAACTATCGCAGGTAGCCCCGCTCCGCCACGTGCATTCCCGGATTGGGACCGTCGCTCATCCACCCGTGTCAGATCTCCGGCGAAATCGTCGCTGCCACCGACGCTCTGCATCTGCGTGGGCAGGTCGCCCATGTGGAGAAGCGATCCGCTCGAGAGCGCACACGCACGCTCAACGGCGTTTTCGAGTTCACGAACGTTGCCAGGCCAACTGTAATGCGACATCACCCGCATAGCTTCTGGTGTGAAGCGATAGCCGATTGCGCTCTCTCGGCGCATTCGCTCCAGAAAGTGCTCGGCCAACAGCGGTATGTCTTCGCGCCGCTCACGCAAGGGTGGCATACGCAGACCCACTACGTTCAAGCGGTAATAAAGATCCTTGCGAAACAGCCCCTGGTCGACCAGCGACGAGAGGTTGCGGCTGCAACCAGCGAGGATCCGCACGGTTAGCGGGGCCCCCTGCCGCGCCCCCGGCGGCCGCACCTCCCGCTCCTGGAGCGCGCGCAATAGCTTAGCCTGGATGTCCAGCGGCATCTCGCTGACCTGATCCAGGAACAGCGTTCCGCCTTCCTCTGAGGTCAGAAGAGCGTCCTTGCTACGATCGAAGCCGGTGTAGGCACTCCGTGAGTAGCCGAAGAGTTCGCTTTCCAGAACGGCAGGCGCTAACTGACCGCACTCGACAACAGCGAACCTGCGAGTGCTGTTGGGACCGGTCGTATGGATAGTTCGCGCGACAGTTTCCTTGCCTGTGCCGTTCTCTCCCGCAATGAGGACAGGGTGCGCCGATAGCGCAACCTTCGCCACGATGCGATAGAGCTTCTCCATCACAGGAGACGAACCCACAAGGTGGCCGTGCCCCTTCTGCTCCCGAAGATTTTGCTGAACACGCCGACTTTCCAGCTCAAAGCTCCGACGCTGTCCCGCCCGTTCCAGCACGCCGGTCAGCTCGTCCATGGCGAATGGCTTCGTCAGGTAATCCGTCGCACCCAGGCGAATGGCATCCACTGCGGAAGCGACTGTTGCGAACGCCGTCATTACCACGATGGACGATCGTGGACGCTTGATACGGATCTCCTCCAAGAGCGAGAGGCCGCCAGCAGGCATCTTGAGATCCATCAGCACGACGTCGATGGCATGCAGTCGAACGGCCTCGCGAGCCTCGTCGGCCGAATTCGCCGCATGCACGGCAAAGCCCATTCCTGCCGCAATCTCACAGCATGCCTTCAAGACAGGAGGGTCATCATCCAACACCAGCAACTGCACTTTCGCGGCGTGAGCGTTCACGCCAATCGGATCGTCCGATAGCGGGAAGCGCAGTGAGGCCGCCGTCTGCTTGCCAAGCGGAGAAAGATTAGTCAATTCACCCGAAAATTCCGACACGGTCCTCCAATCTTTTAGGTTTGCGATTCGTTCAGGGCGAAATTGCTCTGTCACGACGCCGGTTCGGCTAAATGTTTGTCCGCGTGTTTTGGTGTCTGACATTCCTTGGTGTTACCTATATCCCATTTTGGATCTCATTGGTAAGTCTGCAAAGTAACCCGAATACGGAAGTCGCGACGAGCCGCCGGCCTACACTGTGCTAATTCAGGGTTCCCAAATTGGGACTGATAGCACCATCTGCCCTCGTGCGAGATACTGGAAGGGTGACTTCTTCCACCGAACTCCCGCAGACCATCTTTCGTTCCGGTGACCGCAAGGCCAATTCCCTCCGCCCTACGCGCCTGATTCCCAACTTCGTTGCAACTGCAGAAGGGTCAGTGTTGATTGAGGTAGGCAATACTCGGGTCTTATGCAATGCCACCGTCGAGTCCAGCGTTCCCGGTTGGCTACGGAACAGCGGCAAGGGATGGGTGACCGCCGAATACAGCATGCTGCCTCGCGCCACACTGACGCGCACCCCTCGGGAGAGTGAGCGAGGCAAGATCGGTGGCAGAACGCACGAAATCCAGCGCTTGATTGGTCGCTCCCTGCGCAGCGTGGTTGACCTGAAGGCTCTCGGCGAACGCTCCATCATTCTGGATTGCGATGTCCTGCAGGCCGACGGGGGCACCCGTACCGCCGCCATTACCGGTGCCTGTGCCGCACTTGCATTGGCGTTGAATCGTTTAGTCGCCGCAGGCACGCTTCCCAAATCCCCCATGAAGGAACTGGTCGCCGCGACGTCTGTTGGCATCGTGGAAGGCAGTGTGCTCCTCGATCTTGCTTACGAGGAAGACTCGCAGGCTGAGGTCGACATGAACGTAGTCATGACAGCATCAGGCGGTTTGGTTGAGACGCAAGCTACCGCCGAGCGCGAGCCGTATACCCGCGCTCAGTTGAGCCTGATGCTGGACTATGCCGAGGCTGGCATTCGCGACCTGGTCGTGCTGCAACAGCAACTTCTACAGGGTCCGGCGTGACATGAGCTCGCATCGAGGGTGCGATTAACGACCCCACCCAACGATAATCGAAACTGACAGGTGCCAAGCGAAACATTCGCTGGCTAGAATGAGGGTGTTTGATATCCCCAAAAGGAACGCCAATTCGCATGAAGCCATCTCCAGGAAAACTAGCCGGTCTCAAGGCTGTCTCTGATTCGCGCGGAGTCGTCGCAGCCGCGGCCATGGACCAGCGTGGATCGCTGCAGAAGTCGATCGGTGCCGCACGCGGCTCGGAAGCCAGCGGCGACGATCTGGTTGTCTTCAAGGAACTGGTGACCAAGGTGCTGACCCGTTACGCTTCGGCCATCCTGCTGGACCCGGAGTACGGTCTTCCTGCGTCGCGGATGCGGAACGATGCGGGGTTGTTGCTGGCTTACGAGAAGACCGGTTATGACGCTGCCACGGCCGGCCGTCTGCCCGATCTGCTGGACCTGTGGAGCGTTCGCCGCCTGAAGGAAGCCGGCGCGGACTGCGTCAAGATTCTGCTTTATTACACGCCATACGAGGATGCGCGCGTCAACGATCTAAAGCACGCGTGGATCGAGCGCATCGGCGATGAGTGCCGTTACCACGACATCCCCTTCTTCATGGAGCCCATCGGCTACGACGAAAATGGCAAGGGTGAGAAGACGCTCGAGTACGCGCGCAAGAAGCCCTCCGTCGTCACCAAGACAATGGAAGAGTTCGGCAAGGAGCGCTACGGCATCGACATCCTCAAGGTCGAAGTTCCGGTTGAGATGGGCTTCGTCTCCGGCACTACATCCTTCAAGGGTGAGGCAGCCTACACCCGCGAGCAGGCAGCACAGCTCTTCCGTGATGCCGAGTCTGCAACCGACAAGCCGTTCATCTATCTCTCAGCTGGTGTGACGAATCCCGTCTTCATCGAGACCTTGGCACTTGCAGGCGAGAGTGGCACCAAGTTCAGCGGCGTCCTCTGTGGCCGCGCCACCTGGTACGACGGCATCAAGATCTACGCGCAGCAGGGTGCAGCAGCCTTCGAAGCATGGCTCAACACCACCGGCGTAGAGAACATCAAGAACGTCAACGAAGCCCTGAAGGTTGCAACGCCCTGGTACAGGAAGATGGGCTTCAACTCCATGGAAGAACTCGGCTAAGCATCGTCGGCTTCACATCATCCGGCGCGGCTATCCGTTGATGGCCGCGCCGGATTGCGTTTCGGTAGTCCTCTGCATGTTTTGCGCAGCCCTGGGCCGTGGTGTCTCGTAGAAGCTGAAGCCTGGGTCGTCTATGACCAGGTATACGCGACAACGTTCCTAAGTAGGAACATAGCCTTGCGATCGCTCGCGCCGTACACCGGCAAGGTCGACGCGGTGTCGCATCCTGGGACGCACACCACCGACGTGACCGTCACCTTCTTCGCGAACGACAAGGACTGAGCCGAGACAAATAGGAAGCAAGCAAAAAGTCCTGATCGACTGATCAGGACTTCGTTGTGCCTATTCCCACTCGATCGTGCCCGGTGGCTTCGACGTTATGTCATAAACCACGCGGTTAATGCCGCGAACTTCATTCACAATGCGGCTGCTGATGGTCTTCAGGACCTCGTACGGCAGAGGTACCCAGTCGGCAGTCATGCCATCTTCGCTATGTACCGCGCGGATCGCGCAAGTGTAGGCGTATGTCCGCTGGTCGCCCATCACACCGACAGACTTCACCGGAAGCAGAACTGCGAAGCTCTGCCAGATCTTCTTGTACAGGCCGGCCTTCTTGATCTCGTAGACGACAATGTCGTCCGCGTTCTGCAGGATCTCCACTCGTTCCGGGGTGATCTCGCCGACGATGCGTACGGCAAGACCCGGTCCTGGGAACGGCTGGCGATCCAGCACATCGTCCGGCATGCCAAGGTCGCGGCCTACTCGGCGAACTTCATCCTTGAACAGGTCACGCAGCGGCTCGATGAGCTTGAGCTTCATGTTCTCGGGCAGGCCACCCACGTTGTGATGGCTCTTGATGGTCTGCGACGGTCCCTTGACGCTGGAGGACTCGATGACATCCGGGTACAGAGTTCCCTGAACCAGCCACGCGATCTCGTTGCCGGTCGCGTCGTGCTGCAGTTCACCGTGCTTCTCCTGTTCTTTCAGGATGCGGGCTGCTTCATCATCGAAGACCGTGATGAATTCGCGACCGATGATCTTGCGCTTGGTTTCAGGATCTGTAATACCACCAAGCTGCTGCAGGAAGCGCTTCGACGCGTCGACCGCAACAACCTTAAGGCCCAGCTTCTCGCGCATGTTCGCCTGCACCTGTGCGAACTCGTTCTTACGCAGTACACCGTTGTTTACGAAGATGCAAGTCAGCCGATCACCAATGGCTTTCGAAACCAGGACTGCTGCTACCGCGGAATCCACACCGCCCGAAAGCGCACAGATCGCATGACCTGAACCCACCTGCTTGCGGATCGCGTCAACGGTCGTCTCGACGAAGTGAGCGGGCGTCCAGTTCGCCTGGGCGCCGCAGATGTTGAGCACGAAGTTCTTGAGCAGCGCAGTTCCCTGCTTACTATGTGCTACCTCGGGGTGCCACTGCACCGCGTACATCCGCGTCGCTTCATTGGCGATGGAGGCGAGCGCAGTCTCCGTCTTCGCGGCGACGTTGAAGCCTGTCGGCAGATCGACGACGCTGTCGCCGTGTGACATCCACACCTGCAACTCGTCGGGAAGATCAGCGAAGAGCTTATTTGTCTGGACGACATCGACCACGGCATCGCCATACTCACGCTTGTCTGACGGCACAACCTTGCCACCGAGATGATGCGCCATAAACTGCATGCCGTAGCAGATCCCGAGCACAGGCAAGCCAAGATCCAGCACCGCAGCGTCAGCCTTTGGCGCGTCTGCGTCATACACAGAACTCGGTCCACCAGAGAGCACGATGCCAATGGGGTTGAGCGCTGTGATGGCATCCAGCGGGGCCGTGCAAGGCAGGACTACGGAAAATACATTGAACTCACGGACGCGACGCGCAATCAGCTGCGTGTACTGCGCACCGAAATCGAGGATAACGACGGTTGAACTGTCCACACATCGATTGTACCGGCGCGCGCAGGGCGAAGCACCTGTGGAAGCGCGGCTATCGGCCTCTTCCTGAAGCCGCGCTGAATGCCACGCTATTCCGACTTATCTTTGGTGCGCGTGTTCGTGACACCGGTTACGATGCCAGCACCAACCATCACCACCACCAGGCCGATAATCCAGTGCTGCGGAACGTGCGCCAGGTGCAGCAGATAGGCAGCGCCAATGATGACCACCAGATAGCCAAAAACGTACAGACCAAACGACATGGATGTAACCCTCGCGTGCAGAGTGTAGCAACAGACGCTGTGATGCGGTCTGCGCTGCGGAAGTCACTCGGAAGAAACGGCTTCTTTGCTCACAGCGTCCGAGTTTGCCTGCCACAGCCGCAGGTAGCTGCTGATCCGCGAAACATGAAAGAAGTCTGAAGTCAGGAAATACCAGACAGCGATGACACAGTTCCACCAGAAAAGAAACTCATCGGTGATTTCCGTCTGAAATGGCAGCGGACAGGCTGAGAAGACCAACGCCAGCACCAGCAGAGCAATCTTGACGATGCTCAGGACCATGTTGATCTCCACCAGTCCACCGCGCATGCGGCCAACCCGCAGCGAATCCCGCAGGCTGGCGACCGTGCCTTCTCCCTTCATCGCGGAGAGCAGTGGCGCGAGGCTAAAGACCCATCCAACGGCTGCTGTGATGACGAACAGCCCAAGGGACAACACGATGACGCCGCCGACGTAGGCCATCATGGCTGGATCGCCACCGGCTGCGATCGGCTTTAGGATCGCCCACTCAGCCAGCGCCCTCACGCCCAGCCACCAGAGGCCGAACGACAAGGCCAGAGGGATGACGCGCAGGAGTTGGAGGAGCATCAGCGTTCCGGCGCGTGGCTTCAGCATACGATCCATACGCTTCAGCAACAACGTGCGACCGACACCGGAGACCACAGCCCAGACCACCAGTACCAGTGGTGCAAGCCAGAGCGCCGAGCGATAGATTCCGGGGCCGACCACTTGCGCGAACGCTGCGATGGTTGTCGAAGCCTTCATCGGATCGGTGAGTAACTGGTTCACCGTGACGTCTTCGATGCCCGTTGCACGCCACGGCACCGCGGCAAAGACCTTCACAGCCTCGCGATACATCAACAGTAGCGCCGGAACGCCAAAGACCCAGCGCCAAGCGACTTCAATGGCCGTCAACGAGGGGCGCGCGCGTACCCACGACAGGTTCCCGACGAATCCCTGCGTGGCGCGCTGCTGGGGAGCCTGCGTCACCATCAGCCCTTCACGACGAAGTTCACCAGCTTGCCAGGAACCGCGACGACCTTGACGATCTGCTTCCCCTCCAGCCGCGCCGTCACCTTCTCGTTCGCATGCGCCGCAGCCTTGATGGCCTCGACGTCTGCCTCGGCTGCCACCTTGATGACGGCCACGAGCTTGCCGTTCACCTGCACCGGAATCTCGATCTCGTTCTCACGAGCCAATTCCGCATCGGCCACAGGCCATGGCT
Organism: Terriglobus roseus; assembly: GCF_900105625.1. Lineage (NCBI taxonomy): Bacteria > Pseudomonadati > Acidobacteriota > Terriglobia > Terriglobales > Acidobacteriaceae > Terriglobus > Terriglobus roseus. The sequence continues at coordinate 744,068 of NZ_FNSD01000001.1, forward strand.
GACGGAAGACGATACCGTCATGGCCCAACTCGGTCCACAACTCCTGCGCCAGGAACGGAGCGAAAGGCGCGAGCATCAGCGTCAACACTCGGAAGACCTCGCGCTGCGTCGCCGGCGAGATATCACCGTTGTCCATCGCCGCTTCGTTTGTCACGATCTCGTTGACGAGGATCATGATGCTCGCAATGCAGGTATTGAAGTGCCAGCGTCCACTGAAGTCCTGGGTCAGCTTCGCAATGGTCTGGTGCAACGTGCGCAGCAGCTTCTGGCCGTCGACAGACAAGCCTTCCAGCGTCTGCGTGTGCTCACTCGCGCGCATCGCGGGAGCGTACTTCGTAGCCAGGCGATGGATGCGCGACAGGAAGCGATAGACGCCGGCAACACCCTCCTCCTGCCACTCCAGATCACGGTCCGGTGGAGCAGCGAAGAGCGAATACATGCGCGTCGCATCCGCGCCATACTTCGCAATCATGTCGTCAGGCGAGACTACGTTTCCCTTGCTCTTCGACATCTTCGCGCCGTTCTTGATCACCATGCCCTGCGTGAACAGGCGCGTCGCAGGCTCGCTGTTGTTGATGAGGCCGATGTCGCGCATCACCTTCGTCCAGTAGCGCGAGTAGATCAGGTGAAGGATCGCGTGCTCGACGCCACCGATGTACTGATCGATCGGGAACCAGTAGTTCGCAGCCTCACTCGCAAACGGAGCTTTGTCGTTCTTCGCGTCCGTGTAGCGATAGAAGTACCAGCTCGAATCCACGAAAGTATCCATCGTGTCGGTCTCGCGACGCGCGGGCCCATCGCACTGCGGACAAGTGGTATTCACAAACTCCGGCACACGCGCCAGCGGCGATCCGTCGACATCCGCCAGGTCGATGTTCTCCGGCAGCAGCACCGGCAACTGGTCTTCCGGCACCGGCTGCATCCCGCACTTGTCGCAGTACACAACGGGAATCGGCGTGCCCCAATACCGCTGGCGCGAGACGCCCCAGTCCTTCAGGCGATAGGTCGTCGTGGCCTTGCCGAAGCCATTTGCCTCGGCATACTTCGCCATCTTCTCCTGCGCTTCCAGAGCAGCCTCACCGGTCCACTCGCCACTGTCGATCAGCACGGCCTCAGCCTTGCCGGTATATGGCAAGGCGACGTCGTCGGTGTCGATGTTCGCAGCGACGACGCGCTTGATCGGCAGGTCATACTTCGTCGCAAACTCAAAGTCACGCTCATCGTGCGCAGGCACGGACATGATGGCGCCTGTGCCGTAGTCGGCGAGGATATAGTTCGCGCACCAGATCGGCATCTGCTCGCCCGTGAACGGGTTCGTCGCATACTTGCCGGTGAAGACACCGTGCTTCGGCAGCTCACCCAGCATGTCCGTATCGCGAGCGGTCTTCTGCTCCGCGATCATCGCGTCGAGAGCCTCGCCAAGGTGCGCGTCTTCGACCGCGAAGGCCTTCGCCAGCGCATGCTCCGGCGCCAACTGGATCGACGTTGCACCAAAGATCGTATCGATGCGCGTCGTGAAGACGGTGATCGTATCCTGCGTGCCGGTGACGTGGAACTGCACCTCCGCGCCTTCGCTGCGGCCGATCCAGTTGCGCTGCATGGTGCGGACCTTCTCCGGCCAGCCTTCCATCGTGTCCAGGCCGTCCAGAAGCTCGTCCGCGTACTTCGTAATGCGGAAGAACCACTGCGTCAGGTCGCGCTGCTCGACGAGCACGTCTTCATGACGCCAGCAGCAACCGCTGACGACCTGCTCATTCGCCAGCACCGTATTGCAACTCGGGCACCAGTTCACCTTGCTCTTCCGCCGGAAGGCCAGGTCGCGCTTCAGCATCTCCAGGAAGATCCACTGGTTCCAGCGGTAGTACTCCGGCAGGCACGTCGTAACCTCGCGAGCCCAGTCATAGCTCAGGCCCATGCGCTGCATCTGCTTGCGCATCTCCGCGATGTTGTTCAGCGTCCACTCGCGCGGAGCGGTGTTGTTCTTGATCGCAGCATTCTCAGCGGGCAGGCCGAACGAATCCCAGCCCATGGGATGCAGCACGTTGAAGCCGTTCATCCACTGGTAGCGAGCTAACGCATCGCCAATGCTGTAGTTGCGCACATGGCCCATGTGCAGCTTGCCGGACGGATACGGCAGCATCTCGAGCACGTAGTACTTCGGCTTGCCGCTGCTATGCGGTTCCGCAGCGTACAGCGCAGGATTCGCATCCCAAACGGCCTGCCATCTCGGCTCGATCTCGTTGGGTGTGTAACGCTTTGTCTCTTCGGTCAGTAAGGCAGAAATATTTTCGTCGGGCATCAACTTCATTGTATGGTTCGCTTTCCTAGGCGACGAGTCCGGGAGGGGTACCCCTCCCCCTGAAAACTGTAAAAATTAGATTCCAAAGGAGTTGACGATTCCCGAAACTGCAAAAATTAGATTCAAAAACACTTACACGCAAAAATTAGATAACAAACGAGTTAGCAGCTAAAAACGAAAGCGGAAGGGCTTTCAGCCCCTCCGCTTGCGGTGTATCTGTACTCATTGAGTGTATCGCGCGTGTCAAGGGTTTGTGTCGTCGAACAGCAACCAAGAGCCCCGTCCGGCGTCGGCTGTCCGCACCTCGCGCGGCACCCTGGCTTGGTCAATCTTTTAGGAGACACGCATGGATGCCGCGCTGTCGGCGCACGACTCCCCGCCCAGTGCACGGGCGTGACAACGAGGTCCGCTGCCACACAGCATCATTCAAGCGAAAGGCCCTCTCAACGAACCGCGTATCTCCGCCTCGCGGTACTCCTGCCCTGGAACTCGTCTCTACCCCGGGCATTGGCACGACCACGCGACCCCTGCTGTGCGGGATCCGCGCGCTGTAGGCGCGACTTCCCAGTCAGAGCAACGCCCTGGGTTACCGTCGTCTAGCGGGATGAGCGGGCTGTAGGCCCGCGACAACCCACCCGTGGAAGACCACAACGTCGCGACATCGCGAGAGTCAGGCGCGCTGCAGGCCCGCGACCTCCAGCCTAGGGCAACGCTCCTGAGTCACGTCCCTATGACAGGATCAAGCTGACTCAGGCCCACGACTTCCTAGTCCCAGGCAATGCGCTGGGTCACCGTCGTCCAGCGGGATCTAAGCGGGCTGCAGGCCCGCGACTTCCCAGCCCAGGGCAACGCCCTGGGTTATCGTCATGTAGCGGGATGAGCGGGCTGTAGGCCCGCGACAAAAGGCTCAAGACCAAACGAACCTCTCGTCGAAGTCAACGTCATAGGCTGCAAACATGGCGCGCATCTCTGCCTGAAAGTCACGTCGCACGTGATGCGTCGCCTGGTTATCGATGTATTCGATCAATGCTGCCTTGTCTCTCAGCCCAACGGAGAACACGGCGTAGCCCTTCTGCCATGCAAAGTTCGAGAATTCCGGATCCTTTGCCTTGATCCATTTCGAGGACGAGACCTTTAGACGCTCAACCAGTCTGGCGACCGGTTCCGTTCTCGCTAGATAGACGGCAAGATGCACATGGTCCGCAACTCCACCAACGCGCAGCAGAACATCGTCTGCCTGCACGGTTCCTACCAGATACGCGTGCATCTCGAGACGGATTGCGTCCGACAACCATGGGCGACGTTCCTTGGTACTAAAGACGATGTGCACCAACACCCGCGAGAGAGACTGCGACATGCCGGCAGTCTAGCGTGGGTTTTCACTGACCTCATCCTGTTGAACGACACAGGTCGAAGGCAGGCCTTTTGTCGCGGGCCTTCAGCCCGCTTGATGTATGGCTGCCCTAACCCAGGGCGTAGCCCTGGGCTGGGAAGTCGCACGCCTTCAGCGCGCTGGCGCTGCGGAGCGACGGTGCAAGGGACGGTACCCGGCCACGCATTGCGTTTGCGTTAGCGACACATCGGAAGGAATGATGTTCCGCTAGCATAAGCGACACATCGGAAGGGACGATACCCGGCCACGCGTCGCGTTTGCGTTAGCGACACATGTGAAGGAATGATGTTTTGCTAGCGTTAGCGACACACCGGAAGGGACGGTGCCCGGCCACGCGTTCCGTTTGCGTTAGCGGCAGATCGTAAGGGCATGGCGTTAGCCGTGCCGACATCTGTCCAAACGAAGTGGGCTTCAGCCCCCTGAGGTCCGTCTGGACATCCCCAGCACGTACCTCAGCAGCTGAAGCCGCTCCTTGGTCTTGCGATTAAAACTTCTCTGCCCGCGTTCTCTGGCCTTTTCTCTGCGCTCGTTCTCTGGCCCCGCAAGATGCCGGGCCAGGACCGTCGCGGTCTGAGCCTCTACTGCAGGATCGGCACGCCTGCCAGGCTCCCGCCGCCGGCGATGCGCGCTGCCCACTCTGCCGGGCCGGTGGTGTGGACGCTGGTGCCGTCGGCGCTTACCGCTACCGTCACCGGCATATCGACCACTTCAAACTCGTAGATAGCTTCCATTCCCAGGTCTTCAAAGGCGAGCACACGCGAAGCCTTGATTGCTTTCGAAACGAGGTAGGCCGCGCCGCCGACAGCCATCAAGTAAACGGCTCCGTTGTCACGGATCGCATCGATCGCCTCGGGGCCGCGCTCGCTCTTGCCGACCATGCCGAGCAGGTGCGTCGTCTCCAGCATCTGGCGGGTGAACTTGTCCATGCGTGTAGCAGTGGTTGGGCCTGCGGGACCGACGACTTCTTCGCGAACAGGATCCACCGGACCGACGTAGTAGATGAAGCGATTGGTGAAGTCGACCGGCAGCTTCTCACCGCGGTTCAACATGTCGATCATGCGCTTGTGCGCAGCGTCGCGGCCGGTCAGCAGCTTACCGTTCAGCAGCACAACCTCCCCGGCCTTCCACGTCGCCACTTCCGCGCGAGTCACCGTGTCGAGATTCACGCGGCGCGCATTCAGCGGGTTGTAGGTCAGCTCTGGCCAATCGGCCAGTGATGGTGCCTCCAGCTTCGCGGGGCCGCTGCCACCCAGGTGAAAGTGCGCATGACGCGTGGCTGCACAGTTCGGGATCATGGCAACCGGCAGGTTTGCTGCGTGAGTCGGCGCGTCGAGAATCTTGATGTCGAGCACGGTGGTCAGGCCGCCGAGCCCCTGCGCTCCGATACCGAGGGCGTTCACCTTCTGGTAGAGCTCGATGCGCAACTCTTCGATCTTCGACTGCGGTCCACGCGCGATCAGCTCCTGCATATCGATGGGATCCATGAGGGCTTTCTTCGCCAGCAGCATTGCCTTTTCTGCCGTGCCGCCGATGCCGATGCCGAGCATGCCCGGCGGACACCAGCCCGCGCCCATCTGCGGCACCATCTTCATCACCCAGTCAACGATGCTGTCCGACGGGTTCAGCATGGCAAACTTGCTCTTCGCCTCGCTGCCACCGCCCTTTGCCGCCACGATGACGTCAACGCCATTGCCCGCAACCAGCTCCGTCACCACGCACGATGGCGTGTTGTCCTTCGTGTTTTTGCGGCTGAATGCAGGGTCTGCGAGAACCGAAGCGCGCAGCGGATTGTCCTTGTCGCCATAGGCGCGTCGAACGCCTTCGTCGCACATGCCCTGGATGTCCATGGTCGCGTCGGCAAATTGCACGCCCATGCCGATCTTCAGGAAGATGGTGACGATGCCGGTGTCCTGGCAGATGGGCCGGTGGCCCTCCGCGCACATGCGGCTGTTGATCAGGATCTGAGCGATCGCGTCCTTGGCCGCGACCGACTCCTCCAACTCGTACGCACGAGCCAGATTCCGGATGTAGTCGGCCGGGTGATAGAAGCTGATGTACTGCAGCGCGTCCGCCACGCTGCTGATGAAGTCTTCCTGCTTGATCTGGGTCATCGCAGATCTATTGTATTTGCCGGTCGATCCCTCCTGCGTTGTTACGGTTCACGCTACTCGCCAGACGCACAAGCATGTGCGGAGTCCGGCACAGACCGCTCCGGCACAAAACGATCGGCAGCCGACCTACAATGAGGGGCATGCAACCCCTCGCGCACACGCTCAACGCGCTCCGCAACGGCGAGATCACCAGCCAGTCGCTGGTACACACCTGCGTAGCCGCCATCGCCGCCCCCGGGGGCGAAGGTGCACGTGCGTTTACCCGCATCAGCGACACCGCGCTCCAACAGGCGGCAGCTGCCGATGCCCTGCTGCGCGAAGGCGGCGGCAAAGACCTGCCGCTGCTGGGTCTGCCCATCTCGGTAAAAGACCTCTTCGATGTTGCGGGTGAGGTCACCACCGCCGGATCGGTCGTGCTTGCCAACGCGGCGCCTGCTGCGAAGGATTCCACCGTCGTCACGCGCCTGCGGGCTGCGGGCGCCGTCATCATCGGCCGCACCAATATGACCGAGTTCGCCTATAGCGGCCTGGGCTTGAACCCGCACTACGGCACGCCCGCGAACCCGTGGGATCGGGTGAACCGGCGGATCCCTGGCGGGTCGTCGTCGGGAGCAGCGGTCTCCGTCACCGACGGCATGGCAGCTGCTGCCATCGGAACCGACACGGGTGGGTCGGTGCGGATTCCAGCCGCGCTGTGCGGGCTGGTTGGCTTCAAGCCCACGGCAAAGCGTATCCCCATGGACGGCATCGTGCCGCTCGCGCGCAGCCTCGACTCCGTTGGGCCGCTGGCGCCAACGGTCGCCTGCTGCGTGCGTCTCGACGCGGTCCTCAGCGGCAACTTCTATCGCCTCCTCGAACCAAAGTCGCTGACCAGGATGCGCTTTGGCATCCTGCAGGGCTACGTGCTGGAGAGTCTCGATGAGCCGACAGCCTTCGCCTTCCAGGAGGCGCTGCTCGCCATCCAGGCAGCGGGCGCACACACGGAACCGGTACATCTCGATGCGCTCAACCGCATCCCTGCGAGTAACCAGACCGCTGCGGCCGAGGCCTTCGCGTGGCATCGCAACCTACTGGAATTGAGCGGCCATCACTACGACCCGCACGTCTCCGCACGCATCCTGCATGGCGCCGGCATGCTCGCCGCAGACTTTCTCGACCTGATGCAGGCTCGTCGCGAGATCATCGCGGAGGCTGAAAAGACCTTCGAACCCTACGACGCCATCCTGCTGCCAACCACGCCGTGCATCGCACCACGCATCGCCGATCTGGAAGCAAGTGACGACGCATACTTTCACGCTAACGGAGCCATGCTGCGCAACACCAGCATCTTCAACTTCCTGGACGGCTGTGGTCTGTCCCTTCCCATTCACCGGCACGGAACAGCCCCTGTGGGACTGATGATCGCGGGCAGCGGCGGGCTCGATCGTCAGATCCTGGAAGCGGGCGCAGCAATCGAAGCCGTTCTGCAACGCCATCGCTAGAGGAACCGAAACAGGTAAGCCCGGCGCAAGGCCGGGCTCCCTGTACATCCGTTTATCGGCAAAAGGTACCTATTCGACTTTCAGGTCTCGCGTCACTTCGGTCTTGGTATCGAAGGAGCTGATGACCTTCTCCGCACTCTTCTTGTCCGCAGCCTGCGCCCACAACTTGTAGTCGTCCTTCAGCGGCACCTGCACAAAGCGGAATTTGCCCGTCTCGTCGACGGAGACGCTCTGGACCTTGGCGGTGCGGTCGTTCTTCAGGTAGACCATCGCACCTTTGAGGGCTTCGCCTTTGCTGTTCTGCACGACGCCCTGCACGGCGCGCACTGTCGGCGGCGGCAGGTACTTCTCATTGCCGGAAACGCCACCGCGGCCGATGCCCCAGCCGGGGGTGCTGTTTGCCGGGCCCACCTGCTGCGCCATGGCGGCGCCACCTGCGACGGACAGAACTACCAAGGCGGCAGCCAACGCGAGACGTACAGGGTGGCCGCAAACTGTGCGAGAGAGGGTCTTCATGCAATCAAGTTTAGCGCCAAATGCCGCCGCACACATCTAACTTTGCAGTGAGGCAGACAGTGTCCGGATTTGCAGGAGCAACACGCCAGGAGAAAGACTCCCTTGGCCTCGTCGAAGTGCCAGCCGAAGCCCTCTACGGCGCACAAACGGCACGCGCCCTTGAGAACTTCCCCATCAGCGGTCTGCGCGCCAGCCCGTTCCTGATCCGCGCCATCGCAATGATCAAGTACGCGGCAGCGAAGGCGAACGGCGATCTTGGGCTCATCACGAGGCAGCAGTCGGACGCTATCCTGCAAGCCGCGGAAGAGATTCTTGACGGCAAGAATCTCGACCAGTTCGTCGTCGATGTCTTCCAGGCCGGGGCCGGCGTCAGCTTTCACATGAACGCGAACGAGGTACTCGCGAATCGGGCCTCACAGATTCTGGGCGGCGCGCCGGGCGAGTACAAACTGGTGCACCCGAACGACCACGTGAACTACGGTCAGAGCACCAATGACGTCTTCCCCTCAGCTATGCGGCTTTCAGCTGCCCTCGCGCTGCAGCAGCTTTATCCCGTGCTCGATTCCTTCGCGGAAGGCCTCGAGGGCAAGGCGCAGGAGTTCGACGGGATCCTGAAGTCCGGACGCACACACATGCAGGATGCGGTACCCATCCGCCTGGGGCAGGAGTTCGCCGCATATGCCGTCGCCATCCGGCGCGCGAAGGACGCCCTGCAGTACGCCGAGTCAACTCTGTGGGAGCTTGGCCTCGGCGGCTCAGCCGTTGGCACTGGGATCAACACGCATCCCGACTATCGCGAAAAGGCCATCGCGTACCTGAAAGAGCTGAGCGGTGTCCCAGTCTGGCCGTCGGACGACATGCGCTTCGCCATGCAATGCTGCGCGCCCATGGCCACGGTCTCCGGCGCTTTACGCACGCTGGCACTTGAGGTCGTTCGCATCTCGAACGATCTCCGGCTCCTTTCGTCGGGGCCGAACACCGGCTTCCGCGAGATTGACCTGCCTGGCCTGCAGCCGGGGTCGTCCATCATGCCCGGCAAGGTCAATCCGGTTCTGCCGGAACTGGCAGCGATGATCGGCTTCCAGGTTGTCGGGAATGACGCGGCAGTTGCGATGGCCGTGCAGGCGGGCCAGCTTGAACTGAATGTGATGATGCCCACCATGGCGCACAACGTGTTGCAGTCCATCACGATCCTTACCAACACGCTTCGTGAGTTGGATCACCGCTGCATACGCGGCATCACGGCCAACGCAGATCGCTGCGCCATGTATGCGCAATCGACCGTGTCACTGGCGACGGCGCTGAATCCGTACATCGGGTACGCGCGCGCGGCTCAGGTAGTGAAGGAGTCGGTCGCAACGGGCAGGTCCATCATTGATATCGTGCGTGACGAAAAGCTGCTGACCGCTGACCAGATCGCAACCATCCTGGACGCACGCGCCATGACCGAGCCGCGCGCCAAAGAGTCCTGATGCAAAAGCAAAAGGCCTCGCAGATACGAGGCCTTTGCCCTTCAACGTGGCGAATCTACTTCTGCCGACCGAACCGGTAGACCAGCCCCAGGTTCACGCCCAGGTTGTTCTGCACGGTGTTGCCAAAGGTCGTACCCAGGTATGTGGGCTGAATGCGAAAGGCGAAGTTGTTGTAGATGTTGTAGTCCATGATGACGCTCGCGGAGAAGGCTACCTTCGCGTTCGAATCGGGCCACATGCCCAGATCCTCCGACCGCAGGCCCTTGGCGTCGCCACCAAACTTGGACAGACCAACGCCCACGCCAGCCGTCGCGCTCAACGAATACTTCTCACGCGTCATGAAGCGGTACTGGGGCCCGGCCGTCACAGTGTATTCGCTGATCTGCGGGCTGAACACGCCGTTCTTCTGATCGATGTTATTGATCTTTGCGCTGCCGTACATGCCGCGCACATCGAGCGCAGCCGACCAGCGGGGATTGAGATTGTAGGTCGGCGTCACGAAGAAACTGATCTCATTCGTCCGCTGTTCAAAGGGACCCGTACGGTAGCGCAGATAGCCGCCGCCGCCGGCGACTTCCCAGCGGTGAGAGTAAGCGTCCTCAATGTTGCGCTGAATGCGAGCCTTGCGATTCGCATTGATGCGCCGGCTGCGACCCGGTGCGGGCGTGCCGTTGGGCGCGGCCTGGGCAAAGGCTGCGGAGGTGACGAAGAAGATTGCGGCAGTGGCCAAAAGCGCGCGCGGCGCAGGTACGGTGAAACGGAACATCAACCAATACTCCTCAAGTTGCCCGCGGGCTTGGTACGTTGATTCCAGTGCGTTCTGTTTAGACGCAGGCGCCAACGCTTTCTGCGCGGGCATCGGTCCCGCCAGACCACAACCCCCATTAGAACATCCGGGCGCGGCAGGTGCACGCTCCCCTGTCCGGCGCACACGCAAAGGAACACGTTGGCAAAGCAGAACAGAGCCCCGGCAAGAGGAACACGACGCAGCAACAGCGGGGGTGGCGCAGGCAAACTGTTGCTCGGCATCGTGCTTGGCGTGGGCCTCACGCTGGCCGGAATCGCTGCCTACATGCGCTTTGGGAATCCGCCGGTCGGCGTTACCGATGCTTCTTCCCTGTGGGAGCCACTTGTCGCGTCCGTCCCATTGAATGCACGCGCACATTCTGAGGCCAAATCCGCTCCCTTTGCAGCGGATGAAGATGTGTTCGAAGGCGCTGCCCATACTTACCGCGCACAATGCGCCAATTGCCACGGTACGCCGGGACGCGATGCCGCGCTGGGCCGGTCGATGGTGCCGCACGCACCGCAGTTCTTCGAGCCACGCGATGCGCGCATCACCGCAGCCCAAACGCCCGGTGAACTCTACTGGAAGACGGCTCACGGCGCCCGCCGCAGCGGCATGCCCGCCTACGCCAAAGCGTTGACGGATACGCAGCTCTGGCAGCTCGCACTGCTGCTGCACAGCACCCGCGATGAGTTGCCGGATCCGGTGCGCCGCATCCTGACCGACGGTGTGCCGCCTCCGCAGCCCACCGTGGTCAAGCCCTAGCTCTATCGCAGCGAGTAGGTCAGGCCCGTCGTGAACGTGAAGCTGTTCTTCTGATAGCCGGGTGACGGGTTGTTGATGAAGCTGTCGGTCGTTGTCACGTTCATGGACAGGCGATGGAAGAGTGGCGCCACCAGTGACGATGTACCGCTCGCGGAGAAGGCGTGGAAGTTGTTGTAAGCGGGCAGAACCGAGGCCTGCTCCGTGAAGGTCATCCGCAGGGGCAGGCTCCGCCGGTAGCTCTCCGAAAACGTCGAGCCGATGAGGTTCTGATCCAGCGAACGGTCGAACAACTGCTGTTTTTCGTAGTGAACGTCAGCCTTGATATCGAGCTGGTGCTTGCCGTTGTTGAACGCTGTCCAACCGAAGCCGCCACCATAGATCTGTTGCAGGTCCATGCTTTGTGAGTAGTTGTGATCGAACGAGGTGATCGCGAGTGCGTAGAAGGTCTTGGTGAAGTACTCATCACGTTCCGCATCCGCGTGCATGATGCTCGTCTTCGACTGCGAATCGGTCGTCGTGCCGGCGAGCGCTGCCGGCGTGGTCAGCACGCCGTAGTTCTCCTGGAAGTTCAGGATGGTCCTGTTGCGCGCGCGGAAATAGGTCAGCACCGGCACCTGCCGTACCAGCGCGAAGCCACCGGTCAGCGAGCCGCCGTGGATCGTGGACTGGGAGAAGTTCGTCCCCAGGTTCACCGTGCCGCCCCAACCCTCCCACGGACTGATGGCGTGAACCAGATCGCGGTTGAAGGTCTCCGCGTCGATCAGGTAGGCAACATCCTTCACCGGGACGCTTGCTCCGGTGCCACCGTCATTCGCGACCACGGACACCTCCGTGCTATTCAGCACGATCTTGCCCGGCACAACCTTACGAGAGACGGCAACGGGGTCGTTATGCTTCAGGATGGCAAACGCACCCTGCGTTCGCAGCTCTTTAATCTTCGCCAGCGGTACGGTGATCTCGCCAGCCATATCGCTTTTGAACAAAACGTTATCGCCTACGCTTCGTTCCAGCGTGCCGCTGAGCTGGTCGCCATTTGTAAAGACGAGCAGGTCCTTCGGAGCCGGTGGTGGCGCGGGCGGCGCCTGTGCCGCCACGACGACCGGACCACTGACCAAAACCAACAGAGCAACAAGGCGGACAACCCTTCGCTCCAAATCTTTTCCGTGCGCAATCATGTTGTAGCCCATGGTAGGTAGCATAGCTTGGAGCCTCATCCGATTCGCCAGTCGAAGCCATGCTAATCCTTGCCACATTCCTCGGACAGTTCCCGCAGATCGTTGAGCGGATCCCGCTGCCGCAACGCGCGCATATCTCCCAGGTGCTCTTCCATTTCTTTGAGATCGCCGCCATCTCGCTTGGTGCCCTTGGCGGCGCGTTGGCGCTGCGCCGGGAACGACGCTCGAAATATGACGTGATTGGCCTGCTTGGGCTCGGGCTGCTGAGTGGCGTGGGAGGTGGCATCGTCCGCGACATTCTGCTGGGTGATGGGCCTCCCCTGGCGCTGCAACACCCCTCGTACCTGGCTTACGCACTGATTGGCGCGTTGGTTGCGATCCTCTTTGGACACACCGTTGGTCCCCGCGCACTGGCCACTATGAACATCGTCGATGCCCTGGCACTCGGCCTGTTCACCATCACGGGCAGCACGCGTGCCATGAATGCGGGACTGGGCTTCCTGCCCTGCCTGATGCTTGGCGTGACGACCGCCGTAGGAGGTGGTTCGCTGCGCGACCTGTTCAGCGGACGTTCCCCCGCCATCTTTCAAGAGGGCGAGCTGTACGCACTGGTTTCAACCATTGCTGCGGCCGCATTCCTGGGCGTGCAGCGGATGGGTGTCCCGGTCAATCGCGCTGCAGTTATCGGAACCCTTGTCGGCTTTGGTCTGCGTCTGCTGGCCATCCGTTATGGCTGGCGCACGCGCGCAGTCGGAACACTCGCGTAAATATCCCTGGAAAACTGAACCCATTTGTAACCTGATGGAATAAAACCATAACGGCACGGAGGTTGCAGGTAATAGACGCTTGCCAATCGTTGTTTTGTGCGCTTACTATTCGCTTCGGTTCGGGGTGCGACAACAATTGCCCGGGACTCCTCAGGGATCGGGGATGGTCCTACGTATGTGCGGGAGACTCGCACAACGTGCAGCGCATTTGGGAGAGTCACCAAGATGTCGTGGTATGCATACTGCATCGCGGAAAGGTCATCCTTTCCGGAGCTTCTTCGCCATCGTCGCCCCATGCCACTTACGGGGATATCCGGTCTTTTCGGAAACCAGACTTTCGTTTTTCCAGCCAGTGACTTAGCCGTCGTCGTCTCCGAGCATAGCCCGGAAGATAACAACCGGATGGATCAGCAGGCGCAGCGCGATCACGCGCGTGTCATCGCAGAATGTTTCCATCACTCTACTGTTCTTCCGTTTCGCTTCGGCACACACTTCGATGATGATGATGCCCTGCGCCGCTCCGTTCGTTCCAATCACCGCCACTTCATTCACAACGTGGAAAGACTTCGCGGCAAGGCCGAGATGCACCTGAAGGTGCTGGTCGACGACACCTGCCCGGAAACTCACAAAGTCCTCTCCGGGACGGTTGGCAAGGAATATCTCGCAAGCCTCCGCGAAAGCGCCAGCGCACAGCGTGAACGCCAGAGCAAGGCACGCGCACTGCAACTGCAGATGCACCGCATGTTCCTGCCCGATGCAGAAGAAGTGACCTGCAAGCGCGCCGGTGAAGGCAAGATGCTGCTGGACATTGCACACCTTGTCGATCGCAAGAACGTGGAGCGCTACCAGAACAAATACACGTCTGCCACGGATCTCCTGAAAGACTGCCGCATGCAGCTCTCAGGCCCATGGCCGCCGTATCATTTCGTGCAAAGGCACCAGCCCGCGCACAACCCCACCAACTAAACCCGGTTGGTCCTTAGTAACAGGAAAGCCCACTCAAACGAGTGGGCTTTCCTGTTGCTTAGCCAGATCAACTTACAGCGTCTGACCTTCCGCACTGCTTATCACGGCATCCTTCGCTGCCCTGCTCCAACCGATGCGCACGTCCTTCACATGGCGCAGGTCGATGGCATTCGGTGTCGGTGCAGTTACTGCGAAGAAGTCGGCCCGGGTGACATCTTCCAGAACAAAGGACGGTCTCGCATCGTTCGACATGGGCGTGATTTCAACGTGGCTCATTTCAAGATTGCGGACGTGACGCAGGAAGAATCCGCCCGCGGGCATCGGGCCGAACATGCCTGGATCGGGATATTTCTCGACTTCTTCCGGCGGCACGATCTTTGCCTTGTCGGCGGTGGCGCCGCCCTTGTGCTGCATATAGAAGTTACTGATCTTGATATCTTCGATGGGGAAATCCGGAATACCGGAGAGGATGTTACAGAGCTTCGAATCCGAGTTATACGAAGTAATGTTCTGCACCACGATGCGACGCAGTGTGCCGACTTTCGTCTCCGGCTTCGGGCCACGCAGACGCGCGCCCAGACGGAAGAAGAGCGGCCCCCCAATCAAATCACGCATGGTGATGTTACTGATTGCGATGTCCTCGCACAGCGCGCCGTCTTCACTCTCAAGCGAAAGACTGTTGCAACCATCGAAGACACAGTTGCTGATGCTGATGTTCTTGAAACCGCCATTCGATTCCGTACCGCACTTGATGCGACCGGTGCGATAGACCATCGGAGCATCCGGCGCAAAGTGCTTGTAAGTGCCGTCCAACACGGTTCCTAACATGTAATTACCGCTGACCGTGCAGCCAGTGATCGTCACATTTTCCGTGGCGCGTGCATAGCCCAGCGCATAACTTGACTTCGGGCAGATACCGTCATCCCAGGGCGAGTTGACCGTGCAGTTCGACACATGAACGTTCTTGCAACAATCAATGTCCATGCCATCGCGGTCGGTGTCGATCAGCAACCCGTCCATCACGAGGTTATCGACGCCGGTCAGCAAGAAGCCGAAGTGGCCTCCCTTCAGCAGGCGGAACTCTTTGAAGGTGACATTGCGGCAATTCTTGAGGGCGATCGCTTTATTCCCCACGCCCGCCTGCTCCGCGACATAGATCGGGTAGTCGCCACGAGGCGCGCGGTTTGCGCCGTATGAGAGCCCCTTGCCGTAGATCAGACCGGGGCCGGTGATCGAGACATTCTCAATCCCCTCACCCCAGATCAGCGAATTGTGCCAGTGGTTGTGGCCGTAGTCCTGGTAGGCGTCGTAGCTCGTCACAGGCTCGGCTGCGTCGTAGACACCGCCCATCTGCCCCGTGGTCTCTCCGCGTTTGGGCGACTCTGCGGCCAGGATCACCGCACCTTGCGACAGGTACAGGTGCACATTGCTTTTCAGTCGGATGGAGAAGCAGAGGTACGTGCCGGCCGGGAAGACAACGGTGCCGCCACCGGCCGCGCTTGCTGCCGCAATGGCGGCGTTCACGCCTGGCGTGTCGAGAGACTTCCCCGTGCCGGTCGCGCCATACATTCGTACGTCAAAAAACATTGGTGACGAGGGTGCGGGCGATCCGGAGACCTGCCCGGAGGCGAGGCTCGGGGCGAAGGCGGCAAGGGCGAGCGGGGAGAGTTTCAGAAGGTCGCGGCGCTGGCTGTTCATGGCGCGAGAATCGTAGCAGAAGCACACGCCGGAATCGATTGAACGAACCGGCGGGATGGGTCTACTCGTCCTCTTCCAGCACCAGGTCTTCCGCTACACGCTGCTCGCCGCGGCCGCGCTGCAGCAGCACTTCCACGCGTCCTTCGGCTGCTTCGAGCTCCTTCTTGCAGGCATCCGAGAGTGTCACGCCCTGCTCGAAGAGAGCGAGCGATTCTTCCAGCGCAAGGTCGCCCTTCTCCAGGCGCTCCACCACTGTTTCCAAAGTCTTTAACTGCTCTTCAAATGTTGCCATCGTCGTTCCCTGATCTTACGCGTTAGAGCATCGCCTGCAGCACTTCAGCCGCAGCGGCATAGCGTGCAAAGGGAGCGCTTACCTGCACGCCCTGCACCATGGACCGCGCCTCGCTCAGCATCTCCTGCGCGATGAGAATGCCCTCCGCGCGAGAGTGCTCCGGTGTCTCGGCGTGCGCCGCCATCCGCGACAGGATCTCGTCCGGCATGCGCACCTTCAGATCGTTCTTCATGAACTCCGCGTTCTTCACGCTCGTCAGCGGCCAGATGCCCGCAACGATGGGAATACGAAAGCTCTCGATGCGCTTCAGGAATGTCTCCAGCAGGCGCATGTCGAAGACCGGCTGCGTGATGCCGAACTCGGCACCCGCCTCCACCTTCGCGGCAAAGCGGCGCACCTCCGCATCCAGGTCCGGCACGCCGGGGTTAGCCGCAACCGCAATGACAAAGCCAGTGCTGGACCCAATGCTGTTGCCGCCGATGTCGAGACCGTGATTCATGTCGCGCACGATGCGGGTCAAGCCAACTGCATCGACATCGAAGACTGCCGTAGCGTCGGGGTAGCTGCCCATCTTCGGCGGATCGCCGGTCAGGCAGAGGACATTGCGCAGCCCCAGGGATGACGCGCCGAGGAGTTCGCTTTGAATCCCGAGCAGGTTTCGGTCGCGGCACGTGTAGTGGATGACCGTCTCAATGCCGACCTTCTGTTCGATCTGCAGGCACATGCTGCCGGCGCTCATACGAGTGCTGGCGCGAGGGCTGTCCGGGACATTGATGGCGTGGATGCCGAGTTCCTTCAGCATGCGCGCGCCCTCAAGTTCCCGCGTGGCGTCGATGCCCTTGGGCGGTACGATCTCGACCATGCTGACGAATTCGCCGCGCGCGATGCGGCCTCCCAGCGTGGATCGTTCGGCCAGCGGCACGGGTTCTATCGCGCTTGCAGCAGGCTTCGCACCGGCTGACAGAACACCTTCCGCCTGCGCCTGAATGGCCTTCACGCTCGAACGCATTGCTTTGATGTGTTTCGGCGTGGTGCCGCAGCAGCCGCCGATGATGGTCGCGCCAACGCGCATCGCCTTTCGCGCAAAACTGGCGAGGTATTCCGGCGACGAAAGATAGATGCTGCGGCCGTCAACGCAATTCGGCAGACCAGCGTTGGGCATGGCGGCGATGGGTAGTTTAGTTACCTTCCGCATGCGCTCGATGGTGTCCAGCACCTGCATTGGTCCATCGCTGCAGTTGCAGCCGACCGCGCGTGCGCCCCACTCCTCGAACAGACGAGCCGCGTCCTCTGGCGATGTCCCATCGGCCACTATGCCGGCGTCCGTCACCGTGATCATTGCGATCACGGGCAGTTCCGGCGCGGCATCGCGTGCGGCCTGGATGGCAGCCTTTGCCTGTGCCAGAGACGTGATGGTTTCCACGACAAAAAGATCGACGCCCGCGGCGACCAGTGCATTCACCTGTTCGGTGTAGGCCGCCAGCATCATTGCGGGGTCAGCATCCTTCTTGTCGAAGCCCAGCGAACCCAGAGCGCCGGCCACGAAAGCCTGGTGCGCGTGCTTTTCGCGGACGCCATTCACGGCCGCGCGGGCGATGCGGACGGCAGCTGTATTAATCTCCGCCACCTTACCTTCGAGACCGAAGCGCTTCAAACGAGCGGCGTTTGCGCCGAAGGTATTGGTCTCAATCACCTCAGCCCCGGCCAGCAGATATTCCTCGTGCAACTCGCGCACCATCTGCGGATCGGTCAGGTTTAACTCGTCAAAGCAGCGGTTAATAAAGACGCCGCGCGCATAGAACATCGTGCCCATGGCACCGTCGCACAGGACTGGCGAGGGGCCGAAGAGCCGCTCAACATCGTGGGTTTTGCTTTGGGATATGGTCTCAGGCATGTCGTGTCGCTATCCTTCATCCTACTGCGTCACACACATGATCCCCATCCGCCCCCTCCCGCTTTGGTATACTTCGGCAGGGCGCGGCAAGGGAGATTTCCCGCAGCACCGTTGAGGTTTCCGTTGAAAAGTGTTTCCGTTGCGCGGTCTGCAACCGCCCTTCTGTTTGCAACCGTCGTCACTCTGCTGACGGGTTGTGGATACCGCCCTTACAAGACCACTGAGAATCAGTTCGCCGGCCGGCCTGTTCCGCCCTCGAAGCTGACCCAGCGCGTGATGGTCGCCATCTCGCAGTCGAGTCTGCTCTCCGGCTCGCTGGAGGTCCTGGACGCGAAGCGTGATATCCGCTCGAACGTTTACGTGGCGAACAGCACCACGACGATCTCCGCGTATACCGGCCAGGCGCAGTCCATCATCAACTATCCTGAACAGACACGTGGCTTTGTCTACAGTAGCGATGGCAATATCAACACCATCAACTACTCGACGGAAGCGGGCCTGGGCCCTACGGCCACGTCGACCGGCGTGGTGTCGTCGTACTTCGTTCCGGAAGACACCCAGTCGGTATACACAGCAACGGAGCGCACGGGCACGGTAAACATCGCGCCTCCCGCGACGGCCTCGGCGACGGCGAACTCGACTGCGACAGCCCTCGCGTTCGCGGTACCCAGCGTCTACAAGATCGTTGCGAATCCGTCGCACACCGTCATCCTGATGATGCTGCGCAACTCCAACATGGTCTATCGCATGCTGCAATTGAACAGCAACCAGGTAGCACCGCCGAACGCGCTGACCTGCCAGCCGGTCAACAAGCCCACCTTCTGCGTGATCCCTGTGGGTGCGACGCAAAGCGATGGCAGCGTCCGCGAGCCCTCGTTCCACCGGCCATCCAACGCATACTTTTCGCCTGACGGCACGCAGGTTTACTTCCTGAGCTGCGGCCGCGAGTGTGGCGGTTCCGCTGCTACGGGCGACGATGTGCCAGCAGTGAACTTCGCGAATCTTGCCAACCTGCGCATCGACTACTATCCGCCGAGCGCGACCTACGTTTCGCCCGTGGTCAGCTCGACCGCTGTTCCCGGCGGTGCAACAACGGCTCTTTCGGACGGTGCCACGCTCTACGTTGCGGGTCAGTCGCTGCAGGCCGACGGCTACTTCGGCGGCAACCTGTCGGTCATTCCTCTGTCGACCAAGACGGTCTCGCAGACGTTCTCGATCTCTGACGGCGAGCACACGAAGATGCTCTTCGCCGACAACAACACGCTTTGGATCGGCGCGAACAACTGCGCCAGCGGCGAGCGTTACCAGCACGGCCAGAACTATAACTGCCTGACCCGCTACGACATCACGAACAAGGCAGCAGCGATCGTTCCGGCAGTCACGCCCGGTGGCGCAACCCATGTTCCCTATCCCAATGAAAACCTGGATCAGTATTACTACGGCAGTCTGACGGGTCTTTGCTGGGTTGAGAACCTGAACAAGGTCTACACGGCGTATGGCGGTCAGGTGCATGCCTTCAACACCGTGGATGGTTCGGAGATCGATAATACGAACATCACGGTCCAAGGCACGGCGAACGATGTGGCATACATGGACGCATCGACCAACGTCGCGAACTAAGCACCACTTTGTTGCCTTATCAGAAGAGCCGCCCATCTGGGCGGCTCTTCTGCTTTGTAGCGAAGGAATGGTGCCCGTGTCTCGCGCTTAAGACATGGGGCTGCGCGCAGTCTAGGCGACGCTTGGCATGCGCGGCATACAGCGTGACGTGAGCCAGGCGTCCGCATCGGGCGACAGCCCATCCTCGCGGAGTTCGAAGACCAGCTTGGCGCGATAAACCGACGGAGCGATGTCCTGCCACGCTGCCTCGCTCAGATCGATGCCGTTGGGAACAAAGAGAGCATCGGCACGGTCGAGATAGCGCAGTGCCGATGGCTTGAAGTCAGCGACGGTTGGGTCAAGCACCGCGAGATAAAGGTCCGGACGAAGGAAGCGCAGAATGCTGTTGGACTCCACCAGCACATTCTCTGCAGCGGTGATCTCCTTTCGCAAACGCGGCATGGCTTCGCTCAACGAGCCCGCCGCAAGCTCGCCTTGCTGCGTTCGAACCCAAAGAACCTTCGCAGCACCGGCGACGAGCATGCGAGAGGTGTCGGTGCCGCTGTCGCGCTTACGTTCTTCGCTGATGGCGACTGTGTGGTCAGCGGTCGCGCAGTCGCAGGCCTCGCCGTTCGCAGAACAGATGCCGTGGCCATACTGCGTGATCTTCATCGCAGTCCACTGCATCCCCGGGAAGGCGGAGATCACCTGCGTCGACAGGGTGGTCTTGCCGATGTTGCGGGTGTGTCCACCAACGACGACAAGCATGGCTACTTCCCCCGGCTTAGCCGCGCCAGGTCACGCAGATACTGCTTGAGTGGACGCGCGGGACGACCCCAGAAGACTTGTCCTGCTCCATAAAGCTTCTTGTTGCTAAGCACACCTGCGCCACCGCCGAGGATGACGCCAGGACCGACGATCGCGTGCTCGCCCATGCCGACCTGTCCGCCCAGGATTGCACCGTCCTCGACGACGCTGGAGCCGCTGATGCCGGTCTGCGCAGCAATGATCACATTGCGGCCGATGCGTACGTTATGGCCGATGTGAACCAGGTTGTCGATCTTCGTTCCGGCACCGATGCGTGTCTCACCCAGGGCACCACGGTCGATGGTGGTGTTCGCGCCGATCTCGACATCGTCTTCAATGACGAGCGCGCCCTGTTGCGGAAACAGCAGGTAACTACCGTCCGGCCGCCGAGCGTAGCCGAAGCCGCGTGAACCAAGCACGGCGCCTGCCTGCACCTGAACGCGATCTCCCAGCACTACCCCTGCCTCGATGACGACTCGCGCGCCAATGGTGCATCCGGTGCCGATCGTGACGGCCTCGCCAACGACCGTTCCGGGGCCGACGCTTACACCGTCGCTCAACTTCGTTGAGGGAGCGATCTGCGCCGTTGGATCGATCTGTGCGGACACACGCGGACGCAGACGGTCGGCCACGACAGAGAATGCCAGCCGGGCATCGGCCACATGCATCACCCTCGGATCGTCACTGGCAAGCTTTGCGCTCGCCAGCACCAGCCCGGCCGCAGACGCCAACGCAGATGCGAGGGCCTCTGCTGATGTTGCGAAGACCACTGCGTCCGCCGAGGCGGACTCCGGCGCGGCAACACGCAGGATCTCGGCGGAAGTCGCTCTGCCGATCTCGGCCCCAAGCCACGCTGCAATCTCGGGTCTGGTTGCCATCGTTAACGCGTCTCCGCCGATAGGATCGAACTGTTCTTTGCATCCACACCGCTCCGCGCGCCCGATGCCGTGCTCGCCGAGCGCCGCGTGTAAATCGGTGGCTCACCGGGAGGACGTGTCTTCCAGCGGCGATGCAGCCACAACCACTGCTCCGGATAACGGCGGACGTATGCCTCCGTGGTGGCCGCGAAGAGCGCGGTGTTTGCGAGTGCATCTGCCTCGGCATCGGAGGTGTGCTGAATCTTAAGCTCCTCGCCGAAGTGGAGCACGTAGCGCTGCTCTTCCTGCGACCAGAGCAGGAAGCCCGGAACCACTGCCGCACCCGTCTTCCGCGCAACGCGGGCCAGACCGCTGGCCGTGCATGCAGGAACACCGAAGAATGGCACGAAGACTCCCTGGGGTGGCGTCATGTTGGTATCCATCAGGATGCCAACGGTTTCGCCCTTGTGCATCGCGCTGATCAACCCGCGAGCGAAGTCATCCTTGTGCAGGACACGATTGCCGTGCAGACACCGGATCGCGTTCACCATGTCATCGACCAGTGGATTGTCCAGGCGCCGGATGACCATCCCCATGGGGTGTCCCAGCAGAGAGTGTACGAAGCTGGATAGCTCCCAGGCTCCCAGATGGCCCGTAAGCACCAGCACGCCCTTACCGCGCGCTTCGGCCGTCAGGAAGTTCTCCAGCCCGTCATATCGCATGACTTTTTCGCGAACGAACTCCGCCGAATAGTTGGACATCTGACAGAACTCAGCGAGCTGCCACCCCAACGAGCGGAAAGTACCGCGAAGAACAGCTTGCCTTTCCGACGTTGAGAGATGCGGGAAGGCCAGCTGCAGGTTGCGGTCGCCCGTGCCGGAGAGACGTCCTGCAAGGGCGCCTGCGGCTGCTCCGATGGCAGCGCCCGCAGACCGCGCCACAGACCTCGGGAGCACACGCAGTGCAGACACAGCCGCGACGACCGCTGCATATTCCAACCGCTGACGGAAGGTGACCGTCCGCTCCTGACGTGATGCCGGAAGACTCAAGGCTTCAGTGTAATCCCGCGCCAATACGAAAGGGCCCCCTACGGAGGCCCCTCGTGTGATTCGTTCGAATGCTACTGACGGCTGGAGACGAAGTACTTCGCAACCGTGCCGACAAAGGGCTTTGCGTCATCCGGTGTGCGCTGTCCGCCACCCAGTACCGTCTTGAAGGGGATGTTTGCACCGTAGAACGTGCGCGTATCATCCTCGTTCTGCGAGAGCACCGTTCCGTCGAGATCGATACCTGCGAACAGGCCCTTCGAACGCGAGTAGGTCAGGAACTCCGCATTGAGCTTCCAGTCGGTGCCGGCCTGGGCGTTACGGCCAACCGGGCCTGCCGAAGCAGCAGCATCGCCACCGATCTTGAACTTGTTGGTCAGCATGTGCTGCAGACCGTTCTGGTTCATTGCAACCAGAACGAGGTCAGTCGACTGTCCGCCGATCTGGAAACCGAAGCTGCCACCGGCGAGCTGCACGAACACAGGTGCGCTCCAACCGTGGCCGGTGCGGCATGTCGCGACACCCTGACCGTACTGTGCACCAACAACGAAGGCGCCCTTCTTGAAGGCCGGGATCACGACGACGCAGTTTGCGCCGCTCAGAATCTGGCTGGGGATCGACTTGTCGGGAGTCGCCATGATCTCGTGCAGAATGTTCTGCGAATCGGTAAGGCGCTCATCAAGCTTCGCCTTGTCGGCGGCCATGGCGGGCAGTGCGGTCGCTACAAGCGTCAACGCACACAGTGCAGCTTTGATACGGTTCATCTTTATCACCTTTTCTGCGGCACCCCATGGGCGCACGCTCACATCGCTACTTGTGATGGATGAGACGCGAGTCAAGTTGTACGGGATCGAAAGGGACGGCTGCTGAAGCGTCGTCAAAGGTCTACATTGGGGGCGACCATAGGCAAAAAAATGGGGCTGCAGTCTGGGCTCTCACCCCGGCCGACAGCCCCTCTTCTCCCAGGTCTGTGTTACGTAGATCTAAGATGCGGCCTATAGAAGTAACCTGCAAGTTACGTAGGTCCCAAGACTATTGAATACTGCTTCCTCCCTTTTTGGCACGCACTTTCTGGTCACTCCTCTAAGGCGAAGCACTCCCAGCCGCAATTCTCATTACGACGACGGTCAAAGTGGAAGCGCAGTTCACGCTCGCTCGCAACGGCATGGCCGTTTCGCATTGCGGGGTGGAAGAGCCAACGCTCGACCGTCGCGACGACCAGGTCGTCGATCTGCGCACCCATACCGCGACGGGCATGTACCTGCGCAACGTGGCCTGTGTCATCGATCTCAACCTCCACGATGACATCGCCGGTCGTTCCGGCGCCGGACAGATCCGGTTTCTGCCCTGGAAACGCCTGCACATACAGCAAGCTGACAGTGCCGGTGCCGAGAGCATCGTTGCCCTGCACCGGAGGGGCCGCGCTGGCATCGTCCGCCACCACCGGAAGTACGTTTGCTCTTGGGTAACGCCGCGCCATTGCACGGCGAGGCGGTGTCGGCGGCAAGGGCGCGGGCTTGCCCGGGTTGTAGGTCACCAGAACGTGCCGCCCCGTGGCCGTGCCGGCCGGCTTGAGTCGCGGCGCCCCCATCCACCAGGCATTCACGAGAACGAGCAACGCCAGCAGGTGCAGACAAGCCGAGAACATTGCGCGGCCAGGCAGCGTCTCAAGCCACCGAACGCCGCGGGCTCGCGGCGCTGCGGCGGGGATCAGGGCCAAACGGCGGCGAAGATCGCTGAGGCGAAGCATGCGGCTCATCGTATCGCAAGGGCACAACGCCGCGATGCTGGTCTGCAGTCGCAGCCGTTGAGTAGACTGCTCCGCATGAGATCGTCCCTGCTCCTTGTCGTCCTGTCTTTGCCGCTGGCAAGTCTCTCCGCACAGCCGCCCCGCACCGCGCGCGGAGCAACGACGGCCACGCTGCCTGCGTTCTCCGGCACGTGGGTTTTGGACCCAGCTCGCAGCAAAGTCGTGCAGCACACCAATGGAGAGAGCCGAGCCATCATCCAGTACGACGGCAAGACGTGGCACTACATCCACACGCACCAGGCCGAAGAAGAGGAAAAGCCGGACGCGTGGCAGACCACGCTGGTCGTCGACTCCCCGACGCCACACGTTGTTCACGGCGAGGACATTACGTTTCGGTCGCGCATCCAGCGTGTTGGGCAAGCCATGCTTCTGACGGAGACCGGTGTCACGCTCAACGGCCAGAAGACCTCCAACACCGTGCGATACACGCTCGAAGACGGCGGCAACACGTTGGTGGAGACGGAGACGGCCGTGGGCCCACTCGGCAAACAGGTGAACGTCTATGTTCTGAAGCGCGAAGGGCCCCTGCCGGAAATCGGGACGAAGACAGACAAGAAAGACGACTAACTCAATTACGACCGTCGATCTGCATCTCAATGGCGCGAACAGTGAGCGCCACACGATTGGCGACGCCAAACTTCTGCAGCAGCCTGCCGACGTGCGACTTAACGGTCTTCGTCTCAACGCCAAGTGTTGCGGCGATCTCACGATTGGCGCGACCGTCAATCAGCAGGTCGATCACTTCACGCTCCCGCGGCGTCAGCTTGATCTCAGGCGGCCTGGGATCGTCGGGCGCGATCGTGTCAATCAGGCTCGCCAGCACCTTGCGCGGGGCCCAGATGGAACCGTCCGCGACCACGTCGACCGCCATCACAATCTCACGCGGACTGGCCGTGTACTGCAGGTAGCCCTTGGCCCCGCTGGCCACGACGCGCTGAATGAATGACGGATCCGTGCGGCTGCCCAGCACGATCAGCCGAAGGCCGGGGCGAGCGCGACGGAAAGCCGCCATCATGGGGAAGAGATCTTCTTCACGCGTGTCGATCAGGACCATGGACAGGTCACCTTCGCGCAGGGTGTCCGGTGCGGTCAGCGGCAACAGGTCGCAATCGGACAGCACCGCGCACAGGCCCTCCACGCGCAGGGGGTCGCTCGACAGCACCCCCACCCGCAGCCGTGGCCTCGTGTTGTCCAGTTCTGTCCCCATAGAGTTAGAGCTTCGGCAGAACGATGCCCTGTTGCTTTTGGTACTTGCCCTTGCGGTCGGCGTAGCTGGTCTCGCACACTTCGTCCGACTGGAAGAAGAGAATCTGGCAGAGGCCTTCGTTCGCGTAGATCTTTGCGGGCAGCGGCGTGGTGTTTGAGATCTCAAGTGTCACATAGCCCTCCCATTCCGGCTCGAACGGCGTCACGTTTACGATGATGCCGCAGCGCGCATAAGTGCTCTTGCCAACGCAGATCGTCAGGACATCGCGCGGAATGCGAAAGTACTCGATGGAACGCGCCAGCGCAAACGAGTTCGGCGGAACAATGACACTATCCGCATCGACGCTGACAAACGAGCGCTCATCAAACGCCTTCGGATCGATGATGGCGCTATTCACATTCGTAAAAATCTTGAACTCACGCGAGACGCGGAGATCGTATCCATAGGAAGACAGCCCGTAGGAAATACAACCCGCGTTGACCTGCTTCTCACTGAACGGTTCGATCATGCCGTGCTTGACGGCCTGCTCGCGAATCCACTTATCGGCCTTGATCGACATGCAACTCCCTGCCACGGTTACCCATGTGGCTCTGTGTTTCGTTTCGTGTCATCTTACGACAACACTCGATTCCCATCTTTCTTAGAAATGATCTCTACCGGACAATGGTTGACACCGGCGCCAGTCGTTCCTAACATCGGACGAAGCGCCCCAGTCAAAGCGGCCGCGAGAGCCGGAAGGGACAGCACACGTGATCAAGCAGGACCTGATTCAACGGGTAGTCGATCGCACAGGTCTGCCTCGCACACGGGCCGAACAGGCCGTGGAAGAGATTCTGAAGGGCATGAAGAAGGCCCTGACCAACGGCGAACGCATCGAGCTTCGCGGCTTTGGCGTCTTCACCGTCAAGCCACGCAAGACCGGCATCGGTCGCAATCCGCGCACGGGCACGGAAGTCGATATCGAACCAGGTCGCGCCGTCCGCTTCAAACCCGGCAAGGATCTGCAAGTCCTCGACAAGGCACCCGAGTAAGTTCGCGTCCTTCGACCCCGCGTCCTTCGATGAATCGGGTGCCCCATCCATGCGTAGTCTCATCGCACGTGTGTGGGTTGGCGCGAAGCGCTACATCAGGCTGATCGGATCCACATCAACCACCAGCGCCTTGCGCGGAATCCCCTGCGTGTCCGCGTATTGCAACATGGCTCTTAGACCGGCTTGCACATCGCTGCGACGCTGCGCCTTGAGCAGCAGGTGGAAGCGATAGATCCGCTTCAGTCGTGACACCGGTGCCGGCGCCGGACCCAGCACGCGCACGCCCTGCACCGTTCGGCCTGCGAACCATCGGCCAAGCTGGCCGCTCCAGGCCATCGCTTCATTCAGTTCCTGCGACTGCACCAGCACGTTCGCCAGCACGCCAAAGGGCGGATAGAAGAAGGGTCTGCGGAACTGCATCTCGCGGCGCGCAAAGCCCAGGTAGTCGTGCTCCGCAGCCATGCGGACGGCGTAGTGGTCCGGGTGGTAACTCTGCACCAGAACCTTGCCCGGCAGATCGCCGCGGCCGGCGCGACCACTGACCTGGGTCAGCAGTTGAAAGACACGTTCGGCTGCGCGAAAGTCCGGCATGCCCAATGCATGATCGCAACCCACGACGCCAACCGTCGTGACGCCATGAATGTCATGCCCCTTCGCGATCATCTGCGTGCCCACCAGCAGGTTGATCTCGCCGGAGTGGAGACGTTGCAGCAGTCGCTCCATGTCACCGCGTCCACGCACCGTATCGCGATCCATGCGGCCGATGCGTGCAGCGGGAAAGATCTCCTGCAACCGCTCCTCTCCCTGCTGGGACCCTGCGCCCATGTAGTACAGGTGCTCACTCTGGCACTTTGGACAAGCCTTCGGCACGGTGCGCCGATACCCGCAGTAGTGGCACTCCAACCGCTCGCCCGGTTCTGCGTGCAGATCGGAGTCCACGACGGGCTTGTGAAAGGTCATCGCAATGGCGCAGTTCTCGCACTCGATCTTGTCTCCGCATGCGCGGCACATTACCACGTAGCTGTAGCCGCGCCGATTCAGCAGGATGATCGCCTGCTCGCCGCGGTCCAGTGTTGCCTGCGTCTCTTCGATCAGTCGACGACTGAAGATGTTCTCCGCACCCGTCTGCGCGAACTCTGCGCGCATGTCGACAAGTTCCACCGCCGGCAACGGACGATCCATTACGCGTTGCTCCATCTTCAGCAGCGCATAGCGGCCGCTCTGCGCGTTGTTCCAGCTCTCCAGCGACGGTGTCGCAGAACCCAGCACCACAGGTATGCCGAGCAACTTGGCACGCATCACGGCGACATCGCGGCCGTTGTAGCGTGGCGTCTCCTCCTGCTTGTAGCTGCCATCGTGCTCTTCATCGACAATGATGAGGCCGAGCGCAGGCACAGGTGCGAACACGGCAGAGCGTGTGCCCACGACGATGCGCGCCTCGCCGCGTCGGATACGGTGCCACTGCTCCGCCCGCTCATCGGGTGAGAGCTGCGAATGCAACAGCGCCACCTCATGACCGAAGGCGGCGTGCATCTGCCCCGCCATCGCAGGTGTCAGCCCGATCTCCGGCACCAGCAGCAGCGATGCCTTGTCCGCGTCCAGCATGCGGCGCATCGCCGCGAAGTATACGGCGGTCTTGCCACTACCGGTGATGCCATACAGCAGGTGCGGCTTGAACCCGCCCTCGCCCATCGCTGCGGCGATACCGGCGAGTGCCTCGGTCTGTGTCTCGTTCAGTGCATGTTCGTGCGAGTGCTTCTTGCCGGGAGCATGGACACCTCCCAGATGAAAGGATTCCGGCACGTCTTCCACCTGCACCAATCCGCGCTTCACCAGCGTAGCCAGCGTCGATTGCGGCACGTCGAGCGAACGCAGGTCCAACACACGCATTCGTCCGCCCACCGCGCTCAACTCCGCCATGATCTTCATCTGGTTTTCGTTCAGCTTTGGCAGGCGGACATCGTCCACCAGTACGGCGATCTTCTCCAGCCGGCGCGCATCGCGCTCGTCCGCCTCGACCTCACGCGTCAGCCAGCGCTTCTTCACCATGCCTTCCAACAGCGCCTTGTTGGCGCCGGTGGAGCTACGCAAGGAGGTCAGCTTAACCGCGCCACCGCCCTCCAGCGCATTGAGCACGGCATACTCCTTGTTCTGGTCTTCGGCGGAAAGTTTCGATCGTCGGGACGAGCCCTTCGCTGCGCCCTCATACAGCACGCGACGGCCTTGCTCTGCGATGCGATAGAGCAACGTGCGGCGTATCTCAGCGTTCAGGGGCAGCATGCCCCGCAGCACTTCGCCGAGAGGCGCGACGTAGTATTGCGCGATCCACTCGGCCAGCTTCATCAACTCGTCCGGCAGCAGCGCAGCGTCGTCCAGCACCTGCTGCACAGGCTTCACTTCGAAGCCGTCCGTCGGCTGCACGTCATGAACACGCACCACGACACCCATGAGACGCTGCCCGCTGAAGGGCACCAGCACGCGCGCGCCGACCGGGGGCGCATCAGCGCCGCTCACCGAATAGGTGAACGCCCGCTCCAGCGGCACGGGCAACGCAACATCCACGAACAAGGGCACAGCTCTAGTGTATGAGTCCGGTGGCTACTTCGAACCACGGGACGCGCGCGGACGTGTGCCCCGTAAGATGGGTACCCCGCTGGATGAATGCCACTGGATGGTCCACCCAATGTCCGAGGGGCAGACTAAGCCAGGTCGATCTTCATGAAGACGTCGGCGCGGTCGTACTTCATTTCCGGCAGATCGCTGGGCGGAACATGCCGGAAACCGAGCGACTCGTAGAGGTGGATGGCGTTTACCAGCTTTGTGCTGCTGCCCAGAAAGACGGTGTGAGCACCCAGCGCCCGCGCCTGCTCCAGCACGTACGCGAGCAGCTTTCGTCCAACTCCCTGCCCGCGCGTCTCAGGAGAGACAGCCATCTTCGACAGCTCATAGATGCCGTCGCCAAAGCGAATCAAGGCTGCGGTTCCCAGGACACGATCGCCATCCGTGGCGACATAGACCTGTCCGCCAGTCGCGATGATCTTTCCGCGTGGGTCGCCGAGCGTTGTGGCGTCTTTCTCCTCGATGCGAAACCACTTTGAAATCCACTCTTCATTCAGCGTGCGGAAGGCTTCGGCATCCGACTCGGTTGCCATGGGGCGCATCATCAATTCGACAGTGGTGGCGGTCATAACGAACTCCTGTTGCTCAAATCTAGCGATCGTTACCATGCACGTCCAATATCTTGATTCTCTTGATTGATACTCTAAAACTATGAATGCAGAGATCGAGTTGCGGCACCTGCGTTACTTCACCGCGGTCGCCGAAGAGCTCCACTTCGGACGCGCTGCGAAACGGCTTTACCTGGCCCAGCCCGCGCTCTCACAACAGATTCGCAAGCTCGAGGAGATTGTCGGCGCTCCCCTGTTCCTGCGCACCTCGCGCTCCGTCACACTGACTGCCGCCGGTGAGATCTTTCTGGAGCGCTCCCGGCGGACTCTGCGCAGCGTACAGCACGATGTCGAGGAGGCGCGCAGCATTGGCCGCGGCGAGAGCGGATCGCTGAACGTGGGCTTTATCGGATCGGGCATGCTGGGCAGTCTGCCTGCGGTGCTGCAGGGCTACCGTGCCGCGTATCCACGCGTGCAATTGCAGCTGCATGAGTCGTTCACCTCGCGCGTCGTCACAGGTCTTACCAGTGGCGTACTGGACGCGGGTCTGCTGCGTGATAGTGATCCGCATCCAGACCTGCATACCGAAGTGCTTTTCTCAGAGCGCTTCATCGCGGTCTTGCCAGCCGATCATCCGCGCGCAACGCAGCGAAGCATCGCCGCAACAGCTCTGCGCAACGAGCCGTTCGTATTCCACTCAAGGGCTGCCGGCGCGCTGGCATGGGACAAACCGCTGAGCATGTGCGGAGAGGCGGGCTTCTTTCCGCGCGTGGTTCAGGAAGCGTCGAACTGGCTCAGCATCCTACAGTTGATTGCAGTCGGCTTCGGCGTTTCCATCGCGCCGGAGTGCGTGCGGAGCGTTGCCATGGAGGGCGTCGTCTGCCTGCCGTTGCGCGGAGCAACGGAAGTCAGCCATGTGGAACTGGCCCATCGCAAGGGAGAGACGCGTCCCATCGTGCAGGCCTTCGCACAAATCGCCCGCAAGATTGCCGGCGCTCGGAATGACTAGGCGCGTGCGGGCGGCTTCAGACCGAGCTCGACCATGACGCGCTGCAGATCCTTCCACGCCTCGCCCTTCTGCCGGGGATCGCGCAGCAGGAATGCCGGATGGTAGGTGACGGCACACTTGGCGCCGCGCACGTCATGCCACTGCCCGCGGAGTGCGGTGAGCGGCTGCTTTACACCGAGCAGATATGTTGCTGCGGTGGCACCGAGAGCCACGACGATCTTCGGCTGCACGATGTCGATCTGCTGCAGCAGGAATGGCGAGCAGGTGTTTGCCTCTGCCGGTTCCGGCACACGATTTTTGGGCGGACGGCACTTGACGATATTCGCGATGTAGACCTCTTCACGCTTCAGTCCCATCGCATGGATCATGTTGTTGAGCAGCTGCCCGGCCTTGCCGACAAACGGCACGCCGCTCTCATCCTCGTCGGCACCGGGGCCTTCGCCGACAAACATCAGCTGGGCGTTCGGGTCACCATCGGCAAAGACAATGGTGTGCCGACCGGCATAGGCAAGCGGACAACGCGTGCAATCGCCGATGATGTCGCGCACCGCCTGCAGGGCTGCAGCTTTGTCCTGGGGTACAGTGCGTGAGGCAGGCAGAGGGGCAAGCTGATTGAAGCTGACAAGCGGCATGGAGGGCGGCGCGAAGGGTCCTGTCTCTGGGATGAAGTCATCGAAAGCAGCGGGGGCTGCTGGCGCGGTAGCGGCAGGTGGGATGGTGCGTTGTGGCGTGCTGGCAGCCATGGGCGCAATCACGATCTCCGGACCGGCTCCGGGACGTGGTGATGCGGGCCGCACCGGAGCGGGGCGTTGCGCAAGCGATGGAGAGGATGAGGGCCGGGGAGCGGCCACGGCGCTGCTGCGTTGCGCCGCGCCGGGAGCAGCAGAAACGGTGGGGCGCGATGCCGGTGCAAGCGACTGCAGCCACGCATGTAACTCCGGACTGTCTGCCGGTGCGCCCTGCCGGTACATGTCGTAAACGCCCATGTCGCGGAGGTAATCGATGTAACCGCGAAGCGCTTCTGCACTCAGATCCATAACCCTGATTCTAAGACCGCAGAAGATCGCGCCGCCCGTGGCGGGTGATGCAATGGAGGAAAACCCCGCAGCGGTAGAGCTGCTTGCGGCGTTACAGCGCCGAGAGTGCGATGGCCTTGGGCGACGGCATGACAACGAAGCGCACATGGCCCGTGCGAATTTCGTCCTGTGCCACGCGGCATGCCTTCATGCTTGTGGTTGCCATCAGCGGCAGAGCGCCGGACTGTAATTGGCGCGCACGGCGTGCGGCACCCTTTACCAGACTGTACTTGTTGTGGAGTGCATCTGGACCGAACATCGCGTCGTGACCGTTCAAAGCATCGTGGCTCATCACTTGCCTCCGTACCGCATAGGCACACTGTACCGCAGAATTGACGCAAAGTGGCGCGATAGGCAAACTTTCATCGGAAGTAGTGGTACCAAACCGGGAGAGCGCTGGCAATAGCCGACTAAACCGTGAGATCCGTGGCCGTGAACTCGTCCAGTACCCGCTTCAGGCGTGCCGGCGACTCGGAGGTGCGGCAGCAATGGGACAACTCCAGGGCGGAGGCGTCCGTGTCCCCGCGTGCCTGCAGAACGATCGCCCGCAACTCTGCGGCTGCGGTATCCAGTACGTCATTCACTATGGCGAACTGGTATCGATCCACATATTCCAGTTCGCTGCGCGCCTGCTGCAGACGGCGTTCGATCACGGCCTCATCCGTCATGTGTTCGGCCGCGCTGCGATTGCGCAGACGCGTTTCCAGCACACGCGGACCGGGCGGCATGATGAAGATCGAAACGGCTGCAGGCATCCGCTCCATGACTTGCATCGCTCCCTGCACATCGATATCCAGCAGCAAATCACGTCCATGCTCGGCGGCCAGGGCAAGAGCGGACCGCGCTGTCCCGTAGTAGTTGCCGAAGACTTCGGCCCATTCCAGGAAGGAGTCGTTGGCAATCATCTGCTCGAAGTGTTCGCGCGACGTGAAGTGATACTCGCGGCCATTCTCCTCACTGCCCCGGGGCGCACGCGTGGTGTAGCTCACGGAGAACTCGAGGCCCTCGACATACTTGCGAAGTTCGCCTACGAGGGTGGATTTGCCCGATCCACTGGGTGCCGAGATGATGAAAAGAATGCCAGCCATGATTGTTGATTGAATGCAGTTTATACGCCTGAGCGCCTACTGCGCTGCAGATGCTGCGATCGCTGCCGACGCATCGCCTGCTTCTACGTTCGCAGCATCCTCGGCCGCGTCGGCAAACTGCATGGAGTAGAGGCGATGGTAGACGCCGCCCTTCGCCAGCAACTCTGCGTGCGAACCGGTCTCGGCGATGCGGCCGCGCTCGATCACAATGATGCGATCCGCCTTGCGGACAGTCGACAGGCGGTGCGCGATGACCAGCACGGTGCGATGCGTCATCAGGTTGCTGAGGGCTTCCTGTACCAGCGATTCACTCTCGGCGTCCAGTGCCGATGTGGCCTCGTCGAGGATAAGGATCGGCGCGTCCTTCAGGATGGCCCGCGCGATCGCGAGGCGCTGACGCTCGCCGCCGGAGAGGCGGAAGCCCTTTTCGCCGATCACCGTGTTGTAGCCGTCCGGCATGCGCAGGATGAAGTCATGGGCCAGCGCGGCGCGAGCCGCTGCTTCGACACGCTCCATGGGCACGTCCGGCTGCCCGTACGCGATATTGTTCCGCACCGTGTCGTTGAACAGCACCGTCTCCTGCGTCACGGAGCCGATCAGCCTGCGGAGGCTGGCCACCTGGACATCGCGCAGGTCGTGGCCATCGATGGTGATGGCGCCGTCCGTCGGATCAAAGAAGCGAGGGATCAGGTTGACGAGCGTGGATTTACCGCCGCCACTCGGACCCACGACCGCGACGACTTCGCCGCGCTGAACGTAGAGGCTCAGGCTGTGCAGCACCTGGTGGAAGTCGTGCTCATCTTCCTCGTCACGATAGCCAAAACTGACATCACTGAAGCGAAGTCCCTCCTGGAATTCGAGGAGCTCGACGGCGCCCTTTTTCTCGGGAACTTCGTCCTGTTCGTCCAGGAACTGGAAGATCTTGTCACTGGCGCCCAGTGCCTGCTGAAAGCTGTTGTAGTACATCGCAAATTTGCGGACAGGATCGTACAGAGAGAACACCGCGACCAGGAACGCGATAAAGGATCCGGCTGTCATCTGGTGATGCACGATGCGAACCCGGCCAATCCACAAAAGCAGCGCGATCGCCACGGAACCGAGAGCGTCCATCAACGGCGAGGAGATGGAACTGACGCCAATGGCCCGCATGTTCGCGCGCAAAAGGCGGCGAGCTGCGCGGCGGAAGCGCGCCATCTCCCACAGTTCCATGCCGAACGCTTTGACGATGCGGTTGCCGGTCAGCGTTTCATGCAGGATGTTCTGAATGTCAGACAGTTTGTCCTGGCCGCCGCGCGTGGTGCGGCGCACGCCCCTGCCGATGCGGCGCGCGGAAAAGAAGATGACGAGCACGAAGCCGAGCAGGATCCACGCAAGCTGCCCGCCGTAGATGATGACCACCACCGACAGGAAGACAAAGGTGAAAAACTGCTGCAGGAAGTCGCTCAGCACGGTCGACATGGCGACCTGCACACGCTCAATGTCGTTGATGAGGGTGGAGAGCAGTGAACCGGTGGTGTAACGCTGGAAGAACGCGACGGAGCGGCGCAGTACAGCACTATAAAGATCGTTGCGCAGGTCCGTGATCATGCCGAAGCCGGCGTAGTTCACCAGGTACGTTCCCGCGTAGTCGCAGACAGATTTCACCGCCGCGGAGAGTACCAGGGCGTACGCAACGATGTTCCAGGCGTTGTGAAAGTGGTGAGGCACAAGCCACTGCAAATTCAACGTCCAGTGCGTATGCGGGATGGGAAAAATCAGCAGCTTCACCGGCTGCATCTCCGCGCTGAGCACGTTATCCAGGATGGGCTTCACGAGCAGCAGGCGCAGCGCAGCCATGGCTCCCACCACCGCCATCAGCAGAACAGACAGAAATGTCGGCAGGAGATAGGGACGCAGGTAGCGGAGCAGGCGCAGGATACGTTTCATCGGGCGCTCCGCACGATCGCGTGTGGCTGGTGTGGCACGGTCCTATCTTATCGAAGTCTGCGGGACGCAACCGCTATCGCGGCATGTCGCGGTGGCTTACCTTCGCACGATAGCCTGCTTCGGTGAGCCGCTTCTTCATCTCTTCCGCCAGCGCCACCGAGCGGTGCTGGCCGCCAGTGCAGCCGAAGGCAATGGTCAGGTAGCTCTTTCCTTCGGCCACGTAGTGCGGCAACAGGAACTTGAGCATGTCCGTCGTGCGGTCGAGGAACTCTTTCGTCTGCGGGAAGCCCATCACGTACGCAGCCACCTCGGCATCGCGCCCCGTCAGCGGACGGAACTCCGGGATGAAGTGCGGGTTCGGCAGGAACCGTACATCAAAGACCAGGTCCGCCTCAGGCGGGACACCGTTCTTGAAGCCGAAGCTCATGGTCGACAGCAGCAGCGTCTGTTCGCCCTGCTTGCGGCTGAATTGCGCGTTGATGTGTGCTCGCAGTTCGTGCACGTTGAAGCGCGAGGTGTCGAGGAGCACATCGGCGACGTTGCGGATGGGTTCCATGCGCTTGCGCTCTGCCGCGATGGACTCACTGACCAGTTCGTCTCGTCGCAGCGGATGCGGCCTGCGCGTCTCGGAGTAGCGCCGCACCAGGATGTCATCCGACGCTTCAAGGTAGACGACCGAGGTCGGCAAAACGTTCCGCACCTGTTGCAGGATCAGGGGAAACTTGTCGATCAGGCCCTCGCGCACATCGACGCCCAGAACGGCGCGCGTGATCTCGTTGGAGCCACGCACCAGGTCCGCGAACTGCGGGATCAACTCCAGTGGCAGGTTGTCCACGGCGTAGAAGCCAAGATCTTCGAAGGTCTTCAGGGCAGAGAGCTTGCCGGCGCCGGAGAGCCCGGTCAGCACGACCAGTTCGCCGTGTGCCACTCCCGGGGGCGGGACAACACTGTTGGCCGGCGTAACAGCCTTTGCAGGGGAGACCTTGACCGCCGACGTCTTCTCAGCGGGTTTCGCAGGACGCTTCGCCATGCCGAAATGCTAGCACCCGTCTGGGGCTGCTCCATGACAGGAACGAAGAAGAGCGCCCGCGGAGTGCGTGAAGTTCCTGCCGATGGCGCAATCAAAGCGACTCACCTTACATGAACTCCGCGACTTCGAGGGCGCTCCGGGTACTCCGAACGGCTAGGCGGCTTCGATGTCCTGCTCGTCACCGAAGTCACCATCATCGATGGCTGCAATGGCCTTGCCAACGCCTGTTTTGCTCTGCGACAGGCGTTTGGATTCAGGGTCGGTCTTACTCTTCACCGTGTTGGCTTCATCGGCGTCGGTGGTCTGCAATCGGATGGATCCAGTCGCAGTGTGTTCCGGATGATGGCTGTTGGTGAGAACTTTCTTGCGGGCCTTTACCGCCTGCTGTTCCACCTTATCCAGCGCGTCTTTCAGCGCGACCTCAATCTCCTTCGCGGAAGTCCTGGAGGAAAAGTCCGCAATGGTGTTGCGGACGGTCACCTCGACCTCGCAGCGGTTCTTCTCGCAACTGAGAACGATCTTGGCCACGCATTTGGGACCAAGTACTTTCTCGATGCGTGCCAGGCCTTCCTCCGCCTGCTGCCGTAGTTTCGCCGTGACCTGTGTGCCTCTACCGGTGATCTCAAGATCCATTCCTGATACCTCCTACTACCGTTCCTAGGATGCCGTTGGTTGTCTTTCACGAAGCCTGTGAACGGCCTGTGAAAGCGACATCCGGAGGTGTTGTTTTAGTCCTCGGCGGAGGGTCGCGTCAATGGGAAGGAAATTCCGGATCGCCGGATGATATCCGCACGATCGCCAACGTTACTGCCGTTGGCGACGTTGATGCGTACTCGCGATGTTCATATCTTCGCGATACTTTGCCACGGTGCGGCGGGTCACCTGGATGCCCTGCCGCTGCAGTTCGGCTGCAAGTGCGTCGTCCGTCAGCGGCTTGCGTGGATCTTCATCGTCGATCAGCTTGCGGACCTTCTTCTTCAGCAGAGGCAGCGGAAGATCTCCGCCCTCGGGACCGTTGACGCCTTCCGCGAAAAAGAATCGCAGTTCATAGACGCCTTGTGGCGTGTGCACATACTTGTTCGCCACCGCGCGGCTGACGGTAGAAGGATGCACACCGATCTCCTCTGCAACCTCTTTGATCATCATGGGCCGCATGGCGTCGACGCCCCGTTCCAGGAAGTCGCCCTGACGGCGCACGATGCACTCGCACGTGCGCACGATGGTGTTCTTGCGCTGCTCGATGTTCCTTAGCAGTTGGATCGCCGACCGGTAGCGTTCCTTGACGTACTCTTTCACCTCGCGTTCGGTGTCTTTCTGCCGCAGCATTTTCCGATAACCCGCGTTGAGGCGCAGGGCCGGAAGGTCTTCCTCGTTCATCACGACAACCCAGTCGTCCCCACGCTTCACGAAGGCCACATCGGGCTCGATCAGCCGCGTCTCCGACAGGTTGTAGCGCTGGCCAGGTCGTGGGTCCAACTGGCGGATGCATTCAATGGCATTGTTCACAGGCTCCGCCTGCGAGCCAAGCAGGCGCATCAGTTCGCGCAGGTCACGCTTCTGCAGGAGCTGCAGGTGGTCTGTGACGATGCGGCACGCCAGCTTCAGCTGGCTGCGCCTGGCCTCCAGCGCTGGAAACGCATCCGGCACACCCTCTTCCCCATCGCGTCGCACCGACTGCGCACGCGCCCGGATCATCGCAACCTCAACCTCTTTCAAGCACGCCCGCACCTGCAGCAGCAGACACTCGCGCAGGTCCGCAGCGCCTACGCCGATCGGGTCGAGCGATTGCACGACGGCACGCGCCTCTGCGAACAGTTGCGGCGTGGCGACGCCGCGATCGTCGTGAGCGGCAAGCTCCTCATCGCTGACCAGCAGGTAGCCGTTGTCTTCGAGGTTTCCGACGATGACTTCCGTAGCCATCCGGAGCTCCGGCCGCAACGACATACTGCCCAACTGCCAAAGCAGATGGTCACTCAGCGTGCTGGGCTTGGAGAGAAAATTTTCAAACGATGGCGCATCGACGTCTTCGAAGGACGGACCAGCCACGCGGAAGCCAGGATCCAGGTAATCCTGAAAGTATTCACCCATATCGATCTCGTCGAATGGGTCCTTCTCTTCCCGTTCCTTTTCGGTTTTCTGCTGTTCCGCCGTGAGCTCGCGATCGCCTTCGCGACCGGCCTGTTCCTCGTAGGTTTCCGAGTTGTCTTCAATCTCCTCAAGAACAGGATTTTCAACGACTTCCGCGTTGATCATCTCTTTCAGTTCGAGTTTATTCAGGGCGAGCACGCTCACCATCTGCACCAGGCCAGGCGTGAGCACCTGGCGTTGTGATACCCGCAGATTGAGCTTCGGTGTAAGCAATTACGGAGTCTCCCTCAAAGCAAACCAAAGGCGCTGGTCGGCACTTCCAGAAGTGCCAGCCTACCGCTGGAGTTGATGCAGCCGAACATCCGGATTTTA
This sequence comes from Terriglobus roseus, assembly GCF_900105625.1. Taxonomy (NCBI): domain Bacteria; kingdom Pseudomonadati; phylum Acidobacteriota; class Terriglobia; order Terriglobales; family Acidobacteriaceae; genus Terriglobus; species Terriglobus roseus. The sequence goes on from NZ_FNSD01000001.1 coordinate 781,797, forward strand.
CTCCGACAAGAGCCGTCGCGCACACATAATGGCATGCAACGTGCTTACACGGTTTTTGGGAATAGTCCCAAAGAGGGATTTCCAGGGAAGAATTGAAAACTACATGCGGAAACTTTCGCCAAGGTAAATGCGCTTCACCTCAGCATCACGTCCCAGTTCGCCCGGCGTTCCGTGGCGGAAAATGCGGCCTTCCGTGATGATGTAGGCGCGATCGGTCACACTTAAGGTCTCTCGGACGTTGTGATCGGTGATCAGTACGCCAATGCCGCTGTTCTTCAGCCCGTGGATGATCTCCTGCAGATCCAGCACAGCGATCGGGTCGATACCGCTGAAAGGTTCATCCAGCAGAATGAACTTGGGATCGATGCATAGGCATCGTGCGATCTCAACACGCCGCCTCTCGCCGCCGCTGAGCGCATACCCCTGCGTTTTGCGCACGTGGCCCAGGTTCAACTGCTCAATCAGGGTCGACGTACGATTACGCCGGGCCTCCCAACTGAGCGGCTGCGTTTCCAGGATCGCAAGAATGTTTTCCTCGACGGTGAGCTTACGAAAGACGCTCGGTTCCTGCGGCAGGTAGCTGATGCCGAAGTTGCGCGCGCGCAGGTACATCGGCACGCGGCTGATGTCTTCGCCACCGATCTGCACCTGTCCGCTGTCCGGACGCACCAAGCCCACGATCATGTAGAAGGTGGTTGTTTTGCCCGCACCATTTGGACCCAGCAGGCCAACCACTTCGCCCTGTGCGATGTTGATGCTGACACCGCGAACGACCTCGCGACCGCTGTAACTCTTGCCGATGTTGTCCGTCGACAGCGTAAGCCGCTGCCGAACGGGCGCCGGCGAAAGTACATCCGTGGAGGTGCTCATGGGTTCAATCAGTTCGACGGGGGATGGGACGGGTAGGTTCACAATTTCTCTTGTTTCGCGTAAATCGTTGCTGAGATGAGGAGAATTCCGGCCTCGGCACTGTTGTGATGCATCCCAAGGGATTTCTGCTTCAACGAACTCCGGATAAGTCATCGAGGGCCAGCGTGGTTTCAGGTCTACCTGCCCTTTGCGGGCTTCGCGACCTCCATCTCCGTACGCACGCGATGGCCCGCTTCGCCAGAAACCTCAACGCTGTCATCTGCTCCGTGAAACACGAGCACCGCGCCCGTCACGTTGCCACGCTGGCTGTCCTGAACCTGTGGCGGCGCTGCGGCAGTCCCGGTGAGTTCGTATCGTTGATCTGCAGCGGTATAGACCAGCCGCTCGCCCGTGCCACTGCGGCCCGGTTGCTGCAGGTGGACATCGCCGGCGGCGGTGACCGTCTGGATATTGCCGCCGGACAATGGGGAAGCTGTCCTGGCCGCGGCAGGTGCGGCACCTGCGATCGTTGCAACCGCTGACTTCGCGGTGAGTTGGGTCCCGGGGCTGTCCAGGCGTATACCGCCACTAACGTCTGCATGCGCGGGGCCGTGGGTGTCGGCTGGCGTGTAGATCAGCGTGGTTCCTGTGATGCGGACACTGCCCGTCGCGGTCGATGCCGTCTTGCCGGGCGCAGCCTGAACCGGCAGGAGCATGCGGACCGTGCCGGCTTCAGCGCCCGCTGCGTGTGCGAATAGCTTGCCGGTCGCGCGCTCAGTTTCGATGACCGGCGCTTCCATCTGCGCGGTCGAAGTCCACATGCGCGCCAGCTTGGCGGGAGTGCCGAAGAGCTTCGCGGACGACCCGCCACCGCTGACCGTCACGTGATCGGCCAACAGGTGCACCGGGTCAGCCGGCTTGCCCGAAGGCGCCGAAGCAGCGAGGTACACACCGCGAACAGACCCGGTCGCCTCGGCGTCGCCGCTGCCCTGCGGCAGAACAATGCGATCTGCGGCGAGTTGCATCAACGGCGATGTCACCTGCGGCGCACCCGTGAGAATAACGCCGCCGGTTGCGTTATCGAACTCTGCCCGTGCGGACGTGGCGCGGGTCTCGCCAGCGGGCTGCGTACCTTTCGCAGGGGAACGCTGCGTGACAACGACATGGCCCGTCTGCACCGCGGTCTGCACCTGACCGGCAGGGCTGGACCTCGGAACGGACTCGGTCTTCTGATCCTTCGTTTTTGTCGGCGGAGCGGCGAGTGTCGCGTGAAGATCATCGCCCGAGCTGGTGCGGACTGTGCCGGCACCGTCGTCCTGTACCAACTGTGTGTTGCCCGTGCCAGTGATCTCTGACACGTAGGTGGCGCCATTGCGCTGCGCAGTCAACGCGTGCAGGGTGTTGCCCCGCAATGTTGTCAACTGGGTCGTCTGTGGCTGACCAGCCTCTGCCGCAACAAGCTCAGACGTCCGGACGATCGCGGAACCCGTTGCCGTCGCCTCGCGCATGAACGAGTGCCCGGCTGCATCTTTCGCGAGCAGTGTCACCACGTGTCCCGCTGCGACGGAACGATGCGCCGTTGCAGTGGCCTGGTCAAGTTGAACGCCCCCGTCGAATTCCGCGGAGGTCGCGACTCCCTGCGCGTCAAAGTGGACCGTGGCACGGTTCGAGTTGCCCTTCGCGCCCGATGTATTGCCGAACTGCACGCCGCCCTGCATCAGCACATCATGCAGCTTGCCGGCTGTGCTCATCTGGGCGTCCATCTTCGGCGCCTGCGCGGTCATGCCGTCCTTGCTCTCAAGGCGCGCATGGCCCTCCGCATGGACGCTTTCGATACCGCCCGTCTTCGCCATCCCAAGGATCATCAGATCGCCTGACGCGCCGTCCGCATCGGTGGTGATGTGCGCGCCATGCAGCGTCGCACGCTGCGCTGTGCGATCCATCTCGGCCGCGGCCGCGCGCAGGTGGACGGTCTGCCGATTCTGCGTCCCGTTCATCTCCACGGCGCTATGCAATTTCAGAAAGCCGGTGTTGCTCTCGTAATCCGCGCCCGTTGCCGACCCGCGCATGTCACCGTAGACAATCTGCATTGGCTGGTCGGTCTGTGCGATGCCCTCTTTTTGCAGAAAGGTGAGGCCGCTGGTCGTCACACGGATTCGCTTGCTTTCGTCGATGGGCTTTGGGGCGTCCGCCTTGGGATCAGCCGCCGTAGTCGATTGCAGGGCAGATTTCACATCGCTGACCGAGTTCACCGATGGAGTCGGAGCTGCGAGGTCGAGATGAACTTCTCCCGCGGCCCGCACGATGCCGTTCGGCTGGTCGTACTCAAACTCCGCGCCGCTGATGCTGTCGGTACGGTTGGTTCCGGGGGCACCGTAGAGCGTGATGGCAACGTCGTGCAGCGTGGTCTTGCCGTTTTCCCGCTGGATCGCCTTCGCGGCATGGATGGTGAAGATGGTGTGTCCCTTGACCGACTGCGACCAGGTGAAACCATCCGTAACGCTCTTAATGTCGATGCCCAGGCGATGCGGCAGGTCCGTCAGGAGCTTGCGTGCCTTCCAACGCGTGTAGCCGATCAGGCCAGCCAGCACCGACAGCAGCATGATGACGCCGGCCAGGAGCCAACGCCGCACGCGAGCCACCGATATACTGCCCGCCTTGCCTCGCCTGCTGCCCATTGCCATCGCTGTCTATCTTCTCAGGGAACAGGGATCGGGGAACAGGCCGGCGAGTCGATAATCCGGTGACTTCCCCTATTGCACTGTTCCCTCGCTCTCCCCTTGTTCCCTACTCTCGCTCCCTGCTCCTGCTCCCAAAGAAGCCAAACCCTCCGCAGCGCATCCAATCTTTCTATGGCCGATCAGCTCTATCTAAGCCTCTGGTTTCCGAACTTCCGCTTCGCTTCGCTACCGGAGAAGCTCATCTCTGTCCTGCAGCAGTTTGGCAAGGTCAGCGGCAACTATCGCATCAGCGTCTCGTCCGCTATTCCGCTGGGATGGAATGAGTCCCCCGTCTTCCAGCGCATCTTCGTGCTCGACGATCGTTCCGAGCCAAGCGAAGAGTCGTTGGCGCAGAATGCAGTCGCCGAAGCGACCGAAGCGCTTCACGAGGACTCTGCTTATGAGTTCGAAGTGAAGTGGCAGCTCTGGCAGCCCGTAGTCGCCGGCGAAGGCCTGGACGCGACGTGGAAGCTGGAAGTCGCCACCGTCAAGATCACCGGTTTCGGACCGGAGTTCGATGACTCCACCTTTGAACAGAACGGCCATATCCGCGTGGACTTCGGCCTGGACACGCCCTTCGTCCAGGAAGAGAACGACCTTGACGAGGATGGCAGGAAGCGCCTGCAGCAGAACATTGAGAAGCTGCTTGCGTTCGTGCTCAGCGTAGAGAAGCACTGCGGCATCTCATCCCGCCTGTTGTGGACGGAGAGCGGCGAGCCTCTGGCCGAAAAACTGATTGCACGCCTGCAGCGCGTGAACTAACGGAAGGAACACCTTATGGATCTGGGTCTACGCGGCAAGCGCGCTCTGGTTACGGGATCGACGGCAGGCATTGGTTTAGCCATTGCCAAGGCACTCGCAGCAGAAGGCGCAACGGTATGGGTCAATGGACGGACGCAGGAGCGGGTGGATGCGGCGGTGCTCGAGGTCGGTAACGGTTCCAAGGGCGTTGTCGCCGATCTGGGAACCGCAGCCGGTTGCGACACGCTCTTCGCCTCGCTGCCGGAGATCGACATCCTTGTGAATAACCTTGGCATCTTCGAGACGAAGCCATTCCTTGAGATTGGCGATGAGGAGTGGTCTCGCTTCTTTGAGACCAACGTGCTTAGCGGCGTTCGCGTGACAAGGCAGTACCTGAAGGGCATGCTCGACGGCAAGTGGGGTCGCGTGTTGTTTATTTCGAGCGAAAGCGGTGTGCAGATTCCCGAGGAGATGGTCCACTACGGAGTCACCAAGGCAGCACAGATCGCGTTGGCGCGCGGTATCGCGGAGTCGGTTCCGGCGAGCGGCGTGACGGTCAACAGCCTGTTGCCCGGTCCGACGGAGAGTGAGGGTGTCAGCACGCTCATCGGAAAGATCGCGAAGGAAAAGGGTGTCTCCGTCGAACAGGTGGAGAGCGACTTTATTCGCGATGCACGGCCTTCCAGCCTGATCAAGCGGCTGGCAAAGGTGGAAGAAGTGGCCGCGATGGCTACTTATCTGTGCAGTGAGCAAGCCAGCGCGACCAACGGCTCGCCCATCCGCGTGGATGGTGGAGTTGTGAAGAGCGCCTACTAATCGACCTGAGCAGAAAGGGCGGCTCCGATGGGAGCCGCCCTTTTGTTTTCTCACATCGCCTTTTAGCCCGCGATCACGATCTCCGAGAAGTCTGCAACCTTGCCGTAGTCCAGCAGGATCCGTTGCAGCAGGCCGAGTCGAGCGGCGCGCACCGTTGGTTCTGGCGCCATGACCATCACCTTTTCGAAGAACTGGTCGACATAAGGCCGCAGTTCCGCAATGGTCGCGAGCGCCATCTTGTAGTCTCCGTCTTTGCGAAGGCCTTCGACCCACGCGGCACGCCGGCCGCTCTCCTCGGAGAGCGTACGCTCGACGGGCTCCGTCAGGAACTCACGGTGTCCGCCCGGGGTGAAGGTTTCCCCCTTGGCCCTGGCCTGGTCAATGAGGTTTTTCATCCGTTTGAACGCTGCGGCAATGGCTGCGAAGTCTTCGCTGCTGCGCGCGGCGGCGACCGCGTCGACACGCGCGATCGTGTCCCGCACGTCGTCTGGATTGGCAGCCATAACGGCCTTCACGACGTCGTAAGCGGCGCCACGCACCTCGCGCAGATACCACTCAAGACGCTCGGCGAGGAATGCCTTCACGTTATCGCAAAGAGCTGCGTCTGCGCCTGTCGCGGCGGTTGCAATCTCACTCAGAGTAAGTGGCAGGGTGCTCTCTGCCAGCATCTTCACGATGCCGTTGGCCGCGCGCCGCAGCGCGAACGGATCCTTCGATCCGGTGGGCTGCAGACCCAGGCCGAACATGCCGCTGATGGTGTCGACCTTATCGGCGATGGCCAGCAACAGCCCCTCTGCCGTGGGCGGAATCGCGTCGTCCATGCCCACGGGCTGGTACTGTGCATAGATTGCCTGCGAGACGACTTCGCCGTGTCCCTGCGCCTTTGCGTACAAGCCACCGATGACGCCCTGCAGCTCCGTGAATTCCTTTACCAGCTCGGTCGTCAGATCCGTCTTGGCCAGTGTTGCGGCGGTGTCGAGTGCTTCAAGATCCAGCCCGCTTCCCTGTTCCTTCGTCGCCGGCCTAGTCAGCCAATGTTCCTTGGCGATGATGCCCAGCTTTGCGGCCACAGACCGTACGCGTTCGCTCTTGGCGGCATAGCTGCCCAGTTCCTTCTGGAAGGTCACGTTCTCCAGCAGTGCGCTTCGGTCGGCGAGCGGCACGCGCTGATCGAACTCGTAAAAGAAACGAGCGTCGTTGAAGCGCGCACGCAGAACGCGCTCGTTGCCGTGGCGGATGATCTCCGTTGCCTTTTCGCTTGGCTCCGTATTCAGCACGGCGAGGAAGTAGGGTGCGAGCTTGCCGTCGGCATCTTCCACGGCGAAGTAGTTCTGGTGGTCACGCATCACGGTGACGAGAACTTCTTCGGGCAGCGCCAGGAACTCTGCTTCGAAGGACCCGAGGATGATACCTGGCCACTCGGTCAGGTGCGTGACCTTGTCGACCAGCGGATGGTCCTCACGCCAGCGCGCGCCTTCGACTTGGCGCATGACCTTATCGAGCGCCTTGCGAATTTTCTCGCGGCGATGCTCGACATTGGCCATCACCTTCGCTTCGTAAAGCTTGTGCGCGTACTCCGTCGGCGAGACAATTGTGATGGGCGCATAGCCGTACAGGACACGATGACCGTAGGTCACGTTTGAGGCGGCGGTGCCAGCCCACTCAACGGAAATGACCGAAGCATCGAGAAGCGCAAGCATCCACTGGATGGGCCGCACAAAACGCTCGGGCTGCCCTGGACGCCAGCGCATATTCTTCGCCCAGTAGAGTGCAGCGATCTCCTTCGGCAGCTCCGCCTGAATCAATTCGGCAAAGCTGCGGCCAGCGCGTTTTGCCGTGGCGGCGAGGTATTCACCCTTTGCGTTTGTGACCGTGCGCAAAGCATCTACGGTAACGCCGGCCTTCTCTGCGAAGGCTTCGGCAGCCTTGGTCGGTTTTCCATCCTTATAGGCAGCCTTTACCGGCGGTCCGAGCAGTTCCTCTTCTACGTCTGCCTGTCCAGCGAGGACGCCCTTCACCAGAACAGCGATGCGGCGCGGTGTCGAAAAGCTCTCGGTCACGCTGCCCTCTGCGAGCAGGCGCTCGCGCGTCAAAAGATCCGTAACGCGCCTGGCAAGCTCTGCCTGCGCCGCCGGCAACATGCGTGCGGGCACTTCTTCCAAACCAATCTCAAAGAGAAAATCAGCCATTACGCACCTGCCTTTTCGTTCAGAGCAGATACGCGATCGCCCTGCTGCGCGAACGCCTTTGCCACGCCGACGATCAGCGTGCGGATGCGTGCCATAACACCGACGCGCTCCGTCACCGAGATGGCGCCGCGGGCGTCGAGCGTATTGAACAGATGCGAGCACTTCAGCGCAAGCTCATACGCACCGAGCACAGGGAAACGCTTTAAACGGGTAGCATCTGCGTCCTCGGGCATCGCCTTTGCCGCATCCAGCAGTGCCAGGCACTCAGCCTCGTATAGACCCAGGTGCTCCCACAGCTTGCTTACATCGGCGTAGTCGAAGCTGTAGGCCGAAAGCTGCTGCTCTTCAAACAGCCGCACCTCGCCGTAGGTGGTGATCTTGCCGGTGTCCGGCTCCTTCGCCCACTCGATCTCGTAAATGGATTCCTTGTCCTGCAGGAACTGCGTCAGGCGTTCCAGACCATAGGTGATCTCGCCGCTGATGGGATCGAGATCCAGGCCGCCGCACTGCTGAAAATAGGTGAATTGGGTGATTTCCTGGCCATCCATCATGACCTGCCAGCCAACGCCCCAGGCCCCGCCCACCGGCCACTCCCAGTTGTCTTCCTCGAACTTGATGTCGTGGTCAGCCAGCACAATGCCGATGGCTTCGAGGCTCTGCAGGTAGAGCTCCTGGATGTTGAGCGGTGGTGGTTTCAGGATCACCTGGAACTGGGTGTGCTTGTACAGGCGGTTAGGATTCTCACCGTAGCGGCCATCCGCGGGACGGCGCGAGGGCTGCGCGTACGCGATGCGGACAGGCTTCGGACCAAGCACACGCAAAAAGGTGTCCGGCGACATGGTGCCTGCGCCCACCTCGGTGTCATAGGGCTGTTGCAATACGCAGCCGCGCTCCGCCCAGAAACGCTGCAGGGCAAAAAGCGTCTCCTGAAAGGTCAAGGCAGTGGGCAATTTGGATGGGGTTTCAGCGGCTTCTGCGACGGCAGACATGGTGGTTTCGTGCTCCTAACGGTGTCCCCTCAGTCTACCGCGCGGAGCCGCACCACGGATTCACGCCCCTTACGACAAGCCGCGCAGGTCTGTACCAGCCCCTGCGCCGCATGGAATCACCGTAAAGGCGAATGGACTAGATGTGAATGCCCCAGCTCAGTTCGCTGATCTGCGTCTCAATCTCAAGCAGCGCAGCTTCCAGAGCGGAGCGGCGGTGAGGACTGGAGGTACGTTCGCTCAGGATGCGCTCGCGCTGCAGATTCAGGCCCTGCAGCTTACGCTGGCGGTCCCGTTCCGTGATGCGGTTTTCATCTGCCGTTGCGGCCTTTTGGGCCTCAGTCTGTTCCGGCAGATCGACGTCTTCTTTTTCCGTGCCTCGAGCCATACAGCGATTCTACGCTTCGGTGTCGGGGACCGGTGTGAAGGTGTGTCGCGAAAGAGCGCCCCGAGAGAGCGTTTATCGCCGCCAACCGCCGCAGGAGCCCCGCAGGATGTCTCACATTTGGCACAATGGACTGCACGGCATCTCGCCGTGCTTTCAATCGCACCAATAGCAACCGGAGCCCGTCCGCCATGTGGATCGTCCGCCTCGCACTTCGACGCCCCTACACCTTCGTGGTGATGGCCGTACTGATCCTTGTCATGGGCGTGGTCTCCATTGAGACGATGTCGACCGACATCTTCCCGACCATCGATATTCCCGTCGTCACGGTGATCTGGCAGTACAACGGGACCAGCCCGGACGAGATGGAGAAGCGCTTCACGACCATCAGTGAGCGCGCCATGACGACGACCGTTAACGACATCGAACACATCGAGTCGCAGTCCGTCTCCGGCATCTCCATCATCAAGATCTTCTTCCAGCCGGGCGTGAAGATTGAAGCAGCCGTCGCCCAGGTAACGGCCGTCAACCAGACGATTTTGCGCGTGCTGCCGACGGGCACGACACCGCCGTTCATCCTGCAGTTCTCCGCGTCCAACGTGCCGATCCTGCAGGCGGTCATGTCATCCGACCGGCTCTCTGAAACCGAACTGTACGACCTCGGAGCACAGTTTGTCCGCACGCAGCTCGCCACCGTGCAGGGCGCGCAGGTGCCCAATCCCTACGGTGGCAGGGCGCGCCAGGTTTCGGTGGATATCGATACGGTTGCCATGCAGGCGAAGGGGGTCTCCCCGTCGGACGTGGTGAATGCGCTCACCGCGCAGAACCTGATCCTCCCTGCGGGCGATGCCCGAATAGGCGACCGCGATTACCTTGTCCGGACGAACGCTTCGCCGCTGATCGCGGCTCAGCTCAACGACATCCCCATCAAGCAGGTTAACGGCGCCACTATCTATATGCGCGATGTCGCGCAGGTGCACGAGGGCAGTGCCGTACAGCTCTCCATTGTGCGTGCGGATGGTCGCCGCGCGGTGCTGCTCACCATTTTGAAGGCGGCTTCGGCCTCCACGCTGGACATTGTCAAGCGCGTGAAGGCCGTCCTGCCGAAGATCCTGGCAAACCTGCCGCCGCCTGCGCCGGACATCAAGATCCTGTTTGACCAGTCGATCTTCGTGCAGGCTGCGTTGACGGGCGTGGTTAAGGAAGCTGCCATCGCAGCCGGCCTGACCGCCATCATGATCCTGCTCTTCCTCGGATCCTGGCGATCGACGGTCATCATCGCAGTGTCGATTCCGCTGTCGATCCTCGTATCGATCATCATCATGAAGGCTCTGGGCCAGACGTTGAATACGATGACGCTCGGCGGCCTTGGCCTGGCGGTCGGAATCCTGGTGGACGATGCCACAGTGGAGATCGAGAACATCCATCGAAACCTGGGTCTCGGCAAGGAGATTGAACCGGCCATCCTCGACGGCGCCGCTCAAATCGCTGTCCCGGCGTTCGTCTCTACGCTGGCCATCTGTATCGTGTTCGTGCCGGTCGTCTTCCTGTCAGGAGCCGCTCGCAGCCTATTTACGCCACTGGGCATGGCCGTCGTCTTCGCCATGATGGCGTCGTACTTCCTGTCGCGCACGCTGGTGCCGACGATGGTCAAGTTTCTGCTCGCAGCGGAAGTCGAAGTCTACGCACTGGCCGAAGCGGAACATGGCGATCACCCGCTAACGGCGGAAGAGATGGCCGAGATCGAGCAGAAGCGCCGTGGTCTCGGCCTCATCTGGCGGACGCACTTTGCGTTCAACAGGGTCTTTGAAGCCATTCGGTCGCGCTATCAGCGGTTCCTTGACTGGACGCTGGTTCACACCAGCTTCACTCTTGGATGTTTCGGCCTCTTCATCCTGATCTCGTTCTGCACCATCCCGTTCATCGGCCGCGACTTCTTCCCGGACGTCGACGCGGGCAGCTTCCGTCTGCACGTCCGCTGTCCACCCGGCACCCGTCTCGAACGGACCGAAGAGATCTTCGGGCAAGTCGATCAGACGATTCGCGACGTTATTCCGGCGGATGAGTTGGGCGGCATCCTGGACAACATGGGTGTTCCGCAGGGCTTCAACCTGGCCTTCGGCGACGGTTCCCTCACCGACGTGCAGGACGGCGAAATACTCGTCAGTCTGAATGAGGAGCACCACAAGCCCACCGCAGGCTACCGAGCAAAGCTGCGTGAAGTGCTGCGTAAGAAGTTTCCGGAAGAGGTCTTCTACTTCCAGGCCTCGGACATCGTCAACCAGATCCTGAACTTCGGTCTGCCTGCACCGATCGACATCCAGATCAGCGGCCGTCTGGCCCAGGCCAACTACGCAACGGCGCAGGAAATTGCCAAGGCAGTCTCGCAAGTGCCGGGCGCCGTAGATGTGCACGTCCACCAGATTATGTACGCGCCCGAGTTGCGCGTGAATGTGGACCGCACGCGCGCACAGCAGGTGAATCTGACCGAGTCCAGTGTGGCGAATGCCATGCTCACGGCCCTTTCCGGTTCCGGCCAGGCCACACCGAACTACTGGTTGAATCCGACCAACGGTGTGAATTACCAGGTCGTTGTGCAGGTGCCGCTGTCCCAGATCAATTCGGTCGCCAGCCTGAACAGCATTCCCATCACGACAGGTGGGGCCAGCGCGGCGCCGCCACAGTTCAACGGCGGAACGCCGGCGCCCGGCAACGCACAACTGCTCTCGAACCTTGCGCAGATCCAGCATGCTGCCAGCCCGGGCATCACGAATCACTACAACGTGCAGCCTGTGTACGACGTGTTCGTAAACGTGCAGGGACGCGACCTGGGTGGCGTAGCCACGGACGTCGACAAAGTGTTGAAGAGCTTCGAGCCGAAGCTGTCCAAGGGTGCGACCATGACGGTGCGCGGACAGGTGAAGAGCATGCAGGACAGCTTCACCGGCTTGGGTCTGGGCATGATTTTCGCCGTTCTGCTGGTTTACCTGCTGATGGTGGTCAACTTCCAGAGCTGGCTTGATCCGTTCATCATCCTGATGGCGCTGCCGGGCGCTGCCTGCGGCATCCTGTGGATGCTGTTCCTGACGAGCACGCGATTCTCCGTGCCCTCTCTGATGGGCGCCATCATGACCGTCGGCGTCGCCACGGCAAACTCGATCCTGATGGTGACGTTCGCGAATGATCAGCGTTCACTGGGGCTGAACAGCCTGCAGGCAGCCTCCGCTGCGGGCTTCACACGTCTGCGGCCCGTTATGATGACGGCCCTGGCGATGATCCTCGGCATGCTTCCCATGTCCCTGGGTATGGGCGAGGGTGGCGAGCAGAATGCACCGCTGGGGCGCGCCGTCATCGGCGGACTGCTGGTGGCAACGGCCACCACGCTGGTCATCGTCCCCATCTTCTACTCGCTGCTGCGTAAGGCCCCGCCGTTGAGCATGCAGGTTGACGCCAATACCGAGCAGGAGGAGTACTTTGAACATGCATAGACGCACGCTCGACCTACCCTCATTCTTCCAATCAAGTCCGCAAGGAGCCGCGTAGGCATGGCGCAGAACTTCATCGACGCACCGGCAACCGCCGGCGAGCATAATCCCGTGAACACCCCCACAACACCTGAACCCGTGGGGCGCGGCGCCATCATCGCTGCTGGAGCTTTTTTCCTGCTGCTGATCGTGATCGGCATCGCCTTCCTTCTGCCCAAGCTCCGCCACAAGGAGACGCTGCAGGAAGACGTACGTGCCAACGCCGGTCCGCCACCCGTGGCTGTCACCAAGGTGAGCCTGGGCCAGGCGACAAATGTCCTCGACCTGCCAGGCACGGTTCAGGCGTTCTCGCAGACACCCATCTTCGCCCGCACCAACGGCTACATCTCCAAGCGCTTCGTCGACATTGGCGATCACGTGAAGGCGGGCCAGTTGCTCGCCATCATTGAAGATCCGCAGACGGAACAGCAGCTGCGCCAGGCGCGTGCGACCGTACTGCAGCTGAAGGCACAGCTGGTGCAGGCGCAGGCCAACGCCAAGCTGTCCACCCTGAATAACGTCCGCAACCAGCAACTGCAGCAGGAAGGCGTCATCTCGCAGGCCTCTGCAGATACCTTCACCGCTCAGGCCGGTGCGAACGATGCCACGGTAAACGCCGCCATCGCGAACATCGCCGCAGGGGAAGCCAACGTACGGTCACTGGAAGAACAGGCAAGCTTTGCACGCGTGACGGCTCCCTTCTCCGGCGTGATCCTGTCGCGCGGCATCGATGTTGGATCGCTCATCACGTCAGGCTCCGCCAACTCCGTGACACAACTGTTCACCATCGGCCAGTCGGGGACGGTGCGTGTCTTCGTCAATGTGCCACAGGCAAATGCGCCGGACGTTATGACCACAGACACTGCCAAGGTTACCTTCCGCGAACTGCCGGGCCAGGCCTTCAGTGGCAAGGTGACGCGATCCGCCAGTGCGATCGACATCACGTCGCGCACCATGCTGACGGAAATCGATCTGCCCAATCCGAAGAACTCCATTCTTCCTGGCATGTTTGCGACCGTAAGCTTCAACACGCGTGATGCGAAGCCACCCGTACTGATCCCGGCCAACGCACTCTTCGTTCGCACCGCCGGCCCCCAGACGTTTGTGGTCGATTCCAACAACATTGCGCATCTCCGCAGCCTGACGCTTGGGCGGGACTACGGCAGCTTCACACAGGTCCTCACCGGGTTAAAGCCCGGTGATACCGTGGTGCTGTCGCCCTCCGATGCCGTCGCCGACAACGTCAAGGTCGATCCTCAGGTATTGAAGTAACGCTTTCAGCGGATCGCCGCTGGAGCATAGGAGCAGCGTGAGCAGCGATATGAATTCTCCTGGCATCGTGAGCCTTCGCGGCCTGCGGAAGGTGTACGACGGCAAGCCGTCCGTTACGGCGGTCGACGGGATCGATCTCGACGTTCGTGAGGGCGAGATTTACGGGCTGCTGGGCCCGAATGGCGCCGGCAAGACGACGACCATCTCGGTCTGCACCACGCGTGTTCTGCCGACAGCGGGAACGGCCCACATCGCGGGCATCGACGTCGTTCGCAACCCCAGCGAGGCACGCCGCTTCATGGGTGTGGTGCCGCAGTACAACACCCTGGAACGTGCCTGCACGGTCGCGGAAAACATTCAGTTTCACTGTCTATACTTTGGATTTTCGAAGGCAGAGGCGAAGACGCGCACGGCGGAACTGCTCGACCAGTTCCACCTGACAGAACGCGCCGGATCGTATCCCGCGCAATTGTCCGGCGGCCTGGCGCAGCGGGTACAGATCGCCCGCGCCATCGCGCACCGGCCCCGCGTCCTGTTCCTGGACGAGCCCTCCGCAGGTCTGGATCCACAGAGCCGCATCGCCATGTGGGAGGCCGTACAGCGGCTGCACACGGAGGGCATTACCGTCGTCCTGACGACACACTATATGGAAGAGGCTGACGAGCTGTGCGACCGGCTCTCCATCGTCGATCATGGCCGCGTGCTCGTGGAAGATACGCCGCAGGCGCTGAAGAACTCCGTTGGAGCCAGCACGCTGTATGAGTTGGATCTGCGCGAGCCAACCGAGTCGCTCATTCCCCTGCTTGGCGCGCTGCCTCACGTGACCGGGGTCGAAAGCACGCCCAAGGGCCTGCGCGTCATGGCTGGAAACGCCGACGGCCTTCTGCCACAGGTCGTCTCTGCGGCGACGCCATATGGTCTGCGCGACCTGAGCATTACCGAGCCCACGCTCGAGACAGTCTTCATCCGCCTAACCGGCCGAGACCTCCGGGAGTAGGGCTTCTGGTCATGCGTGGCTTCCGCCATCGATGGAGCGCCAGCAGGCAGCCAGGCTTCAGTTCCGGATGGAGTAGGCTTTCCATCGACCGGCTGGTCGCCAACTGAGAGAGCGGAGCTTTCGGGGAAGCACGGCTTCGGCCATGTCATCCAGCAACACCAAGCAATCGGGCTTTCGCCCCTGAGGGATTCAAGCGCGCCATGACGACGACCATCCGCAAAACGGCCTCCCCCGGAACGCAATATCTCCGCGCCTTCCTCGGTATGTTCCTTCGCGACCTGCATGTGCTGCGCCGCGAGATCTTTCCGTTCATCATCCGCATCGTGATGAACCCGCTGCTGTTCCTCTTTGTATTCACGTACATCATGCCGCACATGAGCAACGGCGCCGCGATGAACCCGACGCAGGGCATGGCGGCGAACGCCGGCGCCAACTTCTCGACGGTCCTGCTGCCAGGCCTGATGGCAGTGGCCATCATGTTCAGTGGCATTGCGGCGGTCGCACTGCCGCTGGCGGTCGACTTCGGCTCGACACGCGAGATCGATGACCGCGTCATGTGCCCTTTGCCGACGGCGATGGTGGCGATTGAGAAGATCATCTTCTCTGCCCTGCAGTCGATGATTGCCGCGGCTATCGTCTTTCCGCTTGCGTACTACATCCCATCCACCCCGGTGTACGCGCACGTCACCAGCTGGCCATTTCTGATCGCGGTGGTTGTCCTCGCATCGCTGGTCGCGGGGGCACTGGGTCTGACCATCGGCACCAGCGTCAAGCCCGCACAGATCGGCCTGATCTTCGGCGTTGTCGTTATGCCCATCACCTTCCTGGGTTGCGTCTACTATCCGTGGAAGGCGCTGGGTGCGATCAAGTGGCTGCAGATGGGCGTGTTGATCAACCCCATCGTGTACATGAGCGAGGGCTTACGCGCTGCGTTGACCCCGACTCTTCCGCACATGCATCCCGCGCTGATTCTGCTGATGCTCACGTTCTTCCTGTGCCTGTTGACCTGGATCGGTACACGCGGATTTCTGCGCAGAGTTATCGGATAGCTGAGGACACTTCTTTCACGGGCCCCCGAGGAAAGAGTTGCCGATGACCGAGCCTGCACCGGAGCGACCACACTTCGAGATGCCGTGCGGGTTCCCGCTCCTGCGAGTTGTTACACCACATGATCCGCGAGCACCTGCGCAGCGCTCTGCACAATGCGCGGACCGCGGGGCACTCCGTCCCATGGGAAGTAGATGGAGAAGACCGTACCCGATGAGCGGTCATTCTCAAAGCGAGCGCGCCGGCTGCGCACCAGCGCACAGGCGTGGTGACGATCCAGGATCTCTTCGCTTGCCCACAGCCCCAGCCCCGTGCCGGAATGCTCCTTCGTGGTGAAGAACGGTTGAAAGATGCGCTCTCGAACGCTCTCGGACATGCCAACCCCGTTGTCGGCCACGGTGATGCGGACGCCGCGCCTGCCGTCGACCCATGCGAGTCGCGCGCGAAGATGCAGCGTGCCGCCATTGGGCATTGCGTCAATGGCGTTGCCAATCAGGTTGGCGAACAACTGTCTCAGCTCGCCTGCATAGCCAAAGAGGACGAGGTTGTCCGCGAAACGCAGGCGGACGTCGATCCTGGGCGATTGCATGCGCCCGTTGTGCAGTACCAGCACACTGCGCAAGATGTCCACGATGCGGACGTCTGCGGGGTGGCTCGGTTGGCGGTAGAAGCGTAGCGTCTGCTGCGTGATCTCGCCGACACGCGACAGTTCCTGCTGGGCCATGGCGGCGTACTCCTGCACCTGCGGCGAACTGGTTCCCCCGGAGCGGATGAGGTACAGCAGATTGCTGACGGCCTCCAGCGGGTTGTTGATCTCGTGCGCGATCGACGCTGCCAGGCGACCTGCTGCGGCCTGTTTCTCGCTGCGGCGCATGGACTCCTCCGCCTGCACACGTTGCGTCACCTCGCTGGCGATGACGCCAACCCAGCGGATGTCGTCGTTCACGGTGACCGGGAAGTAGCTGACCAGCCAGGTTCGCCTGGCCTCGTCACCCGGCAACACGCCGGAGAGCTGGTATTCGGCAATTGCCTCGCCTGTGGCGAAGACGCGCTGCACCAGGCGCTCCACTTCATCCGCAACGCGGGTCGAAGCGCCACGCGGGATCAGATCGCGAAAGCGTCGGCCGATGTGCTTTTCCATGGGAACGCCATGCATCGCGGCCAGGCGCTCGTTGATGCGCACGTACCGGAGCTGACGGTCGTAGAACGCAAATCCAATGGGAGCACCGCTCAGCATGGCGTCCAGCAGATTCAGCGTCTCCTGCGTGCCGCGGCGCTGCAGTGCGATCTCGTTCACCATGGCGTTGAAACTGGCTGTGAGTGCTCCCGCCTCATTGCGTGCGACGACCGGCAGCGGGAAGGGCGACAGGTCATTTGGATCGTGCTGCACCTTCAATGTCGCCAGGCTCAGCTGCCGCAGCGGGCGAGTCATGGTTGGCGCCAGCATGTAGACCAGTAGCAGATTCCCGAACAGCGCACACGCAGCGTAGATCAGCAGGCTCTGGAGTACGGTCACGGGTGTCCTTGTGACCAGCTGGTTGTCCTGCGTCATCCACACGATGCCACGCACGACGCCTGCGGTCACGACCGGCTGCACACCCTCGTCATCTCCATCGTCCTGCCGCATGCGGACGTAGTGTTCGTTGCGATTCAGCAGTGGCAGCAGTTTGCGTTCGTGAGGCGTCAGCTCTGACGGTATGTCCGTTCCGCTGATGCGCAGCGTGTTGCCCTGCGCGTCCGTGACGCGCGCACTCTTGATGGTTGTTGTCAGCTGGATGGCGCGAAAGACGTGATCGAGCAGATCCGTATCGTTGTCCGTCAAAGGCTCCGCGAGCAGGCCGGCTATGATGCCTGTCTGGCTCTGGAGACGATTGCGGTCATGCGCCTTACCGTCACGGAACTGCTGCCGCACGCTGAAGAACAGGAAGATACTGAAGACGAGCAACTGCACGATTACGGTGCCGCCAATCAACTGGCCCATAATGCTGCGTGGTGCGCTCAGTCTCATCGATCCCCTGCTCTCGTCCGGACTTTACAGCCTTATACCGTCTGAAACTTCGCTTTCAGATCACGAGCGATCAGCTCGCCGTGAAATCTGCCGTTTTCAATAAAGATCTCGTTGGTGCGTTCGCCCGCAACGACTACGCCCGCCATGTAGATGCCTTTCACGTTGGACTCCAGTGTCGCCGGGTCGCACTGCGGGCAGCGGTCGTTCTCCGGGTCCAGGTGAACGCCCATCCGCTCCAGGAAATCGAAGTCGGGATGGTAGCCCGTGAGTGCAAACACGAAATCGTTCGGAATGGTGCGCTCACCCTCAGGCGTGCTGAGCGTGACATTATCTTCCGTGATCAGCTTGACCGTCGACGAGAAGTGGGCCGTGACCTCGCCGTTCTTCACGCGATTGTTGATGTCCGGCAGGATCCAGTACTTCACATGCCGGTGCATGGCTTCCCCGCGATGGACCAGCGTCACCTTTGCGCCATGACGCCAAAGATCCAGCGCCGCAATGGCAGCCGAGTTCTTGCCACCGATCACCAGAACATTCAGGCCGTAGAACGGATGCGGTTCGTTGTAGTAGTGGTGGACTTTGCTCAGCCCCTCGCCCGGGATGCCAAGGTAGTTCGGCAGATCGTAGTAGCCGGTCGAGACAATCAGCTTCTTCGCCTGGAAGACCTGCAGGCGGCCGAAGCGATCGGTCGTATGCACGTTAAAGTTCCCATCCGTACCGCTTACGTGGCCGACCAGGTGATACTGCCGCACATCCAGCGCGAAGTGTTCGGCGACTTTGCGGTAGTACTCCAGTGCCTCGCTGCGTGTTGGCTTCTGGTTGGGGCTGCTGAACGGCATGTTGCCGATCTCAAGCAGCTCCGGCGTGGTGAAGAAGGTCATGTGTGCCGGGTAGTGGAAGAGGCTGTTGCACAGGCACCCCTTGTCCACCAGCACCACGCTCAGGCCGGCGTTTTGCGCATCAATGGCGCATGCCAGTCCCGTAGGCCCGGCTCCGATTACCAATACATCGAACGCAACGGACTCCTGGGTGGAGAATTCTTCAGCAATAGGTCCCATAACCCCTTATTGAAGCACGCACCACCATAAAACATGATGTCTGGATTACGACATCTCATGACCTTTTCCGCAGTGCCGATGTCGCGTCCCACCGATAGACCACTCCGACAGCATCGTGTTCGCTCTAAGAGACATCTGAAAGCCCATATCCCTGAGGAGTCTCCACAGCCCAATGTCCGACATCACCGCACTGGAACAAACGAAGCACGGCACCGCCGATGCACCCGTCCTCGACCTGATCCTCAGCCGCTGGAGCCCGCGATCCTTCGCGGAGAAGCCCGTCTCCGACGCCGACCTTAAGACCATCTTTTCCGCCGCCGCATGGGCCGCGTCGAGTTACAACGAGCAGCCATGGCGCTTCCTGGTCGGCCGGAAGGGCGATGAAACCTACACCAAGATTTTCAACTCGCTGATGCCGATGAACCAGGCCTGGGCGAAGTCCGCGCCAGTGCTCTACTGCTCGTTCGGTAAGAAGACTTTTAGCGCCAACGGTCAGCCCAACGGCTACGGCCTCCATGACACTGGCCAGGCCTCTGCGACAATCTCGCTCCAGGCTCAGGCTCTTGGCCTGCACACGCACGGCATGGGTGGCTTCGATAAAGAGACACTGCGCGCCTTCTTCGGCGTCCCGACAGATTTTGACGCGGGTGCCTGCTGGGCACTCGGCTATTTGGGTGATCCGGAGAATGTGCCTGAGAACTTCAAGACGGCAGAGCTTGCACCGCGCACCCGCAAAGCTCTGTCGGAGTTCGTCTTCAGCGACTGGGAAAAGCCCGCCGCGCTCTAGCAATGTGAACGCAGAAAGGCCCGGAGTCGCCTCCGGGCCTTTGTCCTGCAACCTCTCGAAATTTACGCCAGGACCTTGGTGATGGTCTTGTCGATGGTGTCCTTGGGGACGAAGCCGACAATCTGCTCGGCGACCTTGCCATCCTTGAAGAGCAGCAGGGCGGGAATACCACGGATGCCGTAGCGACCGGGTGTCGCGTTGTTGCGATCCACGTCCATCTTCATGACCTTGATCTGGCCGTTGTACTCCGTGGCAACCTGGTCGACGACGGGAGCCAGCGCGCGGCAAGGTCCGCACCAAGTGGCCCAGAAGTCCACAAGAACGGGGGTCGCACTCTTCAACACCTGCTCTTCAAAATCTGCATCGTTTACTTCGGTTACAAACTGTCCTGCCATGGTGTCCGCCTTCTCTCGGGATTTCGCTTGACCAGAACGCTGCGTTGTGTGCAGCCTTGCGATCATCCTCATCAATAGATGCAAGCCCGGAGAAAGAGTTTCATATCCGTCAAAGTGACGCCGTCCGGGCCTGCGGAATGACAACAGCGCTTGGCCGGTTACCGGTGTGCTGCGATCATGGATGGTATGACTTCCACAGTATCTGCGCGCACCCTTTCCGACCAGCAATTTCTCGATGCCGTCCGCGCCGGCAGGCCCCGTACGGCCGTCTTTGACTTCGACGGGACGCTCTGGCCCGGGGATGCAGGGTCCGGATTTCTGCATTGGACCATCGCCACCGGGCTGCTGCCAGAAGCCGCCACACGTCAGATCCTGGACCGACACGCCCTTTATCACCGCGGCGAGGTGGATGAAATCACCATCTGCGGCGAAATGACGTCGATCTACAGCGGACTCAGCGAAAAGGCCATCCGGGCCAGCGCCGCGCACTACTTCCGCGATCACGTGCGGCATCGCCTGTATCCCGTAATGATGGCCCTGGTGCATGAACTGCAGGATGCCGGCGTGGAGGTCTGGGCGGTCTCGTCGACCAATAACTGGATGATCGAAGAGGGCGTACGGGAGTTGCGCATTCCGGCTGAGCGCGTTCTGGCCGCTGCCGTTGCGGTGCAGGACGACCTTGTAACGGACACGATCGTCGACATTCCCAGCGATGAGGGCAAGGCCGCAGCCCTGCGCCGCGTGGGTCTGACGCACCCTGACGCAGTCTTCGGCAACAGCGTGCACGACTTCCACATGCTGGAGATGGCGCGCATGCCGTTTCCGGTCAACCCGTCTCCTGCACTCGCAGCAAAGGCGGGTGAACTGGGCTGGCCGGTCTTCTATCCGAAGGAAACGGAAGTCCTTTAGAGCGTGCCTTTGCGGATGCGCGCAGCGGCTTGTTGTGCCGTGCAGGCCGCTGCTGCATCTACACTGCTGTGACAGTATCTGCGCGAAGTTCACGCAGTGAACTGCACTGTGACGGCTATGGGACGGCCAAGGGTTGAAGAAGAAACAGGCAATCCGAAGGCTTGACGCACGCCGAAACGGCGCTGCCGGCCCGCGCCCGCCTAAGGCGCTTCGGATGGTCGTCGCCGCGCTGATCCTGCGGCCGGACGCGTCCGGCGGTGAGGAAGTCCTGATCTGCCAACGCAAGGCAGATCAGCCGATGGCGCTGAAGTGGGAATTTCCCGGCGGCAAAATCGAAGCGGGCGAAGGCCCGGAAGAGGCGCTGCATCGCGAACTGAATGAAGAACTCGGCATCTTTGCCGAGATCGGTCCGCCGCTGACGCGCATCCGCCACAACTATCGCAACGGCGGCGCGGTCGATCTGCAGTTCTTTACCGTCCGCAGCTACACCGGCGACCTGGAGAACCGCATCTTCCGCCAGATCCTGTGGTCCGGCTTCGGCGCACTCCCGGAGTACGACTTCCTGGCAGCCGATCTGGGCCTGATTCGTGACCTTGCCGACGGTAAGTTGAAGGTCACGGCCTAGCCCCGAAGCGAAGGCAGGCCGCTCCGTCCATCACAAATTTCTAGCGCGGTCTAAGATGACGTTCGCAACGCGACAGCAGATATTCGTGTGAAGCGCAAACCCGAACCCTGCTATAAGTGCGCATGCGCCGTCTGTTAACGATTCTCGTTCTCCTGCTGGCCTTCACTCCGCTCCACGCCGCCACCACGCCCGCGGAAAAGCTGGCGAACGACGCCGCGCAGCGCGAACTCGACAGTTCACCGCGCGACGGAAACATCCCGTCCTACAGTCTGTCCCCTGAAAACCTGGCGAAGGGCCGGCACCTGGAACACGTTGGCAACGTCATGCACTTTGGCGGAGCGCTGTGGGGCATTGCTTACCTGACACTCTTGCTCTTACTGGGTGTGGTGGGAATTGTCCAGCGAGAGGCGACTCGCCGCTTCCGCAACCGGTGGCTCCAGTGCTTCTACTTCCTGCTGCTTTTCGGCGCTATCACCACGGTGCTTGACCTTCCACTCGCCGTCTACGGCCACTGGCTGCGGCTGCACTATGGGCTTTCAGT
Organism: Terriglobus roseus; assembly: GCF_900105625.1. NCBI lineage: Bacteria > Pseudomonadati > Acidobacteriota > Terriglobia > Terriglobales > Acidobacteriaceae > Terriglobus > Terriglobus roseus. Next base: position 803,646 of record NZ_FNSD01000001.1, read on the forward strand.
CCAGGGTTGGGGAAGCTGGACTTTGGACCAGTTGAAGAGTTCCGCGATCGGCTGGCTTGTGGGTGGTCTGCTGATCATGCTGCTCTTCTTCATCATCCGTAAGCTGCCGCGGGGCTGGTGGTTCGCCTTCTGGCTCTGCTCCATCCCGATCATTCTGGCTGGCATCTTCGTCACGCCGTACATCATCGATCCCCTCTTCAATAAATTCGAGCCACTCTCGCAGTCGAATCCCGAGCTCGTCCAGCGGCTGGAACAGGTCGTGCATCGCGGCAACATGGACATCCCGCCCGAGCGCATGTTCCTGATGAAGGCATCGGCAAAAGTGACGACGCTGAATGCCTATGTCACCGGCTTCGGCTCGTCCAAGCGCGTGGTCGTTTGGGACACGTCCATCAGCAAGGGCACGCCGGATGAAATCATGTTCATCTTCGGGCATGAGAGTGGGCACTACGTTCTGAACCACATCGTGCAGGGCATCCTGTTTTCGACCGTGATCCTGCTGGTGTCGTTCTACCTTGGCTATCGCTTTGTTACCTGGGCGATCCGGCGCTTCGGTGCTTCCTGGGGCGTGACCTCCCAGACGGAGTGGGGCATGCTGCCCATTCTTCTGCTCGCCTTCTCCCTCTTCAGCCTGGCGCTCGAGCCCGTCACATCCACCGCGACGCGCACGCACGAACATGACGCAGACGTGTACGGTCAGGAGGCAATTCACGGCTTGGTGACCAATCCGCAGGCGGTCGCACGCGATGCATTCCAAGTGCTTGGTGACACGAGCTTTGATGACCCGAATCCGTCCCAGTTCATCGAATTCTGGACATACTCACACCCGAGCATCGGCAGGCGCGCAGCATTTGCGGCGCATTACGATCCGTGGGCTGGCGGCTTCGAGCCGAAGTACTTCAAACGCTAGGAACGGGAGGGGGGCACACAAAATGGCGTCCCATTCTTTTGCCAGGCAAATGGTCCGTATCGCGAGGGAGATTGACCTGATTCACTCCCCGATGAATGTGTTTCGCGCCGCGCGAATTCCACGCTCGGTCTTCGCTAAACCTATCCCCGCAACGACTGCCACACCAGCACCAGCGAAAGTCCCGTCACAATTGCCGCCGTTCCCCACGCGATGATGTTGAACCATAGCCGGTTGTGGAACTCGCCCATCAATTCCTTGTTGTTGATCAACCGCAGCATGAAGTACATGACAACTGGCAGCAGCAGACCGTTCAACACCTGCGACAGGATTGCCATGCTGACCAGTGGGAAGTTGGGGATGAGCACAACCGCCGCGCCCGCGACGATAAGGCCGGTATAGAGCCAGTAGAAGACCGGTGCCTGCTTCCACGTACGGTTCAGCCCGCTCTCAAATCCGAGGCCCTCACAGACGGTGTAGGCCGTCGACAGCGGCAGGATCGAAGCCGCGAACAGCGACGCGTTAAACAGCCCGGCTGCGAAGAGCAGGAAGGCATAGTCGCCCGCTATGGGACGGAGTGCTTCGGCCGCATCGGCTGGTACGTTGATCTGCCGGACACCGTGGACGAACAGCGTCGCAGCACAGACAACGACGATGAACCAGGCAACGACATCGGTAAAGATCGATCCGATGATGACGTCGAGCCGTGTCGCTTTGTACTGCCGAACGGTCACGCCCTTTTCGACAATCGAGGATTGCAGGTAGAACTGCATCCACGGCGTAATTGTGGTGCCGATGACGCCGATCGTCATATAGACGTAGTTGTGATCCTTCCACGCGGAGCGATTCGGCAGCTTGACCGTCTCAACCATCGCAGCATGCCAGTCAGGGCGGCCAAGTACGCCAGCAACGATGTACGCCAGATACACCACGGACGCAAAGAGGAATATCTTCTCTACGCTCTTGTAATCGCCCTTAACGACCATGACCCACACCAGCGCAGCGGCAGCCGGTACGGCGATGTACTTACTCACATGGAAGAGCTGCATGGATCCAGCGATCCCAGTGAACTCCGCGATGACGTTGCCGAAGTTCACGATGACCAGCAGAAACATGATCACAGCAGTCATGCGCAGGCCGAACTCTTCACGAATCAGATCGCTGAGGCCCTTGCCGGTCACAGCGCCCATGCGGGCACACATCTCCTGCACCACGATCAGCGCCAGCGTGATGGGAATCATCGTCCACAACAGCGAGTAACCGTACTGCGCACCCGCCTGCGAATACGTCAGAATGCCGCCGGCATCATTGTCCACATTAGCCGTGATGAAGCCCGGCCCCAGCGCAGCCAGGAAGAAAAGTATCCTGACTTTCCAACTCTTAAACATCTTCATACGGTGAATTCCGTCGGGATTTGATCGGCCTCTGCTTGTACCAACCGGTAGAGCTCCATAGCCTTCGCATTGGCAGCGGATGGCTCAGCCAGCAGTGCGTTGGAGCGAATGTGTGCGTTGTCCTTCGACGAGAAGAGCACGATGCCCACCGGGTTTGTCCCGAGCGCCGCGCGCATCATCAGCTCGCCAAGGACCCCGGGAGCACGCAGGTCTGTGCCTGTTGCGGCAGACCAGCGTTTGGCTATGTCTTCTGAAGCGAGATATCGCTCCAGCCGGCGGCGGTTGCCTGCCAGCGACCGATGGTGAATCTTGAATGTGTCGATATCCTCCACGCCATCGAACACGGACCACTCACGCTGAACGACACGCGCGTATGCGGGCGACTCCGCAAGGATCGCACTGGCATGTCCACGGTCTGTACCCACGCCGAACGCGCCAATACTTCCCTTCTGCTTTGCGTTCTCCAGGAACCCAAGCAGCGGCGAGTCTCGGACTTCACCAGCAGTCGCATCGTGCAACAGAAAGAGATCGATCCGATCGACGCGAAGGTTGCGCAGGCTGCTTTCAAGCGATGCCTGCGCCTTTTGGATGGAAAGGTCGCGCTTTGCTGGAACAGCCGCGACCACCGACGCTGCGCGCTGCGCTTTCGCCTTAAGAGCCGGAATGGCTTTGATCAAAGGTCGCGCCAGGTTGCGTGCAATACCGATGAGCCCTGGATTTTTCGCGGGCGCTATGCCGAATTTCGTTGTTACTGTGACTTCTTCGCGATGTTGCGACAGGAATTCCCCGAGGCACCCCTCTGCTTCTCCGTAGCCATAGGCGGGCGCGACATCGAAGTGCCGCACACCGGCGTCAAAAGCCCATTGGAGCGTTTGAAGCGACTCACGCCGGCCCATGGAACCCATGATGCTGGAGCAGCCGAAGCCAAGGCGCGTGGTGCGGCGGCCAGTATCTGCGAAATCGATCGTCGGCATCATCGGAGGATTCTTTCAGTGAGCAATTAGACTGCGGCAGTCTGCCGCGCCAGTCGTCTGGCAAGCCGGACCGCTAGTGCAAGCACGGTGTGGGTCGGGTTGGAGTAGCCGCCCGTCGGGAAGACGGAGGCACTGCAAAGAGAGAGATTGGGTATGCCGTGCAATCGCAGGTCGACGTCCACGACACCGTCCGTGGGTATCGCTGACATTCTCGTACCGCCGATATGGTGCAGCCCGTCATCACAGCGTTCGCGTAGAGCTGCATCATCCCGCAGGTCAATGGTCGGCACAAGCTCCGCGATTTTCTGCTCCTTCAGGTTACGCCCTGCCACATCGAGAAACGTGCGAATGGTGTCCAGTTCCGTCAACGAGATTCGCCAGTCGAGCCGCGCACGGCGCATCCCCAGAGCGTCGCGCTCGTCAGCCAGCGTGACGCGGCTGGCGCCATCCGGTTCCTGCTCGCAGTGGACACGCAATGACAGGGCTGCATCTGGGCTGTTGTAGACGCGATGGTTCACCTTATACGACCAGGCTTGTCGGAGCAGCATTGGGAAGTTAGCCAGCAGATGTACCACCTGTGCCCCATCCATCTCGCCCCACGCCCCGCGCAGCAAGCGTCGTCCTGTTGACTTGATCGCCCCGGCGATTTCATCCGAGCTATCGCGAAAGGCGAAGGTGCCGGCGACATTCAGGACACGATATTCGCTCTGTGCCAGAGACGAGAGCCGAAACTTCGGATGGTACTTGTAGCCGCCGAGAAGAACATTGGTGAAACTGCCAAGGAAACGTTCGCGGTCCAGCGGACGTACGTTAACGACGTCACAATCGACGTGATCCTGGAAGCCGGTACCAACCAGTCCATTTGGGTTCCAGCGTTCGTCATGCGATTCCTGCAAATGCAATAGCAGCCGCGACGTTTCGATGGCGCCGATGGCGAGGACAAATTCCCGGGCACGCACCGTGGCCTGATTACCGTTGAGACTGCGGAAGACTGCCTTCCGCACGTGCACACCGTCATCCTCAAGCACGACGTCCATGAGATTCGCATGGACCACGGAAGAGACACGCGATGAGGCAGCCATCTCAGCACCATGCAACCGGGCGAAATTTGGCTGCGGGCACCAGCGTGTGAAGTAGGGCTCCAGTTCGCTGCCAAGATCTGGAAGCTCTTCCCCGACCGCCCTCCACACCTCTTCATCATGATGAAGCGAAGCAATTAGCCCTTCGAATTCGAACGCAGTCGCATAGAAAGGGAATAAATCGTCTTTAGTAATTGGCCAGCCACTATGAGCGACCCAGTCCCGATGTGCAAAATCAATGGGTTCAAGCTCCAGGATCTGGCCACCCCATCGGATGGTCGTACCACCCCACGCGCGGAAGCGGCCTTTGTGCACGCCGGTGTGCGGCTGACCAATGACATCCGTGTCATAAAGCTTCTGCGATGGTTCCTCCAGGGTGGGTCCACCGCTCTCCATCAGGATCACCCTGCGACCAGCGCGTGACAGTTCTAAAGCCAGCACGGTTCCCGCAGCGCCAGCGCCGACGATACAGACATCAAACAATTCATCTGGAGCGAACGCCCCGTCCGCAAGATCGTGCCTCATTCGGCTTTACCCGTTCCCGCCCGAGAGGGGCGACTTGCAATGAGGGTGCGGACGCGCTCGATGATCTGCCGAATCTGTGTGTCGTTGTCGTAACCCGAAGTGGTTGCGCGTCTCTGACCAGCCGCAGCGATGGATGCCCTTCCACCCTCATCCTTAAGGTACTGACGAATTTTGGCCGCGCATTCGTCAAGCCCTTCAAAGAAGACTGCTTCCACATCCTCTTCAAAACGAAGCTTGTGACCGGCGGAGCGCTCCGCCAGGAGGAAGCCTCCGCAAGCAGCAATCTCAAAGCTCTTATGTACGAACTCGTCCTGATTGGAGTGCGTCAGGAAAGACAGATTGATACGGGAACGCCAGATGCCCTCACGGTAGTCGGCATTGCGCAATTCCCCGGAGCCGTTATAGATCTGCTGTCCGCCGACCGCTGCCAACGCGGGTTTCCAGATCACGCTGCCGTTCACCTGCACCGCGAAACCGCATTCGCGCCACAGTTGAGTCAAGAAGGTCGGTCGTTGGTCGTACGGTGTACCGATGAACGACACGTCGCGATTTCGGTCCTCGTCGCTCCATAAAGCCGGTGGAGGAAAGTGAACGGTTGGTTCATAAGCCGTCTGGATCTTGATGACATTCCGTGCGCCGGCGGCCATGTAGTCGCGCATATTCACATCGCGCTGCGTGCAATGCAGATCGTAGTCAGGAATCGTCTTCGCATACAGTCGCCAGCCGGGGTCGCGGCGTGGTCCGAAGAAGTTATCGATCATGTACGAGACCGTCACGATCCCCCACGAACGAAGCGTCTGCAGCGTCTGCGGACGCATACCGAGAACCTTGTCCGCCCACACAATGTCCGGCTGCAGCTGCTTCGCCATGGCCAGAATGTCTTTGTTCAGCCGCGATATGCCGGGGCCCATCACGGCTCGAAATTCCAACTTCTGCATGAGCGCGTTGCTGTTCAGGTAGTCCAGCGTGTTGACCGTCGTTACGTCGTGTCCCTCTCGGCGCAATGCCATGGCACGGAAAAGCGCGGAATCGAAGGGCGCTAGCTGCGCGACATACAGAATCCGCATCGTGTCAGCGCCCCGCCCGCAACAGCGCGATCACGTGTTCTGGATAGATCACGCCGGCGAGCTGGCGGTCGTGCTCCAGCACGGCAAGCGAGCGCAGGTTGTATTTGTCGAACTGCTCTGCGATTTCGCGGCTGCCTGCGTCGATGGAGCAGGTATGCATGCGCGGTTCGCGAATGGCCTTTAGCGGTGTCGAGCGCTCGGCGAGCATCATGCGCGCGAGGGTGACAACGCCGGTCAGATGCTGTGATTCGTTCAGCAGAAAGATCTCATTCACCGTCTCCAGGTCGCCTTCAAAGACACGCAGCGCATCCACCGCGTGCTGCACATCCGCAGAGTCCGGCAGCGCGACGTAGTCCGTCGTCATGCGGCCCGCGGCCCAGTCTTCCGGGAACTCCAGCAGTTCTTCGACGTGTGCGCGCTCCTCGGGCTCCATCTCGTGCAGGATGGCCTCGGAACGCTCTTCCGACAGTTCCGCCAACAGGTCGGCGGCAGCGCCCGGATCCATCTCTTCCACGATGTCGGCGACGCGGCTGGAGTCCATCCCCTCAAGCAGCGAGCGTTGCAACTTGGGATCGACTTCCTCAAGCGCCTCGGCCGCGATCTCTTCGTCCAGAGACGTGAAGACGGCTTCGCGTTCCGCCGGTGCAAGCTCTGCAAGGATGTCCGCGATGTCCGACGGGTGCATGTTCGACAGGCGGTCGCCTTCAATCTTCAGGCGAACACGACGCGCCGGATCGCGATCGATCAGGTCGACGAACTCCCACGGAATCACGCGCGCCTGGAAGCGATGCGCCAACGCCTCCACCAGCGACTGCGGCAGGCCTTTCAGCAACCTTCGCACGGCGCCGCGCATGCCCACTTCAACCTCGGCGATGCGCAGCTTACAGACGGAGTCAGCCTCGACCTCCCACACCAAATCGACGTCGTTCACGCGTACGACCTTGTGGCCGTGAACGTCAATGATCTGCTGGTCGAGCAGATCGCGCTCAAGCAGCACCGAGGAGGGCGAGAGCTCCATGATGGTGCGTTCGGTGTCGGCGCGCAGACGGATTTCCCCATGCGCGCTAAAGGTCAGATCTCCGAGCGGCACTGTGTACACCTGCCGGTCCCGCACCTTGCCAGAGGCGGAGAGCACGAGGCAACTGACGTGCGTGCCAGCGTCTTCCGACTTCAGAAGGAACTCCGCGATGCGTCCGCTGGCGTTGCCGTCCGCGTCAAGAACTCGAGCGCCCATCATGGAAGACAGGCTGGTGCGACGGATCGTCTGTTCGGTCATCGACCTTGCCTCCCTGTCCTATCGATTGGGGTTCCACTTCGCAGTCTACCCAAGCCTTCGCGTCCGGGCGAATACAGAGACCGAATGAGCTGATTGGAAGGAACTTCCGGCCGCGTGGCGGCATCCAAATCGGGATGTTTTCTTGACATTCCTCGCCGCGGGAAGCACACTTCGATGGAAGACCGGACATTTGCACAGACGCTGCACCGGAGACCGTTGCCCAACACGCCCACAACCCGAACCAGCCTTACCCTGGCGTCGACACTGGAAACCGTGGACCGCGTGGAGCACGAAGCAGAAAGCTTCGCTGCCCGCTTCGGCTTCAACGAAGACGACGTATCGAGCATCGCCATGGCTGTGCGCGAAGCGACGGTCAATGCGGTCATCCACGGCAATGCCTACAGCCACGACAAGCAGGTCACCGCAAACTTTGAAGCCACCGAAGACGACCTGGTCTTCCGCATCAGCGACCAGGGTACCGGCTTCAACGAGGAGACCATTCCCGACCCGCTCTCGCCGGAGAACATCCTGCGAGGATCAGGGCGCGGCGTCTTCCTCATGCGGGCTTTCATGGATGAGGTACACTTTCGCCAGCTATCGCCCGGGACAGAGCTAACGCTGATCAAGCACCGAACGCCCGCGGAAAACGCAGCCTGAAACTTTTCACTTCAAGCAGCAATGCAACATATTTCGCCGATCCTTTCGGCAGGAGAGCACGATGAGCATGAAGGTAAGCACGCGCCAGGTTGACGGCGTAACGATTCTGGACCTGAGCGGTCGCATCACCCTGGGCGAAGGCTCCGTTACCCTGCGCGACGCCGTGCGCGACCTCGTCGCGAAGGGCGACAAGAACATCCTGCTGAACCTGGGTGACGTCAGCTACATCGACAGCTCGGGCATCGGCGAGCTGGTCAGCGCATTCACCAGCGTGAAGAACTCCGGTGGCGAACTGAAGCTGCTGAACCTGACCAAGAAGGTCCACGACCTGCTCCAGATCACCAAGCTGTATACCGTGTTCGACGTCAAGGATGACGAGACCTCGGCTGTGGGTTCGTTCACCCGCTAAGCACTTGCTGTTTGCAATCGAGAAAGGCCGTCGCTCACGCGACGGCCTTTCTGTTGCTCCAATACCTTTGGTGCCCCATCCGCAGCATCCTCGCACCAGCGCGAATCGGGATCCGCTCACCCGTGGAGCGCAGTCCAATTCAGACTTGAGAAAAGCGCTTGATCTTCGCACGGAGGGCGGCCAGTGCGTGACTCGCCGGGATCGAGCCGCTAAGCCCCGCCAGCCGTCGGGCCGACGGTCACGACGGCCTTCTTGCGGCTGAGAACGCTGGCGCGCTTGCGGCGATTGTGGGCGCTGGCATGGTCGATCTTGCCCCAAAAGCCCACGAAGTAGTCGACCGCGCTGATGATCGATACCGCCGCCATCCAGTAGATCGCAGTCACCGCGATGACGTGGACCGGCACGAAGAACCAGCCGGTGCCCTGCTGCCATCCGGGACCGATCCACCACGCGTCCCAGCCGTGGTCGAGGATAGCGGCGACGACCGAGACGATCTGGATCACCGTCTTCAGTTTGCCGATCTCGCTGGCGTCAATGGTGAAGCCCTCGTTTGCCGCGATGGAGCGCAGGCCGCTGACCAGAAACTCGCGTCCGATGACGAGCACGGCGATCCATGGCGGAACGATGCGGGGATTGAAGCTGATGAGACAGACGTAGCCGGCGGTGACGAGCAGCTTGTCCGCCAGCGGGTCCAGCAGCATGCCCATGGTGGTGATCTGTCCGCGGCGGCGCGCCAGGTAGCCGTCCAGCCCGTCCGTAATGGACGCGGCGATGAACAACGTCGACGCAACGATCTCCTGCTCATGACCATGCGCAGGGAAGCTGCCGGACAGCAGCCAGATGAGCAGCGGCACGCATGCAATGCGGCTCATCGTCATGGAATTGGGAAGATTCACCAGGGCACCTGGCCGCGATCAAGCACCATGCCTGGAGGCGGCGTCACCATGATTCTTGCACAGCTTGGAGACGCGCTCACGATTAGCGCACGGGTCTGACCGTCCGAGTCGCGAAAGGGATCTGCATTCTGCCGGATGCCCTGACCGTATGCAGATCCCTCCCCTTGCCCTTTCGAGATACTCAGGCGTAGATGCCGCGCTGCTTGGTCGTATAGGCCACGCGGTCGATCGCCAGCATGTACGCTGCGATGCGGTTGTTCACACCGTGCTCCTCCGCGTAACGGATGACATCGATGAAGCTCTGCACCATCAGGCGGTCCAGGCGGTCGTTGACCTCTTCCTCCGTCCAGAAGTAGCCCATGCGGTCCTGCACCCACTCAAAGTAGCTGGCCGTCACGCCACCGGCATTTGCGAGGATGTCCGGTACGACAAAAACACCGTTCTTCTCGAGGATCTCGTCCGCCGCAGGCGTCGTTGGACCGTTGGCGCCTTCGACGAGGATTCTCGCCTTCACCGCACCGGCATTGCGGCTGGTGATGACGTTCTCATGCGCGGCGGGAATCAGGATCTCGCAGACCGTGGTCAGCAGTTCCTCGCTGTTCGCCTCGGCTGCACCGGCGAAGCCGTTGATGCTGCCAGTCTTCTTTCGATGCTCCACGAGCGCTGGTACGTCGATGCCTTGTTCATTCAGCAGGCCGCCATCCCACTCGGCGATGCCGATGACCTTGTAGCCCTTTCGCTTCAACAACAGCGCGGCGTTCGATCCAACATTCCCGAAGCCCTGGATGATCACGCGGCAGTCAGCGGGCTTCATGCCCAGGTAGTTCAGCGCCTGGTCGCAGGCGATGGAGACACCACGGCCAGTGGCGGCACTGCGGCCACGCGATCCGCCAATGTTGATCGGCTTGCCCGTCACCACGCTGGTGACCGTCTGACGCATGTGCATGGAGTAGGTATCCATGATCCAGGCCATCGTCTGTTCGTTGGTGTTGACGTCCGGCGCGGGAACGTCCTTCTCCGGCCCGAAGACCTCGATCATCTCCGCGGTGTAACGGCGGGTCATGCGCTCCAGTTCACCCTGGCTCATCTTCTTCGGGTCGCAGATCACGCCCCCCTTGGCGCCGCCGAACGGGATGTTCACCACGGCGCACTTCCACGTCATCCAGCTCGCCAGAGCGCGGACCTCGTCCAGGTTTACGTCGGGTGCGTAGCGGATGCCGCCCTTGGCCGGACCGCGGGCCACGCTGTGCTGCACGCGGAAACCGGTAAAGACCTCGATGCGGCCGTCATCCATCATCACCGGAAAGTGCACGATGATCTCGCGTGCCGGCTGGCTCAGTACCTTCCAGATCCCTGTGTCCAGGTCCAGCTTCTTCGCGGCAAAGTCAAAGCGGGCGGCTTGCGCCTCCCAGGGGTTCAATTCCTTCTCCAGCGCGGCATCCGCGTTGAGGTCTTCCACTTCCAATAGTGCTGCCATGCTTCCTGCCTTCTCTCTTCTGGCTGCCGCGAGTCTTACTTCCGCCGGTGCAAGCCACGTTTTGTTGGACGCGCCACGCTGGATGTCGATGCGTGAAAGCTCGGCCAACAAAGCCGGTTTGGCAGCCTGCTGATCGCACAAGATCACTCGCAGCCAGCAACCAAACCGGCCGAGTATAGGCTGGTCTGTTTGGCATTGGCAAACGAATCGAGTCGATTGGGAAACACCGCCGGCAAGGGCAACCCACGGCACACGACATGCCGTGAACACGCATTTTTTTCGGCGAGATCCCGGTCAAGCGTGTCTGCGCACAAATCCCTTATTATTAACTACTTACAAGATTTCAAGGCAATCAATGAGACGTCTCAGGATTGTGCGGGCAGGTGGAAACCGTGGCGTTTCCGGGGAAGAAGGAGTCAACGTGTTTAAGGTCTCGATGTCTCTTCCGTAGCCGTTTTAACTGCCGTGGCGCGCCTGGATCAATGGAGGATGGACCGCGGCTGTTGACCGTTACTCCACGCTGACAGCAGCAGTTGAACCCTCGAAACAGGGGGAGGTTTTTCCTTTGAAATCTCTTGCAGGAAATCCTTGACAGTGAATGCCTTCACTCCTATATAGTTTGCGCCGCGTACAAAAGAGCGATTGACGGGCCGTGAGTAAGTTCAACGAAGCCCGATAACAATCCAGAGGCGAATGAAGTGCCGAAGGACGAGACTCTGCTGTTCGCGCATTGCAGTTGGTTTGAAGTTTGTTAGGGGGTCGTATGAAGCGCGAAGTTCTTAGTTGTCTCGTCCTGTCCTGCGTTAGCGCTGGCATGGCGGCAGGTCAGGCGGTCGATAGTCAGCAGATCAGCGGTACCATCACAGATCCGTCCGGAGCCTCTGTGCCCGGTGCGACCGTGACCGTGACCAACACCGCCACAGGCGCCACCCGCACTGCCAAGTCCAACGGCGACGGTGTCTACGACGTTCTGAATATTCCGGTGGGTACGTACAACATCACCATCGACATGCAGGGTTTCAAGAAGTCCGTGATCAGCGGTGTGAACGTTGATGTTGGCGGCAAGCCCGCCGTGCCCGTCACGCTGAGCCTGGGCAGCATTGGCGAGACCGTCGAGGTGAGGGCTGACTCGATCATGATCCAGACCACCACGGCTGAGATCGGTGGTGTTGTCACCAGCCAGGAAGCAACGCAGATCCAGTTGAATGGCCGTAACTACGTCCAGTTGCTCACCCTTCAGCCGGGCGTCTCGCAGACGGTGGCCAGCGGCTTCGCCATCTTCGGCACCTATGGCGTCAACGGCAATTCGCAGTCCGTCAACGGCATCCGTACCGACTCCGCAAACTTCTTTATTGATGGTGTCGATAACAAGGACAACGGTGGTGGCGGCAATAACTTCGTCAACATCTCGCCCGATTCCCTGCAGCAGTTCCGCAACGCGGCCTCAAGCTATGACGCGAGTTATGGCGGCACGTCGGGCGCGACCGTATCCGTTGCCATCAAGAGTGGTGGGCATGACTACCACGGCAACGTGTATGAGTATCTGCGCAACGATGCCATTCAGGCCTATCCCTACCGTCCCATCGGCGCTGTCGCGCGTAAGGCACCGCTGCGTTACAACGATTTCGGATGGACGTTCGGCGGTCCGATCTTCATCCCCGGCCACTTCAATCAGAGCCGCGAAAAGCTGTTCTTCTTTGCCGGTCAGGAGTTCAAGCGTCTCCGCGCATCCACGCTGACAACCACAGCAGTCGTAACACCGGCTGCTCTCACCGCAGCGTTGGCCGGCCCCACCACGGCTACCGGCAGGGCCCTCGCCTCGACCCTTATTACCGACCCGACAGGCTCACTCACTTACTTCAGCCTTGGCAATAACAACCAGTCGGAATACCTCGTGAAGGTGGATTACAACATCAACGAGAAGAACCATATCAGCGGTCACTTCGTGCATGACAACGTTCTGAATATTGGCAATCCAACGAACTATGTCATCTATGACCGCACCATTCCCGGACTGACTGCTTCCCTGCAGTGGACGCACACCTTCAACTCCAAGATGGTGAATACGGCAGTGGGTTCCTACTCCGGAAACATCATCAACGAGGGTGGCAACATCCGCCCGAATCCGCAGTTCGGGAACAAACCGATTCTTCGATCGAACTACGGTCTGACGTATGCCACGCTCTACAACGCGTCCAACATCATCCCGCAGGTAAGTGTCACGGGCTTCAGCAATCCTGGTGTGACGCCGCGTCAGTTCGACAACTCGCAACGCATCTACGCACTGAAAGATGATCTTTCCGTTGTCCTCGGCAATCATTCGCTCAAGACCGGTGCATACTTCTGGCGTGCGCGTAAGAACCAGACTTCGCCGCCGGCTCTGAACGGTCAGTTCACCTTCGCCAATCTTGCTTCGCTGGTGCAGGGTAACTTTTCGGCCTACACCGAGGGCAGCAGCATTCCTACGGTGCAGGCACGCTTTCCGCAGTTTGAGACCTACGTTCAGGATGACTGGACCCTTAGCCGCCGGTTGACTGTAAACCTTGGCGTTCGGTGGTTGTTCATGCCGCCGATCTCGTCGTGGGCCAACAACTTCGCCTTCTTCGATCCATCCCTTTACGACCAGTCGAAGGCAGCCGTGGTGAGTCCGACAACGGGTCTGATCACCTCAAATGCATCGCCCTTCAACGGCCTTGTGCTGCCCGGTACGGGCTTCTCAGACAAGGCCAAGCAGGTGGTCTCGCCAACCGTCTATAACAACCCCCAGGTGCAGGCACTGTTCCGTGGGCGTCCCGGCGGCATCGTGCAGACGGTCTACAACACTTTCGCGCCCCGGTTGGGATTTGCTTATGACTTGACGGGCCAGCAGACCACCGTGCTGCATGGCGGTTATGGCATGTCGTACGAGCGCGTGGAAGGCAACTACCTTTACAACGCGGTATCGCAGATTCCGTTTGTGGCGGTGGCATCGCTCGCAAGCGCCGGTAATGCCGATGCACTCGGCAGCGTCGGCGTCAGCACCGGAGCTCCGCAGAACATCTCCAACTCCGCGGATCCGGGTCTGGCGCCGCCTCGCATTCACAACTACAGCATGGGCGTGCAGCACAAGCTGTTCAGCAACACGTCCATCGAAGTGAACTACGTTGGGTCGCGCTCTTCCAATCTCACCTACCGCAAGAACCTGAACCAGGGTGCAGCGGGCACGATCCAGGCAAATCCGGGAATCGCGGTCAACGCACTTCGGCCATACAGAGGTTATGGCGAGATCTACCAGTACACAAATGGTGCGGTGTCGAACTATAACTCGCTCCAGGCGCGTATGCAGACCCGCTTCAGCAAGGGCGGCCTTGTAACACTGTCTTACACGTGGTCCAAGGCGCTTACCGACGGTTCGACCTTTGACTATCAGCCACAGGACAGCACCAACGTTCACGCGGATTACGGTCCGGCGAACTATAACCAGCCGAAGATCTTCGTCGCCAGTTACGTCTTCCCCATTCCGTTCTGGCAGCATGAGACGGTCTGGTACAAGCAGGCGCTGGGCGGATGGCAGATCTCTGGCCTGACCCGCATTGCGAATGGCTTACCGCTGAATGTAACTCTGCCCAGTGGTGCGGCGACGGCTGCCGGCAGCGGTAACCTTGTTGGAACCAACAGCGTTGCGCAACGTCCGAACCTTGTCGCCGGTGTGAATCGCTATGCCCACCAGGGTAAGCAGTATCTCAACGCTGCGGCGTATGCGACACCGGCACCGGGGACCTATGGCAACCTGAAGTACGACGACACCATGGGACCGCTCTTTAACAACTGGGATGCTGCCCTGCAGAAGAACATTCCCATCCACGAATCGATCGGCGCGGAATTCCGGGCAGAGATGTTCAACGTACCGAATCATCTCTCCTACTTCACGGTCGCAAGCCAGCTTGGCTCGTCGAACTTTGGCCAGGTGACAGGCACGACGGACCCACGCACCATGGAGTTCGTCCTCCGCATCCACTTCTAATCGAATGAAGCACGTGAAGGCGGGCCCGGCAGACGTCCGGTCCCGCCTTCTTTTTTTGCCTGTGGTTCGTACCGTGTTTCCACGGCTCACATTCCGACGGCAACGTATACGCTTGTAGTCGCCGAACACCTTTGTTCGAGTCTCCGTGAAGAGAGAAGCGAGTGACACTGCAGGAACTGATGGACGGTGGTGAAGACTGGGCGGCTCTCCGCACGCATGATCGCGGGCCGGAGGGCGCGCTGCCGATCACACCGGAGATGCTGATCCAGCAGCCGTCCGGCAACCTGTTCGGCCTGTCGCAGAATGCCGGGATGGGCTGGGACGTGGCACGTCTGCGCGACCCCGAATATCTCATCCTCAGCACGCATGGCGGCGTTCGCGCCGAAGATGGAACGCCCATTGCGCTTGGCTTTCACACTGGGCATTGGGAGGTGGGCCTGCTCGTTGCGGAGGCTGCACGCACGCTGCGCAACAGGCACGCGATCCCGTTCGCCGGCGCTGTGACGGATCCTTGCGATGGACGCACTCAGGGCACGGCAGGCATGCTCGATTCCCTGCCGTATCGCAACGATGCGGCGATGGTGCTGCGCCGGTTGATGCGGTCGCTGCCGACGCGCAAGGGCGTCATCGGCGTGGCGACGTGCGACAAGGGCTTGCCCGCCATGATGATGGCGCTTGCCTCCTCCGGTTCTTATCCGAGCATCCTGGTACCCGGCGGCGTCACGCTGCTCCCCGAGGAGGGCGAAGACGCGGGCAAGGTGCAGACCATTGGCGCGCGATTTGCGCAGGGACAGATCTCACTGGACTACGCGGCGGAGATGGGCTGCAAGGCCTGCGCATCGCCGGGTGGTGGATGCCAGTTCCTGGGCACCGCTGCCACATCGCAAGTAGTCGCAGAGGCGCTTGGTATGTCGCTGCCGCATACTGCACTGGCACCTTCGGGCCAGCCTGTGTGGCTGCGCGCCGCGAAGCAATCCGCAATGGCGATGCTGCGCATGACAGCACTTGGCATGGGAACGCGGGACGTGTTGACCGATGCCGCGATTCGGAATGCGATGGTGGTCTTCGCTGCCTTCGGCGGATCGACAAATCTTCTGCTTCACATCCCCGCGGTGGCGCATGCTGCCGGGTTGAAGCGGCCCACGACGCAGGATTGGATTGCGGTGAATCGCGCTGTGCCGCGACTGGTGGACGCACTGCCCAACGGCCCGCAAGGCTATGCAACGGTGCAGGTCTTCCTCGCGGGCGCAGTTCCGGAGGTGATGCTGCACCTGCGTCGCGCGGGTCTTCTCGATACCTCGGTCCGCACGGTTACGGGCGAGACGCTGGATGCCAATCTGGACTGGTGGGAGTCAAGCGAACGCCGCACACAGATGCGCGCACGCCTTCTGCAACTGGACGGGATCGATGCGAACGATGTCATCTTCTCGCCCGATGGTGCGCGGTTGCGCGGTCTGACACCAACGGTGTGCTTCCCTGTTGGCAACCTCGCGCCGGATGGCTCGGTGATCAAGAGCACCTCGATTGATCCAACGCTGATCGATGCCGACGGTGTCTATCGCCACACGGGTCCGGCACGCGTCTTCATCACGGAGGCCGACGCCATTCATGCGATCAAGGATGGCAAGGTGTCGCACGGCGATGTGATGGTGCTGGTATGCGGCGGCCCCCTTGGCGCGGGCATGCAGGAGGTCTACCAGATCACCTCTGCCCTGAAGAACCTGCCCTTCTGCAAGCATGTGGCTGTGCTTACGGATGCTCGCTTCAGTGGAGTGTCGACGGGTGCATGCATCGGCCACATCTCTCCGGAGGCGCTGGCGGGCGGCCCTATCGGCCGCATTGTGGATGGCGACACCATCAGCATCCTGGTCGATCGCAATAGCCTGCATGCAACGGTTGACCTGGTTGGGGAAGGCGTGCAGACTTTCCCTGCCGAGGAAGGGTCGAAACGGCTGGCGGCACGCTCGCCGCGCACCGATCTGAAACCACATCCGGACATGACCGATGACACACGCCTTTGGGCTGCGCTGGTGCAGGCCAGTGGCGGCGTATGGGGCGGTTGTGTCTATGACGCCAATGCCATCACCGCTCGACTTCAGATATAGGAGAACCGACTTGAAACTCTATCGGACGACACAGGGCTTCCTGGTGGAAGCAGACGGCAAGGCGTACCGCATCGCCGCAGAGAGCTGGGACGAGCTGCTGAACAGTACAGACCTGATGATGCGCGCGGAGGAAGCGACCAAGGGCACGGTTGTGGCTCTGGATGCTTCTACGATCCTGGCGCCCGTTACTTCACAGGAGGTTTGGGCCTCGGGCGTGACGTACTATCGCAGCCGCGATGCGCGCATGGAAGAGAGCAAGGCCGCAGGCGGTGGCGACTTCTATGACCGGGTCTATGTGGCACAGCGTCCGGAGTTGTTCTTCAAAAGCGCCGGCTGGCGTGCTGTGGGGCCGGGTGACGATGTCCGTATTCGCACCGACGCGACGTGGTCGATCCCGGAACCGGAGCTGGTATTGGTGGCAAATGCGCGCGGTGAGCAGATTGGTCTGACCATCGGCAACGACATGAGTTCGCGTGATATCGAGGGCGAGAACCCGCTGTACCTGCCGCAGGCCAAGGTCTACAACGGCAGTTGTGCGCTGGGTCCATGCATCCTGTTGACAGCGGGTGCGCCGCTCGATAAGACGATGGCAATCGAGCTTGAGATCATTCGAGGCAGCCATGATGTCGTCACCGGCAGCACGACGCTCGCAGAACTGAAACGTGATCCGGAAGAGTTGCTGGAGTATCTGTTCCGCGAGCTGAGCTTCCCGTTTGGCGCCCTGCTCTTCACCGGCACCGGCATCGTTCCACCCAACGAATTCACGCTGCAGCCCGGCGATGTGGTCCGGATCAGCATCGACGGCATTGGCACGCTGGAGAACACGGTCAGCGCGTAACGTCGCGCTGACCCGGTCGCGGCTCTGTTTATGGGGCAGTGAAATGCGCGTCACGAACGCGCGCAAGACACACATTCGAGGCGCGCTTTGCTTGACAGTGCTTCGAACGGGTACATATAGTCTTCGCCAACAACTAAATCCGATCTTGCATGAAGTCGCTGCGAAGCTCCAGGTTTTGCGGCAGCAATACGAAGCACAGGAAGTGGACTGTAATGAATCTCTTGTTCAAGACGACGCTGGCCGCGCTGGCCATCTCCGCGGCGGCCTCGGTGCCCTTCCTGCCTGGTGTTTCGGCTCAGAATGCGACACCGGTACCCGCGGTTCCTGCGCGCGCCCAGGCGACTGTGGGTTCGCAGGGTCCTCCTCCGGAGCATGCCAAGTTCACCGCAGCGCAGATTGATGCGGGCGGCAGCCTCTTCTTACAGAACTGCGCCTTTTGCCACGGCAAGGACGCGGGCGGCGGTGAGAGCGGCCCGGACCTGACACGGTCCAAGGTTGTCAGCGGCGATAAGAACGGCGAGGGCATCGGAGCGGTTGTCCGCAACGGCCGACCCGACAAGGGCATGCCGCGCTTCAGCCTTCCGGACACCGAAATCGTAGAACTGGTGGCCTTCATCCACTCGCAACAGGACAAAGCGATGTCGCAGACGGGCGTTCGTAAGGGCGTCGAAGATTCCGATCTGCTGACCGGCAATGTTGCGGCGGGTAAGAAGTACTTTGAGACGACCGGCGGCTGCGTCAGCTGCCACTCTGCCACGGGTGACCTGGCGGGCGTGGCGAAAAAGTATACGGGCCTTCGCCTTGAAGAAGAGATGCTCTCGCCCCGCGACGCCAAGACCAAGGTGACGGTGAAGACGCGCACCGGCGTGACGCTGACCGGCGTAGAGACTTACAAAGATGAGTTTGTCCTCGGTATGACGGACAGCTTCGGCGTGTATCACTCATGGCCCGTGACGGCTGTGACTTACAAGGAAGACAGCCCGGTCGACGCACATGTCGCGCTCTTCAGTAAGTACACCGACGAAGACATTCACAATCTCTACGCGTACATCAACACGCTGAAGTAACGGACTTGCTACCACCGATGAAAGCCGGGTTTCCTTCTATGAGTCTCCTGCACACTGTGCGCGCGTTTGCTCTTGCAGCCGTTGCCGTAACTTCCGTTGGCGCGTCGGCACAAGGCGTAACGGATGCCATCCTGAAGAACCCTCCGCGCGATAGCTGGCCTGGATATCACGGTGACTACACCGGCCAGCGTCACAGCCCGCTGACGGAGATCACGCCCGCGAATGTCTCGCAGATGTCGCTCGCCTGGACATTTCAGAGCGGACTGGGTGGCGGCGGCAATACCTTTAAGGCCACGCCGATTCTTGTGGACGGCATTCTGTACTTCACCATGCCCGATCACGTGTGGGCCGTGGATGCACGCACCGGTCATATGATCTGGCACTATGCCGCGCCACAGAACAAGGCCTTCCACATTGGGCAGCGCGGCGTCAGCATGTTGAAGGACAAGCTTTATTACATGACCAGCGATGCGCACGTGGAAGCGCTGGATGCGAAGACCGGGAAGGTGCTTTGGGATGTGATGGTCGCTGATTCGAACAAGGGTCAGTGGTCCACCATGTCGCCACTGATCGTGGGCAATCACGTCATGGTGGGCGCGTCGGGTGACTTCGATAATCTGCAAGGGTTTCTCCGCGCGCTTGATCCCGATACGGGCAAGACGCAGTGGCAGTGGGACGCGACGCCTCCCGTTGGTACGCCGAAGACCACCAGCGGCGGCAACATCTGGATGACCGGCACTTACGATCCTGAACAGCACCTGATGTTCTGGGGCACGGGTAACCCGACGCCGGTGCTGAACGGCACGGTGCGTCCCGGCGACAACCTGTACACGTGCAGCATCGTCGCGCTGGATCCTGAGACGGGCAAGCTGAAGTGGGCCTTCCAGCCATCGCCTCATGACACGCATGACTGGGATGCTGTCGAGATCCCGGTGCTCGCGGACGTCACCCTCGAGGGCAAACCGCGCAAGGTGCTGATGCAGGCATCGCGTAACGGCTACTTCTTTGTGATTGATCGGGTGACGGGCAAGAGCATCCTCACGACCAACTTCGGTCCGGTGAACTGGACGCTCGGCGTGGACAAGGATGGCCGCCCCATCCCAAATCCGGCGAAGGAGCCTGCGCAGGACGGCCGTCTGATCGCACCGGATGAGAGTGGCATGACCAACTTCCGTTCGCCCAGTTTCGATCCGAAGACAGGACTGTTCATCGTGAGCGCTTCCCCGAGCTACAGCCTCTACTTCGCCAAGCCCGCCGACGGCACCTACGGCTGGGCAGGCGCGGATTACAGCCTGTGGAGCAAGGGTGAGCTGGTCGCCATCGACTACCGTACGGGCAAGCCGCGCTGGACGCACCCGCTTGGCCGCCGCGGCGGTTCGGGCGTGCTGACGACCGCATCCGGCCTCACGTTCTCTGGCGATGCTTCGGGTAACTTCCTCGCGCTGGATACGGCGACTGGTAAGACGTTGTGGCACACCAACTCGGGCGGCAACATTGCGTCGTCACCCATCACTTATGAGCTCGATGGTCACCAGGTCGTGCTGTTGAGCAGCGGCAGTGTCATGTATGCCTTTACCCTGCCGGAGCATCACGCGGCAGCAGCGAAACCAGCGCACTAATAAGTGAGCGCAGTCAGTGAACCCCGGGGGGATGTATGAAGCGTTTTGCGATAGCGGTGACAGCCGGCATGTTAGGCCTGCAGGCGGCGAGCGCGTGGGCCGCGCCCCGGGTTCATGTACTCATCCTCGATGGCGAAAGCGCTGCGCCGTATCACAACTGGGCCGCGATCACGCCCATCCTGAAGAAGGAACTGGACGAGACCGGTCTCTTCGAGACTGAGGTCCTGACCGCTCCGGCCAAGGACGGTGACTTCTCGCAGTTTCATCCTGCGTGGAGTAAGTACCAGGTCATCGTGTTGAACTACGACGCACCGGATGAACGCTGGAGCGACGACGTCAAGACCAGCTTCGAGACGTACATGAAGAATGGCGGCGGCCTAGTTAGCGTTCACGCAGCGGACAATGCCTTCCCACACTGGAAGGCATTCAATGAGATGATCGGCGTGGGTGGCTGGCGCGGTCGCGATGAGAAGTCCGGACCGCACTGGTACTACCAGAACGGCAAACTCGTCTCGGACGACAAGCCTGGCAAGGCCGGCATGCATGGCGCACGTGTTCCCTACACGGTCACGGTGCAGGACACGAGCAACCCCATCATGAAGGGTCTGCCGAAGACCTGGATGCACCAGGGCGATGAGCTCTATGCGAATCTGCGTGGGCCCGGCGGCATGACGGTACTGGCCACGGCATACTCTGATCCCACGAATCACGGCACGGGCTTCGATGAGCCGATGGTGATGGTCTCACAGTTCGGCAAAGGTCGCGTTGTGCATACGGCCTGGGGACACGACGGCGTCGCACAGAGTTCCGTGGATGCAGTGGTGATCTTTCAGCGTGGCGTCGAGTGGGCTGCAACCGGCAAAGTGACCCAGCCGGTACCATCGAGCTTCCCGACGGCCAATACGGTCAGCTATCGTGCCGACCTGGAAGCGATGGATCCGAATGCGAAGAAGGGACTGAATCCGCTGGACCTTGTGCAGCAGTCGACGCCGGCACGGCTTGCGCCAGCCCCTGTCACACGCTCCAACGGCCCGACGCAGTAAGATGACCCGCGTGCCCTGCGCACGGACTCCACTCGCAGCAACGCAAGGATTCGCATGAAGACGATCAAGGGACCGGGCATCTTCCTGGCGCAGTTTGCCGGTGATGTTGCGCCATTCAATACGCTGGAGAACATCTGCCACTGGGCCGCATCCGTGGGCTTCAAAGGCGTCCAGATTCCAAGCTGGGACAAGCGCCTGATTGACCTGCCGCTGGCCGCTGAAAGCAAGACATACTGCGACGATCTGCTGGGCACCGTAGCCGCCCACGGACTCACACTGACCGACCTGTCGACGCATCTTCAGGGTCAGTTGGTCGCGGTGCATCCCGCGTATGATCTGCTCTTCGATAACTTCGCTCCTCCCGCCGTTCACGGCGCGCCGGCGGCCCGCACCGCCTGGGCCGTGGAGCAGTTGCACTTCGCCGCGCTGGCCTCAAAGAACCTTGGCATCAAGCAGCACGCAACCTTCTCCGGCGCGCTCGCATGGCCCTATCTCTATCCCTGGCCGCAGCGGCCCGACGGCCTGGTGGAAACGGCCTTCCGTGAACTGGCCAAGCGCTGGCTGCCGATCCTGGATGTCTTTGACGAGAACGACGTGAACCTCTGCTACGAAGTTCATCCGGGCGAGGACCTGCACGATGGCGCGTCGTTCGAGATGTTTCTGGACCTGGTCGATGAACACTCGCGCTGCAACCTTCTCTATGACCCGAGCCATTTCGTACTGCAGCAACTGGACTACCTGGAGTACATCGACCTCTATCACGACCGCATCAAGATGTTCCACGTCAAGGACGCGGAGTTCCGGCCATCTGGCCGTCAGGGCGTCTACGGCGGCTTCCAGTCTTGGGTGAACCGCGCCGGTCGCTTCCGTTCGCTGGGCGATGGCCAGGTGGACTTCGGCGCCATCTTCTCGAAGCTCACGCAGTACGGCTTTGATGGCTGGGCGACGATGGAGTGGGAGTGCTGCATCAAGAGTTCCGAACAGGGCGCGCGTGAGGGCGCTCCGTTTATCGCGAAGCACATCATCCAGACTGCGGACAGGGCCTTCGACGACTTCGCCGATGCCACCACCGATCACAGTGTTCTGCGGCAATTGCTTGGCCTGAAGGGCGACAAGCTATGACGACGAAACTCAATCGCCGTCTGCGGCTTGGCATGGTGGGCGGCGGTCCCGGAGCGTTCATCGGTGCGGTACATCGCACGGCTGCGAGGATCGACGATCGCTTCGAACTCGTTGCCGCGGTGCTTTCTTCCGATGGAGAGAAGTCCCGCGCGTATGCGGCCGAGCTTCGGATTCCGCGTGCGTATGCGAGCTTCCAGGAGATGGCGGATGCCGAAGCGAAGCATCCGGAGCCGATCGACGTCGTCGCCATCGTTACGCCGAACCACATGCACCATGCCATCGCGAGGGCCTTCCTTGCTGCCGGCATTCACGTCATGTGCGACAAGCCGCTGACGACGAACCTCGCAGACGCTGACGATCTAGCAGCAGCCGTTGCAGCTTCCGGCCTGATCTTCGGTGTGACGCAGAGCTACTCGGGCTATCCGATGGTGCGGCAGATGCGCGAGATCGTGACCTCCGGCGGTATCGGCGCGGTGCGCATGGTACAGGCGGAGTACGCGCAGGGGTGGCTGGCAACCAAGCTGGAAGATACCGGCGCGAAGCAGGCTGCATGGCGCACCGATCCTGCGAAGAGCGGACCGGCGGGCTGCCTGGGCGACATTGCAACACATGCCTTTCACACGGCATGCTTCGTGACCGGACTGAAGCCGAAGGAAGTTGCTGCTGACCTCTCGACTTTCGTCGCCGGTCGGCGGCTGGATGACAATGTGCAGGCCATGCTGCATTTTGAAGGCGGCGCAAAGGCGAGCCTGTGGTCGTCTCAGATTGCCATTGGCGAAGAGAACAATCTGAACATCCGCATCTACGGCGAGACCGGCGCGCTGACGTGGCACCAGGAGAACCCCAACTATGTGCATCACGCCCCGCTGGGAGAACCGACACGCCTGCTGACGCGTGGTGGCGCCGGTGTCACGGCATCGCCCGCTGCGGGGACAAGGCTGCCAACCGGTCATCCTGAAGGGTACTTCGAGGCGTTCGCGACGCTGTACAGCGATCTCGCGGAGCAGATCGCGGCGAGGATTGAAGGTCGTGAGGCCAACGCCTCTTCTCTGCTGCTGCCGACGGTTGCGGATGGGGTGGCAGGTGTTCGATTTATCGAGGCTGTGCTGAAGTCTTCGGCTAACTCTTCTGCGTG
Organism: Terriglobus roseus; assembly: GCF_900105625.1. Lineage (NCBI taxonomy): Bacteria > Pseudomonadati > Acidobacteriota > Terriglobia > Terriglobales > Acidobacteriaceae > Terriglobus > Terriglobus roseus. The sequence goes on from NZ_FNSD01000001.1 coordinate 827,239, forward strand.
GACGCCGCTGACTTGATCGGCCGCACGGAACGGCGGTCCCCTCACATGTTTGCCGCAGCGAGCGGAATGCAGGTCCTTCGACTGCATTTCGCTGCGCTGCGTTTCGCTGAAGATGACAAGATCCTGAAGAGTGTCGAGATTGGGTGCCGCGTACATCGCGCACTTTGCGATGTGCGGGATTCGCATTCTGTGGGGGGCACGAACTTCTGGATCCCACACATGCGCGGTAGGGCTGCGCATGGATGGGGCACCCGCTTTGTTGCTGGATGGGGACGCAACTCTTATGAGAGTCTTTCGCGGCTTCGTTGTCGTACCATTGCGTTAGCCGACGATAACGATGAGTCAACCAACGCACGAGCCATCCCGCAACGATCGGACGCGTGGCATTCGCAGGATTGATCTTGCGTCTGTGCAGCCCGTCTCCAGCGACATTGCGCGGGACATCAATCGCGACATCATTCTCGAACTGATCCGTTTCAACCAGCCGCTGGCGCGGGCAGACCTCTCGCGTCTCTCCGGTCTACGGCCCAGCACTGTGTCCGCCATCGTCGAACAGCTCATTGAGGAGAACTGGGTGCGCGAGGGCGCGGTGATCAAGGCGGCGCGCGGCCGGCCTTCGACGATGCTCTCCGTCAACAGCGCCATGGTGACGTTTGCTCTGGACCTTCGGCCCGACCGCGCGATCCTTGCCGTGGTCGACCTGAGCGGGAGATTCCTTTCGCGCGAGATCATCACCAGCTCCAGCGACCTTCGGCGTACCGTCGCGCAGATTGGCAAGCGCATGAAGGCGCTGCGTGCGGAACATGCCGGCAAGTCGTTCGAGGGCGTCGGTGTCAGCATTCAGGGACGCGTGCATCCTGTGACACAGCGTGTCCTGCTGGCTCCCAATATGAAGTGGCAGGACTTCGACCTGAGAGCCGCGCTGGAGCGCGAATCGGGGTTGCAGGTGGAGCTGGATAACGATGCGAATGTTTGCCTGTTGTCAGAGCTTTGGTATGGACGTCTGCAGGGAGCGAAGAATGTTGTACTGGTCGCCGTTGCAGAGGGCGTGGGTACGGCCATCCTTGCGGGCGGCGTGATGCAGTCCGGCTACAACGGTCTTGCGGGTGAGTTCGGTCACGTCTCTGTCGACCCTGCGGGACCACTGTGCCAATGCGGCCAGAAGGGCTGCTGGGAGATGGTCGCTTCATCTCGCGCGCCGATCCGTAGCTTTAACGCTGCGGGCCGACGGAAGGTGCAGGACATCTACGAACTGATGGGCCTCGCCGAGGACGGCGACGCCACGGCGATTCGCGTCATCACGGAGCAGGCCGTTGCTCTGGGCCGTGGCCTTCGCATGATCACGGCGGCGCTGTCGCCGGAGCTGATCCTGGTCGTTGGCGATATCACGGCCGCGTGGGAACGCTGCGGCCCGATTGTGTGGAAGGAGCTTGCCTCGTCGATGCTGGCGGGTGAGGCTCCACGATTGCACGCGGCAGGCGATGCAGAGCTGGCGCGACTAAGCGGATCGGCCGCTATGCTGATGCAACGCCACGCGAGCTATCACCGCTCCACGCATGACGAGACGGGTACTCGCCCGTCGCTGGCGATGACCTCTACGGCGTCCTGATCTGCCGCTCTCGAAGGGCACCGGAGCGGCACCTCGAGAGGGTATGTTGTATCTGTCACCACGATCACCGGCCATGCGACTTGCATTGACAGCGGCAGCTCACGGCAATATAGTTTGGGCCATAAACTTAATACCGGCGCTGGGTCTCGCGGGCAGATCGTGTGCTCACCAGCGACGGCACTGAAACGCGATTCGAACGTGAAGGATGGAGCCTGACATGTACTTGGGAATCGACTGTGGGACCCAGGGTACGAAGGCTCTCCTGATCTCTGGTGATGGCACGGTCCACGGGCGCGGCTACGCGAAGCACGACCTGATTGAACGGGCGAACGGCGCTCGCGAGCAGCTGCCGCAGTGGTGGGTCGATGCCCTGCGTAGCACGGTGCTGCAGGCAGCAGGTTCGCATGGTGGTGAGGTGAAGGCGATCTCCGTCTCCGGCCAGCAGCACGGCCTAGTGGTGCTCGACGAGAACAAGCAGGTCATCCGCGCCGCGAAGCTCTGGAATGACACGGAGACGGCGCCGCAGAACGCAGAGCTTGTAAAGTTAATGGGCGGCAAGAGCGAGGCGATCCGCCGCTTCGGCATCCTGCCGATGACGGGCTATACCGTCTCAAAACTGCTGTGGCTGCGCGAGATGGAGCCGGATAATTTCGCACGGATCCGCCACATTCTCCTGCCGCACGAGTACCTGAATTTCTGGCTGACGGGCGAGATCTTCGCGGAGTATGGGGACGCCTCCGGCACGGCCTTCTTCGATGTGCGTACGCGCGCCTGGATCAGCGAGATTCTTGATCTGATCGACGGTGGCAGCGGCCAGTTGACGGCTGCTCTGCCGCCACTGCTGACTGCGAATCAGATCGTGGGTACGGTCAAAGCGGATGTGGCCGCGGAGCTTGGCCTGTCGACGGACTGCATTGTGGCAACAGGCGGCGGCGACAACATGATGGGCGCCATCGGCACAGGCAATGTGCGTGAGGGCGTCGTGACATTGAGCCTGGGCACCTCGTCCACGGTGTACTCGTTCCGTGAAGCGCCTCTGCAAAACCCGGACAGCAGCGTGGCTCCGTTCTGCTCGTCTTCGGGTGGATGGCTACCACTGGTATGCACGATGAACGCGACCAACGTGGTGACGCAGACGCTGCACCTGTTGGGATGGACTGTCGAAAATATCGATCCGGTCCTGGAAGGCACGACACCGGGTGCCGAAGGCATCACGTTCCTGCCCTTCCTGAACGGCGAACGCACACCGGATCTGCCGGGCGCGCGTGGCAGCATCCTGGGATTGAATGCGACAAACTTCTCGCCTGCAAACCTGGTGCGCAGCGCGATTGAGGGCGTCACCTTCGGCATTCTGAATGGACTCGACCTGATCCTGGAAGGCAAGCCTGCGACGAAGATCCTCGTCATCGGCGGCGGTGCGCGTTCCAGTGGATGGCGCCAGATGCTGGCGGACGCCACCGGTGCGCTGATCCAGGTGCCGCTGGAAGAAGAGGCCGGCTGCCTTGGCGCGGCGATCCAGGCGATGTATGCCTTCGGCCAGCACAGCGGTGCACCCACAAGCTTTGCGGAACTTACCGAACGTCTCGTCACCGTGGATGAGGGTAAGTCCGCGCACGGCAGGACCGAGTACCTTCCGCTGTACCAGGCAGCTCGCAAGACTTACAACACCGCACTGATCGAACAATATCCAGAGCTTCGGCAGACCGCGACTTAGGCCCGACGCATCCCCCGCGAACGGCAACAACAACCGACTTACGCAGAATTGGAGAACCTACTTGTCTGACACTGTTTTCAGTAACTTTCCGGCGGTGAAGTTTGAGGGCGTGGAGAGCACGAACCCGATGGCCTACCAGTATTACGACGCGGACCGCGTCGTGATGGGCAAGCCGCTTGGCGAGCACCTGCGGTTCGCCGTTGCGTACTGGCACAGCTTTGCCATGAACGGCAGTGATCCGTTCGGCGGCCCGACGATCAACCGTCCGTGGATGACAGCCGGCGACCCGATCGCACAGGCCAAGGTCAAGGCAGATGCAGCGTTCGATTTCTTCCGCGTGCTGGGTCTGCCCTTCTTCTGCTTCCATGACGCAGACATCGCGCCTGCCGGTGACACGCTGAAGGAGACACTGGGTAACTTCCACACCATCGTGGACTACCTCCAGGAGAAGATGGCGAAGAGCAGCACAAAGCTGCTGTGGGGCACGGCAAACCTGTTCTCGCACCCACGCTTTATGGCTGGTGCTTCGACCAATCCTGATCCGGAAGTCTTCGCATGGTGCGCCACGACCGTGAAGCATTGCATGGATGCGACGAAGCAACTTGGCGGTTCGAACTACGTGCTGTGGGGCGGCCGCGAGGGCTATGAGACGCTGCTGAACACCAACATGAAGCAGGAGCTGGAGCAGATGGGCCGCTTCCTGTCGTTGGTGGTTGAGTACAAGCACAAGATCGGTTTCGAAGGCCAGATCCTGATTGAGCCGAAGCCCAAGGAGCCTACGGCGCACCAGTACGACTTTGACGCGGCGACGGTCTATGGCTTCCTGAAAAAGTATGGCCTGGAGAACGAAGTCCGCGTAAACCTGGAAGCAAATCACGCGACGCTTGCGGGCCACAGCTTCGAGCACGAGATTGCAACGGCGGGCGCGCTTGGCATTCTGGGCTCGCTGGATATCAACCGCGGCGATGCCCTGCTGGGCTGGGACACCGACCAGTTCCCCAATGACCTGTGGACGATGACGATGTCGATGTATCACGTCATCAAGGCTGGTGGCCTGGGCAAGGGTGGCTGCAACTTCGACGCAAAGGTTCGTCGTCAGAGCTTCACCGAGGAAGACCTGGTGGCCGCTCACGTGGGCGGTGTGGACATGTGCGCACGTGCCTTCCTGTCCGCTGCGAAGCTGATTGAAGAGGGTACCTACGACGCCCTTCTGACCGAGCGTTACGCGGGATGGAAGACGCCTGAGGCGCAGGCTATGTTGTCCGGCAAGGTCTCGCTGGATGAGATTGCCGCGAAGTCTGAGGCCGCGGCCATCAATCCGCAGCCGCGTTCGGGCAAGCAGGAGCAGATCGAAAATCTGCTGGCACGCCGGATTTACTCGTAGGGCCGAAGTCCTGTACAAAGGGGGCGCTGTCTGCAGGGATGCGGACAGCGCCGTGCTTCACCCATGCCGCTGGCGTCGCAGGCATGCAGATACACCCTGAAGGCCAACCATGCCGCTGCCCTTTCTCCTCTTCGCCCTGCCCGCAAGGGCGTCCCTGACCCACCTCGCACCGCTCGACATCGTTATTCTCGCGCTTTATTTCTGCGTGGTGGTGTTCATCGGTTTCTATGTGAAGGGTTCGACCAACACCAGCGAAGAGTTCTTCCTGGCTGGCCGCGAGATGACGGCGTGGATCGCCGGTCTGAGCTTCGTGTCGGCGAATCTTGGCTCGCTGGAACTGATGGGTTGGGCTGGATCCGCCTACCAGTACGGCATCCTGGCGATGCATTGGTACTGGGTCGGAGCCATTCCCGCGATGCTCTTCCTCGGCGTTGTGATGATGCCGTTCTATTACATCTCCAAGACGCACTCTGTGCCCGGCTACCTGAAGCTGCGTTTCGGTGAGGGTGCGCGCGGTCTGGCCGCAGCAAGCTTTGGATTGATGACCATCCTGATGTCGGGCGTGAACATGTACGCGATGGCCGTGGTCATGCGTACCGTGCTCGGCTGGAACATGACGTTCTCCATCTGGGTTGGCGCGGCAACGGTTGCGCTGTACGTCATGCTGGGCGGTCTGCGTTCCGCCATCATCAACGAGGTGCTGCAGTTTGTGCTGATCTGGGCCGGTGCCGGCCTTATCCCCATCCTCGGCCTGATCGAGGCCGGTGGCTGGACCAACCTGAAGGCACAGATCGCACGCAACGTCGGCTCCTCCGATTACACCCATATGTGGTCGACGCTGGGGCACTTCAACACCAACCCCATGGGCATCCACTGGACGGGCATCGTCTTCGGCCTGATGGGTGTCATCAGCTTCGGCTACTGGACCACCGATTTCCTCGTCGTCCAGCGCGTGCTCTCCGCGAAGGATCTGCGCGCTGCCAAAATGGCTCCGGTGATCGGTGCCGCGTTCAAGATGGCCGTGCCGCTGATCGTCATCATCCCCGGCCTGATCGCGCTGGCTGTGCTGAAGAACTCTGATGGATCGTTGATGCACCTGGTGCCGTCCGACGTGGCGGCCGCCCACCCCGGCATGCATGCCTATGACGAAGTGCTGCCGCTAATGCTGGTCCGGTACTGCGGACCGGGACTGCTTGGCCTTGGCATCACCGCACTGGTCGCGGGCTTTATGAGCGGCATGGCCGGTAACGTATCCGCCTTCTCAACCGTGTGGACGTACGACTTGTATGGCGCGTACATGAACAGGAAGGCGACCGACAAGCAACTGGTGACGATGGGCCGTATGTCCACCGTCGTCGGCATGCTGGTATCGGTAGGGACTGCGTATCTGGTCGCGCATGCGAGTTCCATCATGGACTACGTGCAGGCGCTCTTCAGCTTCTTCATCGCACCGCTCTTTGGCACGGTCATCCTCGGCATGATGTGGAAGCGCGCAACGGCTGCAGGCGGCTTCTGGGGACTGCTGGCAGGAACGCTCAGCTCCATCGGCATGTTTGCCTATGTGCAGACAGGCGGTCGTGCGGCGCTGGCCCACATCGCCCTCTCCGCAGACGCACAGCCGATGGCTGAGAACATGTATCGCGCCCTGTGGAGCTGGCTGATCTGCGTCGCCGTCACGGTCGTCGTCAGCCTGATGACCAGGCCGAAGCCCGAAGCGGAACTGAACGGCCTGGTTTACGGCGCAACCGTCATCCCGGACGACGGCGCGCGCACGCTTTGGCAGAAGCCTGCGTTCTGGGCCTGCGTCGTGGCCGTTGTGCTGGTCGCGTTCAACATCTACCTGTTCTAAGCACGGCGAACCACCGCAGCACGAGGTCGAAGGAGGCCGCACATGGCAGAGGGTACAGGCAGGGGCGAGGCACTCAGCATCTGGTTCTTCGTCGGCATCATGACGCTGGCCTACGGTCTGGCGCTGCTGCCGTACGGCGTGTGGGCGTGGATCACCGGCAACGAAGCGCCGACCGTGTTGCATGAGCTTCACCCCACCGTCTGGTGGGGCGTGCTGCTGACAGTCTTCGGCGGTTTCTACACGATTCGCTATCGGCCCGGGCCAGGTAAGTAGTGCCGAAGCGCAGTCCGCGCCTCCGTAACACTCTGTCATCCTGAGCGGAGCCCGCAGGGCGCAGTCGAAGGACCTGCATTCTGCAGGCATGCCACAAATATGAGCGCTGCTCGCGAGGCTTCCCAACCACATTGGTGGGTTGTCGATCGGAATGCAGGTCCTTCGACTACGCTGCGCTCCGCTCAGGATGACAGAGCCTTTGGTGCACAGTAAGGTGCTGCGGAGATCAGGCGTAGCTTGAAACGCTACCGGCATTCTTCGCACCGCGAGCTGCTGCTGCCTTCTCCACGTAAGCACTCTCCTTCAACGAAAGCAGCGGATTCGCAGGCAGACCACGCTCCTCGCGCCATGCCTTTACGGACGGGCGGACATCCGTCCAGAAGGCATCGCGGAAGCACTCCTCCGCTTCCACGAGAGCGCACTTGTCCTGCAGAGCTGTGAGCGTTTCACGGTCGACCAGAGCTGCGCGTGCGAAGAGTTCCTGCGCGGTGACGACGCTCTGGACCATTGCCTCCATCTTGCCCTTCAGGTTGTGGCTCTGATCGATCATGTAGGCCACGCCTTCCGTCTTTGAAGCAGGCGCGCTCAGGATTTCGTGGAAGATGCGGAAGACCTGGTAGGGATCGATGGAGCCGATGGTCAGATCGTCGTCAGCATACTTGCGGTCGTTGAAGTGGAAGCCGCCGAGGGCATCTACGTGCAGGAGCCATGCGACGATCTGTTCGATGTTGGTGCCGAGCGCGTGGTGGCCGGTGTCGACGAGCACCTTGGCACGTGGTCCGGCGGTGCGGGCCAGGTGCAGAGCCATACCCCAATCGGCGATGTCCGTGTGATAGAAAGCCGGCTCGAACGGCTTGTACTCGATCAGCAGTCGCTGGTCTTCCGTGGTGGCGTTATGGGCTGTGACCAGGATCTCCTCCAGCCACTCAATGCGACGCTTGATGGATTGCGTGCCGGGGTAATTCGAGCCGTCCGCGTCCCAGATGGAGATGTCGCGCGAGCCGAGTGCCTTGCCGATCTCGATGGACTCCAGCAGGTGATCGAGCGCGTGGCGGCGGATCGCCGGGTCCGGGTTCGACATGGAGCCGAACTTGTACTCCTGCGCCTGGAAGAGATTGGGATTGATGGACCCGGCCTTTACGCCATAGCGCTGCTCCAGCTCGCGGATCTTCGGCACGTCCGCAACGCCGTTCGGCATGTCCCACAGGACGTGCAGCGCCACGGTCGGGCTGGCACCGGTCAACGCGTGGACCTGTCCCGCGTCCGCGAATTTCTCTTCAATGGACGTGGCTGCGGCAGCCTGCGCGAACTTGCCGAAGCGCGTGCCTGTGTTGGCGAAGCCCCACGAAGGCACCTCAATGCGAAATCCGTCGAGTGCTGCGTTCAGTGCCTGCGATGCCATACTCTTCACCAATTCCCTTCACGCCCAGCTTCAGCGGCAAAAGCCGCCCCGGTAACTGTATCGGAGCCGAGACATCCAGTTCAATAGAGAGTTCTTTTCTGCTTTGGATTTTTGTTGCTCAAAGCCTGTAAAGTGGTTCCGCGCGCGAACAGGCTACCGCGACACGGCGAGGCACATGGGCTCCAATCCTTTCATCGGCATTCTCTACCACTGGATCGGCGGCTTTGCGTCCGCGACCAACTTCATCCCCTTCCGCGGTATCAAGCGCTGGTCGTGGGAGATCTACTGGATCGTTCAGGGTGTCGCCGCGTGGATCCTTGCGCCGCTGGTCATCGCTTCCCTCTTCGTGCCGCATTTCTTTGCGATCATCCAAGCCGCGCCGCATCGCTCGATTGGCTTTGCCGTGCTCTTTGGCATGCTTTGGGGCATCGGCGGTCTGACCTTTGGCCTGTCCATCCGCTATCTCGGCATTGCGCTCGGCTACGCGGTCTCGCTTGGTCTATGCACCGCCTTCGGCACGCTGATTCCGCCGATCTACGCGGGCGAGATGCACACCATCATGAATGAACGCTCCGGACAGGTGATCCTGCTGGGCATCCTTGTCTGCCTGATCGCCGTGGCCATCAATGGCGCAGCCGGCTGGTCCAAGGAGAACGAGATCACCGAAGAAGAGAAAGCCGAGGCTGGTGAGACGGACTTCTCGCTTGGCCGGGGTCTGCTGGTTGCCGTCTTCGCCGGCATCATGAGTTCGTTCTTTGCCTTCGGCCTGGCAGCAGGTGCGCCCATCGCAGCTATTGCGAAGGAGCGCCTTGTCGCCGAGGGTCACCTCGATCTCTGGCAGAACCTGCCGGTGCTGGTCGTCGTTCTGTGGGGCGGCTTTGTGACCAACTTTGTGTGGTCCGTGGTTCTGATCCTGCGCAACAAGTCCGCGCGGCAGTTTGCAGGTGAGCCCGGCATCAATCCGATGCAGGCCGCGCAGCATGCCGGCAGCATTATCGATCCAGAGACGGTCGATGGCCGGCTGAGCGGTTCGCGACTTTCGAAGAACTACCTGTTCGCTGCGCTTGCGGGCGTGGTCTGGTACTTCCAGTTCTTCTTTTACTCGCTTGGCCAGACGAAGATGGGTAAGTACGACTTCTCCTCGTGGACGCTGCACATGGCATCGATCATCATCTTTGCCACGCTGTGGGGCATCTTCCTGAAGGAGTGGACGGGCACGTCACGCCGCACCAAGACCCTTGTCGCGCTTGGCCTTACCCTGTTGATTGGATCGACGTTGATCGTCGGCTATGGCAATTATCTGAAGTCGATCCAGTAGCCGCGTATCATCCGGCTATACCGCGGAGAAATCGTTGGCAAAGGCAGTAAAAAATCTTTACCTGATCCCGGTGCTCCTGAAGAGCCTGGACATCCTTGAACTACTGCAGGCGGAATCGCGCGCCATGACTCTGGAAGAGGTGCGCCGTCGCACTGGCACGTCGAAGGCCACGGTCTACCGCGCGCTGAACACACTGGTTCATCGCGGTTATCTTGCCAAGACATCGGACGGCGCCTATCGCCACGTGGCGCGGCCCAGCAAGCTGACCTTCGGCTTTGGATCGCAGAGCGAAGACCTGCAGTTCTCGAACGAGGTAAAGAAGAGTCTGATCGCGGCGGCTTCGGGTGCAGGCGTGAACCTCGTCATCCTGGACAACAAGTACGACGGCGCCACGGCGGTTCATAACGCGGAGACCTTCGTAAAGAAGCGCGTGGATCTCGTAATCGAGTTCCAGGTGGAGCACGACGTTGCGGCCATCATCGGCGACAAGATCGCCGCAGCCAACATACCGTTCATCGCCATCGATATCCCACACCCCAACGCGACGTTCTTCGGCGTGGATAACTACCGTGTCGGCATGGCAGCCGGCGACCTGCTGGTGAATCACGCGAACGAGGTGTGGGGCGGCAAGGTGGAGGCGGTGCTTGGGCTCGATCTTCCGGAGGCCGGTCAACTGGTGCAGGGCCGCATCTCCGGCGCGTTTGAGGCCATCCGCGCCCAGATACCCAACCTGCCGCAAGATGCTTACGCACGCATCGATGGTCGCGGTCTGCGCGAGCGAAGCGATCGGCTGGTGACCGCTTATCTTGAAAAAAATCCGAAAATACGACACCTGCTGATTGCTGCGGCGACAGACGCCAGCGCGCTCGGCGCAATCGATGCGGCACGCCGCCTCAAACGCGAGCGGCATATCGCCATTGCCGGACAGGATTGCATTCCGGATGTGGTGACGGAGATGAAGCGGCGGACATCTCCGATGGTGGGCTCCATCTCACATGAACCCGCGAGCTATGGACCTGCCTTGATCAACCTGGGCATGTCGCTGCTGCGCGGACAGACGGTTGCGCCCTACAACTACGTGAACCACCGCGTGGTGACACGGGCTTCCCTGCTGGCATCCGCGCTTCGTCCATAAAACATTTTGGCGCTGTAGCCCTCTTCCCGCAGACGGATTTCAATACAGATACTTCTTCCCACTTCCAATCTCCGTGCCGTAGTATGGCGTCGCCATGGCGTAGATCGCTCCACGATTTGTGAAGACATCTGCAGACGGGCGCATTCCGTTCAGGAGTACTACCCGGCATGAGGTCAACCGTCGTATCCAACTTGGGCTCCGTCCTTCTTCTCAGCACCGGCAGGCTGCTGGCGCAGAACGCAACCATCGCAACACCGCATCCCGCGTGGACTGCGTTGAACCCAGTGACGCGACTGACGCAGGAGACCTTCGCCCACCCGCCCGCTGCGGATCGGCCCTGGGTCCGGGTGAACACACCGGCTGACCTGTCTTCCGACGAATTGCGGACGGAAATCCTCGCGATGAAGCAGGCCGGCATCGGCGGCCTTGAGATCGGGCAGGGCGCATTTCCGAAGACGCCGCAATTGATCGCGATTCTGCAGGCTGCGAATCAGCAGGGGCTGAAGGTCAGCCTGAGCCACGGGTCAACGACAGCTCCGGACGGTTACAGCTTCGATAAGGACAATGTGCGGAAGACGCTGGTCTTCACCGCGACGAAGGCTGCTGAAGGAGCGTCCGTCGATCTCGTGCTCAAGGCGCCGTTGCCACAGGCTCCGCGTGGCTTCGGCGGAGGTGGCAATGCCGGCCGTCCCCCGGCGCCGCTGCCGCCGCGCCGCAGCACGCTGATTGCGGTACTCGCTTACCGCTGCGCGCAGGCCTCTTGTGAAGCGAATGGTCCCGTGACGCTCGACGCGGCTTCCATGATCGACGTTACTTCAAAGCTTACAGAGACGGACACGAGCGGCGTCGGCGGCGGCTCGACATCGGGCCATCTGAAGTGGACGCCGCCATCGGGCGGTCAGTGGCAGGTGATCGCTCTGTGGTCGCAGGGCACTGCCGCGCAACCGGATCTGTTCAGCAAGGAAGGGACGGAGGAGCTGATCCACGGCATGGAGGCGGACTGGACACCGGAGGTGAAGTCGCTGCTGAAGCAGAATGGCGGCGATGTCTTTTATGACTCGCACTCCGCGGATCGTGGCAGCCCGACGGAGTTGTGGACGAACAACATGGAGGCGGAATTCAAGGCGCGACGAGGCTATTCGCTGACTGCCAACGCGCCTGCCCTCTTCAGTGCCAGCTTTACCTTCCGTGACGGCAGCGCGGCGCGCGTGCGCAATGACTTGAACGCTGTGCGGACGGAGCTTTGGATTGAGAAGCACCTGAAGCCCATGGCAGCGTGGCTGCACACCTTCAACTATCGCCTGCGTCTGCAGCCATACGGAGAGGTCACGAACGCAACGCCGGATGAGATAGCAGCCGCAGCGGTTGTCGACCGGCCTGAGACCGAGTCGCTCTTCTTCGGGGACGAGATCGACAGCTTTCTGCCGATTGCTTCTGCGAACCACATGACGGGCAATACGTGGTACTCCACCGAGTGCTGCGCCGCGCTGAACAAGGCTTACGCGCAGACCTTTCAGGATGCGGTGGTCCGCATGCATCGAGAGTATGCCGCGGGCGTGACGAAGCTGGTCTATCACGTGTATCCCTACCGCGATGCCGCGGACAACAAGTGGCCGGGCTACCACTCATTCGGTCCTGCTGGATTTTCGAACGCCTGGGGACCGCGCAATCCTTTCTGGGCCGATGCGCCGATCTACAACGACTACCTGGCGCGTACGCAGCAGGTGCTGACGCAGGGCGATGCGAAGGTGGACGTCGCCGTGTACATGCTGAGCTACCAGTTCCCGCAGCCCATGCAGGTGAAGGGCGGCTTCCATATCTGGCCCGACCTGAAGCTGCAGGAGGCGGGGTACACGCGCGACTATCTGGATCCCATGTTGCTCGCTCTGCCGAATGCAACGGTGAGCGGCGGGCGCCTTGCAATGAACAAGGCCGCGTACAAGGCGCTGATCCTTGATAGCGAACAGCAGCCCAACTACGACCCTGTGAAGACCTCCATGCCGGTCGACACGGCGCGCAGGATTCTCGCGATGGCCAAGGCCGGGCTCCCCATCGTCATCGTGGGCGCTGCGCCGAACACGACACCCGGTCGCGCGCCGACGGGTGATGCCGATCTGCAAGCCGTGATGGCTGAGATGACAAAGCTGAAGAACGTGCACACCGCGGCCCATGAGGGTGATGTCCCCGCACTGCTCCTGTCATTGGGCCTTCATCCTGCCGCGGAACCTGCGGCACCGTCGCCGCTGATCACGCAGCATCGTCACGATGCAGCAAAGGGCGCGGACTTCTACTTTCTCTACAACCAGGCAATGGTCACGCCGCCGAACGAACCGACCAACCTGTTTGAACCCGCAAGCCCCAAAGCCTTCCATGGTGACATGCATCTGCAAGGCCGCGGCAAGCCATATCGGCTGGATGCCTGGACGGGCACCATCACGCCCATCAAGGACTACACCCCCGGCAAGGATGGCGTGACCATTCCGCTGGAACTCGCCGGCGACGATGCGGCCATCATCGCTCTGAGTACAACGCCCATGGCAGGCATTGCTCCAGTGATGACAGCGGCCGGAAAGACGGCGGGGACGCCGATCGATCTGACAAACCTGAAATGGCATCTGTCGGTGGAAGACTGGAAGCCCGCAAATCCTTATGGTGCCACTGGCGCGCAGGCTGCCGAGACCTCGAAGCAGACCGTGCAGCTCGATGTGGATGGACTGAAGCCATGGCCGCAGATTTCGGCGATCAAGGATGTGAGCGGCATCGGCACTTACACGGCCAGCTTCGATCTGCCGGCAGACTGGAGGCCTGGCTCTGATGCGATGCTTAGCCTTGGAGAGGTCTTGGACTCGTTCACACTGACACTCAACGGGAAGAACATCCCGGTCAATCAGATCAGCGCCATTGCCGAAGTCGGACCTTATCTGCATGCCGGCGCGAACCGCATCCAGGTGCGCGTGGCGACGACCTTAAACAACCGGCTGGCGTCGGTCGAGCCGACCGTGCAAAAGCGCGGACTGGTGCAGGACTACGGGTTGATCGGGCCCGTCGTTCTTACGCCGCATCCGTAGCCAGCCTTCCGAGATATAGCGCTACGATCCTGCTGATTCATCGCGCGAAGACGGCAACGGAAGAAGGCCCTGAGAACTGTCAGGGCCTTCTTCTTAGTGGCAGTGCAAACGGATTACTTCGGTGTCACACGATAGACGCCGCCGGGATTGGCGTCTTCCAGGATCCAGAGCGCGCCGTCCGGTGCCTGCTCGATATCGCGAACACGGAGAGTGCCCGTGTCCCAGCGTTCTGCAGGCTTCGCGCCGCCTTTGCCGTCGAAGACGATGTGGTTGATGGTGTGGCTCGCCATGCCGCCGACGAGTGCGGAACCCTTCAGCGCCGGGAACATGTTTCCGGTGTAGAACATGATGTTGCCGGGAGCGATGATCGGCGTCCAGTAGATGACGGGCTTCACCAGGTCGGAACGCGTATCCGGGCTGGGAATGGGAACGCCGTTGTAGTTGGTCGCGTAGGAAGCCAGCGGCCAGCCGTAGTTCTTACCGGGCTGGATCAGGTTCAGCTCATCGCCACCCTTGGGACCGTGCTCCACCTCCCACAGCTTGCCGTCCGGCGAGAAGGCGAGGCCGTAGGGTGTGCGGTGTCCGCTGCTCCACGTTTCAGACGGCGTCAGGTTTGCGCCGGGGAACGTGTAAGTGCGCAGAACGGGGGCGGTCTTTGCGGCTTCAGTATCGGCTGGTGGATCGATCACGGGCACAGTGGGTGTGCCCTTCTTGCCTGCCATCGGATTGCCGGGTGCGGGCTTGCCATCGAGCGTCAGCCGGAGGATCTTGCCCAGCGGCTGATTCGGGTCCTGCGCGGGCGTAAAGCGCTGACGATCTCCTGAAGTCAGGAACAGGTACTTGCCATCTGGAGAGAATGCGACTGCTGCGCCGAACTGGCCGCCGAGACCACGCTCGCCGTCTCGCCAGATGACCTTCAGGTCATCCAGGCTTGCCGTACCACTGCCGAGCGTGAGCTTCGCACGCGCCAGGGCGAGGCTGGAACCACCAGGCTCACCCGGCTCCGAGTAAGCCAGGTACACAGAGTGGTCGGAAGCGTAATGCGGCGAAAGATAGATACCGAGCATACCGCCCTGGCCCTTCGCAAGGACCGTGGGAACGTTGGCGACGGGCGTCTTCTCGCCGGTCTGCGTGACGAGCCATACCGGCCCGACCTTTTCGGTGATCAGCATCCGGCCATCCGGCAGAAAGGCGATGCGCCAGGGCAGGTTCAGCGTGGTGACCTTTGTCAGGTTGAAGGGCGTGCTCGCTTCCGGCTTCTGCTCGCCTGCATTGATCTGCGCGTGTGCCTGGGTTGCAGCCATAGCCACAAACAGGCCCGCGATCATCATTTGCTTCATCTTGTGTTTCTCCCTTGGTGCTTGCTACTAACGTTATCCCCTGTTTGACTTTGTGCGCGCAGATGCTTCACGCCGATATGTGAAATCTCGCGGTATCAACGGGGCATGATGAAAATTGATGCAAAACACCATGGATCGTTCGACGTTCGAGACCGTTCTCATGGCTCCGTTTCGCAATACTTGCTTGGCAATCTGTGTAGCGCCGCTTCCGGGGGATGGTCTCTTTCGGCGGCAGCTATGCCAAACTGTGCCGTCCCCTAAGACGATGAGATGCTGCATCGCTCCCGATGCATACTGTTACAGTCGATGTGACCCGTGCAAGATCCCGTTAAAAGTCAGTTGCTGGCAGCCGGTTGTGCGAACTACCAGTTATCCCTACTGGTAGCGATGCCGTGCTCGGCGCCGGTTGGAAGTATCCTTGCTCGGTTTACGACGGCTTCCATAAGACGACGCGGCACCGCTGCACGGGCCGGTCGATAGACATGCGAACGATGGAGAACATGAGCCGCGAAGCTTCAACGCGAGTGGACGAAACCTGGCGTGCAGTCGAAGCAGACACCCTGTTTGAGGGAACACTGCTACCGCTGTCGCATCGCGCCGCGTGGGCCCAGACCCAGCCCAAGGGTTCCGTTCTTCATGTCGATGTGCTGGGGCCAGCCGGACGACGGATTACATCACTTGTAGTGCAGCGGGATGGCAGCCGCATTCTGCCCGGGCACGTTTTTCTTCGGGTGCAGCGTTTCGGCTATGGCTGGCCTATGCACACCTGGTCCGCCGCGATCCAGCGGCTCACGGAGATCGCAAAGGCTGACAGCAAGGTATTGCGCCTGAATATCGAGATCTTCCTTCGGGAAGACCGGGAGAAGATGCACGAACTGTTGCGTGCGAACGGCTTCACGTCCGTGCCACCGCGAAGCTATCGGCACACGCTGACTCTGCCGGTCGATCAGCCGGATGAGGCTCTGCTCGCCACTCGGAAATCTCTGAGGAAGCGCCTGCGCGACGCCGAGAAGGCTGGTGCTGTCATCCGCGTCCTCACGGAGCCACAATTTGCCGTGGCGTTGACCGCCCTGCAGCAGAAGGCTATGGAACGCAGCGGAGGCACCTTCCGCATTCCCGACTGGCCGTCCATCCTGAAGTTCTCCGAAGCAGAACCGGGAATGTCGCGCGTGGTCGGATTGTTCCCGTCTGCCGATGCAGTCGCACCGGACACCATGCTTGGCTTCGCATGGGGCTGCATGCACGGCGACCATGCGGAGTACCGCGCAGCCGGATCAGCGGAACTGGGCCCGGAGCACCGCGGAATCTCCATCAGCCATCCCCTGCTTTGGGACCTGGTTCGCTGGACCCGCGAAAACGGTGGGACCTGGTTCGATATGGGCGGCGTCACGCTGAAGGAAGGCGGCGACGATCCTCTGGCCGGTATCTCCGCCACGAAACGGGTCTTCAGTGAAACCGTGGAAGAGGTGGGCGAAGAGTGGATGCTGGAGCCGCACCCGTGGAAGAGCCGGCTCGCAAAGGGCCTTGGCAGACTGATCGGGAAGATGGCCACCTTCACGAAGCCATCGGTGGAGAAGAGCCGATGAGCGGCCAACTTGTCAGCGTCCTGGTTCCGACCTACAACCGTGCAGACTGCCTGCTGGAGACGCTCGACTGCGTCCTCGCACAGACCCACACAGACTGGGAACTGATCATCGTCGATGATGGTTCGACCGACGGGACGGGCAATCTCGTCGCTGCGCACTTCCAGGGCGACACGAGGCTGCGCTACATCTACCAGCAGAACGCGGGCGTCTCGCACGCGCGGAATACGGGGCTTCGAGCAGCCAAGGGCGACTTCATCGCATTTCTGGATTCTGACGATCGCTGGATGCCGTGGAAGCTGGCAGCTCAGCTCGCCTGTATGCGAGAGAGGCCCGAGATCGGCATGGTCTGGACGGACATGGAGGCGATCGACCACACGGGCGCATTCCTTGAGGCGCGGCACCTGAGGACGATGTACAGCGCCTATCAACACCACCAGATGGACACGCTGTTCTCAGGCAGCATGGCGGCGGAAGCCGTCCGTTCCATGCCTGCGGAGGCAACCCAGCAGGAGAGCGCGGTGCGCTTCTTCTTCGGCGACATCTTCGCGCCCATGATTCTTGGCAGCCTGGTCCACACCTCGACCGTGATGCTGCGGCGCGACCGAGCACTACTGGTCGGCGGCTTCGATGAGACGCTCAAGCACTCCGGCGAGGACTATGACTTTCATCTCCGTACATGTAAAGCCGGCCCTGTTGGCTTGCTGGACGTGTCTGCCATCCAGTATCGAAAGGGCAGGCCGGATCGTCTCACCCGCTATACCGATGCCACGGCCATCAACTTCCTCGCGACCGTGGAGAAGGCCGTAGCAAACGACACGGAAGGCCGGCTGCGAAAGCAGGACGTGGATCGTGTGCTGGTGGAAGCGAATGAATGGGTGGCGGAAGAAAAGTTCAAGCTGCGCGATAGCAAGGCCGTCCGGCGGCACGCCCTCCGGTCATTGCGGCGGAAGCCGCGGCAGCGCAGGCTGATCGCACTTTTTGTGATGAGCTATCTTCCGATGACCCTGTTGGAACGGGTGATGCGGTTCTATCGTTCCGCGAAGGATCGGCTTCGCCGATAGGGTCATAGCCCGTCGGCGCATTCTGTCGTATTCTTCAGCAGCAGAGCGAGTTCCTGCAGCTTGACCATGTCCAAACGCCTTTTCCTGTCACGTTTCCTGAAGAGATCGGGTGTGTTCGCACTCCTCGATGCCCTGCCGTTACGACCTGGGGTGCTGGTGGTAAACCATCACCGCATCGGTGACGCGAGCCAGACACGCTTTGATCGTGGCGTCTTCAGCCAGACTGCCGAAGGACTCGACGAGCAGATCCGCTTCCTTCGGAAACGCATGCCCATCGTGGCTGGCGAGGAGTTGGAGGCGCTGCTGACCGGCAAGCAACCGCTCAAGCGCACGTACGCAGCGATCACCTTTGATGACGGCTACCTCGATAACTACCGGGATGCCTTCCCCGTGCTGCAGAGTCAAGGCGTCCCCGCCATCTTCTTTCCGGTCATCCAGTACGTTGGCAGCGATGCGGTGCCCTGGTGGGATGAGATTGCCTACCTGGTGAGGAATACCACGCGACCATCTGTCGAGGTGAGTTATCCATCGCAGTTGCAGGTCACACTGGGAGACGACCGCGAGGTGGCCATCCGGCAGCTGCTGCGCCACTACAAGAAGCCGGAAAACCGGAACGGCGAGAAGTTCCTCGAGGGGCTGCGAGCGAGTGCCGGTTGCAACCCACCGGCACCCGGACGGAGGTTTCTGGACTGGGATGAGGCCCGCACGATGGCGAATGCCGGCATGGAGTTCGGCTCCCACACCTGTTCCCATACCATCCTGAGCCAGCAATCGCCCGAGGATCAGCGTTGGGAGCTTACAGAATCACGTCGCGTCCTCCAAAAGGAGCTTGGCAGGCCCATCCACTCCCTTGCGTATCCCGTCGGATCGGCAAGCGCCTTCACACCAGAGACCGAAGAGATAGCTGCCAATGCTGGGTTTTCGTTGGGTTTTGCCTTCCAGGGAGGCTGGAATCAGCCCGGTGTGGGCCGTGCAACGCATGTGCAGCGGATCTCCCCCGCACCGGAACCGGAACTGTTTCAGGCTCAGACGTTACAACTCATGAACCCGCTCGCGCGGTGGTAACTACCACCAAAGTGTGGCACAAATTTACCACTATGTTCTAGACAAGTACCAATGATGACCCTAGGATCAAGTTATTCCTTGCACGCGAAGGAATACTGAGGTCCTTTATGCGCAATGCTTTGGTACTCGCTGCTACGTTGGTCATCTCCCTCTCTGCGATCGCCCAGACGAAGGTTTGCATGGGTGGCAATCTCGATACCATGACGAGCACTGAGAAGCAAACCTGTGAGAACCAGGTCAGCATGGCGCGTACGGCCGCGGCAAACTCCAACATCTCAGGCGACTGGCACTTCGTCGTGGTCTGCGGCGAAGATGGCTGGAAGGACTACGCGGCCTTCTCGCAGCAGGGTGAGGCTCAGCTTCGGACCGCAGCAGCGGACACAGACTATGCAAACAAGACCACCTTTCTGCGCGGTACCCGCCTGAACTCTGCGGAAGTTGCAGGCGAGGTTGTGAGGAACGCTCTCCGCAAGCCCGCAACGGAGGCAATACAGCTCGCACGGAACTAGTTCGGGACGAAGCAAGATTCAAGGGCCACCCTGTCACAGGGTGGCCCTTTCCCTTGCGCGCATCTACTTTAGCTTGGCTTCCGGATCTACCTTGCCGGAGTTCGGCAGGTACTCCAGATCGGCAATGGCGCTCAGGCTGACCACTTCAAAGTCGTTAAAGGTGATTTTGCCGAGGTTGTGAAGGTCATCATCGTCCCAGCGCACATCGGGTGTGCCGGACAGGTAAAGGGGCGATCCGTTATCCGCGAGGATGGCTCCGTAGGTCTTGAGTGCGTTCAGAATTGCCTGGTTCTTCGCGGAGAAGCCCGCCGTGTTGAAGCTGGATTTCAGGCGGATTCGCGCGCCCATCGGCAGCAGCGTGGTGCTGGTGTTGCTGCTGGCGTAATGCCGGGCGGGCCAGACGAAGGCGGCACGGGTCATGGGCAGGGTGAACCGCAGCGCATGGTTGATCTGGCCGGAGGCGACTTCGTCATACCGGACGAGGGCCGGCATGATCTCAAGACCGGCAGCGTCGGCGGAATTCAAGCCCATGGGCGAGTTAGCAGGCAGGGGGCGAAGCTGGTTGCTGGTGAGGTCGACGTAGTTGCCCTCGTAGGCGTGGATGGTGCCATTCGCCTTACGCCCGACCGTGCCTGCGGAGGTGATCGGTGTGACGTTGTACATCTCATACAGCGCGCACTTCGGTGCGCCGACCACTGTCAGGAAGTGGTGATCGTCGCCGGACTTGGGGTGAGGACCGCCCTCTACCAGCGCGTTGGCACTGGTGCCCACGGGATAAGGCCCTTTGTCGCTGTCGTCCTTGTCCTCAAAGGTCGTCGTAACCTTGGTCGCGGTGCTGTCTACGACGTTGATCGGGATGCCGTTCGAGGCGTCGCGGCCGAAGTCCGGGTGCAGCGCGTAGCTCTTGCCAATGGTGTTGATGTACACAGCAGAATCCGGATCGGCGGGAAGACCGTTGATCGGCGTGTTCCAGATATTGTCCGATGGATAGATGGTGCAGCCGCCCACCATGCGGGCCTGCGCTGGGGTAAGGGTCTGGGCTTGAAGCACGCCGGCAGTGGCCAGCGACGCGAGGGCGAGGGCAAGAAGCTGTTTCAAAGGAATCACCTGCGAGAATGGAACGGCCGGGAGAAAGCCGAACTGATTGGGGATGCAAGAAGATAGCAAGCCGTGATGTGCACGGGTTTGCGGGTTTTCCAGTCCCCCGAAGGTAGATTTTGAGCTTGCTTTCGTCATCCCAATCTGCTGCTGCGTCACACGCCGGAAGATCCTTCCTACCCCAGGCGGTTGATTCCCGCAGAGCGCGAAATGTCGTACCATCCGACGACGTGACACCGATCCCTGCAACTCGTTTCATCTGGAGATTTTGTTGAATTCTGTCGCAGCACCAACATCAAGTGGAATAAACGGACGGCGAACTGCTTCTCAGTCGCAAAACTGGCGTTGGTTGTTGCTGGCGGTGGTGACCCTGCTGGTCCAGGTGCTCCCTTATCTGTCCTACCGATGGGTCACCGATGAGAGCTGGTACACGGGACCGGGCTATTCGCTGGCGCACGGGCATGGCGTGGCAGACCCCGCCATTGGTCCAAACGATATTGAGAACCACTTCGATGCCCGTCCGCCGGGAACGGCAATTGTCATCTCAGGCGTCTTTCGCATGCTGGGCGTCGGCCAGGTGCAGGCCCGTCTGGGGTCGGTGGTCGCAGCCATCATTGTGCTGCTGGCCGTCTACCGGATCGGGCTGGACGTCCTTGGAAGGAACGGCGCCATCGTCGCCGTGCTGGTGGCAGCAACCGACAACTTCCTGGTAGCAAGTGCGCGCACCGCCCGGCCTGAAGCGCTGACCACCATGGCAGTCATGCTGAGCCTGTGGGCCATGGTGCGCTATGCCAGATCGCCACAAATGCTATGGGCTTTCGCGTCGGGCATCCTGATCGCCCTCGCGGCCATGTTCCACATCACGGTGCTCGGCTTTGTGATCTCGTTCGGATTACTTGCGATCGTGATCGATCATCGCGGCGGGCGGTTCCCCCTGCGAGGTGCATTGCTGTACACCGCTGGTTTCGCGGCCGGACTGGGTCCCTTTGTCGCGTGGATCCTGACGAGTCCCCTGGGCAAGAAGGGCTTCCGAGCAGAGTACCTTGCCCGCACGCACGAAGGCCAGATGTTGAAGCTGGCGCACGAGTGCAAGCGCTACGCTGACATGCTCGGCCTGCACCAGCTCCACGGCGGCCTGGAGTGGGTGCCTGTACGCATCCTGATCCCGGCCTGCTTCCTCGCCGCGACCTTCCTGCTGTGGCGGTATCGCCGCACATGGTTCTGGCTGGAACTGCTGCTCTTCGTCCCGACCGTGTTCTGGTTCATCGAAACGGCAAACAAATCTTCGCGCTACTTTGCCCTGACGGCCCCTTTCACGGCACTCGTCATCGGAGCCTGCGTGGCGATTACGCTTTCACAGCAGCGATGGCGCAAGCCCGTTCTCTACGCCGCGGGCCTGCTGATCGCCATGCAGTTCGGATCAAACCTGCTCTTGCTGCGCGCTGCCAGCCACGCCAACTACAACAAGGTGGCCGCGGAGCTCAATAGCGTTGTGCCTGCGGGCGAGCCGGTCTATGGCACCATTACCTTCTGGCTTGCAATGCACGACCACACCTACCTGTCGTATGAGCGCACGACACCCCGCATGGCGCAGGAGCAGTTTGGCGTTCACTACTTTGTCCTGGGTGACCGGATGATGACGCAGGGCGAACCATGGGATGCCGAATTTTACGAGGACATGAACCAGTACCTCGCAGACCTGGTCCAGCGAAGCACCCTGGTGGGAAATTTTCCGGATCCGTACTACGGCGACCTGAAGGTCTACCGCACACAGTAAAGATGCAGGCACCGCAGAGATACCCGTAGATGAGGCTGCATGATCGCTAGGCTGAAGATCGAGGCGGAGGACTTCCTCCGCTACAACCCCACAGTCCGCAATACCCTTGCCCGATACAAGATTCAGCGGGCGGCGAGATCCGAGGCGCCGAACACCAGGGCGGCAATCGCCTCCCTGCGCGACCTGTGCGCCGCGGCACGACTCGCCAGCGACGGTTCGCTGGTCCTGCAAGCGGAAAGCGCCATCGAGCGCGTTTTGAATCGAATCAATCCTGCCGAAATTGTCTGGGAGGAACTGCTGCCGGACCCTGCTTCGCGGCGAATCTCAAAAGGCATGATTCTGAAGCCATACGTCAGCGAACGTGAAAAGGGTGTGGTCTTCGTCTCGTTCGAAAACCAGATGGCCCGACTCGCGAAGGCGACGGATCTTGCGCGCTTTGCCAGCCGGTACACGCTGGTCGTCTCGCCCTCGTGGTGCCCGCCACACTCGGTGTACACCTACCTGTTCCCGCGGGTTTACCCGGACAAGATCATCACGCTCATCAGCAATACGAAGGATCTGACCTACTTCCCGCGCATGGACTCGAAGTACAGCATGCTGCCGCTGTATGCCTCCAACTGGGTTGATGACCGCGAATTCCGGCCTGTCCCCAAGACTGAGAAGAACATCGACATCTTCATGCTTGCGAACTTCGCGAAGTATAAGCGCCACTACGCATTTTTCCGTGCGTTGCAGGATGTTCCGCGAAGCTTCCGAATCGTGCTGAACGGCCAGAGCGAACCAGGCCGTTCGCGCGAGACGATCCTGGATGAGGCCGGTGCCTATGGTGTGCGCGATCGCTTCGAGCTGCGCGAAAACGTTACGGACCAGGAACTGCATGACAACCTGGTGCATGCGAAGACCAGCGTCATCCTGTCGCTGCGCGAGGGCTCGTGCGTCGCGGTCGTTGAAGCCATGTTCGCGAACACGCCGGTTGGCATGTTGGAGCATGCAGAAATTGGTTCGCGCGTCTTCATTACGCCGGAAACCGGGCGACTGCTGAAGCCTGCCGCGCTTGGCGCACAGTTAACAGACTTCGTGAATACCTCGCACGCCTACGAGCCGAGACGGTGGGTAGAAGAGAACGGTGTCGGCTGCCTGGCAAGCTCTGCTACGCTCAACGACACTCTGAAGCGCGAGGCGCTGTCCGCAGGCCGCGACTGGACGGAGGACATCGCACCCCTGCGATGGCGTCCCAATCCCCAGTTCTACCGGCCTGAAGATGCAGCTCGCATGCAGGAGGCACATGCCGACATCGAGGCATGCGGCCTGTTGATAGGGCCCGCCGCGCAATGACAGTATTCGCAGCTGCAACGGGTCAATTTGTGAAGTCGAAAGGGCGGGCCTGAGCCGTGGCCTTTTTCTTCACGCTGCTCTACATGCTCACGGCTTTCGTCAGCCCGCCCGTGCTCTTTGGCGATCTGCACGTGTATCACGTCGAGATCATCATCTCGCTTCTTGCGATTGTTACTTCGCTGCCTGCCGTGGGGCCGTCACGATTGCTGCAGCGGCCGCAGACCTGGGCGATCTTTACGCTGTGGATCGTGATCACCATCTCGCTGATGCTGAACACCTCCATGCGCGAAGGCGCTGCAGAGTTCTATGCGTTCCTGCCGGTGGTCTTCGGCTACTTCCTGACAGCGCTGAACTGCAAGACCAAGCGTCACTTCCAACTGATCATCCTTGCGCTCTTTCTAGGCGCGCTGTACTTCATCGTCCACGGCTACCTGGACCTGACTGCAAACGTGTCGCCCAGCCTATACCTTTATGGCGAGGGAACTCTCCGGCGTTTGCGCGGACTTGGCCTGGTCAACGACCCCAACGACTTCTCGCAAGTCGTGGTCAGCCTGATCCCATGCGTGTTTCTGTTCCGGCAACGCAGCACCTTCCTGAACATTTTCACCATCGGACTTCCCGTCGCTTGCCTGCTCACCGGACTGTTCCTGGCGCACTCTCGTGGCGCGGGCGTGGGCCTGATGGCGATTGTGATCCTGTCGGCGCGCCGGCGAATTGGAACGATTCCCGCCATCATCGTGGCAGGCACACTCTTTGCGGGTTCGCTGGCGTTCGGCTGGTCGGGCGGTCGAGATGTCTCGGTAGAGGCGGGCGCGGATCGCCTTGACGCCTGGGTGATGGGCATTGAATTCATCAAGACGCATCCCCTGCTGGGCATTGGGCATGATCGCTTCGGCGAACTGAATTACATCACCGCTCACAACTCCATCATGCAGTGCGCCGCCGAGGATGGATTCCTTGGCTTCTCGTGCTGGGTGATGTTCCTCTTCGTCAGCATACGGACGACAGTTCGCCTGGGCACAGCAACGCCCGCGACGGAAGAGTCTGGGCAGCCGATGGCCGCGGCACCAGCTTCACCAAAAGACGCATGGGCGATGATGCTGGCACGGTCAAAACAGACCGAGGCGATTCCCGGCATGGCCGTACCGTCCGGCCCGGCAGTCATTGTCCCCGGATGGGGAACTGCTGAGCTGGCAGACGGTTCTGCGGGGGGCGCGCCAGAAATCCAGGGGATCGCAAAGTTGCTCCTGCTGGCCCTGACGGGATTTCTGACGGCGGGATGGTTCCTCTCCCGAGCGCTCTCCCCGTGGATGTTCATGTATGGCGGCATGATCCTTGCGCTGCAGAACATGGCGGAGAGAAGGAACATCTTCCTGACGAAGGATCCTTTGCCCTTCATTCTGCGATGCTCCATCCTCATCGCACTGGGATTGCTGGCGCTGGTCTACCTCACTCTGAAGGTCCGATCAAAGATGGGCCAGTAGCTTATGGACGCGGGATCGAGAGTGGATCGGCGCGCGCCGAATCGCCCAGCATCTGCAGACTGGTCTCATCCACCGCCTCGAAGTCTGCGGCCTTGATGTTCGAAAGCTTATGCAGGTCATCGTCATTCCAGCGCTTGTCCGGCACTCCGCTCAGGTACATATCTCCACCGTTGTCGGCCAGGAGCATGCCGTACTTCTTCAGCGCGGTGATGATTACCTTGTCGGCAGCCGGGTAACCCGAGGCATCAAAGTCCGCCCGTAGCCGGAAGCGCTCGCCCATGGGCGGGAAGTTCGAGTCACGATGAGGCGAGGCAAAGTGGCGGGCAGGCCAAATGTATGCCGCCTGGGTCCGTGTTGTGGTGAATCGCAGTGCATGCCGGATCTCTCCGGAGGCCACCTCTTCGTAGCGGACAAGGCCCGGCAGGATGGGCAGGCCTGCGGCGTCTGCGGATGTCTTGTCCGGCGGACGCAATGCGTTGCTCTCGAGATCCATGCGGATTCCGGATGCGGCCTTCCAGCGACCGTCCGATACCTTTTTCGCGGCGAACAACTCGTAAAGCATGCAGCGCTGCGCCTCGATCACGATGACGTGGCGATCGCCGTCATCCTTAGGATGAGCGCCACCCTCGATCGGCGCGTCCGGAGGAATCGGGTAATTTCCCAGGTCACTATCGTCACGGTATTCGAATTCAATCGGTATCCGGCGTGTACTTGGCGGGGTTACCGTAAATGGAATGCCATAGGCCGGGTCTGTGCCAAAGTCGGGATGCAGGCGATTGATGGGGCGCATCACCTCGAGGTAGGCGGCCGAGCGGGGATCCTTGGGCAGGCCGTCCACCGGCGTGTTCCACACATTGGAAGCCGGGAAGACCGGGCAGTTCGCGATTGTGGGACCGCCCGATTCTTTGGCAGATTGCTTCTGCGCCAGAACGACCGTTCCATGGTCTCCTGCTTCAAAAGGTGGAAGTTTTCGCTGCAGCAGCGAGTAGATCGCCGCGATGGCCGCAAGGCCGAGGACGGCGGCGCCGGTTGGACTTAGTTTCAAATTCGACAATGCTGCACCTTTTCATGCGGATCATTCGTTACGCCTGAGCCATTATTGGATGCATTCCGTCCGCCACCGCCGCGCCGAGAGGCGAGCCCAGCGACACCCTTCGATTGGCCATCCGATTGCAATCGTATGCTCGTAGTCCTGAACAAGAGGCCTAAATGCGTAACCCCGCCCTGATTACCGCAGTGCTCTTCATAGCCGTGGGCGGCTGTGCGGAAAGCATTGCCAACTCCCCGGAATGCGAGCGCTGGATCGCTGACTACAGCCACAAGCTCGCGGAATCGCAGCCCGTTCAGGAAATTTCCCAGAACAAGCACCTGAAGAAGTACGTTCATCGGACGATCGGCACCCCTACGGCCAAGCCGAAACTGGTGCGAACGGCTTCCCCGCAGGATCCGCTCCGTCCGCGCATGACACCGCAGCAGATGATGAAGAAGTTCCAGGTTCTCTGCGGCGATCTGCCTCCCGTGGAGACGGCGATGACCATTCCGCCAGTCGCGCCGCCTGCCGGACCGGCGCTGGTTCCGGGCATACCGACCAGTGGTTCGCCTGCAATCACGCCCGCTTTCTCTTCAACGCCGGGCAGCCCGATCATTCCTGGCGGCCCAGGTGGCTCCAGTCCGGGCACCAGCTTTACGCCCCCAGGATCGCCCACGCCGCCGGGATCTCCAGCGCCTCCGGGTATCCCGACGCCTCCCGGAACCCCGACGCCTCCCGGAACCCCGACGCCTCCCGGGACTCCCACACCTCCCGGGACTCCGACGCCGCCGACCGGGCCTCCGGATCTGCCGCCAACGACTCCGCCGGAGGGACCACCTGCTCCACCCGTGCCCGAGCCTTCCACGCTTGTGCTGATGCTTTCAGGAGCGGTGCTTGCAGCTGGCTACACCTTTCGCAGGAAAACGGCGTTGATTTAGCGCTCTTCCATAGGTGGTAATGTTTTGCCCTTATTGGGTTTGACATTGCCACCTATTTTAGGTTGCCAACCAATATCCCTATAGACCCCGACAAAAATTCCCGATTCGCGTCATTTCTTCCTTGCAGACAATTCGGAAAGAACAACATCTGCAGAGGTTTGCAGAAATTGCAGGTTCCGCACAAGGGTTCTAGGACCTTTGGCTACGCAAGTGCAATGACCCATATCGAGTGCTAAGGCCGCGCTCGATGGAGAACGATAATGTTGAACAAATTGATGATTGCCGTAGCACTTGCAACATGTTCTGCCGCACCCGCTGTAGCTCAGCCGCATGGCCGGCCTGCAGTGACCACTCCTGCTTTTGCAATGCGTTCCGCTGATCGACTGACAAGCGTAACCGGATCTGTTATCTCCGGTAACCCCGAATTCGGCATGCTTCTTTGCCTTGGCGCACTCTTTGTAGGATCTGCTGCACTGTTCTCGACCCGCCGCTCGGAGATGTAGTTTTACCCCGCGGCTGCAGCCCGCACTGTTACGGGAGCTCTTCCGCAATCGTGACCCGGCGCAGCAGCCACGAGTAGGTCATTTGGACCGGAGCGGCAAGGACGGCAGGACTCGCATCCACCAGAACCTTCAGCCGCTCAAGATCTTCCCC
The DNA here is from genome assembly GCF_900105625.1 of Terriglobus roseus. Lineage (NCBI taxonomy): Bacteria > Pseudomonadati > Acidobacteriota > Terriglobia > Terriglobales > Acidobacteriaceae > Terriglobus > Terriglobus roseus. The sequence goes on from NZ_FNSD01000001.1 coordinate 854,868, forward strand.
TTCCAACCAACGGAAAAGCCAGGCGCAACCTAACAGAAGCGCACCGGCAACCCCTGCACCGGCGATCAGGCCTGGCAGGGGCGAGAGTGTCCGTGCAACCGCATAGGCACAGCCAGCGGCAAACGTGCTTCCAAGGACGACCTTCCCCAGGAACAGCCACGGCATGCGAATGCGATATTGCCTGATCGCGAGGGTCCACAGGGCCGTGACGGCGATCAACTGCGCCAATCCGCTGCCAATCGTCGCACCGACTGCGCCATGCTGCGGGATGAGCCACCATGCCACTGCCACGTCGACCACCGAAGCGAAGAGCGTTGCCCAGATGAAGTACTTCTGCCGTTCCACCGCCTCAAACAGTGTTTGTACAGGCGTCAGGAAAGCCTTCGGCAGGCAGGTGAGCGGAGCCATCGTCGCGACCAGGATCGCGCCCCGGTACTGGTCGCCGTACATGGCTACCAGCAACGATCCGGCAAGGGCGGTGGTGACGATGTGTAGCGGCAGGGACGTCAGACCAAGATAGCGTGCGGAAGAGGCCGTCATGGCCGGGATGCGGCTGCGGTCGCGACCATACTGCGCGAAGACTGTCGCACCCGTCGCCGAGGCGAAGACCGTTGGGAAGATCAGCAGCTTCTCCGCGAGACTGAAGGCTACAGAGTAAAAGGCGATCTGCCGGACATCAGGAGACATGTGCTTCAGAAGGAAGATCTCTGACCGATCCCAGACAATCAGTGTGAGCATCATGCCCGTAATGCTCTGCCATGCGAAGTGGAACATCCGGGGACGCAGATCCGGCGGTAGCGCGACGTTGTCTGCGGGCCAGTTGCGGACCTTCCAGATCGTCGGGACGAATCGGACCGCAAAGTCCACGATGCGCATGCCCAGCATGGCGGATGCGATGCCAACCACGCCCCAGTGCAGATACACCGCAAGGACCGTAAGGACGAAGAAGGTAGCGGTGCTGGCGGCGGATGCCGGCAGGTTGGACGAAAGCTCCTCAGAGGCCACATTAGCCTGCGCCGAGATTGAGTTCACCATCGATGGCCAGACGCCGATCACCAGCAGCAGCGCGGCCAGCCGGAACTCCATTGGCGCATTCCGCAGCACCCAGACGATGGAGACAGCGGTCATGAGCGTCGCCATGCCGATCTGAATGGAGAGGGTGCGGAAGTAGATGAAACGCGCCGTCGACCACTGGCCCGATCCCAGGTATTCCGCCATGTACTTCCGCGTCGTGGCCGGGATGCCGATGCTGCCAAAGCTGCTTGCAATGTTCGCCAGCCACATCACATAGATGATGTAGCCCATGCGGGATGGGCCAAGCGCGCGTGCGACAAGAACGGAAGTGACCAGCGACGCCAGGAAACTGATGAGGTTTTCCAGGCCATACCAGAGCGTGTTCCGGAGGATGGTTTTACTATTCAACGCGCCTGCATCACCTGCGGGAAAAAGCCCATGTCCTTCATGTTAGCTGCCATTGCCCGAAAGCTTCGCCAAAGCCTGCTGTGCCTGCGTTGCGAGGGCCGTTCCCGGCGCCATCGCAGAGGCGCGGTTCAGATGGATGGCAGCTTCAGGCTTCCGGCCAAGCGAACCCAGAACGACTCCCAAGTGGTACTGAACGGAGGCATCCGAATCGTCCAGAACGGCTGCCTTCTGCAGGGGCTCAATCCCTGAAGCGGGCAGGCCCTTGCGGTAGTAGATCCATCCCAGCGCGTCCGCCGCAGCAACCGAAGCGGGATGCGCCCGATAGGCAGCTTGCGCCGTCGAGAGAGCCACATCGAGGTTTCCGCCGCCGTCCGCCGAAAGCGCCGCGATGCTGGCGGAGACTTCCGGCTGGTCTGACTTGATGTTCAAGGAGCGCCGGTAATACTCAAGCGCCGTTTTATTATCGCCCGCGGATTCGAACAACATGCCAAGGGCAGCGGGTGCCTGCGGGTCAGCAGGGTGCGCCGCAGCCCAGCGATTCCACAGATCTACCGCCGGATCGAGCTGTCCCATGCTGAGACCGATCTTCGTAAAGGTCTGCGCGGCACTGCGGTTGTTTGCGTCCAGGGTGGTCGCTCGCGTCGCGCTGGCAAGCGCCCCGGCTGCGTCGCCCGCGGCCTGTTGCGCCTGCGCAAGCTGGTCGTAGAGCTCCGACGACGCCGGCGCACGCTCCAACTGGCGTTGCGCGCGCTGGACGGCGATGGCTGGCTGATGTGCGCGAATGTCCAGATCGTTCAGGCCGGCGATCGCGGCGGGGTCCGGCGAGAGTTGGAGCGCCTGTTCGAACGCTTCCCTTGCCTTCTGCACGTTGCCCTGCGCGGCCTGCGCCATGCCCAGTTGGACCAACGCAAAACCATAGGCAGGCCTGCGCCGAAGCGCTTCCTGGATGTCCGCAATTGCGGCCGCGTTTCCGTTGGCCTGCAGGTTCGCAACACCTCTCCAAAGGTAGCCATCGGCCAGGGCCGGGTGGAAGAGCAGGATCTGCCGTGCGGCTTCCTTCAGATCGGTAGCGTCGCCGCGGCGATAGGCCAGGTCGGCGAGTCCGGACTGCGCTTCAAGATTCGAGCGATCGCCCCGCAATACCTTCCGGAAGGTCTCAGCTGCCTTCTGCGGATCACCCGATGCGTCCTGCGCTCTCGCCAGCAAATTCAACAGCTGCGCATTGTCAGGGTAGTTCTTCGTTGCGGTCTGCAGCAGTTGCAGCGCTTCGTCGTTTTTTCCGTCATGCATCAACAGATAAGCCTGCAGCAGGTTCACACCGGGGTCCGTTTCATGGTGCTGCGACAGGTCCTCGATCATCGGCCGCGCTGTGGCGAAGTTTCCTCGAGCAATCAACACGCGCAGGTAGGCGAGCCTCAGGTCGAGACTGCCGGGATGGCGCTGCACCAGGGCCTCATAGGCCTTCTGCGCCTGGTCCAACGACCCCGTTTCCCCGTAGAAACGCTCCAGCAGTGGAGCCGCCGCGGGATCGTCGGACAGATCATCGGTTGCCTCCCGGAGCGTCTCCTCTGCCTTCGCGCGGTCACCGGCATGGGTGTAGAGCGCTGCCAGTCCCGCGCGGGCGGGAATGCTCTGCGGCGCGAGGAGGATTGCTTCCTGCATCTGCTCCTGAGCCCCTTTTAGATCGCCACGCCGCTCTAGGATGCTGGCCAGCCCGTAACGCGCGCTGACATCTTTGCCGTTGAGCCGGATCGCCGTCTTCAGCTCGGTCACCGCCTCCGGCTGGGTCGCGGCATCGGCCGCGAGCAGTTGCCCAAGGGCCGTATGGAACTCTGCGCGGCCTGGCACCAAGAGGATGGCGGAGCGGATGGCCTGAATCGCGACGCCCCTGTTCCCGCCTGCTGCGGACGCAGCGGAGAGGAGTGCCTGGGCATCCGCGTTCGATGGCTGCTTGAAGACGACCCACCGCGCCTGCGCCGCCGCCGGTTCTACCTGTCCTGTCTGCAGAAGGAGCCTCCCGACATCGACGCGGGCAGCCATATTCTCTGGCGCCAACTGCAACACCTGTCCCAGCTCATAGATCGCAAGCTGGACCGATCCGCTCTGCTGGTAGGCGCGGGCCAGTTCGTAGTGGCCGTCCACCATGGATGAATCGAGACGCAAGGCGTTCGAGAACTGAATGGCGGCCTCGTGCGGTTTTCCCTCACGCTCGTACTGCCGGCCGCTCTCCATGTAGGCCCTTCCGCGGCTCTTCGCACTGCGGCAACCTCCCAGCAAAGTGAGCGTGAGCAGCAGCGTAGCAGCGGAATTCCGGCGGTTTATACGTGCGAGCTGCAGGTCATGACCTCAGGTAAAGGGGATGCGAATCCGGCTCCGAAGAGTTTCTCAGCCGGGGAGATAAGGCGAAAGCAGCGGGTCCATGTGAGCCGTGAAATTTACCGCGCGTTCCCGGGCCGCTGTTTGCGACTCGCCCGGTGCGATCGGTGTCATGATCCGTAACAGCGCTCCGTCCGTCCTCCGGTCCCGGATCGACTGAAGAAGCAGGTGGCCCTTCGCAGCATAATCGTTTGCGATATCGTTTCCCCGGCTCCGATACCAATAGAGCACCTCAAATTTTGCGGAACCGTTGGTGACAACGTACTCGGCGACGTGATGCGGCTGGCCGGCCGCGTCGGTTAAATCGACGCGGCCTCCTGACTCGAACGTCCAGCCCGCGCCCGGCAGGCAGTTTTGCGGGGAATGAATGGTCTGCCCGGTGCGTTGGCTCGGGAAATATGCGATGAGCAGGTCGATCGGCGTTGCGCTGCCTGTGCCTTCCAAACGGCTGTAGCTACGGTCCAGAAACTTGCCATCGCCCAGCACCTCCAGAACGCGCGGCTCCATCGGTACGTCCTCGCCTTGCCACTGGCCGATCGTTAGCGGAAGGTCCTGCAGAGGCAAGCTGGGCACAATGAGGTCCCGGTCGCCGCGAATACGCAGGGTCAGATCGGCAGCCGCAAGAAGCAGAACCAGCACGATTGCCTTGCGATTCATGCGGTGCGTCTCGCATGGGCGTTCATGGCCGCGTGCAGGATCAGCAACAGCACCAGGGAGAAGAGGAACATCAGCAGACCGGAGAACTCATGGAAGAAGCCCAGGGCGACCTCGGCTCCGCGTTGCTGGACCAACAAACCGGTCCCCACTATCCGCAGCATATTCGCGCACACGGCCACGGGGACGCTGCATGCGATCAGAATCCATCGCCGGGCGTTGCTGCGTTCTGCGAAGTAACCGTAGAGCACCGCCAACGTGAAAAGGCTCATCAGCGAGCGTATCCCGCTGCAGGCCTCTGCGACCTCCAGCGAGATGGACGGCAGACGGATGATGTTGCCCTCTCGAAAGACCGGTACATGGAAGAGTGGCAGAACAGCACTCGCCGCCCATGACGACAGCAGCTGCAGTGGCAGGGCGACCTGGTTGAAGATCACCTGAGGTATGGGGATGGCAAGCAGACAGACTGCCAGGGGAAGGCGCAGCGCCATAAGCATCCGCCCGCCCGCCAGCAGCCAGATCATGCCGCTGGCAACAAGCAGAAAGGAGAGCCGTGCCAGGAACAACTCTGACCCGAGGACCCCCAGCAGCAGGAGCGCAAGGCCGGGCAGCAGCAGCCAGAGGCCAAGCCAGGTGGGGGAAACTGCGATCTCCTGGAGCTTCTTCGACCGCGCCCAGACCAGGTAACCGACAAAGATCGGAATGAGAAAGCCATGGGAAAAATCCGGAAGTACATACCAGTCGTGTACTAACTTCAGAAGAACGCTGAAATACAGGCTGAAGACGAGAAAGAGCGTCATCGCGGCCAAGGCGAGATCGTAGGCGGCCATCCCGTCCAAAGCGGCGGCAAGAGACCGCTCATGCGAAAAATATTTACCACTTTTGAGCATCTTCTTATTTAATTGACGCAACAGATAACGTGTAGCGCCAGCACGACTGCAGATTTCCACACATCGCAGATGGGAGGTCTTTATCGCTCCTTTGGCACTCGCATTGCTCGCATCAGCCTTGCGATACAAGGAACGCCTAGGATCTCATGAAGTTCTTTTATTCTCTGCCATGCATTTCGCTCTCCATCGCGGTAGGCCTGGCCACCGCGCAGCAAGTTCAACCCATCGTCCCTTCGCGATCGCACGACGCAGCTCCAACGACCGCTGCGCCCTCGCCAGCAATCGTTCCGGCCGCTGCGGGGTATCGCATCGGTACGGAGGACGCGTTGCAGGTGAGCGTCTGGAAAGAGCCCACGCTCTCCGGCCCCCTATCCGTACGCCCGGACGGCATGATCTCCCTGCCGCTGGTTGGGGATGTGGAGGCAGCCGGCAAGACGCCGCAGGAGCTGTCGGACCTGATCCAGGACCGCCTGAAGAAGTTCATCCAGGATCCCCTTGTGACCGTCGTGATCACCGCCGCGAACAGCCAGAAGATCTATGTGCTGGGTGAGGTGCTTCACGTCGGCCAGGTTCCGTTGACCAACGGCCTGTCCGTCCTGCAGGCGATCTCCGCCTCAGGTGGACTTTCGCCTTATGCGAACGCGAAGAAGATGTACATCCTTCGTGCGGAAGCGGGCAAGCAAATCAAGATCCCCTTCGACTACCGGAAGATCCTCAAGGGTGAAGGCACTCCGCCGCAGCTTCTGGCCGGCGACACGATCGTGGTGCCCTAATGAAGAAGACCCTACTGCTCTTCCCCGCGATGATGTCCGTCTCCTGCCTGAACGCAGCATATGCGCAGGCAGCACCCACCGTTACCGCGACCGTGTCAGCCCCGGGCACCGTACCGGGACTCGCTTCTGCTCCGATCGCCGGCGAGTTCACTTACTCGCTTACGGCGTCCGAGTCCTACGTGACGGGCTACCAGGGCACGGACTCCGGCACCTCTACGAACCTGTCCGGCCAGGCGACATACGTCTCCAACAGCGAAACGCATCCGTTGAGCGTGCTGTACTCCGGCGGGTACTTCTTCGGCAACGGGAGTAACCTCAACTCGTCGTCGTATCAGAATCTTGGCGTCTCGCAGATTCTGAACACGCGTCGCTGGCGCCTGGGCATCGCAGACACCATCACCTTTCTTCCGTCGTCGCCTCTGTATGGCGTCTCCGGCGTTCCCTTCTCGGGAGACATCGGCACAGTTCCCATCACAACAGGCCAGATCCCGACCGAGTCGATCCTGACGAACTACGGCGAGCAGGTCAGCAACACGGTGGGCGGCAGCGTCTCTCGTGACATTACGGGCAAGACATTTGCCGAGGGCTTTGGCTCTTATACCGTCCAGCGCTTTCTGCAGACAGGGTTGAACAACGACGATGTGACTGCCTCCGCGTCGCTGGGTCATCGCTTCAGTGCGCGTGATACCGCATCGGCCAGCTACACGTATTCGAACTACAGCTTTGCCGGAACAGTCGCGGGCATTAACAACTTCGCCTTCACGGCCCACGGTGTCAGTGCCAGCTACAGCCACTCCTTCAACCGCAAGCTGAGCCTGCAGGTTTCGGCTGGTCCGGACTGGATCAGCAGCAATACTCCCGCGCTCATCCCGGATCGTGTTCTGTTTGCCAGTGCGGTGTCCCTTGGCTATGCGGGCCAGCGCACGCACGCGACGATCAGCTACAACCGCTCCCCCAACATCGGTTCCGGCGTATTGCTCGGAGCGCTGTCGGACAACATCAACCTGACGGCTCAGCATACGTTTTCGCGTAACTGGAGTGGCGGTATCACGGCGAACTACGGCCGCGCTGCCGGTCTTGCCACCCTGGCGGGCGAAAATGTTCTGACAAACAGCTTCTACGGCGGCCTGCAGGCGACGCGGCGACTTGGTGAGAATTTCTCAGCCTTCGGCAGTTACAGCGCCGCGACCCAGACGACGGATGGGCTTGCGCTGACACAAAACGCGTTCAATGGAACGGCGCACATTGTGACGGTCGGCCTTACCTTCTCTCCGCGATCGAAGCGCTTCGGACGGCCTTAAGGAAAAACATGCTTGGACATCGTCCCCTGAAGTTGGAAGATTACGTTGCGATTCTGAAGCGGCGCGCGCTGTTCATCGCGGCGCCCGCAGTTCTGTTGCCGATTCTTGCATTGCTGTTCTCTGCCACAATTCCCCCGCAGTTTGTCTCGCAGACACTTGTGCTCATTGAGCAGCAGAAGGTTCCCGACGAGTATGTGAAGCCGGTGGTCTCGTCTGACCTGGACCAGCGGCTTGCTTCCATGAAAGAGCAGATCCTCAGCCGTTCGCGCATCGAGCCAATCATTCAGCGTTTCAACCTGTATCCCGGTGCGTCCGCAGACGATCGACTTGATCGCGTTCGCAAGAACATTGACATCAAGCCCATTAAGTCAGAGATTGCCGGCGCAGGCGCCCTGCCGGGTTTCTTCATATCGTACCGCTCGTCCGATCCGCACACGGCACAGCAGGTATGTGGCGAGATCACATCCCTCTTCGTGAACGAAAATCTGCGCGCTCGCGAGCAGTCTGCGCAGGGAACGACATCCTTCATTGAAAGCCAGCTTGCCTCGGCCAAGAGCAATCTTGACCAGCAGGATGCCAAGCTGGCCGAGTTCCAGCGCAAGTACATCGGTCGTCTGCCGGGTGAAGAGTCGACCAACCTGAACATGTTGAATAGCGTGAACTCGCAACTGGAAGCCGCTACGCAGGCGCTTTCCCAGTTGCAGCAGCAGAAGGCGTACCAGGAATCGATGCTGACGCAGATGACGCACGAAGCGTCCCTCACGGCGCCCGTTGCGAGCAAGGCAGCCCCCGATGAGCGGCAGACACAGCTTGACGCTCTGCAGGCACAGGCCAACGAACTGAGCACACGCTACACGCCCGACTATCCCGACCTGATTTCGCTCCGCCGGAAGATCGCCGACCTGCGCCGCGAGATCAGTCGCTCCCCTTCCGCAGCAGCGGCGGCGGCAGCGCGCACGTCGGACTCCGCCGGCGTGCAGCAGATTCGCGCACAGATACAGGCGACGAACCAGGGCATTGCGGCCAAGCAGTCAGAACAGATGCAGTTGCAGAGCGCCATCAACGGCTACCAGGGCCGTCTGCAGGCTTCTCCGCAGGTGGAAGAGCAATACAAGGCGTTGACGCGCGACTACCAGACTGCTCAGAAGTTCTACGACGAACTGCTGGCCAAGATGAACCAGTCGCAGATGGCAACCGACCTTGAGCATCGTCAGCAGGGAGAGCAGTTCCGCGTGATGGATGAGCCGAACCTGCCAAACAGCCCGGAATATCCGAAGCGCAGCCGTTTCCTGCTGGGCGGCCTTGCTGCCGGCCTGCTGCTTGGCCTTGGCGTTTCGGCATTCCTTGAGTACCGCAATACCGCAATTCAGAACGAGGATGACGTCTTCGCATTCACCAAGTTGCCCACGCTTGCCGTCATTGCGCGCGCCGCAAATGCGTCCGATGAAGAAGAAGTGAAGATACCTGCCTGGAAGTTCTGGCTGAATCAGAACGCCCCGCTGCCCGAGAAGAGGGGCTAGCGCATGTATCGTGAGTTCTTCCAATTGGAAAAATATCCGTTTAACAACAGCCCTGATCCGGCGTTCCTTTGCATGCTGCCGCATGCACGCGAAGCGCTGGCGTGCCTCGAGTACGGCATCGCTGCAAGGAAGGGTTTTCTTGTGCTGCTGGGCGAAGTAGGCACTGGAAAGACGACCTTGCTGCGCAGCGCCATCAACACACTGCGCGGGACGTCCGTCCATACTTCCTTCATCTTCAATCCGCGGCTTGAGATGCTTGAGTTCCTGGAGTTCATGCTCTCGGACTTTGGCCTGACGCCCGTCAATAAAACCAAGTCCGGCATGTTGCTGCAGTTGAACCGTTGGCTCGTCGATCGCTTTGCGGCCGGCGACACCTGCGTGCTGATTGTGGATGAGGCACAGTCTCTTTCCACAGAGCTGCTCGAAGAAATTCGACTGCTGACCAATCTCGAAACGGACACACAGAAGCTGCTCCAGATCGTTCTCTCAGGGCAGCCTGAGCTCGAGTCGACACTGCGGGATCCCGGACTGCGGCAGCTACGGCAGCGGATTGCGCTATGGTGCAGAACGCAGCCGCTCACGCGGGAGCAGACCGGCGAGTACATGCAGCAACGATTGACCATTGCCGGCGCGAAGGAAGCGATCTTCCTGCCGGACGCCATCGACACGGTGCATCAGTTCAGCCGCGGCATCCCACGGCTGATCAACCTGCTGTGCGAACACTCGATCATCCTTGCGTACGTCGAGCGTCTGAAGCAGATTCCCGGATCGCTTGTATATGCCGTTGCCGCCGATCTTGATCTGGGCGACGACAGCGCGACATCACTGACCATGACAGGCGGGCCCCGGCGAACCGAACAGATTACCGCGGCTGCACGGCCGGATGAAAAGGAACGCTTATGAGCAAGATCTACGAGGCGTTGCTGCGCGCAGAGTGGGAGCGACTGACTCCCGAGGAACAAAAAGAGTACGACCTCAACCCCGATGCATTCCCAAGCATTGCATCCATCATGGGTCGCACGGAAACCTCTGCATCGATTGGTTCGATGACAGACGAAGCACAAGCGGTGCTTGAGCACCACCGTGCCTCACGCCCGCTTGGTAATGTTCGCCGAGCCACCTGGAAGCCCGATCTCGAGAAATTGCCGGCGTTGCAAAGCCGCAGTGCTTTCACGGAACAATTCCGCAGCCTTCGATCGCGGCTGTATGAGTACCGCGGCTTTAACAAGCTGAAGACGGTGCTGGTCAGCAGTGGCATGCCGAAGGAAGGCAAAACGTTCGTTGCGGCGAATCTCGCCCTGAGTCTTGCACGGTATAAGAACAACCGCGTGTTGCTGATTGATGGAGATCTGCGTCGGAACTCTCTGCACACGCTGCTCGGCTGCTCGGCGTCACCTGGCCTGTCGACCTACCTGAGCGGAGACGCAACCGCGCTTGAGGTCATGCAGCGGTCTGACCTGGAGCCGGAACCGGACTCTGAACATCCGCCGGTGTTGAGCGCTCTCACTTTCATCGCAGGTGGAGCTGGCGGAGACGCGGCTGCCGATCTCTCCGGCAACTCGCGCTTCGCGGAACTGATTCGCTTCGTGTCGCCACACTTCGACTGGATCATCGTGGACTCGTCGCCGGTGAATGTTGTGTCGGACGCTGTGAACCTGGCACCTGCCTGCGACGGAGTGTTGCTGGTGGTACGCGGCGGACAGACGCCTTACGAAAGCGCGCAGCGTGCGCAGAAAGAATTCGCCACGGCCAATCTTCTCGGCGTTGTGTTGAACGGCGTTGAGAACGTACCTCATCAGGCCTACTACGGCTACGGAACGGAGCCAGAGAAGTAGATGATCCGGTTCCTAAACGTCTATTACCCAACGCGCTCGGTTCTACAACTTCTCTCCGAGGCCTTCATCATCTGCTGCTGCTACCTTGCAGCGGCTTCGCTGGTGCTGCGTTCCGACACCATCAAGGTACTGACGTACGAACACAACCTGGCCAAGGTCTTCGCCCTGACGCTCGTGACTGTCGTCATCGCGTACTACTGCGACCTGTATGAGCCCCAACTGATCTCGGGTCCTGGTGAGATCCACCTCCGCATCTTGCTTGTGCTGGGCCTTGTAAGTTTTCTGGCTTCGGCTGTTCTGTATGTCTTCCCTTCCTTCGGGATTGCGCGCTACATCACGTCTGCGGGCATCATTCTGATCGCCTTCGCCCTCATTGTCTGGCGGCAGGTGTTTGAGTGGATGCAGGAACGCGAGATGTTTCGGGAGCGCGTCGTCATCTTTGGCAACGGCCCCTACGCCGAAGGCCTGGCGAGCCTGATCAGCAGCCGCCGCGACGTTGGCATGGAGCTGGTGCAACCCACCGATGCCAACGGCGATCCGGTCACTGCGAACCACATCGTGGAATGGATCGAGGCTTATCAAAAGCCGATTCATCGCATCGTCGTTGCAATGGAAGACCGCCGCGGCGGGCTTCCGGTCGATGACCTGCTGGCGGTGCGCTTTCGTGGCATACAGATCGAAGAAGCAAGCGCGCTGTATGAGCGGCTATCCGGCAAGATTGAACTCAGCAGCCTGAGGCCCAGCAGCTTTCTATATGGCGGAGGATTCCGCATTCAGCCATCGCAACTGGTTACCCGGCGTCTTGCCTCGATCCTTGCGGCAGGCCTTGGACTGCTGATCTTCGCACCGTTCTTCCCGCTGGTCGTCCTGCTCGTCAAGTTGTCCTCGCCAGGGCCCATCTTCTTCCGACAGGTCCGCGTGGGTGAAGCTGGCCGGAACTTCTATGTGTACAAGTTCCGCAGCATGCGGACGGATGCAGAGAAGGGCGGCGCACGATGGGCGAGCAAGAACGATCCTCGCGTCACAAAAGTCGGCATGCTCATGCGCAAGACGCGCATCGATGAAGTGCCGCAGCTATGGAATGTCCTGCGCGGCGACATGGGTTTCGTTGGTCCCAGGCCGGAGCGTCCCGAGTTTGTGCCATGGCTGGCGGAGCAATTGCCGTATTACAACCTGCGGCACCTGATTCGTCCGGGACTCACCGGCTGGGCGCAGGTGCGCTACGGTTACGGCGCCACGCTGGAAGAGAGCCGCGAGAAACTGCAGTATGACCTGTACTACGTAAAGCACTCATCCCTTGGCCTTGATTTGCTGATCATGTTTGAGACGATCAAGATCATCCTTCGCCGCCGGGGCGCGCAGTGAAAGCGCTGTTCTTCGTATCCATCGCGATCGTGCTGTACACCTATGCCGGTTACCCGTTGCTGATGGCGCTGATCGCGTGGCTGCGACCGAAGCCATGGGTGAACTCCACGGAGCCGCGGTCAGCGAGTGTGATTCTGCCGATCCACAATGGCCACTCGCTGCTGCCGTGGAAGCTTCATAGCCTGCTGGCGATGGATCCAGCCGTTGTCAAAGAGATCATCATTGTTCTCGACGGCTGTACGGATGGTTCCGCCGAATGGCTGGCATACATTACCGATCCGCGGCTTCGCACCGTGGTGATGGAAGAACAGGGTGGCAAGGCGGCTGCGCTGGGCCGCGGCATGTCGCTGGCAACGGCCGAGCTGCTGCTGTTCATCGATATCCGACCTGAGGTCACCGAGTCTGCGATTCGGCAATTGACCAGCAATTTCGCGGACCCGACCGTCGGTTGTGCCGTGGGCGAGTTGCGCGTCCGTATCGATTCCGCACATGGCGAAGGAACATCCGCCATTGGTGGCCTGTACTGGAAGTACGAGCAGTGGATTCGCAACTCAGAAGCCGCGTATGACTCTCCTGTCGGTGTCTACGGCGGCTTCTACGCGATTCGTCGAACTCTCGCTTCCAACCCTCCGGAGGGTCTCATCCTCGATGATATGTTCCAGCCGCTGAATGTCATCCGGCAGGGCTATCGTAGCGTCGTGGATCAGGAGGCGCTGGTGTACGATCGCTGGCCCAGCACGGCTGCTGGAGAGTTCCAGCGCAAGGTGCGCACGCTTGCGGGGAACTTCCAACTGGTGGCTGAGAATCCGTGGATCCTCTCGACGGAGAACCGCGTGCTCTTCCAGCTCGCCTCTCACAAACTGCTTCGCCTGATTGTTCCCTACTGCCTGACGGCCATGTTCGTCAGCGCAGCCTGGCTCGCGCCGCACTCCTCCGCGTGGTTCGGTGTTGCGTGTGTCCAGACCTTGTTGTTGTTGGTGGCGCTGCTCGGCCTGCGTATGCAGGTGCCGCTCATCGGCAAGGCGGCGTCCGCACTGAGCGCTCTGCTGCTGTTGAATGCCGCGGCTGTCTGGGCACTGTGGACGTTCGCCTTCACGCCCGGGCCGCTCTGGAAGATCTGGCGACCCACTCCTGTCCAGCAGGAACCCGCAGGTTAGGCTGAAAGAGAGCGCTTGCCGGTGCGGTACAGCCTGGCATATGCGGCTTCCATGCATTCCAGGGTAAATTCACGCTCGTAGGTTTCTCGCGCGTTCCTGCTGAGCTCTTCCCGCAGCGCTGGATCCTGCATGATCCGAAGAATCGACTCGGCCATGGCCTTCGCATCACCGACAGGCGATATCAGTCCACCGTGTGAAAGAGCAAGAATCTCCTGCATGCCACCCACCGCAGTCACCACCAAGGGAAGTCCAAGCGACATGCCCTGCAGCAAGGACATGGGAAGCCCTTCCGAAGTGGAGGACATTGCAATGGCATCGGCCGCGCTGAAGAAGCGATCGGTACCTACCTGCTGCCCCCAGAAGGTGACGACATCAGACAGGTTCAATTCACGAGAGAGAGTCTCCAGAGAGGCACGGACCGGTCCATCCCCGACGATGGAGAGTCGCAGGCGCGGATCGACCTGATGTGCGAGCGCGACGGCCTTTAGCAGCGTGCCCAGATCCTTGATGGCGGCCACCCTCCCCACGAACAGCAAGCGGAAGATCCCATCCTGTCGCAGATCGGAAGGAGCATGCTGGACGGCTGAAGCTCCGTTGTAGACACGGACGATTCGATCAACGCGTGCCAGGGGGGTTCCACGAAGATTCGTGCAGGTGATGTCGCAGATGCCGACGACCCAATCCAGGCATCTCGAGATGATGTTGAACTTAATCTCAGCCGCAGTGTCATACGGAGGGGAAACCAGGCTATGCCGCGTGGCCAGAACACATGCCGCTCCGGAAAGCCGGGCGCCCAGGGCAGCCTGAAGCGTCGGCGCGGGATTATGACAGTGAACGACGTCAGGCCGCATGACACGAAAGAGGCGCAGATAACGCAACACCGTTTTTGCGGGATGCGCCTCGCCCATTACATGAATGTTGATACCTTCCTCAAGAAGTCTTTCTCCTAGTATTCCCAGCGTGCTGTAGGCGCATACTGTTACATCGTGACCTTTTTTGCGCTGCAAGCGGCTGAGCTGCGCAACCAACATCTCGGCTCCGCCCATCTCCATGCTGTAAACAACGTGCACGATCTTCATCCGTAATCAAACGATACGCGATGGAGACGATGCCACTGGATAAGCGATGAATCTTCCTAGACACGCCGAGCTGTGGCTTGCGCCATACCTCAAGAACCGGCTTGAACACGCTCTGAACCGCACTCCCCCCAAGCGGTTGTGGGTGTCCCTGACAGACCACTGGGAGCCGTGGGGAGGAAACGCGAGCGAAGAGACGGCTACTGCGCGCGTCAAAGCATGGACCGATCACTGGCCCAAGATCGCATGGGACGCACCGCCCGACGCAACGGGCCGGCCCCCTTGCTACACCTTCTTCTATCCGCAGGAGGAGTACCACGCGAAGACGCTGAGTGCCCTGGAGCCGATGGTGGCGGACGGCGTCGGCGATGTGGAAGTCCACATTCACCACAAAGACGACACAGCGGAAACTTTCTCGGAAAAGATTCGGCACTTCTGTCAGCAGCTTCGGTACGACCACAACATGCTGCGCGAGCGTGACGGCCAGATCATCTTTGGGTTCATTCACGGGAACTGGGCGCTGGACAACTCCTACCCCGACGGACGCCTGTGCGGTGTGAACGGTGAGATCTCCGTGCTGTCGAAGCTTGGCTGTTATGCGGACTTCACCATGCCTTCCCTGCCCTCGGTGACGCAGGGTCGCGTCGTGAACCAGGTCTATTGGGCGACTGGATCGCCTGACCGCAGCAAGAGCTACGATCGCGGCGTACAAGCGACAGTAGGCGGCGGGCGTCAGGGCGAGTTGTTGCTGATTACAGGCCCGCTGGGCGTTCGCTTTCGCGGCCGCCTGGTGCCGCGTATCGAAACAGGTGAGATCGCCGTCTATGACTGCCCGACGGCATACCGCGTGGAGCGATGGCTTGACCTTGCCCCGCGCATTGGCGACGATCTGTTCCTGAAGCTGCACGCGCATGGTGCTCGCGAAGACAACGCCCGCGCGCTGCTTGGAACGGGAGGACTTGCTCCCATGTTCCGCTGGCTTGCACAGGCGGCGGCCCACCGCGGTATGGAACTACGGTGGGCCAGCGCCTTTGAGATGGCCTCGGCGGTCGAGAGGCTGACGCAATCGCGCCCGGACGCTAGTTCGCTGCCGGTGGCCGAGAGGGCTTCAACGAAAGCTTTGTGAGATCCAGCACGGGCAGACCACTGTTGCGGATCGCGGCGGCTGTTTCGGCGGTGGGTTTCTGCGCAATCACGATTGCGTCGACCGCGCCGAGCAGCCCGTCAAGGGTCCGCTCCATCAGGCGACCGATGTGTGGAAGGGCCGAGACCACGAAGCTGAGATTGCTTCCATAGATCTCATCGAGACGAATATGCGGATCGAAGATGCGCGTCTCACGACCTTTGCCGAGCAGGTGCTCGACGATGGTGATAACAGGGCTCTCACGAAGGTCGTCCGTGTCTTCCTTGAAGGCAAGGCCGAAGATGCCAATTCGCTTGCCGGGTAGAGCAAAGATGTCCCGGATGCTGCGACGAAGATGTTCCTCGTTTGCCGGCAGGACCGCTTCCAACATCGGCAGCTTCACGTCCAGGCGTGAGGCACGGAAGGTCAACGCTCGCAGATCCTTTGGCAGGCACGATCCACCGAACGCAAATCCGGGCTTCATGTAAGCAGGCGAAATATTTAGTTTCACGTCCTTACACATGGTTTCCATGACCTGCATAGGATCGACCCCAAGTTCGGCGGCAAGCGAACCAATCTCATTCGCGAAACCGATCTTGACGGCATGGAAGGCATTGCAGGCGTACTTGATCATCTCGGCAGTGCGCAGGGATACGACAGCGCGTTCGACGGGCAAACCGTCATACAAGCCCGCCACGAGCTCAGCAGCAGCCTCTGTGGTCCCGCCAACGACCAGCAAGGATGGCTCCAGGAAGTCCTTGACCGCAGTGCCCTCACGGAGAAACTCCGGATTGGAGGCAACGGCGACATTCGCGTGCGAGGAGAAGATGGTCTCCTGCAGGCTCTCGCAGGTACCGGGAAAGACTGTGCTGCGGACCGTAACGACCAAGGGACGCTCGCGTGGCTGCATCAGATCGGCGATCTCCGCACACACGCGCCGTAGTTGGCTCAGATCGATGTTGCCGTTTGCCTGGGAAGGCGTGCCGACACACAGGAGCACGACGTCGGCCTGTGCGATCGCCTCAGCATCAAGCCCACCCGCCCGTAAACGTCCCGCGGAGACGTTCTGCTCGATCAGTTCTTCGAGCCCCGGCTCGTAGAAGGGCGAACGCCGCTGGTTGATGGTGGATACTTTGTACTGGTCCCGGTCAACACCGAGAACTTTATGGCCCAGGGAAGCAAGACATGCGGAACTGACGCATCCAACATAGCCGAGCCCCATAACGATTACATTCTTACTTGAAGCGCTTTCCATGAACATCCTTGCTGCGGCGCGTATGCACGCGGACGCACGTGAGTGTTATACGTAAAAAGGTTTGAAGGAGTTGTGCCGCAGACATGAAGATCCTCTGGGTCAGTCCTTTTTTCCTTCATCCAACAGATCGCGGCGGCCAGATACGGACACTCGGCACTCTTAAAGAGTTGCACAAACGTCATGAGGTCCACTTCTGCGCATTGAATGCTTCCAGTAACACGGAAGGACCACAGCGCGCCGGGGAGTACTCCACCCGATCCTTTGCAGTTCCTCATGATCCCATCCCGCGGGCTTCCCTTCGCATTCTGCCGCAACTCTTTCAGGCAATCTTCTCGCCGATACCACTCGCCGTCTCTCGATACCATTCCACCGCGCTGGAGCGGGTCATCGCCGAAAGACTGGCGGAAGAACGCTACGACTCAGTGGTATGCGACTTCCTGGCATGTGCCCCGAACTTCCGCGAGATGGAACCCGCTGTGCTATTTCAGCACAACGTAGAGACAACAATCTGGCAACGTCATGCGGAACAAACTTCATCGTCGCTTCGCCGACGCTTCTTCGGGTTGCAGGCCCGCAAGATGGCGGCGTATGAAGCACAAATCTGCCGTAGATCGCGGTTTGTCATCGCCGTCTCAGACATTGATGCGAGTCGCATGCGCAATGACTTCTCGGTCACTCGGGTCGCCAGCGTGTCGACCGGCGTGGACGTCGATTCGCTCGCGCCACCACCCCATGCTGACCCGGTCAGCGATCTGATCTTCTCAGGCTCGATGGACTGGCTGCCCAACATCGATGCGATGGAGTTTTTTCTGAAAGAGATCTTCCCGCTGGTGCAGCAGGAGCTACCCAGAACCACGCTGACCATCGCGGGGCGTGCGCCGGACGAGCGCGTCCTGCGCGCCGCAGAGGGAGTCGCAGGCGTCACCGTGACTGGCAGTGTCCCGGACATGCGCCCTTATCTTTGGGGATCGAAGGTTTCGATCATCCCCTTGCGTATCGGCGGCGGGACACGCCTTAAGGTCTACGAGAGCATGGCTGCGGGCGTGCCCATTGTCTCAACGACCATCGGAGCCGAGGGCCTTACGTATACTCCGGGTCGTGACCTTTTGATTGGCGATACTCCCCAGCAGTTCGCACAGCAGTGTGTGCGGATGTTACGCGATGCGGACGATCGTGCCGCAGTAGCCGGTAATGCCATGCGACTGGTCCGGGACAACTTCTCATGGGCCGCTGTCACCCAGGAGTTCGAAGCGATTCTGCAGCAAAATCGCCTATAGGTGCGAAGCAAGGTATGTTGAGCGAACTGAAGCGGCGAAAGCTGAAAGTGGCAGTCATTACCGATTACTTCCCAACCTCCGTGCAGCCGTGGGCCGGCCACTCTGCGTACCAGACGCTTCTAAGGCTTGCGAAGCAGTGTGATGTGGAAGTGTTTTACCCCGAATCGGTGTATCCCAAGGTCTTCACCCCACGGAGCCGGACTTACCATTCGCTGGACCGGACCTATGAACCACCTGGCTTGGTCACACACTATCTTCCGTTCTGGGCGATGCCTGTGATCTCCCGTCCTTTGAACGGATGGCTCGCGGCTCGCGCCGTTCGCAAACAAGTGGAAGCGTTTGCACCGGATGTCATCCTGAGCTACATCGTCTATCCGGACGGGTATGCCGCAGTCCGAGTCGCCAGGCGCCTCCACATTCCTGCCGTACTCACGGCGATCGGCTCTGACCTGAACCGCATCAGCGGTTCGCTTGTGAAGCGCATGACACGCTACGCACTGCGCAGGGCGACGGCGGTTGTAACCGTCAGTCGTGATTTACTCGTGACGGCTCGGCGCCTGGGCGCACGGGTCGAGCGCAGCGAAGCCATCCTGAACGGATGCGACACCCAGAAATTCAGGCCAAGGGATCGCCTCTCCGCACGCAAGACGCTGGATGTACCGCTCAACCAGCAGATCGTGCTGTACGTCGGCCGGCTTGACCTCCGCAAGGGCCTCATCGAACTCATCGAGGCAATGGCAGCCCTGCGCCAGCGCCGGCCCAAAGTGCACTGCTACATCGTGGGCGAAGGAGCGGATCGTACCCTGCTGAACGATTGCGTGGCGCGCTGTGAGATGGAATCGCACATCACCTTCGTCCCATCCTGCTCGACCGAACGCGTTGCGACCTGGATCGCCGCTGCAGACCTGCTCACCTTGCCTTCGTATAAAGAAGGCTGCCCGAATGTGATCCTGGAGAGTCTCTGCTCCGGCCGGCCAGTGGTTGCGACGAACGTGGGCGGCATCCCCGAGCTCATGGACGAGGCGAGTGGCAGGCTCGTCGCACCGAAGAAAGTGGATCAGCTTACCCGGGCGCTCGATGAAGTCCTATCGGAGCATTGGAACGCGGACGCATTGGCGGACAAACACCATAGGAACTGGCAGGATGTCAGCGATGACCTGTATGCAGTGCTGGAAAAGGCGACCGGAATAACCGACCGCTCCTAATAGTTCGCGGCGTGAAGGGCGCTGGAAGGAATCGTATGCACGTTGGACTCGTTATGCTGCGAAGCACCGTAGTCGCTTAGCTTGTACAGCAACGAGCGGTAGCTGATGCTGAGCCACTTCGCCGTCTTCTGCCGGTTCCAGCCGTTCGCCTGCAGAACCTTCAGAATGATCTGACGCTCGAGATCCTGCGTGACTTGCCGCGTGATTTCTTTCAACGCGACAGGGTGGCTCACGTCCACCTGATCCAGTGCCCAGTTGCGAGTCAGACCATTCTTTGAATCCATAAGCTCACGCGTGATGAGTTCTTCGGACCCCATGAGCACGAAGTTCCGGAGCAGGTTATCCATCTGGCGTATGTTTCCCGGCCAAAAGTATCCCTCCATCATCTGCATCACGTCCTGGGAAAGAATCGGTCGCGGCCGCATGGTTTCGCGTGAGTGCTTCTCAAGAAAGAATTCGACCAGGCCACGGATATCCTCTGACCGCTCTCGAAGAGGTGGCAGAATGACCTTGACCGCATTGATGCGATAGAGCAAATCAATTCTGAATTTGCCTGCGTCAATCAAGCCCTGCAAATCCACAGTGGTCGTGG
Source organism: Terriglobus roseus (assembly GCF_900105625.1). Taxonomy (NCBI): domain Bacteria; kingdom Pseudomonadati; phylum Acidobacteriota; class Terriglobia; order Terriglobales; family Acidobacteriaceae; genus Terriglobus; species Terriglobus roseus. Next base: position 874,689 of record NZ_FNSD01000001.1, read on the forward strand.
AGATCACCCGCACAAACCGCCCGCCGGAAGGCCTCGTATCGTGCTGATTCAGTATGATGAGAAGCTTCGACTGTGATGTCAGATCCAATTCGTGGATACCATCCAACAGCACGGTGCCACCGTCACGGAGCAATGTCGCCAGTTCCGATTCCGCTGAACTAGCTTCGAGCAAATCGTCTAGTACTGTTGTGATCTCTTCCCGGGAGACGCAACTCAGCTTGGCGAGGCGATCCGAATTCTTGGACTGCAGATGAAGCAGTTCAGCTACAACATCCTTGCCGGTTCCGCTCTCACCTTCAAGCAGCACCGGAAGATCCGTCTGCGCGAGAAGTTCGAGGTTCCGCCTGATCTGTTGCATATGGAGCGTGCGGCCGAAAAACGAACTCGCAAACGTCGACGAAGGCGAGAGAAAGGGCCGCTTTGCAGGGTTCAGAAGTGTCATCAGATTGCTGCTCAAAGTTGTGTTGTGCACACCAACAGCCAATCGCGAAAGCGATTGCACGACACGCCAATTTGTGCCATCTTAAGCAAGTTTTAAGTGGTGATGTGCAAACTGGTTGCCTGCCGAGGCGAAGGTGGGCACAGACAAATTAGGCCCGGTAAAACATTTATCGCTTTTATGAAATAAATCACCACTATGACGTCACGACCTAAATAATTTTTGGCCCACTTTAGCCCATATGCAACGTTTTGCATGTATTGCCTATCAAAGGGAAAGGCGGTACTTTGGTTAGCAACAAGCACCTCAAGTAGCGATCCATTTACCACTTCTCTCCCCGGAGTTTCCCGTGTCCACATCAGCACTGCTGCCGCAGGCTCGTCAATTCACAGCACGCCCGCAGGTTGTTGTGTTCGATCCGAATGTTCGCCTCCTCGAGTACATCCGGGAGAACCTGGGCGATACCTACTCTCTGCATCTCTTCTCCGAGAAGGCTTCGCTGTGGCGTGAACTGACGTCGGACCGCAAGCCGGACATGCTGCTCTTCGCCTGGGAGAACGCTGGCGAATCGCTGATCCTGCTGCAACAGATCATGGGACAGGCAGGATCTATACCAGTCCTCGTACTGGCTTGCACGCCAGACACACACGAGATGCGCCTCATGATGACTATGGGTGTGCGGGCTGTCGTCCTCAAGCCTTTTGACGAGCAGGATCTTCAGCGGGTCCTCGAAAAGCATCTGCGCCCAGCCGGCCCCGAAGCTCCGTTCGTCATGTCCCCGCAGAAGGACGTCGAGATCCCCCTGGGCGACGATCGTTACTTCGTACGTGCCAGCCCGGCCATGCGCGCGCTCGAGCAGCAGGCGAAGATCATTGGTGCGTCGGACATCCCGGTGCTGGTGCTTGGTGAGAGCGGCACTGGCAAAGAAGTGCTGGCACTCTTCCTTCATAAGAGTTCGGCACGCAGCAAGCAGACATTTCTAAAGGTGAACTGTGCGGCAATGCCCGCAGATCTTTTGGAAAGCGAACTGTTCGGATATGAGCAGGGTGCCTTCACCGGTGCGGCGAAGGCCAAGCCCGGCAAGTTTGAAATTTGCAACGGCGGAACAATCTTCCTGGACGAGATTGGCGAGATGCCGGCCTCACTGCAGGCGAAGTTGCTGCATGTATTGCAGGACGGTACCTTCACCAGGCTGGGCGGCAAGACCCCGCAAAAGGTCGATGTTCGCGTGATCGCGGCGACCAACATCAACATGAAGCAGTCGATCGCGCAGAAGAGCTTCCGCGAAGATCTCTACTACCGCCTCAACGGTTTCTCTCTGGTGTTGCCACCACTGCGGGAACGCCGCGAAGAGATTCAACTGCTTGCCGACTACTTCATGCGTCGTGCGGCCGCAAAGTACAGCCGGAATACCCTGCCCTTCACACAGCGCATGATGCAGGCGATGACGGAATACTCCTGGCCTGGCAATCTGCGCGAGTTGGAAAACATCGTCTCGCGCTATCTCATCCTTGGCGACGAGATGTCCATCCTGTCGGAGCTGCATTCCGTTGCTTCAACGGCACACGCTGCGACGCCCACACTGACCCAGATGATCGAAGCACCGCGCACACGCCCTGAGCCCGCTGCGGGCGAGGGTCTCAAGAGCCTGGTGAAGAGTCTGAAGGGAGACGCAGAGGCACTGGCGATCCTGGAGGCTCTGGAAGCCAATCGTTGGAACCGGAAGGCCGCAGCCAAGAATTTGCAGATCAGCTACAAAGCACTCTTGTATAAGATCAAGAACTACAACCTTGGTGCGACGAAGTAATGGAAGAGCAGAGCAAGATAGTTATCAAACTTCCGGAGGGTATGGTCAAAGGCTATTTGACTGAAGATTCCCTGCGGAGTCTCCATACCCCCTCGGCTCATCCCGAGACCGTGATGGTCAAGCTGGCCGAAAACGGAACCGAGAAGGAGATCACGCTGCAGGATGCCAAAGGCATCTTCTTTGTGAAGGACTTCAACGGCAACGTCGATCATTCTGATCTTCGCTTTCACGATGGAGCGTCACCCGCAGGGTTTCTCTGGGTTCGGCTTACCTTCCTGGACGGCGAGATCCTGGAAGGCATGGTCAAGAACTCCTGCAAGTTTGTCGTCGCGCAGGGCATCTGGATCACGCCGACCGATCCCACAGGGAACAACCTGCTGATCTACGCGACCAAGTCGCACCTTCGCCACTTCGAGATACTGGGACTTCGGCAGAAGTCGCAACGCAGGGACGCTTAGTCCCTGCGCAGCATCTTTTCCAGCCCCTCTTCAAAGCTGACCGAGACACGATAACCTAGCACATCCTGTGCCCGTGAGATATCGGCCACGGAGTGACGAATGTCTCCCTCGCGCTCAGGCAGATAGTTCGGCCGCCCTTCAAAACCAAGCACGCGGCTGATTGCGTCAAAAGCCTGGTTCAGGGTCACCCGATGGCCCGTCGCGATGTTGTATACGCCTCCAGACGCCTTCGAAGGCGCCCGTACCGCCAGCAGATTTGCCTGCACGACGTTGTCGACATGGGTGAAGTCGCGACTGGTCTCGCCATCACCGAAGATGGTTGGGCACTCGCCGCCGGACATGAGAGAGATGAAACGCGCCAGGACACCCGAATACTGTGAGGATGGATCCTGCCGATCGCCGAAGATATTGAAATAGCGCAGTGCGACCGTCTCCAGACCGAAGACCTGGGCATAACTGCTCATGTAGAGCTCACTGGCCACCTTCTGGACTGCATAGGGCGAGACCGGTTCAGGGATCATGTCTTCGCGCTTGGGCAGCTCGGGGTTGTTGCCATAGGCTGCTGAAGATGCCGCGAACACGAAGCGTTTGACGCCCGCGGTGCGCGCCGCTTCCAACATCTGCAATGTGCCCTTCAGATTCGGGCCATCGGTGCCAATCGGGTCAGCTACCGACTTCGGAACAGAAGGTATTGCTGCTTCATGGAAGACGTAGTCCACGCCACGGCAGGCGGCCATGGTGGCATCGGGATCCTGAACATCGCCCTCAATGAACTCAATGCGATCGCGAAGGCCCGAGAGGTTTTCCAGGTTACCCGAGCTCAGGTTATCGAACGCTCGAACCTGTGCTCCTTCGGCTGCAAGACTATGCACTAGGTGCGATCCAATGAAGCCCGCCGCACCGGTAATTAAAACACGTGACATCCTGCTCCTATTGGCTCTGTGCGAACACTTGAAACCCAAATACCGGATCACGATACCATCTACCTGCAGTGCGGTGGTATGACGCATCCGGGGAATGGAGGAGCATCTTGCGCGTCAGCGTTGTTATACCCGCTTACAACGCGGAACCCTATCTCCACGAGTGCCTAAGCAGCGTGCTCACGCAGACACATCCCGTCGAAGAAGTGATCGTCATAGACGATGGTTCGACGGATCGCACGCGGAGTATCGCTGAGTCGTTTGGTTCACCGGTTCGCCTGCTGCAGCAAAAACAGGGTGGCCCCGCACGCGCGCGCAATCTCGGCGTCAAAGAGGCGCGTGGCGAATGGATCGCATTCCTGGATGCAGACGACCTCTGGCTTCCAGACAAGGTGAGAAAGCAACTGAGCGCGTTGGCTGCCGCTCCGGAAGCAGTCCTTTGCTACACGGGCCTGCTGGCGCTGAAGCTGGATGGCAGCAGGGTCGCGGTTCAAGCTCCAAGCCTGTCGCACGTGGATGCCATGTTGTCCTTGACGAACGTGGGCATCCCTCCATCCGCCGTGATGCTCCGTCGCGAGACCCTGTTGCAGGTGGGCGGCTTCAGCGACGTGCAGAAGGGCTGTGAAGACTGGGATCTCTGGTTCCGCCTTCGCAAAGTCGGCACGTTCTGCATTGTCCCGGAAGCTGAGACGGTCTATCGCGAGTCGCTGGGTGGGCTAAGCTCCAACGCAGAGCATATGTATCAGGACTTCCTGCGGATGCTCGATCGAGTGCTTCTGGCAGATAAGCATGGGTGGCAACGCCACGTGTGGCGCCGCCGCATCATGAGCTACCAGCAATACAAGGCAGCCATGACCGCCAGGCATGCAGGTCAATCAGCGATCGAGAGAAAGTTCCTCGCAGCGTCGCTCGCCACATGGCCTTCGCCGCTGTGGCATCCAGAGCGCTTCGCAGCTTCACTCGTCCATCTGCGTCGATCGCTCACGCGCTAGTGACCGGGACTGATGGGATTCACGCGTCCTGAGTCTGGCAGCAGACGAAACGCTGACTCATCCACGGCTTCGAAATCCTCTGCTTTCAGGAGCGAAAGCTTATGGAGATCATCGTCACTCCATCGCGAGTCGGGTACGCCGCTGAGGTAGAGCGCCCCGCCATTGTCGGCAAGGATCATGCCGTACTGCTTGAGCGCCACGGCGATGACACGCGCCTGCGGTGGCAGCTTTTGCACATCGAAGCTTGACCGTAGTCGAAAGCGCTGTCCCAGCGGGGCGTAGTTCGGCGACACCAGCTTCGAAGCCACATGCCGCGCAGGCCAGACATAGGCTGCCTGCGTCTGGGGCAGGGTGAAGCGAATGGCATGTCTGATCTGGCCTGCTCCGACTTCTTCGTATCGCACCAGGCCGGGCAGGATCGGCAGTCCCGCAGCGTCAGCCGACGTCTTATGTTCCGGACGGAGAGCATTGCTGGTCAGGTCCACGACGATGCCGGAGCCGACCTTCCATCCGTCACCCTTACGCTCTGCTGCAAACAACTCGTAGAGCACGCAGCGGCCCTCATCGATCAGCAGGATATGGCGATCTCCCATCCCCTGCGAGCCACCTTCAACCTTCGGATTCGGCGGGATGGGGTAGGGCACCGCATCGCTCTCATCCGCATAGTCAAAGCTGACCGTCTGCCCCGTCGTACCCGCGGGGACTTCAGTGATCGGAATACCTGCGATCTCCGACGTTCCGAAGTCGGGATGCACGCCGTGCAGAGGACCGATGCTGTCGATGTAGGACTGTGACTGAGGGGCCCTGGGCAGCTTGTCGATGCGTGTGTTCCACACATTGTCAGCGGGCAACACTGGACACGGCCCGAAGGATGGCCCGCCAGCGGCGGCCGTGGATTGAACCGCCCCAACCGGGCGACTGGCTTGGGGAACAGGCTTCGGCTGAAGAAGCACGTAGACCAGTAGAAGGACGGCTGCGATCACACCAAGGCCAATCCAGTTCATCTTTCGCTGCGGGGTCATTCCATCTTTTTACTACGCTGCTGTGAGGATGCAGTTCCGGCCGGCTGCCTTTGCCTCATAGAGTGCGCGATCCGCACGGTCGAACATGTCCTCAATGGTGTCTTCACCTCCACGATAGCTGGTGACACCCAGGCTAACGGTGATGCGAAGCACCTTATCCTCACCGCGAATCCTTAACTTGATGGGCTCTTCGATGTTTCTGCGGATGCGCTCTCCTACCAGTTCTGCAGCGTCTACCGACGCACGCGGAAGGAGTGCAACGAACTCTTCCCCGCCCCACCGTGCCAGAACATCGATCCCTCGAACGGAGTCCTGCATGCGCTCAACGCAGATGCGAATAACTTCATCGCCGGCATTGTGCCCCATGGTGTCATTCACCCGTTTGAAGTGATCGAGATCAACTACCAGTAAGGAGAATGGAACACTGGTGCGAAGGCTACGGAGTAACTCGCGCTGCATCCATTCGCGAAAGACGCGTCGATTCGCCAGGCGGGTCAGTGGATCGGTTCCGGCCATGTTTTCCAGCTTGGTCGTGAGTTGCAGCGTGGTGAGCCAGAAGAACCCTGCGAGCGCCCACAAGAAGCTGAGCAGATACAGGAAGATCGTGATGTTCTGGTACCAGTTCCCCATCAAAGGGCTTCTTGGAATCCAGTACCGGACAACAATGATGATCTTTGCGCCCTCTAAGAGCGCGAAGCTGCACATACCGGCAAACGTGAAGCGGATGGCATGGCGCAGGTGCTTCTTCCGCCTGGTCCACAGCAGTTGAGCATTGCGGCCCACCTGCAGCATCATCATGGCGCTGATAAGGATCACCCGCGCGCGATAGTCGTTATGTTCATAGGTTACAAACGGCAATGCGAGCATGCTGATCGCGACAACGGCGAGATTCAGCTTCGGGACACGCGCTTCGTTCTCCAGCAACTCAATCAGTGATAACTCGATCAGTACGTTTGCAAGTAGCCTGAGTTCACTGGCAAGGACCACGGAGAACATTAAGGGGAGAGTTCCATAGTAAGCGGCGAGCAACAGGCTTCCGCCACTGAGAGCCGCAGCACCAGACAGCCAGCCGAGCCCACGGAGCGCAGAACTGCTGAGGCGCACGGCCAACAGCCAAAGGCTTCCGGAGAGGAGCAGCGCCGCCGCAAAAATCATGACAACGCGCATTTCGATTTGTGGGCCGGAGCCGAAAATTTGCTCGTAGATGTCAGACCTACCTGGGGAACAAGACTCCATTTTTTTGAAACAGTTGCTGCAACTTCTGCGTTGGCGTTAGGGAGCGCAGAAGGGCAAGCCCGCTTGTATTCACGGCTGGCTTGTTTCAACCATGCTGTCATTCAAATCAGTGAGAACCACTTCCTGCCAGTCGCCACGTTCTATGCCCGCACGGATCTGCGCGACAGTCTTACCTTCACGATGCTGGGTGTAGGCATACGCGGCTTCTGACATACAAGTCGTGCAGACAGCTGCATGTGATACTTCGAAGCAGGAATGAAGGCTCTTATGCTTCATGGCACGGTCACATCGGCAGTAACAGGGCAGCTGATAAAGAATTTCAGGTATTGCATCGGCCATTTTGTAGCTGGTGATCTGGAACGGCCTTGAAAAATAGACACCAGTTCGTTCCGCCTGCGCCAGCAGTCGCGGCATGGGGCCGCGTGCTGCAGCAGCATGGAACGCTGGAACGTCGGTCCCAGACCATTGAGCAGTTGCAGCAACGGTTACCACCGCAAGAGCCACTGCCCCAAATGCTCGATTGATATTCAAGTATCTAAATCCCATTCTTGTCATATTTCATAGTGCATTTCGAGAACCAATTGGCCAGCAAGCTGCATACTGGTTGGGTGTATGAGCAGGAATTCAATCATTACAACAAACGATGACGAGAACGGCATGGAAGACCGTTTCCGTTGCGACCCTTTTGAGCGAGCACAAGCTGGATTGCGCGCGATACTCGCTGCCCACTTTCATACAAATCGGCGGCCGTGGGGTATCGTGACTCTTTGCCGTCAGCGCATCCTCATCTCGGAAGCTGAAAGCACCATATGCGACATCTGCATCGTAGGGTCGGATGCGCCCGTTTCTCGCGTGGTACGCTCTCCACCCATGATTTGTATCGACGTGATGTCCGAAGAGCCCTTGGCCATGGTGCAAAACAGGGCTGATCTTTATGAAAGAATGGGCGTTAAGCATATCTGGCTATTGGACCCCACCTATCGCGCAGCATGGAGAGCTACCTCATCCGGCCTTTTTCAGGTGCGTGACGATCAGTTAATGATCTCTGGTACCTCCATAGGATTCCGGCTCAGCAGCATTTATCAGGAACTCGACGAAGTACTTCGACCCTCACAGCGGATGTCTGTTTCCGCAGCGATCGACCGGTCGCGCAACCGCGAGTAGCATCAAATCCATGACCGACTCTACACTGCATATATAGGGAAAACCATTTCCATTTATGAGTAATAGGATTTCCTTCCAACTTGTAGTAGCAGGTGCAGGCCCGGGAGGCCTGGCACCGCTCTTCGCTGCGGCCCGATATGGGAAACTTCCGGAGCTTCTTGCAGGCGGAGTCCTGGTCGTTGAGCGATCAGCCACCATCGGGGCGGGCTTGCTGGGAAACTACTCGATACCCTCGGATAGTCCGGCGGAAGCCTTTCTGGACTCCATTGAGAATTCGTCAGAGCCTGAGCTACGCGAGCTTCTGTCACACCCTGAGGCAAAAGCGCTCGCTGACCTGCGCGGCCAGACCGCTCCGCTGCGTGTGGCAGCAGCGTTTCTAGCGCTCGCTGCTCAGCGTCTCTGCTCCATGGTGGAGCAGTCGTTGCACAGCGCGGTGCTCCGCGAACACGAAGTGCTTTCGGTTCGCCAAATCAGCAACCGGCTATGGGCGGTCCATGTGCGGGATCTGCGCACTGGCCGTGAGCACACGTTTCGGAGTCGCTCCGTCCATCTGGCGACGGGTGGGCACCAGCCTGCTGACCGCCTCCGCACGGAGCGGGTTGGCGATGCTCCTCTTACGCCCCGGTTCTCCGAAAAGCTGATTCAGTCTGGTGAACTATTTGTATGGCACGGCACAGATGCAGTGATGGATCGTCTTCGCGACAAACCGCAGCCGCGGATCACGGTCGTCGGCGGATCCACGAGCGCCGGGGCTATCGCAGTACAACTTTTGCGCCAGACTTCCCTTGCATTCCCAGCGGGTGGTCTCACCCTGCTGCACCGGAGCCCACTTCGTCTGTTCTACGCGTCGGCAGAGGAGGCGAAAGCGGATGGATACTACGACTTCAAGTCAGAGGATATCTGCCACATCAGCGGACGCGTCTTCCGCCTGTCCGGCTTCCGATTCGAGGCAAAAGACCTGGTCCGCAACGCTCTGGGACTTCAAGGGCGTGTGCCCGACCCACGGCTGAAGCTGATCGCACTGAATGGCGACTCAGCCGCCGCGGAGGCAGCTCTGCAGGAAGCAGATCTGATCATTGCAGCCATGGGATATCGTCCCCGGATGTGTCCGGTTCTGGATGCGGAAGGAAACGCGATCCCTCTCCACGACCCTGTCTCCGGAGATTGGGCAACCGTCGATCAGCGTTGCCAGGTAATGACCCGCCAGAAGGAGCCCCTGCGCGGTCTGACCGCCATGGGCCTGGCTGTCGGTCCCGCTGCGAGCCATGCGCTGGGCGGCGAGAAAGACTACCGCGGCCAGGTAAATAGCCTGTGGCTGTGGCAGAACACGTTGGGACTGCGCGTTGTGGAAGAGGTTCTCAAGCGAACCGCTGACACCACGCTGCCTCTTCTGCGCCCTTCAGTACCCGCTCTGAGTCAACACGTAGCTGCGATACAAGCAATCGAAGAGTCGAACACCTACTCAAACTTCGGTCCCGTGAACACTCGCTTTGAACACGAGGTCGTTGAGTCGATCTTCGACGGTGAAGGTTACTGCGTCACGGCCTGCAATGCAACGCTGGCGCTCATGCTCGCTATGCGCGATGCGATCGGCGAGACCTCGGCGTCGAAGCGCTACGTGCTGATGCCTTCGTTCACCTTTGCGGCATCCGCACAGGCCGCACTCTGGTGTGGTTTGACACCCCTGTATTGCGACATCGATCCAGACACCTGGCTTCCTTCACGCGAGAGCGAAGAGCAGTTGCTGCGCGACTACGCGGAGCAGATTGCCGTGATTGTTCCCAACGCCACTTTCGGGAACAACCTCGACCTGCAACGGTACGAGGAACTCGTGGACGGTACGGGTATCCCAGTCGTCATCGACGCCGCTGCGTCACTCGGTTCGCGCAATGATCGAGATGAAGCGTTCGGCAAGGGATCTTCTTTGCCGCTGATCTTCTCCATGCATGCGACGAAGAACTTCGCGACCGGTGAAGGCGGGTTGTTGTACTGCTCGAAGCCGGACAAAATCGAACGGCTGCGTACCATGGCCTCGTTCGGTTTCGGAGAACGCAGGGTCGCTACGATGCCCGGACTGAACGCAAAAATGTCTGAGGTTGCAGCGCTGACCGCAACGCTGCAACTGAAGCAGTTCCCCGCGCTGATGTCAGAGCGAGACAGCATCTCTCGGATGTACGCGACGGAACTGGCCGGCAGACTGCAGCGCCAGACGACCCGTGGCCAGCGACAGGCTCGCACGTTTGAGAGCCTCCTGCTTCCCCGAACCCTGGCGCCTTACCGAGAAGAGATTATGCGGCGGATGCTGCAGCAGGGCGTGACGACTGGCTCCTACTTCAGTCCACACCTGGCCCGGCAACCCTTCCTGCGCGATCGCTCGATAGTCCCGCCGCTTCCTGTAAGCGACGATATATCGGCACGTATCCTCTCCCTTCCCCTGCATAATGGGATGACTCAGGCCGACGTGACAGCCGTGGTGGGGGCTCTGTTTGAGACCCTTGAATCGCTTGAATCCTGAAAATTGGGTTCAAGTGCAACGTATCGGACATTGAAATCACTCTCAGGTGCAGTGACGAACGATCGCAAAGCAGCAGTCGAGCCAGCGGCCACACCAGCAGCTCCTTCGCTGGCGATCGTGATCCCTGTCTACAACGGCAGAAAGCATCTTGCGGAGACGTTGCAAAGTTGCGTGCAGCAGCTGTGCCCGGCCGATGAGATCATCGTCGTCGAAGACGGTTCGCCGAAATCATCGCGTGACATCGTAGAACTTCTACCCGGCGTCCGATATGTCGACCAGCCGAATGGCGGCGTCTCCAGCGCGAGGAACCACGGCGCTTCCGTGGCAACCGCTGATTGGATCTGCTTCCTGGATCAGGACGATCTGCTTCTTCCCGACCATCTGGAACAGCTTTCCAAAGCGATTCAGAGCGGTGTTCGTGCCGATCTCTTTTACACTCCGCGCGTGGTACTCTCGTGCGTCGACGGCGTCTGGACCACCCGAGAGTCCCAGTCGCCACCTGCTGCGCGGCATCTCGCGAGGGTGCTTCCGATTCGCTGTCCGTTCCCGCCGAGTGGAACCTGTGTGCGGCGATCCGTCTTCGAAGCTGCAGGCGGATTTCGATCAAGATACGACCTTGCCGAAGATTGGGAGTTCTGGCTGCGCCTCAACGCGATGGGCGCAGTCTTCCATCTGCTGCCTACTCCTACTGTCTGTTACCGCGTACATATGGAGAGCAATAGCCACAGGCCTCTGCCGATTCTGAACGCGAACCTACGGGTCATCCGGGAGCAGATACTCCCTTCCGTCTTCTTTCTGAAGCGGCTGTGGGTTGGAAAACGACTAATCAGTACGCAGGAGGCCGACGCGGCGATCCTGCTGCGGCAGATGGGACAGGACGGCGGCCAGCGCCTGCTGTTGCGTTCGATTGTGCGACTGCCACTCGGCAACTGGCGGCGCTACAAGATCGCGGCTCACATGCTGACCCATGGCCTGAGAAATGTCTCTCATAAGGACACGTCGCGCTTCCGCGCCTGAACTACTTGCCAGCAACCGTCGCCAGGTAAATTCGCAGACTCTGAAGCTTGTTTGTGAGCGCGTCGGTATCGATGAAGCTCTCGTCAGGTGTTCCAAGGTTCGTTACGTTGCCGGAACCAAAATGAACGCTGTAGTCCGACGCACGGTACTCGCCCGCACGTTCCCCATCGAACGCGGGAGTGACCCCGTGCAGCGTCACGCTCTTGTCCCCCGGCTTCAGGGAAGCTTGCGCAACTCCCAGGACGGCAACCAGGTGTAAATCCTCTTCGGCCTTCTTGCCTTTAATTTTCCGCGTGAGGCTCACGTCCAAACGAGCGGCTCCCAGGTTGACGGGAATCGACGGACGCAATGGTACCGAGATCCGAAAGCGCTCCTCTGGTCCCAGGTTGGAGATGCCCGACGCATCCAGATCTCGCTCCGGCTGCCCGCCTGCGACTGAGCTTCCCGCGCTTTGAACAGGGGCGGCAGACGAAGTCTGCGCCGCGGCAAGAGAGCCGAAACACGCAGTCATCAGAGTGAGAGCCGCGATAAGGCTGGATCTGGCGATTTGCAAGAGGAACCTCGGATGCTTCCAAGTTCAAAATCCTGACGCTCGGTACGCGAGATCGGAATGCCTAGCTGCGAGATCATTGCAGTCGTGACCTCGAGTGAAGCAACTTCGGTCTCGATAATGTTGAAGATACGTCACGCCGCAATCTTTCCACCAGCGATTCTTCTTGCGAGTGGAACCGGAATGAATGGCGGGTCCCCTCGAATCTCCCAGAAGCGACTTCGTTCAGGGGATGTAAAGAACCTCGCGCTCCGTAGTCGTGTGGGTTAGCTGGCTTGCCCAGAAGCAAGGGCAGGGTTGGGGAATGACTCCCCCGACCCTGCCCAGTTCGCTCCCCAGGAGATGCCCTTAAAGCGCTGCCATGACCTCGCGGTAAAGATACTGGGCGCCTTCAATACCGTCCCAGGGACCATCTTCATACTCCAGTGCAAAGACACCCTCGTAGCCGCTGTTCAGCATGATGCGCACGTTGCGCTGAACGTCCGGATTCTCCCAGCGGTCCCAGAACTTGGCATGGCAGGTGGTGTGGGCGTAGGGTGCCAGGTCCGCTAGTGCGTGGTACAGCAGGTACTTGTGCTCCCAATTGCAGAAGTCGGGCGAAGCCTCGCAGAATGGGCTGTTGACTTCATCCACGATGATCTTGATGTTGATCGGATTCGCGGTCAGGCCCCAGTGGTTTTCCAGTGTGACTTTGACGCCCAGCTTCGATCCGTATTCTGCCATCTCCTGGAATGACTCGATGCACTTGGCGAGGTACTGCTCAAGCTTTGGGTTCTTGGGATAACTGGTCTCATTGGGTTCCGGCCATGGTGCGATGCGTGGGCCGCCGCTGTTCACACGCATGCTCTTCGCGCCAATGATTGCGGCGCCATCGAGCCACTTCTTTGCGACCTCAACGCCTGCGCGACGCTTGGTCTCATCCAGTTCGCAGATGTCACGCGGTGCGTTGTTCGAAATGTGATGACAGAAGACACCCTCCGCCTTCTGCTTCGCTGCCATGCGTTCCAGCCACTTGCGTGCGTTGGGCTTCGATGGATCGAACTCCGTAATATCGCGCGGCTTGCCGTCGTAACCGAAGATGGTCGACTTCACATACTGACTCTCGTCATTTGCATCACCGAACAGGCTCGACCACATGTCCATCTTGGTGACGCCTTCGAAGGTCTTCTTCGTAAAGGCAGGAAAGTCCAGCATGGTGATGGTGCCGTACTTCGCCTGCATTTTGTCGACCGTCGCCTTGTCGCCAACGTTGCCACGGTTCTTGAAGATCCAGCGGATGGGATAGCTGTTCGACGCGATGCGGGCGACCTTCTCGTGGTCGCTGAGAGCGCGCTTCACACCGGCATGCGTAATCGGCTCGGGCGTGCCGCCCTTGGGCAGCGACTGTCCCGCTGCTTCTGCCGCAGGGCCAGCCAAGAGGGTGGCCGCAACAGCACCACCGGCGCCACGAAGAAAGTTTCGTCGATCAAGACTGTTCGTCATCTCTGTGCGTGAAGTCATGTATTTCTCCCTTGCTGAGTCGTTCGTTGGAGTGACGCCGCGCTGTGGCAACGCGCTTATGTGAGAGGTTGCTTCCACTGATTGAGTCGCTTCACTCCAAGCTCGATGTCGGCCTTCCGCTGTGCAGCATCAGGCTCCTCACGCTCGATCGTCAGCAGCCCCTTATAGTTAATTTTCTTAAGCAATTTCAGAAAACCGGGGAAATCGACTTCGCCTTCTCCAAGCGCCACTTCATGCCCGAGCTCGCCTGCCGCCTTCGGGGAACGGCCATCCTTGCAATGAACAGACAGCACCTTCTCACCAAGCAACTCAAGCGCCTGCAGAGGGTCGCCGGAGCCGTAAAGAATCATATTCGCGGGATCGAAGTTCACCCTGATGTTTGACCGCTCGACATCACCGAGGAAGCTCAGCAGCGTGGCAGCGCTTTCCTGACCTGTCTCCAGCACGAAATCCTGTCCATTGGCCGCGCACGCATCACAAAGCTCGCGCGCGATGGCAAGCAGCTCCGTATAGAGCGGTGTGGACTTGTCCTCAGGGATGAATCCGATGTGACAGGAGAGGGCGGTCAGCCCCAGTTCCTTCGCGAAGGCAGAGACTTCTTTCGTGCGTGCGATGCGCTCTGCGGCATAACCCGGCGCGGTGAAGCCTACGGTCTTATGAACCTGCTCCAGGTTTGCATAATCCTCGCCCTCGTAAGAGGCAACCGCGCTGCTGCAGAAGACACCGGCACTCGCGATGGCGCTCTTCCAGGCCGCAGCCGATGCCTTGCAGTCCATGCCCGGTGGTACGCCCAACTGACATGCGCTCAGGCCGAAGCCCTTCAACTCTTGCAGGTGTGTCGCTGGATCTTTCTCTGCCCAGAACACCAGTCCAAGCTCCATTGCTTCTACCGCCATGACAATTCCCTTCCGTTCTCATCCCTGGACTGCTCAAGCAGCAGTGCCAGTTTTACTGCCTTTGCCGAATCTGCCGGCAGACACATTGTGGGTAGCTCCGCCTTGCGGCAGCAGTGTACAAAGTAGGCGATCTCGTCGAAATAAGCATCCTGCTCTGGCTGCTCGACTTCTTCAGTCTCTTCGTTGCGCGTCAGATACAGCTTGCCGTCCTGAAAAGCCAGCTTGCTGTCCGTCGTCTCAAGGGTGTAATTCGCCGAGAATGGAACGTCGGGCTGCATCCATCCACCTTCCACAACGACCTGCATACCTCCTGAGTAGCTCATCGTTGCGCGCATCGTGTCGACCTCACCGATGGACACGGCGCTCACGCGATCAGGTTCGCCAAACCACTGCAGGGCCTGGTCGAGATCGTGACTCAAGAGATCTAATACAGCACCGCCACTGACTTCCTTCTTGCCGAGCCACTGGCTCCATTGCGGATATCCTGTGCTGCGCTGCAGGGTGCAGGCGGTGACGGCATCGCGGCCGACGGTGCGCACGAACTCCAGCGCAAACTGGTACGGGAACATCCAACGGAGCACCTGCGCGATCATGAACGTCCTGCCGGACTTTTCTGCTAGCGCGAGCAGCTCCGTACAATCGTCCGGCGTCAATGCCATGGGCTTCTCGCAAAGGACATGCTTGCCCTTTGCGAAGGCCCGCTCGATCACCTGCTTGTGCAGATGCGTCGGCAGGCAGATGTCGATTGCGTCGATTTCGGGATCGTCGACAATCTCTTGCCAGTTGGGAGTCCAATGCACCGAGTCGGACAACGGACCCGCTTTCAGATCAAGGTTGCCGCGCACCGGACCGTCTTCCGACGGACGGGTCCGCGACGCAACCGCAGCAAGCGTGACACCCGGCAGCTGTGCAATGGCAGCAGCGTGTGCGCCACCCATGAAGCCGTAACCAATCAGACCAATCTTCATTCCAAACCCCTCGTCTTCTGTTTTACGCGTGATGCGGCGCGCGGACGGAAGTGTAGACGCTGGGCGTGAAGGTCAGGTCATCGACGAACGGAAAGGTAGGCGGCCGAAATTTGTTCTTCGGCAGGTGCACGATGTCCTGAGGGATGGCGCCATCGGTCAGCGCCATGATGTTGTTGCCGTTTGCAAGCTGCTTGATCTGCGGCTCAAGGTAACCGGACTTCACGACAACGATCTTCGCATTGTGCGGATCGATGCCCAGCTTCGTGAAGTCGACGATCTCATGATACGGGCGACGATAGGCGCTCAGAATGAGCGTCACACCATCGATCTGCACGGCCGCTTCGCGCTTGGCGGGATCGACGTTTGCGAGCAGCGCCTTCACGGTCGCCTTCACCTGCACCGGCTTACTGGCGTACGGATCGAGCGTAGCGCCAATCGTAAGCGGGATCGTCGCCCCAACACCTGCCTTATAGCAGGCTTCGGTCGCGGGACGGTCGGCGATGCCGCCGAAGACAACATCCTTCGCACCCGCCTTCAGCAAAGCTTCCAGCACGGTTGCCTGGTCGCCGTTGCCGCCACCAGTGGGGTTATCACCAGAGTCTGCAAGGACGATGGGGTGCTTCGGTGCCTTCATCGCCTTCGCAAGGCAGGTGTCCAGATCACAGACCTCGTCACCGAAGGCGAACTGGCGGCGCGCATCCCAATACTGCTGGGCAAGATTCTTCGCGACCTTCGCTTCGTTTGCCGGGTTCGTGCCGGTCACAACGACCGAGGCACCACCACGCGGCTCATCAGCCCAGACATAACCTACGAGCATCGAGACATCCAGAACGCCCGGCGTCCTGTTCAACTCAGGCAGTTGAGCCCACAGATGCTTCGCCGGCTCCCACCCGGTGCTGCTGCGCTCGCCCGGCATCAGTACGGGGATGGTGGCCCACATCAGTGTGGGACGAATCTTCCGCTGGATGCAGTTCACCAGCATGTCCGTGGCGCGCAGCATCGTCTCTTCGCGATCAATGTGCGGCGCGGTGCGATAGGCGGAGAGGCAGTCCAGCGCATCGATAATGCGTTTGCTGATGTTGCCATGCAGGTCGTAACTGGCGGACATCAGGCAGCTGGGCCCAACGACCTTGCGAGCAGCCTCATACCAGTCAGCTTCCGCGTCCTGCATGCCATCGACGAACATGGCGCCGTGCATGGGAAGGTAGAGTCCATCAAGCGGCATAAGAGCCTTCAGGCGGTCAAGAAACTCTGCCTTGATCTTGTCGTACGCCTCACGCGCGATGGGGCCACCGGGCACGGCAGTCGCTACGAGCGTCGGCATGAATGGGACATCGGGGTAGTGCTTCTTCAGAGGCAGGAAGCGGGCGTTGTCATCGGCTTCTTTGCCACGAAGAATCGTGAATTCGTCATAGCGTGCGCGGATGTGACCGTAGGTGCTGCTCTCAATGCTGATGCCGCCGTACGCAATGCGAGGAACCTTTGCTGCAGCGAGCGAAGACCGCGTGGCAACCGTGGCAAGAACAGCCATGGAACCGGCCTTGAGAAAGGAACGACGCTGCATAACGAATTCTCCTGCGGTGCGCGGGTTAGCAAATCCTAGAAAAAGATGGGCGGCTCACGAAGGAGCCGCCCATGTGATGCGCCGAAGTTAGAACTTCAGCCTTGCCGCGAACTGGATGAGACGCGGGTTGTAGGCGTTAGCGGTGGCGGAGATGACACCGAAGGTCGAGACCGGCGTGAAACCAGCGACCGGGAACCCATTGCAAGCGGTGGTACACGGTGTGTACTGCAACGTCGCACCCGGGTTAACGAACTGCGCCGTGTTGAGTACGTTGAAGGCTTCGGTACGGAATTCGAGCTTTACGTTCTCAACGATGTCAAAGTTCTTGAACAGGGACAGATCGACGCGCTGCATGCCAGGACCGTAAAGCTGGTTGCGATGCTCGCTGCCGACCGTACCTGCAGGCTGGTAGACGAAGGCGTTGGTGTCGAACCACTTGCCGATCGTCGGGTGCGATACCTTGCCACTCGCGATCATGTTTGGACGATCGCTGCCAGTTGTTCCCGGACGCGTACCGCTGCGGTTGTTGCTGTTGGTTACCGAGAACGGCATGCCGGTCATCCAGACGACAAGTCCGTTTGCCTGCCAACCCTTGGTCAGGAAGCCGCGAACACCGTGCGTGCCTTCGCCGAAGGGCAGCGCGTAGTTGAACGTGGCAGTCCACCGATGACGGTTATCAAGGTTGCCGTTGCCATACTCGACGGTCGGAATCAGATCCGCCGAGGAACCGAAGCCGTTGCCACCGTTGTTGCTGATGGATTCGGAGTTGTCGAGCAAACGCGAGAGTGTGTAACCGACCTGTAGATCGAGGCCCTTGCTGAAGCGACGCTTCAGGACAGCCTGCATGGCGTTGTAGCTGCTGGAACCCGTGCTGCGGTAGAGCGGCACGCTGACTACGTTGGGAGACGTCGCGTTGAACCGGCGTCGTGTATTGAAGTCAGTTGCAGTTGCGGGTGCATTGGTCGTGGTGTCTCCCCGCGCCGCAGGCGCAAAGGAAAGCGCAGACTGAGCAAGAGGAATCGTGTTGTAGTCAGACAGGTAATACGCGTTGCGACGACCCAGTTCACCGACGTACGAGAGAGTGGCAATGAAGCCAGCAATTTCGCGCTCTGCTGTCAGATTGAATTGCTCGATGTAGGTGGACTTAAAGTTGGGATCGAGCGCTGCAGTGATGGAGCCCGAGGGACTGGTGGCACTGTTCGGTCCCGGAGTCGGAAGGCCGCCTGCAAACTTCGCATAGCTGCCGGGATTGCTCAGGCCGATCGTGGTAGCTTGCGCCACGGCCTGTGCTGGGGTGTATGGGCCCCATGTTGCTGTGAAGGGCTGGTTCACCAAGGCTGAACCAGACGTGGTGTTTTCCGGTGCGTATGTAAGACCGAAGCCACCGCGGATGACCGTCTTGGCAACTGGTGTGTAAGCAAAGCCAAAGCGCGGCGCGATGTTCGTGTAGTCCGTCTTCACATTGCCGGTGCTGCTGACGCCCGTCGTACCCGCAACAACAATCTTGCCGGTCGTGATATCGAAGTTCGACAGGATGTTATTGGTCTCGGTATAGGGCGTGAAGAGGTCATAGCGCACGCCCATGTTGAGGGTGAGCTTCGACGTGACGTGAACATCATCCTGAAGGAAGAAGTGGGGTTCCCACGTCCGGTTGCGCGGCGTGTAAAGGATGAAGTTACGTCCACCGCTGACATAGTCACCGCTCAGCAGCGTAGAAAAGTCGGCAAAGGTCCAATTGCCTTCGCCGTGTCCGTCTGCGTGGTCGCGTCCTGACGACGGATGAGGCCTGCACCGACCTTGATAGTCTGCTTGCCATGGATGTAGTTAAGGATGCCTTCATACTGCCAGGTGTTCTCGTGATAAACGATCGGTGGACGATTGCCGAGGGTGGCGCCGCCGAGGGTCATCGTGACTGCCGACATTTCCGCGGTACGTCCATCCACATTGATGTTGGGCTGACCGAAGGCAGAGTTAATCGCCTTGCCAAAGTTCAAGGGGTACTGCGCGTTGTCAAGCAGCGTGTAGCCAGCCTTGAGTTCAAGCAGAACATTCGGAGTGAAGGTGTGCACGTAGTTCAGGTGCGCCTGGTGAGCGCGCGTCGTAGCCGGGCCGGGGTAGCTACCTAGGTTGCCTCCGGGGAGGATTGTTCCAGCGGCGCTATTCACTGCGGGGAAAAGCGATCCGATCGTCGTATCAACGGCGTTGTAGGTGTAGCGGCCGTAGACCAGATCGCGAGGACTGAAGCGGTGATCGATTCGTGCATCACCCGTCTTGTTGAACTGCGAATCGGAACGCGTTCCAACATAGTTGTTCAGAGCTGCGCTGTTTGTGGGCAGCGGGAACAGGTTGAAGTATTGACGGCCAATGTTGTCGATCGCTGTGACGGTGGGATTGACTACCGAGCAGGTACGAACGCCGTTTGTCGTCGAGCAGGTGTCCGTGAAGTTGCCGATGTTGTTGCGCTCGAAGAGCGTTGGAACCGTGGTCGTGGTGGGGTTCTGGTTGCGGATAATGTTCAGGCCTTCGTAGTCCGCAAAGAAGAAGGTCTTGTCCTTGAAGATCGGTCCACCAAGGCTGCCACCAAACTGATTCTGGCGGTACTTCGGCTTGGGTATGTTCGCACCGAACTTGAAGGGTTGCGCATTCAGGACATCGTTACGGAAAAATTCGTACGCCGTGCCATGGAATTGGTTCGTACCGGTCTTGGTGATGACGTTGACGATGGCGCCGGCAGCGCGGCCCACTTCAGCGGTGAAGACGTTCGTCTGAACGCTGACTTCCTGAATGGCATCGACAGAGGGACGGACACCGATGGAACCAATGACGCGCTCGTTGTTATCGATGCCGTCGATCGTCTGGTTATTCATCATGTCGGCCTGACCGTTCATGGAGATCGACGAAGTCTGGCGGCGGTCGTCAGGGCGGTTACCTGATGCAAGGCCGTTGTTCAGACCTTCTGTTGCGCCCGGAGTGACCTGCACCAGGTTGATGAAGTTACGGCCGTTCAGCGGCAATTCCTGCGTCGCCTTTTCGGTAACGGTCGTGATCATCGCGGAGGAGTCAGTGCGCAACGCGGGCGTGGTCGCCTCGACGTTTACAGTCTCACCTTCGGAACCAGCAGCAAGGTGTGCATCTTCACGTGCGCGATCACCGGCGGACAGATTGAACGATGCGATTTGGAAGCCTTTGAAGCCCGGTGCCGCAGCCGTCAGCGAATAGGTGCTGGGCTTCAGCAATGTGAACGTGAACTCCCCGCCCGAGCCGGTCTTCAGAGTGCGGATGTCATGTGTATTTACGTCCGTCAACGTCACCGTTGCGTTCGGAATCACAGCGCCCGTGGTATCCGTGACTGTACCGATGACATCGCCCGTGACACTCTGGGCCAGCATGGGCGTGCTTGCCATTGCGGTGAACGCGCTCGCAAATGCGAGGTTGCGAAGTGAACTCTTCAGCACCGGCGAAAGCCCGGTACCGGTGCTTGTCTTGCCTTGCGGCTTACAGCGCTTCGAATGGTCTTCCATTGTCCGCCTCCAAAATGTGTGTGCAGCGTGATGAGTGTTCCGTACGCGTGTGCTGATGCAGCGTTTACCTCGCTTGCAGAATCTGCAGCGGGTGTTTCAAGGGAACGTTTTGGGGAGCACGTGCTGCTTCCCCGCAAGACAAAGTGCGTACCGCCGAGAACAAACTGCAAAGCTCGCGTTCGCCCCTCTTCGCTCTCACTTAATTCACAGTGTGAAAGAATTCGAGCTAGTATTGGTGCGGCTGTTGTAGTATTTCCAAGAAATCCGGTCAACAATGTTTTGGTAGGTGGATGATATCCACGGACCTAGTGCTGGTCAAGCAAGGATTTACAGGAACTTCACAACACAGACGTAGAGACGCTTCGAGAACGATCCGGAGAACGCTTTGAAGGTGTCCTTCCGCTCCGCGAAAACGGCAGTCATCGCGGCACTGCTGCAGAATGACCAACTCTCCCGCCTTGAGCTTAGTGAGCGGGCGGCGGTAAGTCCTGCGGCCATTACCGAGGTCACCCAAGGTCTTCTAAAACAAGGCCTTCTGCTCGAAACACCAGCACCGTCCGCGGATAAGCGGCGTGGGCGCCCGGCCGTTCAGCTCTCTCTGCAGGCCTCGCATTCCTGTTTCGTCGGCGTCAGCATTGGCGAAGAACAGACGCAACTGGCGATCACCGATCTCCGTGGCGAGGTCCTGGCCAGCGATGCCTTCGCCGCCTGCGTATTGCCCTCCGACATCCCGGATGCCGTCCGCAGCAGCTTTTCAAAGGTACTGAAGGAGTCAGGCATCCCCCGCGCACGCGTTCGTGGAGCGGGTATCGCCGTCGCAGGCATTGTGGACGCGGAGGAAGGTATCTGTCGTTACTCGGCCGGTCTCGACTGGCGAGACGTTCCCGTTGCGGAGATGGTCGGCAAGGCCCTGCGCCTGCCGGCCTGGGCAGACAACGACGCGAATGCCATCGCCATGGGCGACAAGATCTTCGGCCGCGCCCGGGAATACGATAACTTCTCCAGCATCGTGCTTGGCAGCACGATTGGCTCGGCGCATTACATGAACGGCATGTTGTATCGCGGGCATGATGGCAGTGCAGGAGAGATTGGGCATATCACCGTCAATCCTGATGGTCTGCTGTGCCGCTGCGGACGCAATGGATGTCTGGACACGGTGGCTGGGGGCTTCGCACTTCGCCAGGAGGCCAAGGCTAAAGGAATTGCCGTGAGCGGCATGCGGGATCTGGAGGCGCTCGCCATGCAGGGCAACGCAACCGCCATACAGATGCTGCGCAAGGCGGGCAAGGCGCTGGGCAGCGCGATTGCGACGCTGGTACACCTGAACAACCCGAAGGCCGTGGTTTTTACCGACATGGAGGGCTTTGAGAATGGTATCTTCCGCACCGCCACGCGGCAGGCCATTGAGAACGGTATTCTTCCACGCTTTCTGGGATCGACGGAGATCGTATTTGGCGATGTGGAACCGGAATCACTGCCGCGTAGTGCGGCCTCAATCGCAGCCTTCAACTACCTCATGACGCTCTAGCGAACATCCGTTCTGCAGTTTTATGAAAACGCATCGGTGCCAACGATGCCATCCGACAACAAGGGGAAAG
This sequence comes from Terriglobus roseus, assembly GCF_900105625.1. NCBI lineage: Bacteria > Pseudomonadati > Acidobacteriota > Terriglobia > Terriglobales > Acidobacteriaceae > Terriglobus > Terriglobus roseus. The sequence continues at coordinate 896,856 of NZ_FNSD01000001.1, forward strand.
CCGATGCGACACAAGCAGCAACAGGCAGTAGAGTCCATCAATCAGGGGCGGCGTGATCTGTTGAAGTACGCCGCGCAGACAGCAGCCGTAGCAGGCCTCGCCGGTTCTGGAGCGCTTACGGGCCTTAGCCATGCGCAGATCAGGAAGCAGCCCTCGCATGCTCCCATGGCGCTGGGGCTTCTGATCAAGCCCTTCCCTGATCCGGAAGCGCGGATCAAACTGGTCCATGATCTTGGGTTCTCAACGTGCTTCCTCTCGCTGGATAACTACATCGGCAAATTCACGCCGCAGATGGCGAAGCAATTCAGCGAACTGCTGGACAAGTACCAGGTCACCGCGACGACGGCGGAGGTCGTCAATCCTCAGCCGCTGAAGTGGAACTTCATTGAGGGACCGGCAACAATTGGCCTTGTGCCGCGTGCCTATCGCCAGGCACGCATGGATGCCCTCAAGCAAACCTCAGACTTTGCGAAGATGCTTGGCATCGGGCGAGTTCAGACGCACTGTGGTTTCATCCCGGAAGACCCGAAGGATGCACTGTATGAGGAGACTGTCGTTGCCATCCGGCAACTGACCGAGCATTGCGCTGGCAACGGTCAGAGCTTCCTGATGGAGACCGGGCAGGAGACACCGACCACGATGCTGCGCATGATCAAGGACGTGAACAATCCTGCGCTTGGCGTGGGTCTCGATACTGCGAATCTCATTCTCTACGGCAAGGCCAACCCCGTCGACGCCTTGAAGGTGCTTGGACCGTATGTGCAGGGCATGCATGCGAAGGATGGCAAGTGGCCGACAGATCCGGCAAAGCTCGGCGAAGAGGTCTTGATTGGAAAGGGTGATGTGGACTTTACCGCTGTGTTCAAGCAGCTACACGCCCTCAATTACAAGGGCGCAGTGACGATCGAGCGCGAGACCTCAGGCCCGCAGCAAGTTGCCGATGTGAAGGCAGAGAAGATTTATCTGGAACGCATTCTGAACGAAGTCAACCACGCGTAGGGAAACGGAGAGCACCGATGGATCGCAGAAAATTTCTACAGGGTAGTGCAGGCGCCTGCGGGCTTCTGTTTGTAAAACCCAGCACTGCCTTCGGCTATGCTGCAAACTCCGCTGTGCGCTACGGCCTGCTGGGTTGCGGCAAGCGCGGCACGTCTGTGGCGACGTCTTTCGCGAAGAACACGGACGCGCGCATCGTTGCGCTGGGAGATATCTTCCCTGACCAGCTAGCCAAGGGTAAGACTCACTTCGACGAAGTGAACAAGGGCCTTGGCGTCTCCGCCATCGATCCGAAGCTTACCTTCCACGGCCACGACGCCTACAAGGCGATGGCGGCAAACCCAAACATTGATGCTGTGCAGATCTCGACGCCGCCGTTCTTTCACGTGGAGCACATGGACATCCTGACCGCCGGCGGCAAGCACGTGTACTGCGAAAAGCCTGTGGGTGTTGATGTGCCGCAGACGCGCCGGGCCCTGGAAATTGCAAAGCGCATCAACGGCAAGGTGAGCGTTGCGGTTGGTTTCCAGATCCGTAAGGCACCGCCTTTCGTTGAGCTCGCGCGCCGCATCCAGGCAGGCCAGATCGGCAAGATCGCATCGCTCAGCGGCTTCTACAACGCACCGCCTGCGACCTATCCAGACCGCGGCAATATGCCGAAGGACGAGCAGCGCCTGCGCAACTGGCTGTGGGACAAGACCATCTCCGGTGACATTCTGCTGGAGCAGAACATCCACGTCATTGACGTCTGCAACTGGATCATGGGAGCGCATCCCATCAAGGCTGATGCACGCGCCAGCCGCAAGGTCATTCAAAACTTCGGCAACATCAATGACAACTACGAAGTGATCTTCACGTATCCAGGCGGGGTCGAGTTCGTATTCAACTCCACACAGTTCAACCAGAATGGCTTCTTCGACGTGGCGGAGCACTTCTTCGGCACGGAGGGACTTGCCGAGGCACCGTACAAGGGACCGCTGCGCATCCTGGGCAAGCAGCCATGGGCGTGGACGAACAACGCAACACCCGCCGCTGCCGATACAAAGTTTGCGGCAGACGGAGCGTTCACGGATAACCTGGCCGACGCCGACAAAATGAAGGATCGCGACTTCATCGACAGCATCACCGGCCACCAGTATCAGAACCAGATCGAGACCGGTGTGCAGAGTGCGCGTAGCTGCATGCTTGGCCGCAAGTCTGCAGAGCTTGGCCGGGTGGTCACCTGGGATGAGATCGAGAGTGATCGCGAGGAATATCGACTCGGAATCGACATCTCAAAGTTCGTCTAAAGAGGCACGACGGCCCGGGGCGAATGCTCTGGGCCGCTGCTGCTCCTAACAACAGACGACCCGCACGCCGCGCTTCTCAAGTTGCTTGCGCTTCGCTACTGAGAGCCCTGTGTCTGTAACCAGGACATGCACTTTCTCGAGTGAGCAGATGATGCTTGGTCCGGACTTTCCGATCTTTGAAGAGTCGGCAACAACAATCACCTGCTTCGACTGTTCCAGCATCTTGCGAGACACAATGGCCTCTTCAAGCTCCAACGTTGTCGCACCTCGCTCAAGGCTGAAGCCAGTGACACTCAGGAAAACCTTGTCCAGGCAGATGTCTTCGAGTGTCTTGATCGCCTGCGGGCCAGCCAGAGCGAAGGCCCATGCCCACGCGAGGGTGCCGCCGGTCAACGTTGTTTTGATGGAGGGCTGGTTGCACAACTCCATGCCGATGTTGATGGCGTTGGTGACAACGTGAACACCCGCGCGATGCCGCAATGAACGGCCCACTTGCGTGGTTGTGGTACCAGCGCTGATGCCGATGGTTTCATGTTGCTGGATCAACTCCGCGGCGGCGACGCCGATGCGACGTTTCTCGTCTGCATGCCGCGTCTCACGCGCCTGAAAGGAAGTGTCGTGACGGAATGGTTCATACAGCAGCGGCTCGACGAGCGCTGCGCCGCCATGCGTGCGGAGGATGAGACCACGCTGTTCCAGGCGGGTGAGGTCGCGGCGGATGCTGGGCGCGGAGCTGCCGGTCTGGTCTACCAGGTCCTCCACGGAGACGGTGCCTTTCCGCAGCAGCACCTTCATGATCTGGTCGGCGCGTGCCTCAGTTTTTACGGACATGATCTCCTGCGAAGCGGTGTGTCAAGGGAGCCTGATGAGCGTGCACGCGATCAGGATACAACCACGCAAACGCATTGCCCTGCGATGTAGCATGGCGACACTGACCCTGTTGGAGATAGAGCTTGAGTAATACCTCAGAACCCGTTCGCGTCGCGCTGCTTGGCTATGGCTACGTGGGCAAGACCTTTCATGCACCACTGATCCAGGCAATCGATGGCTTGGAGCTTGCGCTCGTTGGATCCAGCAGACCCGATGCGGTGCACGAGCGTATCCCCGGCGTACGTGTCTCGCCCGTTGCAACGGCCGCGACGGATACCGATGTGGATCTTGTTGTCATTGCAACACCGAATGACTCGCACTTCCCTCTTGCCGCAGCAGCGCTGCGTGCGGGCAAGCATGTGGTTGTCGACAAGCCGTTCACTATCACGCTTGAAGAAGCTGAGTCGCTGGCGGGCATAGCGCAGGAGCATGGACGGATGCTCTCCGTATTCCACAACCGCCGCTGGGACAGCGAGATCCTCGCAACCAAGCAGGTACTGCAGGCTGGCGTTCTGGGTGATGTAACGCATTACGAGGTCCACATGGATCGCTATCGGCCCAATGTGAGGCAGCGCTGGCGTGAGGATCGTGGCCCCGGCTCCGGCCTTTGGTTTGACCTTGGACCGCATATGATCGACCAGACATTGCACCTGTTCGGCATGCCATTGGCAGTGCAGGGATCGCTGGCGACGCTGCGGCGTGGCGGACAGACAGATGACTGGGGGCATGCTGTGCTTCACTACCCGCACATGCGAGCCGTACTGCATGCTTCGTTGCTCGTGTCAGGTGGCGGACCGCGGACGCAGGTGCATGGCACGCTTGGCAGCTGGGCAAAGTTTGGGGCTGATACACAAGAGCCACAGCTGCAACAGTGTATGAGCCCGAATGATCCGGCGTTTGGTATCGATCCGGATGAAGGCATCTTCTATGACGGCGCCACCGGCGTTCAGACGCCAACGCCTTCTCCAACAGGCTGCCAGCAGCGCTTTTACGAAGGCATGCGGGACGCGATCACATCGGGGGGTCCGCTGCCGATACCAACAGAGGACGCGATCCAAGTGATGAGAGTCCTCGAAGGTTTCTACGCTTCAGCGCGTGAAGGACGCGTGGTGGAGTTTGCATGAACGTGAGTGAATCCGAAGTAGATCGATCGGAACTACGATAAGCTGCACCGACAGGGGAATTCATGGCACTTGCAAGCACTGGACAGGAACAGCCGGCGGTAGCGGCCAAGGGTGGCAGCTACGCGTTGCCGCTTGCGTTGATTGTGGCGTTGTACTTCGGCATCGGTTTCATCACGGCGATGAACGATGTCCTCGTGCCTCACTTCAAGGACCTGTTCCAACTCACTAATGTGCGTGCGCTACTGGTGCAGTTCGCATTCTTCGGCGCGTACTTCCTTCTGTCGATTCCGTCGGGCAAGATCGTCGGACGCATTGGCTACAAGAACGGAATCGTCGCGGCGCTTGCCACCATCGGCTGTGGCCTGCTGCTGTTTCTGCCGGCGTCCATCGTCATCGCCTATCCCTTGTTCCTCTTCGCACTGTTCCTTGTGGGTTGCGGTCTTGCATTGTTGCAGGTTGCTGTGAATCCGTATATCAGTGCCCTGGGCGATCCGGCCAAGGCTGCATCACGTTTGAATCTGGCTGGCGGCTTCAACTCCGTGGCCGGCACGCTGGCTCCACGCGTGGGGGCAATCTTCATCTTCGTTGCCGCTGGCGCAACGACTGCCGAACTGGCACAGTCTGTACGTATGCCTTACGTTGTATTGTCGATGCTGGCGTTTGCACTCGCTGTCCTGACGAAGGTGATGCATCTGCCCGACCTGATTCCGCAACGCGACCCGAGCGAGAGCGGCGGTGGCAGCGCCTGGGACTTCCGGCATGTGCGCTTCGGCGCCTTCGCGATCTTTGCCTATGTGGGCGCTGAGGTTTCGATCGGCAGCCTGTTGATCAATTATCTTGGACAACCTTCGATGGGCGGCCTGAGCCATGCTGCTGCTGCGAAGTATGTTTCGCTGTACTGGGGCGGCGCGATGGTGGCGCGCTTCATTGGGGCATGGGCGCAGCGTTATGTGGCGCAGGCGCGGGCACTTACGTTTGTCGCGTCGATGGGCTGCATCTTCGTTGCCGCCGCTGTCTTTGGCCACGGCCCCATTGCCCTGTGGGCGATTGTCTCGTGCGGTTTGTTCAACTCGGTGATGTGGCCCTGCATCTTCCCGATGTCGATTGAGGGTGTGGGTAAGTACACGAGCCAGGCCTCGGGCATCCTGGTCACGATGGTCGTTGGTGGTGCGGTGGTGCCAGAGATTCAGGGGTTCCTGGCGGATCATTATGGCTACCAGCCAAGCTTTCTGGTCGTCCTGCTTTGCTATGCCTATGTCCTCTTTTTCGCCCTGTACGGACATCGGCCCATGCGCGTCAATGGTGAACCGATTCTGCCTCCAGCGGTGATTTAGAGCGACATTGAGACGATTCAGATTGTTCTGCGTGTCTCATCCGTCCGTTATGATTGATTCAAGCTCAAACGATCAAAAATGAGGTAAGCGTCGACATGTCCGACACCGCTACACCTGCTCCTTTCCCGCACTGGATGCTCCGGGAGATCCACGAACAGCCGGAGACTCTCGCCGCGACGCTCGCGACCTTTGCAACTGCCGATGGCTTTGTCGAAGAGGCCTGTGAACCGGTGCGGCAGTGGCTCCGCGGGGCCAAGGGCGAAATCGTCATTGCCGCCAGCGGCTCCAGCCGCCATGCAGGTCTTGTCGCCGAACTACTGATTGAAGACCGCAGCGGTATCGCGGTCGACGTGGAGTACGCGAGTGAGTACAGCTATCGCTCGGAACATGCGCTGAAGAACGCTTCGGTCCTCGTGATCTCGCAATCCGGCGAGACGGTTGATACGCTACTCGCGCTGCGCAAAGCGAACAAAGCTGGCCACCAGACGATGGCGATCACGAACGTGCCCGGATCGACCATGGCACGTGAGGCGACTGTGTCGATGCCGACCGCCGCCGGTCGCGAACGTGCGATCCCCGCGACCAAGAGCTTCACGGCGCAGCTGCTGAACCTGTATCTGCTGTCCCTGCTTGCCTCGGAAGAGCGCAAGACCCTTTCCGTTGCTGATCTCAATCGTCTGCTTGCTGAGGCCGCTGCCTTGCCCGAGTCGGTACGCCGTCAGCTGCCGATCTGGGAGAGCACCGTACGCAGCATCGCGGAGACGCTGCACAAGGCTCGTACATTTCTGTTTGTGGGACGCAGCGTGCACTACCCCATCGCTCGTGAGGGCGCGCTGAAGTTGAAGGAGTCGTCATACCTGCACGCCGAGGGCTACCCCAGCGGCGAGCTGAAACATGGCCCCAACGCGCTGGTCAGCAAGGAATCGCCGCTGGTGATGATCGCGACCGTCGATCGTTCGGACAGCGAGTCCGTCGAGCGTTACGAGAAGGTCGTTCAATTGATGAACGACATGCGGACGCAGGGCGCAACCATCGTTGCGATCGCGAATACGGGCGACACCACCGTGGCTGACCTTGCCGACCACGTGATCCCCGTCGATGAGGCTACCGAGGCATTGCTGGCCATCTGCGAGGTCATCCCGTTGCAGATCTTCTCGTACTGCATGGCCATTCAGAACGGCATCGACGTGGACAATCCCCGCAATCTGAACAAGGCTGTTCTTGCGGAGTAAATGCGGCTAGAGGTCGGCAGCGAATTGTACGCCGATCCCACTGCGAGCCCGGTCCAGAATCGCCATTGTCGCTCTCGAGTGCGCGTGGGTCATCAACGGGCTTTCCGTCGCGCCATACCGCAACAGATCGCAGAAGTGTTCTGTCTCATATTGGAAGCCACTGCCGACGGCAGGTTCGTGCAACGTGACGAGCCTGCCGTCGTTGTATTGGAGGGTGATGGTGTCGGGTCGCCACCATGTTCCGGGCATGGTGATGGTGCCGTGCTCACCGACGAGCGTCGCGCCGGCTGAGGCGTTCCGGTCCAGACCGCTGAACCATTCCGCGTCTCCGATTTCGTGTGAGGTCTTCACAGTTGCAAAGGCATCAACGTTGCTTGAGGCCAATACGCCGTGAGCCTGTACATCGTTCGCTGCACCGAGCCAGTCGACGGACAGGAACGCGTGGTAGACCCCGATGCCCAGAAGGCTGCCGCCTGCAACTTCCCGTCGCCATGAAGGATGGTGCGGTTGGGTCAGGGTTGCAAAGCCGGATTTTACGTGGGTGATGTGCCCGATGGGATCGCGCCGCAGGTGTTCTGTCAGCTTGCGATAGACGGGGAAGAATGGCGGCTTCATGGCCTCCATGAAGAGGCAGCTCTTTGCGAAGGCGAGGATTGCTTCCAGTTCCCTGCTGTTGACTGTTACTGGCTTCTCGCAGAGGACTGCTTTACCTGCTTGTAAGGCTGCTGTTGCAATGGACGCGTGTGAGTCGGGTAGCGTGGCGATGTAGATTGCGTCGATCTTTGAATTTGCGAGGAGAGCATCGAACGATTGCGTGTGAATAGCACCGCAGCTCTTCGCGAGGGCTGCTGATGTTTGCGGGTTGCGGCTCCATACGTCGGTGATGAACGCGTTGGGTACGTACTGCATCGCGTTCGCGAAGCGTTGGGCGGCGTCGCCGGAGCCTGCGATGCCCCATTGGATTGTCTGTGTGTCGGGCATCCGTGTCTCCACGTTGAGATGATGATAGGTGCAGGTGGTCGTCCCGTTACGAGGGACAGCAGAGCCACGCCACGTTGCCGTGGGTGGGTTCTGCCGCGGGCCTGCAGCCCGCCGGACCCTGTTCTTCTCCGGACTCAGAAAGTCGCCCTCGGTCAGAAGGCAGGCTTCTGTTCCTGATCACGACGTCATGATCGCGGAGAGCCCTCGGATCGCGCTTTGCGCGATAGCCCAACCTTTGCTTCGCAAAAAACGGGGTACCCGGATTCTCGCAGGGCCTGGAGGATTCGACGTGTCGATGCGGCTAGTCGGTTTCGTACAGCGCAAAGCCACAATCGGAGAGCCTGGTTTGCCAGACTCTCCGATTGATCAAGCAAACGTGGTGCGGGTCTAGTACAGCAGGAACGAGTAGAGCGTGTCACCGGATGCTGCGAGGACGTACTGGTGGCCGTCGAGCATGTAGGTCTGGGGCGGGTTGCTGACGTTGCCGATGCGTGCACCCCAGAGAGCCTTGCCAGTCGCGGCATCGAGAGCGACGAGGTTGCCCGATCCATCTCCGCTGAAGACGAGACCTCCGGCTGTGGCGAGGAGGCCACCTCCGCCGAAGCCCTGCGTGTACAGCTTATGGCGCCAGCGTGGTTTACCTGTCTTGTAGTCGATACCGATGATGTAGCTGTTCGTGGTGCCGATCGACAGTTCGTCCTTCCCGCCAAGCCCCATTGCACCGCGCGGATCTGGATCGGTGAGATAGACCATGGAAAAGCTGTTGGACTCGTACTGGTAGAGCAACCCTGTCTGGGGCGAGTATGCGGGTGGCTGCCAGTTCACGGTTCCGCCAGAGTTAGGGGAGATGAGTGTCCCGCCGATGGACGCATCCTTTGCCGGGTTTGTCTTCGGTCCGCCGTGCGGTGTCAAACCTTCGGCCCAGTTGGTCGTTTCACCATACTTACTTGTGAGCAGGTGTTCGCCGGTAATGCGATCGACTACGAAGAAATAGCCGTTGCGCGATGCGGTGAGGGCCATTTTGCGCGGGCGCCCATTGAAGATGCCATCAACCAGCACGGGCACCTGCGACGAATCGTAGTCATGGGTGTCATGCGGTGAAGTGGAGAAGTACCACTTCAGCTTCCCGGTGTCGACATCAAGCGCGACCAGCGAGCAGGTATACAGGTTGTCGCCGTCACCGCGGAGGCCGGTCTGCCAGGAGGGCGTTGGATTTCCCGTTCCAGTGATGTAGAGATTGGTCTCCGGATCGTAGGCTCCCGGCATCCAGATGTTGCCACCACCGTGGCGCGCTGCGTCCAGGCTCTTCCATGTGTCGAGGCCGGGGTCTCCTTCTTTCTGCGGTGTGACGTAGAAGGTCCACTGCAGATCGCCGGTCTCCGGATCGTAGGACTTCAGGAAGGCCGGCGCATCGATGTCATTGCCCGTACCAGCCAGCACGTGGTCTTTCACGATCATTGGCGCAGGTGTGGAGAAGTAGCCACCTTCGACCTTCGCGATCTCGCGGTGCCAGCGTTCCTTCCCGGTCTTTGCGTCGAGCGAGACCAGGTAGTTGTCGGGTGTTTCAAAGAACAAATAGCCATGCCAGAGGCCGACGCCGCGGCTGGCGATGTGTGTGCCGCCACGCGCCTTCCAATAGTAGTGCCACAGCGTCTCGCCGCTGCGGGCGTCCACGGCCCATACGTTATCGGGCATGGTCGCGTAGAGGATGCCATCAACCTCGAGCATGGTGGCCTTGATGGATCCGCCGGAGGAGTTGAAACCAATAGTGCTTTCGCCACCGGTGATCTGCGAGGGGCGCATGCGGCTGTAGCCGGTAAGCGGCGGCAGGTTTTCGCCCTGCGTCATCTTCGCCGTCCACGCGGGCGTCAGGTTCTTCACCGTCAGCCGGTTGACAGCGGTAAGCGCGCTATATCGGCGTGCAGTGTAGTCGCCGCTGTGCGAGAACCACGAGTCCTTGAGCGGCTTGAGCAGGTCTTGCTGCGTCACGTTCTGCGCAGGCGCAACGGGTGTGAGGGCCAGCGGAGCAAGAACCATTGCAGCGGCCAGAGAGAGAATCCTTCGCGCCATCACTTCAGGGTCACCAGGTAAGCGGTTATGTCGTGGATGTCATTGTCAGCGGTCACGGGCCACAGATTGCGATGGGCTTCGAGCGGATCCTTCACAACGACCTTTGGCAGGTCACCGTTGCGGCGGATGGTGCGTACGGAGCCGTCGGCTGGCTGCAGCGTTACCAGGAAGTCGTCGATGTGAATGAGCGTTCCTTCGGTCACTTTGCCACCCTCCGTAAGAGTGACCTTGATCGGGGGCTGGGGCACGCCCAGATGCGTGCCACGCAACCATGCGGCCTGCAATGTCTTGGGATCCGGCACCTTCTTCGCGTAGCCCTTCAGATCGCCTTCGGCCGAGTGGCAGCTGGCGCACTTCGCATCGAAGTACTGCTTGCCGCGACTGGCGTCTCCGACAACGATGTTGAGCTTCTGTGTTCCATCACCAGGCGGACGACCCTGGCTACCGATGAGCGCAAGGATGCTGCGCATATACGTTGCAACGGCTGCCGATTCATCCGTGTTGATGGCGATCTTGTGATTCGGGAACATCGGATCCTGACCCTGGATGATGGCCGTGATGTTTTCACCCTTCTTGTCGGTCAGCGCTCCCTGCGAACGCAAAATGCTCGGACCGGCGGCGCCGCGCAGATCGGCAGCGTGGCAGGACTGGCATTTCGCCTCGTAGATGCCCTTGCCGCGTGCAATCAACTTCGAATCTTCCTTGGGCCGCACCGGACTGGAATTGAAGGTCGAGGTTTCGATGTGCTGTGCCAGGCCGCGCAGGGCGAAGCCGGCAGGCACCAAAAAGACTGCAGCCGCAGCAACGCGAAGGCGAAGGCTGCGGCTTGTGTTCCATCCACGCATGAAGAGGGTCCTGTGGTGCGAGGTAAGTGCGATTGGCGCGTTACAGTATCGTGCCGAGAATCCTAGGATGCATCAGCGCTTCGAAAGGTCTCGGATCCAGATGTCCTTGAATTGCATGTTGCCAGCGCCACCGGCATGTAATTGAAGTGCGATGGTACCGTCCGGCGCGCCGGGCTTCGGATCGGTGAAATCCACCATTTGGACGCCATTCAGGCGGGAGCGATAGCGGTTGCCGACGACCTCAACCAGATAGTCGTTCCACTCCCCTTTGCGTACTACACCCTCGTTCTCAGGCGACGGCCACACGACCCACCCGCGACCGTCTTCCGCGTAAACGCCGGCGGTGTGATGCATCATGGTGCAGTCGATTTCAAACTGGAAGCCCTGCGTGGCATCGACTCCCTTGAAGCCGGTGTGGAAGAAGACACCGCTGTTACCGTCGCCGACACACTTGAAGCGCAGCGACAGCTGGAAATCCTTGTAGTTCTTATCGGTCTGCAGATAGCCGTAGGCCTTGGTCAGACCTTTGCCATGCAGAATGCCGTCGCCTTCAACGCTCCAGCTTTCCGCGCCTACATTGCTCCAACCGGTCAGATCCTTTTCGTTGAAGAGCTGGATCCAGTCGTTGCCAGGGGTCTTGGGCTTGGGTTCCTGTGAGGACGAGACACCCACGGACAGAAAGGCGGCCAGGACGACGACACCGCAGGCAATGAAGCGGCGCCAGGACGAGCCTGCAGAGGACGCGGAGGGGGCAGCAGAGTCGGTCGCGTGAAGGGCCGGACGGTTCATGGGGAGAAATCTCCTGGGCTCGGAAGTTCCCACAGGATACATGGCAAACTAGCGATGGCGGGGTGGAAAGTGATCGTTTCGCTGCCAGCCAATCAGAATCGAATTTCTCTTGCATTCAGGCGTCTGAGCGTCTTTGATGGGCGAGCGCTCACCGCAGGTATCAAATGACGCCTCCAACGATCGTGCCAGCACACGATCGGTCGGGCGACGCAACCGTCCCGCACAGTAAAGTGAGACATGGCTTATTTTTTGGCGATCGATGCAGGCGGCACAAAGACAGACTTTGTGCTGGCTGATGAGATGCGCGTTTTAGCCCGGCATCGGACCGGGACGATCAAGCGTCTTCGGACAGATACGGACACGGCGCTCCGCAACCTGGATGCAGGCCTCGCCGAGTTGACCAGGGCGAGCGGTGTCCCCATGTCGGCGGTGTTGCGCACGTGCCTTGGCACGGCGGGTGAGACGGTGCCGCTGGTAGCGGACTGGCTTCGACAGACGGTCGCAGAGCGGGTCGGCGGCAGCCTGCTGCTGCTGGGCGATGTGGAAATTGCACTGGACGCGGCCTTTCGAGGCGGGCCGGGCGTGCTGATTCTTGCGGGCACCGGATCGAATGTGGCGGGACGCACGCCTTCAGGAGCGATGGCGACCTGTGGTGGCTGGGGCCCGATGCTGGCCGACCAGGGATCCGGCCACGCCATCGGCGCGCATGCGTTACGAGCGATCTTCCTTGCCATCGACGAGGGACGCACGACCACCTTGCAGGATGCTGTGCTGGCCTTCTGGGACCTTCCGTCCATTGACCTGCTGGTGGAACACGCAAATCGCACGCCGACTCCGGACGTGTCTCGACTGACGCACCTGGTGTTGCAGTGTGCCGAAGCTGGCGACACTGTCGCGCAGGAGGTTCTTCGGACCGAAGGCGAGCAACTTGCCTACCTGGTGCGGCTGCTGATCCGCCGCCTGCGTGCTCTGCAGGGAGACTCGACGTTCGTTCCTACGCTGGCCTTCGCCGGCAGCATCATGGAACGCGTAGCCCCCGTCCGCGATGCAATGGTGGAGTCGCTACGCGAAGAATTTCCGCTGCTGAAGGCCTCGCCGGGCGTGGTTGATCCCATTGAAGGTGCCCTTTGGCGTGCACGCGATGAGCAGGCCTTTACGACTCGCGCGAATGCCGTTGCGAACGAAACAAACCGGAGCAGAGATGCCGAAGAACAGACTGTCTAGCGGTGTCCTAAGGACGCTGGCTGGCTGCTCCCTTGCGATCGCCGCCGTTGCGTCGTCGCAGGTGGCCGGCGATGGTGCGCACATGGGCTGGTCGGCCTATGGCGGTGCTGAAGATGGCTCGCAGTACTCCGCACTGAAGCAGATTGATCGCACGAACGTGAAGACTCTGCGACAGGTTTGGAGCGTACCGACGGGCGACGTGCGTGGCTATGCATTTAATCCGCTGGTGATCGGCGAGACCATGTATGTGCTGGCGCAGAACAACAGCATCGTCGCGCTGCATGCGGCAACCGGTGCGCAGGTCTGGGCGCATCCGCTGCATCCGAAGACACCGCTGGTGACCAACCGCGGTCTGAGTTACTGGCAGAGTGAGGACGGTAAAGATCGCCGACTGATCCTGGCAGTGGACAACCACCTGGAAGAGATCGATGCCACGACCGGCAAGTCCATCACGAGCTTTGGCAAGGACGGGCATGTCGATCTTCGCGAGGGCCTTGGACGCGATGTGCAGCGCCTGACGTTGGTGCAGTCCTACAACCCGGGCCGCATCTTTCACGGCTTGATCATCTTCGGATCCGCGACGAACGAGGAGTACGACTCGGGGCCCGGCGACATCCGCGCTTTTGACATTCGCACTGGCCGTGCGGCGTGGACGTTCCACACGATTCCGCATCCCGGCGAGTTTGGCTATGACTCCTGGCCGAAAGATGCCTGGAAGACTGTGGGCGGCGCAAATGCGTGGAGCGGCATGGCGCTGGACGAGAAGCGCGGCATCGTCTATGTGCCGACTGCAAGTCCTAAATACAACTTCTACGGCGGCAATCGCGCGGGCAACAACCTGTTTGGCGATTCCCTGCTGGCGCTGGATGCCGGCACGGGCAAGTTACTGTGGCACTACCAGATGGTGCATCACGATATCTGGGACTACGACAATCCCAACACGCCGATGCTGGCGACGGTGCGGCACAACGGGAAGCTCGTCGACATCGTCGCGCAGACGAGCAAGACTGGCTACCTTTGGGTCTTCGATCGTGTCACCGGCAAGCCATTGTGGCCGGTGAACGAGCGTGCTGTGCCGAAGTCGCCGCTGCCCGGCGAGGTCGCCTCGCCGACGCAGCCCGTGCCTTCCAAGCCCGAGCCGTTTGGCCGTCAGACGTTCACCTCGAAGGATCTGAGTCCGTACCTGGAACCGGAAGAGCACGAACGGCTGAAGAAGCAGATCGATGCGGCCCGAAACGATGGCCTGTTCACACCGCCTTCTACGGAAGACACGGTTGAAATGCCCGGTAACAATGGCGGTGCCAACTTTGGCGGCACCGCCATCGACCCGGTGCATGGCTACCTTTACGTGGTTTCAAAGGATCTGCCTGCGATGTTGAAGCTGCAGCTGCCGCCCGCGGCTCCTGCGGGCAACACGGCGGAGGCGCGCGGAGCGGCTGTGTATGCGAACACCTGCAGCCTGTGCCACGGGATCAATCGCGAAGGCAAGTTGCCCGTGATTCCTACGCTGGTGGACATCCACAGCCGCCTGCCGGAAGCGCAGATCCGGGAGACGGTGCGCTATGGCAAAGGCATGATGCCGTCGTTTGGCAGCCTGCCACCCGCGCAGGTCGACGACCTGATGAAGTTCCTGAAGAACCCCGGTTTGCCGGCATTGCAGACAACCAGTGCCGCCGCGTCGACGGCCGATCCGAAGACACTGCGCTATCGCAGCGGCTTTGGCTTCATGTTTGCCGAAAGTGGCCTGCCGGTCATCGCGCCACCCTGGACAACGATGACCGCGTATGACCTGAACACCGGCAATGTGCAATGGAAGATTCCGCTGGGCGAGGTACCCGAGCTCGCCGAGAAGGGCATCACCGGCACCGGCTCGCACTTCCCCAAGGTGAACCCCGTCGTCACTGCGGGCGGACTCATCTTCACCGGCACACGGGATCGGAAGGTCCGAGCGCTCGACGCCAGCAACGGCAAGGTGTTGTGGGAGGCGGAGGTGCCTGCTGCGCTTGAAGGCATGCCCGCGATCTACCAGGTGGCGGGCAAGCAGTACGTCGTCTTCTGCGCTGCCGCCCGATCCACCACACGCACCCATGCGGTCCCCGGACATCCGGCTTCGCAGGATCCGATTCACGGTTCCTACGTGGCTTTTGCTCTACCGAACTAGCGAATCGCTCGAGGCGTGGACGATGCTGCTTAACGTCCGCACCGCGTCGACGGAGATGTTCCCTGTGGCGGGTTGCCACAGCACATCACCCACGACCGGTGCGGACTTTGGACGCAGGGACGCGTGCAGGTCAAGCCCCGGAATCGCAGTCAAGCTCGACGCATTCTCAAGCGTCACACCACCGCCCGCTGCGACGCGCAGGCGTCCCGCTGCCTGCTGTGCCAGCCGCGCAAGGGACTCGCGGCCTTCGGTGACGGTGGGCCTGCCGCCAGAGGTAAGGATGCGGCTGCAACCCAGGTCGATCAACACATCGAGCGACACGGGAAGATCATTCGACTGGTCAAAGGCGCGATGAAAGGTGACAGATCTCCTCTTCGCGAGCCTCATCACCTCGAGCATCCGTACACGATCAACCTGACGGTCCGCCGTCAACATACCAACGACTATGCCTGCGGCACCGGCAGTCATCGCTGTCTCAATGTCCGTGCAGATCATGCGGAACTCGGCCTCGGAATAATGAAAGTCGCCGCTGCGGGGTCGGATCAGCACATGGATAGGAAGGTCCACAGAGGCAAGCGCTTCGCGAAGAAATCCGGGGCCCGGAGTGACACCGCCTTCCGAGAGCGCCGCGCACAACTCAATGCGATCCGCTCCACCCGCCTCCGCTGCTTCGCAAGCCTGCAACGTCTCGACACAGATTTCCAATTCACGCATCTTCTGCACGCCTGATTCTTCTTCCCTTCAAACTCACGATCCTTCCACACTACCGTAAGGACGAGCCGAGCAATTCGGCTGCTCCTGTGGGCTGGATGCCTGCGGCGCCGGCGTTGGACGATTGAGCAAGACCGACGTGGTTTGGCAGGACACAACCAATTCGCTCCACATGAACAGGCGAGCGAAAAGAGTTTACAGACAGCAACGAAAAGACAGAGACTTCTCGGACCATGTTGGTTCGATAGTAGTGCCAGTCTCACAGTCGAGGTTCTTCTGTGCGTTCACTCCGCCTCTTCCGCCCCTTTGCCGCCCTGTGCCTTAGCCTGCTACTGGCGGGCTGCGGTTCGGGCGCCTCGTCCTCAAGCGGTAGCAGCCCAACAACGGGCGGATCCGGGTCATCCGGCGGCACTGGTACGGGAACGGGAACGGGGACTGGGACTGGGACTGGGACTGGAACGGGGACTGGTACGGGTACGACACCTACGACCAGCGTGACGACAGCGGCGCGCCTGCTTGATCAGGCGACCTTCGGACCGACCACCACAGAGATCGCGAATGTTCAGTCCGTGGGCGTAAGCGGCTGGCTGGCAGCGCAGTATGCCCTGCCTCAGACGTCGCTTGCGGTGATCCCAGCCACTCTGCCTGCGCAATGTCCTACGACGCCACAAACGTGTTTCGAGTCAGAGTTCTGGCAGACGGAACTCAGTGCACCGGACCAGTTACGGCAGCGCATTGCTTTCACGCTCGGTGAGTTGTTTGTAACAAGTACGCAGAGCGAAACAGCGTTCGTCATGGTGCCCTACTACAACACACTGGCGGCGGACGCCTTTGGTAACTGGCGCACACTTATGGAAGATGTGACGTTGTCGCCGGCCATGGGCAATTACCTGAACATGATCCAGAGCGCGAAGCCCGCGGCCGGACAGCATGCGAATGAGAATTTTGCGCGAGAGATGATGCAGCTGTTTTCCGTGGGGCTTATAAAGCTCAACATCGATGGCACGCCGCAGGTCGACAGCAACGGCTACTCCGTGCCGGAGTTCACCGAGGCACAGGTCCAGGCGTTCGCGGACGCCTATACCGGCTGGACTTATGCGACCAGCACCGGCACAGCACCTGCCAAGTTCCCTAATACAACAGCCAACTACTACAGTCCCATGCAGCCAGTAGACAGCGCCCATGACACCACACAGAAAACCCTGCTGAATGGCGCGGTCATTGGCACTGGCGGCACGGCGCGCGGGGATTTGAAGGTCGCTCTGGATAACCTCTTTAACGATCCCAGCCTGCCACCGTTTGTCTGCAAGCAACTCATCCAGCACCTTGTGACGAGCATTCCTTCCCCCGCTTATGTATCGCGTGTCGCCAATGTTTTTGTGAACAACGGCAAAGGTGTCCGTGGCGACATGCAGGCGGTGTTGACCGCGATCTTTACCGACACCGAAGCGCGTGCGGGTGATACGAATGCGGCCTTCGACGGCGGGCATCTGCGCGAGCCCATGCTGTATCTGCTGAGCGCCATGCGTGCTCTGGGCTATACCAGCACGAACACCGACGTCACGAATCTGTATGCGTACGCCGGCCTTTCGAATTACACCTCTCCGCTGGGTGAGCAGCCTATGAGGTCTCCGAGCGTCTTCAATTTCTTTCCGCCGGAATATGTGATTCCGGGCACAACGCTGAATGCGCCGGAGTTCAGCCTTGAGAATACCGCGAGCGTGAATCTGCGACTGACGCTGGCGAACTCACTCAGCACCGGCAAGCTCACCGGCTTCAGCACCGATCTATCGAAGACAAGCGCGCTGGGAGTGATGGCGGCGGATCCAGGGGCGGTGACCGATGCGCTGGGTGTGCTGTTCCTGCATGGGCAAATGCCGGCTTACATGCGCACAGCGATTGTGAATGCCATTGCACCCCTCACGGATTACGGTCAGCGCGTGCGCGTCGCCGTCTTCCTGATCCTTTCCAGTTCGCAGTACAAGGTCATGCACTAAGCCGGAGTCCACGATGCCACCAAAGCCCAACAACGCCACCAGCCGTCGTTCCTTTCTGCGTTATGCTTCCCTCGCCGCAGCGGGTAATGCCGCTGGCCTGCGTCCCTTCGGCATGCTGAACGCACTCGCGAGCAGCGGCGCAGCCGCAGCGGCAGCACCCGCCAGCTATAAAGCGCTGGTGTGCGTCTTCCTTTACGGCGGGAACGACGGGAACAACACCATCATCCCGTTCGACGCGACTGGCTACGGCAACTACACCAAGCTGCGCGGACCACTCGCGCTGGCGCAGAACAGTCTGCTGACGTTGCCGGGCCTGCCAAACTTTGCGCTGCATCCCAATCTGCCGGAGATACAGGCGTTAGTAAACAGCGGGCAGGCTGCAATCGTTGCGAATGTGGGCACTTTGCTGCAGCCGACTACGCGCGCCCAGTATCTTGCAGGCGCCGTGAAACCGACGAATTTGTTCTCGCACCCGGACCAGCAGGAAGAGTGGCAGAACGTAAGTGCCAGTGGCAGCACATCGACAGGCTGGGCTGGTCGCCTGGCCGATGCGATGGGCTCCTCCCACAACGGAGGTGCGTCGATTCCAATGGTGACCAGCGTCGCGGGGGACACCCTGTTCTGCAACGGCGCAAGCACGACACCGGTTGCGGTATCACCCGGCAACACCAGCGGTTCCACGTGCTCAGAAGGCACCGAGTGCACAGCCCGCCAGACCGCTGCGCAGTCGCTGCTTACCTTCAACAGCGGTTTGTCCCTTGTGACGGCTGACGATGGGATCACCGCGAACTCTTACAGGTATGCCAAGACACTTGCGGATGCTTCGGCGAGCGCCGCTCCGCTCAAGACAGTATTCCCCGCAAACAATGGGCTTGCCGCCCAGTTGAAGCAGATCGCACAGATCATCGCGATCCGTTCGGCGCTTGGTGTTGATCGGCAGATATTCTTCTGCGGTATCGGTAATTTCGACACTCACAGCACGCAGTTGACGACGCAGGCCACGTTACTGGCGGGCATCTCGGCAGCCATTGGTGCGTTTTATCAATCCACTCAGGAACTTGGTGTAGCCGATCAGGTGACAACCTTCACCATGAGCGACTTCGCACGGACTCTGCAGCCGAACAGCAACGGCGGCAGCGACCACGGATGGGGTTCGCATCACTTCGTTGTGGGTGGATCCGTGCTCGGCAACAAGATCTACGGTACTTATCCCACACTGGCACTCGGCGGCCCGGATGACAGCGGCACGAACGGACGGTGGATACCTTCAACGGCCAGCGTGCAATATGCTTCCACGCTGGCGCAGTGGTTCGGCGTAGACCAGTCTGCGATGGCGCAGGTATTCCCCACCCTGAGCGGCTTTAAGACGACAAGCCTGGGCTTCCTGGGATAGCAGCAGAGTAAATCCCCGCGGTGAACAGAGCCCATACTTCACTGCTGCGCTGGAAGTCCCGGGCCCACTTTGCCTGTCGTCAGCGCTCAATCGAAGGAAGGTCTATCGGTCGCTGCGCGCTAGAAACTGTACCGCAGGCCACCCTCGACGCGGCGTCCGTTGTCTGCCTGGTAGGGCTGGTTAAACAGCGGGGATCCGACAACACTTCCCACCGAAGAGACGTTCCGGTGATTCAGCACATTGGAACTGCGGACGTTCGCGGTCAGCGATTGCGGATGCTCTGCCTTTGCGTCGTGCCTGAGTTTGAAGGTCCGCTGAAGGTTGGTATCGAGGTTGAAGGTCCAGGGCATGTGCCCCGCGTTACGTCCAAGCGTGGGGCCTGCGCCCGCTGTCGCCAGGAAACCATACGGTGTCCTGTAGCCGCAGTTGCTGGTCACAGATGCGGAGCAGATCGGTGTGCCAGTCGCAGCGAGACGCGGACGATCGTTGAAGTTTCCATCGCCATTGTTATCAAAGCCAGTCGTGATGTTGAACAGCCGGTCCCCCTGCGCATTGAGATTCCCGCTGAGCTGCAGAGCCCAGGGTAGCTTTGCCGTGGCGTTGCCGAAGACGTTCCACAATGCGTTCCCTGCACGTCGGGCGAACTCTCCCGCGTTCGATCCGGTTGTCTGCGGTGCCGTGAAAGGGTCGTCGTTGTTCTCGTCGATGATCGCCTGACGTGTGCTCCCGATCGTAAGCTGTACACGCTTCAAGGACTGATTGCTCAGGCCCATGAAAACAACATTGCCGTAGCCGCGAGCCGTGGGCTGCCACTGCAGGATGTTGACGTTTGGCTGGAGCGGACGCGGGCCCAGTGGATCGCCGTTCGTCGGTGCGTTGATATTCTCTGTGCGCGTGTAATGCCAGAACTGCGCCAGATGATAGTCCGCGGAGATGGTCCATCCCTTGCCGATGGTATGGCTGAAGCCGATATTTTCAATGCCGTAGAACAGATTCGGCAGATGCGGCTGAATGGTTCGGATGGACTGTAGTGGCGTGGCTCCAAGGAACGCGTTGCACGTGTCGGGATCAAAGCTGCCCGGGCACATCGGCGAATAGATGAGGCTGGTCACACGGTCGGTGCCGTCCATGCCGAGTAACTGGGCAAAGCTATGCGCGGTGAACCGGCCCGAGAAAAGTCCCGCGTGCGCGTGCAGCGTCCATGTGGATTTCTTATCGGGCGCCCAGGAGATTCCAAGACGCGGATTGATGTTGTTATGTACCATCGGTTTGTTTTGCGTGTAATACCGCAGCCCGAGCGCGACGTGAAGACGTGGCAATACCTTCCAATCGTCCTGCACAAAGAATGCAAACCGATACTGCGTCATGTTGAGCGTGGGCGTGCCACTGACATTGGAGTACTGCGTCGGCGCGCCGCCGGCCCATCCGTTCAGGGCGCGCACATACTGCTCGACGCCCGTAATCGTCTCGCTGCCCGCGGTGGCGTTGTGGTTTGCATCCAGGACCGGCGCGGTACCGCCCCCGAAGATCCACGACCCGTTGAATTTGTTGGTATAGCGGAAGCGCTCGCGCAGGAACTCCGATTGAAATCCAACCTTCAGCAGGTGCTTCGAGAAATTGAAGATGACGTCGTCGTCAAACTCTGCATCAACCTCGTGGTCACGCAGAGCTCCATCGCTGTTGCCGCCTGAGGTGAAGGCACCCGCCACCTGCAGCTGAGGTTTGAAAGAATTCGGAACCTGGTCTCTGCCGTCAATCTCGATACCGAGACGTGCCTCATGCATCGCCTTTGCGGAGAGCGTTGTGACGTCGGTGAGGTGGACGTTGTGATCGTAAAGCTCACCGTCGTACGCTCCTTCCGCAAGCGTGGATCCGCCAGCGCCGACGTTCTCACGATGGTTGTGCCAGGCATCGAAGCTCGCGATCAAGGTGTTTTTCGAACCCAGCTGCCAGTCAACCTTCGCCATGCCGACCCAGAGACGTTGCGGTGCTGGTACATTTTGGAGGATTGCCGTCTGAACACCCGCGGCATTCACACCTACCGCATTGACGGTGGCGAAGTTGTCGATCGAGCGATGTTCAAGATTCAGGATGAAGTCAGACCCTTTGCTTCGGATGGGGCCGGTGAGTTCGAAGCCATAGCGCTGTTTACCGATGGCAGCCCGAGTGACGGAGAACGGGTCTCGAGCATTCATCCACGCGCTTGAATTGGTGGTGAACACAGCCCCGTGGTATGCCGACTGGCCCGGCTTCGTATACACCTCGATCTGTCCACCGCCGAAGGGTGGGTTGCGGTATTCCGAGGAGAAGAGATCCGGGTTGACCTTGATGTAAGCAATCGAGGACTTGGGCGGCAGCGTCACATGGTTGTCGCCCCCCTGAAAGCCGTCGACGGAGACCGTGGCGCTGGACGGACTGCCGCCGCCTGCAGCGGCCATCTGCTGCAGTTCGCGGAGAAGATCATCGGGATCATCGGCAAGAGATTGCAGTTGCTGGCCCTTGATGGTCTGCGTGGGGCCAGTCGAGACGGGTGAGTTCTCAGCAGCAGGATCGTCGTCATTGTCGCTAACGTCGACGCTGGTTGTGACGACAGCCGGCACCATTCGAACGGCGAGATCCGCAGCTCTGGGCACGCTGACAGGAAGGTCAACCGACGAGAAGCCGTCGAACGTGATGTGAAGCATATGACGCCCAGCAGGAACGCAGGCGATGCGGAAACGCCCGTAGGCATCGCCGAGCACCGCATCATTGGAGTCGAGTCTTACGGATGCGCCAGGAATGATGGCAGAGGTCGCGTCATGGACCACACCCGCAACTGGCGTGCAGCCGGTTTGTGCCGGTGCAGTCGTGCTGAAGGCGAGCGCGGGCGCAACGCCCGCAGCAAGGGCGAATAGAGACTGGTTCACGGCTTACTCCTGAATCGTTGATCTACACGTCGTTGATCTTCAGGCGGAGACCAGCCCGGGCTTCTTGAAAGGTGACGGTAAGTACGCGGACTGAGTGGGATTTCTGCACACGAATACGAACGCCCGGGTTCGGGGGAACGCAAAATCTCGTAGAAATAAAGAAGGACGCGGCGGGGGATGCCGCGCCGCCCCATTACTCTTCCAGCTTGAAGATCTTGATCTTGATGAGTTTCGCGAGTGTCAGGTCATTCAGGCCGCGCGCACGCATGCGGTCCACAAATGGCCGATCGATTTTGAAGATCGACATCTGGATCAGCTCTGACTCAGTCGGTTGAAAGCCCAGTGCCTTCGCCTCTCGCACTTTGTCTGGGGTCACGCCAACTGCTTTCATTTCGGTGAGCTTGCCGGCACGCAGTTCGGGATACCCGGCAGCAGCCATCGCATGGATGTAATTGCCATCGACATGAAGGGCACGTAAGCCGGACAGCTTGCTGGTGGAGAGCTCCGTCACGCCAAGTTCTTTCATCTCTCTTGCCCACGCAGGCGTGATGTCCAGCATGAGAAAGCTGAGTTGCTTGCGCGGCGTGATGCCGTCAAAGCCCATGGCCGCCATTCCACCGGCGAAGACGGGGCTGGCATTGAAACGGAAGCGTCCTGAGAGCGCGCCGTCATGCACGATGCCCTCGCAGGCCAGGTCCCCCGCATCTCCGGTGGCGTGTGCCGACAGCTGCGCGCCATCAGCCTGGAGCGCCTGTTGCGTGATGCCGGTCCAACGCCGCCACTCCATGCTCGAGTTCGACATCTCCATGCATCCGCCCGAGTCCTTGTCGCAGTTGCTCTCCGACAACATGACCTGCGCCGTCGATGGCTTGTCCGTCCGTTGCGATGCTGAGATGATGCATAGACCGCCCATCGTCTGCGACACACAGGTTGCTGACGGCATAGAGACAAGCAGTAAGAGAAGAAGTCGTTTCATGATCATCACCCTTGTGTTGGTGCTTCGTTGGAAATGGACGCAGATGTCCTTCTGCTCTCAGAAGAGGGCAGCGACGGAGGTAGAGCGGGCGTTTTAATTCGTTAGTTCAGCAGACCGGACATCTTAAGCTTGGTAAGTTTCTCCAGGCTGGCGCTATTGAATCCGTTGGCCTTCGCTTTCGCGATAAAGTCCGCATCGATATGGAATACCGTCGCCTGACGCATTGCGTGGCTATCCGCGCCCGGGAAGGTGGACTTCAGCCACTTTGCATACTCCGGTGTCATACCCTGGGCTCGCATCGAAATCAGCTCATGTGCATTCATGCCGGAGAATCCCGCAGCCGCCATCGAGCTTGCATACTCCGGCGTCACACCAACAGCTTTCATGCTCACAGCCTCATGCAGATCGGCAGGCGCAATGCCGCTGGACTTCAACGCTGCGACATACTCCGGGGTTACGCCGACAGACTTCATGCTGACCACGTCATGCATCGTGGGCCTGCCCAATCCCAGCGACTCAAGTGATCTCGCATACTCGGGGGTGAGGCCGAGGGACTTGATGGTAACCGCGTCATGGAACGAGGCCGGTGCAAGCACCGAATCCTTCAGGCTTGCCACGTACTCGGGTGTGATACCCACCGACTTCAATGTCACCAGATCGTGCAGCGACGGCGTGCCAAGTCCCACCTGCGCCATGCTCTTCGCGTATTCCGGAGTGACCCCGACGGATCGGAGTGTGACGATCTGATTGAGGTCCTTGTCCAGATCCAATGGATAGCCGGCTTCACGCATCCTTTGGATGTATTGGAGACCACTGCCCTGCGGCGCTGCATCTGCTGAAGGTTGTGGGTTGGGATCTGGTGCGGGCTCAGGAGCTGGAAGGGCAGACGGCTGCGAGGCGGGCTGTGGAGCTGGAACGGGGGACGGCTGCGGTGCGGCCATAGCCATTGCAACGGGACCTGGATTGGCTACGGTTGCCACCGCAACGACGCTAGGTGCCGTGTCCGTGTTCCCCGTTGCTACGAGCTGGTCCGCATGATTGCGCTCGGACTTCAAACCATGGGCCACGTGAGGCGCTACATAAAGACCCAGCAGCACCACGGTGACCGCTGCCATTCGAATTCCGCTCATCGATTTCTGCTCCATCGCCTTCTCTCCCATAATTCTGCGTACTCGATTCAGAAGTGTTCCGCCATCGCCATGCAACGCAACGGCTAGCTGTAGGTGTTGCGCTCGTTGTTCTTCCAACTTCAAGAGGGCCTCTGCATATACCACAGGATCCGCGCAGCCCCTCGCGGCCACTTCATCGCAGCAAACTTCGCGGAAGTCTCGTGTTCTGCGGCTCACCCACCACATGGCCGGCTGAAAGAAGAAGAGGCATTCCACCAGCGTCTGCAGCAGGTTGCAGAAGTAGTCCCATCGCCCCACGTGCGCGAGTTCGTGAGCCAGCACGGCCTCAAGCTGATCCACCGGTAAGGACATCGCTGCGCTTAGCGGGAACAGCACGATCGTTCGCCAGATGCCGAAGACCATGGGCGAGACGACCTCGTCAGAAACACGCAGAACCACTCTGCGACTGAGTCGGAACTGCACGGAGAGTCGGTCGAAGCTGTCACGCAGATGCTGCGGCACCTTCGCCTGCGCCCTCATCCTTAAGCCTCGCAGCTCTAACCATCCACCCGCCGCGCGCAACGCAAAGACGAGCACACCCGCGAGCCAAAGAGCGTCCATCCAGGGCAAAAGAAGACTTGCATGTTCCGCGATCCATAACTCGCTGGTTCCCACCGCTGGGGCTGCCACTGGCAGCTGCTGCATGAGCGCGGCATGCATCGTGCCCAGCTGCGACACGGCGAAGTGCTGTTCGCTTTGCGTCGCATGCGAGACAAGCTGCTCCTGCTCGAAAAACGTCGCAATCGCTACCAGCGGCATCAAGGCAAGCGCGGTGAGCGCGATGCTGTAACGGACCGTCGCCGCGGCCCGTGCGGTGCATCGATCGATCACCGCGTATCCAATGGCGATGGCGGTGCTCTGCCAACAGAAGTGCAGCAACGTCCAACCCAGCGCAACCACTTCGCCCGACGATATTCCGTTGAGAGTGCTCATCCCTGCCTCCCCTTTTACGAACGCTTCCTGGCTATGAGTTTGCGAATCTCATCCAGCTCTTCATCACTGGCCGGTTCCATCTCCAGCGCACGCAGCGCAAGCTGCCCGGCGCTGCCCGCAAAGAAGCGATTGCTCAGCTCGCGCATGAATCGCTGTTCGGTCTCTTCCTTCGCAACGGCCGGACGATACACATGTGCCCGCTCCGTCACATCGCGAAGCAGCAGCCCCTTGTCCAGCATGATCTGCATCAGCTTCTGGACGCCCGTGTAGACCACCGGCCGATTCTTGTTCACTTCGACAAAGACGTCTCGCACGGTAGCTGGACCGAGCTCCCACAGGATGGAGAGTAACTCCAGCTCGCCTTCGGTCGGCTTTGGAATTTCCTTCAGTTTCTTCATGAGCCAAACCATATCCGAAGACATTCGTACATGTCAACGAAAACCTTCGTACGATGATTGTCGGCTATAAGACGCAGCGATGATGGGCGTGAAACTGGATCGTAGGCACTCGCCGCCTCCAGCAGCTTAGAGCTCACCACATGCTGAGCGAACGATCGAGCCGTAGTCGAAAACAGAATGGCGGCATGCGTGGGTGCATGCCGCCGTGACTGCCTTGAAAGCTGTCTTTTGCTCTACCAGCCGACGGCGTATCCCGTACGGCGAGGATCGGCTCCAGCGGTCATCGTACCGGTCTCCTGATCGACCACAACAGCCTGCATGCCGCCCACGGCCGCGGTGAAGGCGCCACCCGGATTCAGCACGTAGCCCATCTTCTTCAAGGCATCCATGGTGGCAGCGGGGATACGGTTCTCGATGGTGATGGAGATGGCCGCACCTGGCTTGTAGAAATTCGGTTTGGCATCCACCGCGAAGCGAGGATTCTCGACGGCCTGCTGCACAGGCAGCTTGAAGTCGATGAGGTTGACGAGCATTTCGAACTCGGTCTGGCCGATGGTTTCACCGCCGGGCGTGCCGTAGACGATGGCGACCTTGCCGTTCTTCATCACGATGACAGGGGCGTTGTTTAACAATGGGCGCTGCCCCGGCTTCACGTAGTTCACGTTGTCTGGATAAGGCGACGTCGAACCGAGGCGCATGCCGTTGTTCAACAGCAGTCCGGTATTGCCTACGACAACACCGTTGCCGAAGCCGCCACCGATGGTGGGTGTGCCTGCCACTGCATTACCGAAGGGATCGATGATCGAGAAGCTCGTGGTGTCCCGCTCGATCTCGTAGTCGTCGTTGAAGGCGGGCCCCTTTGGCGTCTCGAGCTTCGCCGTGGTTGTTGCTGGCAGCTCACCCCAGCTGGGATAGGGAATGGCCCTGCCCGCTTCCATCAACTTACCGCGCTCCAGCGCGAACTCCTTCGACAGCAGTTGCTGCGTGGGGACCGTGGTGGTGCGAGTATCGGCAACGTAATGGTAGATGTCAGCCTTCGAGATCTTGATGGCTTCCATCTCGAGGCGCAGAGCCTCGGCGCTCTGGTTGCCCATCTTCGCCAGGTCGTAGGGCTCAACCAGGTTGAGTGCCATTTCCAGTTCGAAGCCACCGCGCGACGATGAGGGATCGCTGTAGACGTCATAGCCGCGATAGGTGACGTGCAACGGCTCGGCCCACTCGGGCTTCACGGCTGCCATGTCTGCCTTGGTGATGAGGCCGCCATTCTTTTTGAAGAAGGCGTCGAACTCTTCCGCGATGTCTCCCTTATAGAAGCGATCGTAGGCTGCCTGGATGGCGGCTTCGCGTGACTGACCCTTCTTCAGCGCCATCTGCTCGGCTTCCACCAGCTTCTTCAGCGTTGCGGCGAGTGCGGGATTCTTGAAGGTGTCGCCTTCCTTCGGAGCTTTACCACCCGGCAGAAAGACTGCGGCCGTCGTCGGGAACTCAGAGAGGCGTTTCTGTGCACCGGTAATGGCGACTGCAAGCGTGCGGTCCATGGGATAGCCGTGCTCTGCGTAGTCGATCGCCGGCGCGAGGACTTCCTTGAGACTCATGGTGCCATACTTCTGGAACTGAACGAGGTAGCCACCGATGTTGCCGGGCGGCAGACCCGCCTTAACGCCCCAGTCGAGGGATTCGGGCGTCAGTTCCGATGCCTTCAGCGAAAGGGGCGCAGCGCCCGCCATGGCGAGGGTGACGACCTTCCCTTCTTTCTTCGGGTACATGGTCATGAAGCCGTTGCCGCCGATGGAATTCATCTGGGGTTCCATCATGTTGAGCGTGGTGCCGACGGCGATGGCTGCATCGAAGGCGTTGCCCCCCTTAAGCATCATCTGCAGGCCCGCCATCGCTGCCAGGGGATGCCCCGCCGCGACGATGCCGTGGACCGCAGGCACGTTGGGCCGATAGGCAGGCAGAGCGCGACCACGTCCTGAACCACCATCAGGATCCTGTGCGTGAGCGGTGCGAGAAGAAGTCACAAGGCAAGCAGCAACTGCAATGGCGGCGACAACACAACGGGTACGCGTCATGAAACGATCTCCTGCGGTGAGGGTGAGTGCATAGTAACGAATGCGGAGGCAACTGGAGCAAAAGTGAGGAGTGCGCATGGAAGCGCACTCCTCATGGGAGGAAAGGAGCAGATCCTAGAAGCGGAAGCGACCGCCCCACTGCAGCTGACGAGGATCGAGAGCGGCGGTCGGGATCATGTACGACGCCGAGTTCATGGAAGAGTTCGGAGCGTAACGGGTAGGATGGTTCGCCAGGTTGAAGCCTTCAAAGAAGCCTTCCAGCAGCATGTGATCACCGAAGTGGAAGGACTTGGTGATACGTGCGTCCCAGGTCAGCGTTGCATCGGGGACAATCTGCGAACGGTTGATGTTACCCGGCGTTGTCGCGAGTGAGCAGGTAGCCGTTACGTAGTAGAGCGAGGCGCAGGGGTTCACTCGATAGGCGTTGATGATGGCGAGCTGACCTGTGACATCTCCGCGCCCGATGTACTGCGGCAGGCCGCGAGGACGATCGTTGGTCGCCTGGCCATCACCATCAAGATCGAAGCCCGCGGTGGTGGCGTAAGGGCTACCCGACAGGCCGCGGAAGATGGTGCTGACACGGAAGCCGTGGAAGAACTCTTTTGAAGCGGCGGAGATGCTCAGGTTGTTGGGCGTATCCGTCGGATTGTAGGAATAGTTCTGCGGCGTCCGCTGCGTACCGACATAGGTGGAGTAGTACGTCACGGCGTTGATCATCGAACGCGAGTAAGCGTAGGAGACCACGAGCGTCTCAAGCCCCTTGGGACGCGTGCGGTACTGCACTTCGAGGGCATCGTAGCGGGAAGAGCCGTCGTTGAAGACGGAGCCGAAGGAGCTGAAGCGCGCGACGGGACGCGCCGCAAGTGCTGTGCCGGCAGGCAGGGTGGTCTGCGCATTGGGCAGGCGGATGACACCGGTTGCGGGCAGGTTCACGTCGTGTGTTCCGACTTCGCGGACGGTGTGGTCGTGAACAAAGGTCACGTTGACCGACGACTTGTTGTCGATCTGCCAGCCGAGACCGCCGGTGAAGCTCATCGTAATGGGCAACGAGAAATTATTTGCCAGGCTGTTCGCTGCACGTGCTCCACCGTTCGCGACGTACTGGTCCAGGGACTGACCGTTCAACACGCCAGGAATGCTCGGATAGTTCCTTAACTGTGCTGCAGACGTGATGTTGACGGCAGCACCCAGGGTCTGGGTCTGGTCCTGCAGTCCCCAGTAGGGACGGAAGCGGGTGGTGTACATACCAAAGCCGCCGCGAATGACCAGCTTGCCCTTGCCATCCACGTCATACGCGGCACCCACACGGGGCTGCATGCCGCCTGTGAAGTCTGCGCCACGATTGGGGCTGATGAAGTTGTTCACGCCGGCGAAAAAAGTGTTGTTCAGCAGGCCCGTATAGAACTTGTCATTCCGCATGTTCGTGTTGAAGTCGTAACGGAAACCGATGTTCAACGTCAGGTTCGGGCGAACCTTGTAGTCATCCTGGATGAAGGCTGAGTACTGCAGTTGACGATAGAAGTAGTTGCCGTTGGACTGCTGGATGAAGAGCGTCGGGTAGTTCGGCGAGGCAGCATTTGGATTGAACGGCGTGTCGCTGGTGAAGGTGAACTGACCGTGCTCATAGTAATGCGACTGGTAAGTGCTGTAGACCTTGGTCAGTTCCCCACCGATCTTGATGTCGTTCTTCGCGCCTGAAAAGAAGACTGTATCGCCGATGGTGTGGTTGGTGCGCGGGAAGTACTGCGGCAGCGTGGGGTTCTGACCGAAGGAGTAGTCCGGGTAGATCAGCTCCGTGTTGAAGTTTGACGGTGTCGTGTAGAGGTTATGGCTCAGGTAGTAGTAGCGCGCCGTGTTCACGATGCGCGGCGAGATGACATAGTCATCTTCGAAGACAAGGCTGTGTGCGATGCTGTTGTCCGTCGTGTTCGCGGCGGAGTTCACAGGACCACCGCTGGGCAGGAACTGGTGGTCGTAGGCATAACGCGCGTACGCCGAGTGCTTCGCGTTGAAGGTGTGATCCACCTTCACATCGGCAATGTTCTCCCACTGCGTGTAGGGATAGTTGCCATTCACCTGCGACGCGAAGGGATTGCTCGCGGGCAGCGCAGTGATCTGGGCCGTGTTGATCCGAAGGTACTCATAGCTACCGAAGAAGTGCGTCTGGCTCAGCTTCGGAATCGGGCCGCCAATGGTGGCTCCAGTACGCAGCAGGCTGTAGGGCGGCTTCGTGGTGGCAAGCGCGTTCGTTGCGTTCAGGTTGGCGTTGCGCCCGAAGTAATAACCGGTGCCGTGAAATTTGTCGCCGCCCGAGAGAGTCACGACATTCACGACCGCGTTCAGGGCGTGACCGTATTGTGCGTCAAACTGGTGCTGGTAGACCTTGAACTCCTGGATGGCGTCCTGCGAGATGTTGATGACAGGCGTGCCCCAGGTGGAATCGTCCAGCGGTGTGCCGTCAATGATGGTGGTGTAGCCATTGCGCTGGTCGGCATTGCCACCGAACTTTGATACGGCAAACTTCGTTGTGACGCTCATGGCGCCGATGGGCGCAACGCCCGGCATGGTCTGCGCAACGGCCAGGAAGCTGCGATTCAGCACGGGCAGAACGGCGAGCTGGCGGTTATCGATGACGGCAGAGGGCTGTGACTTGGTGGTCTCCAGCAGGACGTCTGCACCGCCCGCTTCTACCGTCACGACGTCTGCGGTGCCTGCATTCCCCAATGCGATGTCCGACGTCAGTTCCGAACCGACGATGAGTTCTACGGTTCTCTTCGTGGATCCGAAGCCCGGGGCCGCAGCACTGATGGTGTACTGTGCCGGCTGCAGGTTAACAACGCGGTACTCGCCCTGGGCGCCCGTCTGCATGGTGCGTGCTTCGCCCGTTGCCAGATTTGTGATGGTCACGCTCGCATTCGGAACCACTGCACCGGACAGGTCCTTCACCGTGCCGGAAAGGTTGGCACCAACCTGCGCAATTGCGGCCGGTGCGCACATCACCACGGCGGACGTGGCTGCAATCAATCCCCTGCTGGCAGCTGTTGGTAGACCGGGAAATAAGCGCAAGTGAAACCTCCTGAGTTCGGTTCTGTCAGACAACCCCGTAACTGCCGATGTGTACGACGGTCAGTACGGTCGCTGAGCGAATGCTTCAAGTACGTGCGGTTCCGTGTGGTGTGTCACGGCGCGTGGACGGAGTGCCGATACCAACCGTCGCAAAGCTTTGGTTAACGGAGTGAACAATCGTGCAACCGGGACAAGAGCGTGACTTTCCGATCAATACGAAGAAACGGCGATACGGAAGCAGGCACAGGGCCGCGACTGCAGAGCAAAGCTGCCCTGATACGAGGCTGGACCGCGCTGAACCCTGCGGAACGGCCTTTTTGACTGGCTTGATTGAAAGAAGCTTAGCCCGAGCGCCGCGGCGGGTCTAATCGAAAGATTGTGTGAATCGATAGCGAATTTCTCTCGAATCCCTGTCAGGCTTCCCGCCGTCACGTGCTTTGACCTCGGCGAGCGATACAGCATGGCTATGAGTGGCTCTAGTTTTTCGATTAGACGCGGCTCCTTACTGCCTCTAGAGTTTGGCTCACACAGTCATTTCTTCCCGTGCGTTCGATCTGCCCCGCGATGGGGTGAACGCACTGTCGCCACAGCGCACACGCAAGCGTTCTGGCAAGACGCATCTTTAGCAGCAGGCCTGGCCTGTGAAGAGGACCTTGAAAACATGCCTTCCGGCTTCAGAAAGACCGCAGTCCTTGCTGCGTATCTCGGTCTCGCGTGCACCGTCATCTCGGCGCGCGCCCAGAATGTTGACTGGCCTTATTACGGCGGCGACCAGGGCGGGATGAAGTACTCCACACTCACCCAGGTCGACAAGTCCAACGTCAGCAAACTAAAGCTGGCCTGGCAGTGGAAGACCGGCGAGAAGGCGATGCCGGAGTACGGCGTGAAACCCGGCGTGTTTGAGAACACGCCCCTCGTGGTCGATGGCGTGATGTACGTGAGCACCGGCTACAACAAGGTGGTGGCGCTTGACCCCGTCACCGGTGCGGTGAAGTGGACGTACGATCCTGAAGCCTACAAGCTGGGCCAGCCGTTCAATGGAACGGGCTTTGTTCACCGCGGCGTCGCGCTCTACAAGGATCCAAAGACCGGCAAGTCGACCATCTTCATCAACTCTCGCGTGACGCTGATCGCACTCGATGCGGAGACGGGCAAGCCGGTCGAGACCTTCGGCAAGGATGGCAAGATCGACCTGCTGAAAGGACTGCGCTGGGAGATCGATCCCAAGCGTTACTCGAACACGTCCCCGCCGGTTATCTACAAGGACATCATCGTCGTCGGCAACGGTGTGGGCGATCGGCTGATGTACAAGAAGGATCCGCCGGGCGACGTCCGCGCCTATGACGTGCACACGGGCAAACAGCTTTGGTCGTTCCACACGGTACCGCAGACGGGCGAGTTCGGTGCGGACACGTGGAAGGATGGCTCCAACGAATACACCGGTCACACCAACGTGTGGCCGCCCATGTCTCTGGATGAAAAGCGCGGCCTGCTGTACATGCCGGTCACCACTCCAAGCAACGACTTCTATGGGGCGCGCCGCAAGGGTTCCGGACTGTTTGCGGATTCGCTCGTGTGCGTCGATATCGCGACGGGCAAGCGTGTTTGGCACTACCAGCTGGTTCATCACGGCCTGTGGGACTACGACCCACCGTCACCGCCAAGCCTGATCACCATCACGGTGAAGGGCAAGAAGATTGACGCAGTGGTGCAGCCCACGAAGCAGGGCTTCCTGTTCACCTTCGATCGCGTGACGGGCAAGCCTGTCTGGCCCATCGAAGAGAAACCGGTTGAAAAGTCCACCATCGACGGCGAAGAGTCGTGGCCGACACAGCCATTTCCTACGCTGCCCGAGCCCATTGCGCCGCAGGGTGTTTCCCTCGACGACGCCTTCGACCTCAGCCCGGCACTGCATGACGAGGCTGTCGCACGGCTGAAGACGATGAAGCTTGGCCCGCTGTATACGCCGCCTTCCTACCAAGGCACGATGATGCGTCCCGGCATCCTTGGCGGCGCGAACTGGGGAGGCGCCGCATGGGATCCCCAGACGCACATCCTCTTTATTAAAGTGAACAACCAGGCCGCACTTGCGAAGCTCGGCATCTTCGATAAGTCGGGCCCGCGTGCCAGTGAAGTCGATTCGGACTACGTAACGGAAGGCCGCACCAACGCGGTCTTCCACGACGGTCTCTCGATCCTGAAGGGACCGTACGGCTTTGTCACGGCAATCGACATGAACACCGGCAAGAAACTGTGGCAGATCCCCTTCGGCGACGACGCGGAGATGCGTGCCAATCCCGCCCTGAAGGGCCTGAAATTGCCGAAGCTGCTGGGTGCCGTCGGTACCCAGGGAGCGATCGCCACAAAGGCCGGCATAGTGTTCGTGGGAGGTGGCGATACCGCCTTCCATGCGCTGGACGAGAAGGACGGCACCGACCTGTGGAGCTTCGACACGAAGGTCCGCACCGGCGGCACACCCATGACCTACATGATCAACGGCAAGCAGTACGTGGCAATCACGGTGGGCTCTGGTGACGACACCAGCCTGATGGTCTTCACGCTGTAATGACCTTCTCAATGAGGAATCGAACGATGCGTGTTTCACTTCGCAATCTTTGGCGGTCCGCCGCTGTGCTCTCCGTACTGACTGTTGCTACTACCGGCGTCTTTGCGCAGGCGGCCGCGCAGAAGACGATCGCGCTGGTGGGTGGCATGCTCATCACCGGACGTGAAGAACTTCCCATCAACCACGCAACCGTCCTCATCCAGGGCAACCGCATCCTTGCCGTCGGTCCCATGGATCAGGTGAAGATCCCTGCCGGCGCAACGGTGATCGACACGCATACGCAGACCATGCTGCCCGGCCTGATCGACACGCACGTCCACATGGTGCTGATCGGCCATGGTGACTACCCCACCTACTTCAAGTGGCTGGATAACCACCAGAAGGACTACCCGCTCAGCCGTATCATGGACATCTCGGCCGAGCAGTTGATCGATGCCGGGGTCACCAGTGCGGTGGACCTGGGGTCGCCGTTGCAGGACATTCTGGATCTGCGCACACGCATCAACAAGGGCATGCCCGGACCCCGTCTGCAGGTTAGCGGTCCCTGGCTAACGCGCCACGTTGCCATCTTCCCGGACAACTATCAGCACAATGTCACTTCGCCGCAGGATGCTGCGGACTACGTAACGATGCTGGCGAACGCCGGTGTGGATGTCATCAAGGCGCACTCCGGCCTGACGCGTGATGACTACTTTGCCATTGTGAAGGCTGCGCACGCGAAGAACATCAAGGTGCACGCCCATATCTACGAAGAAGAGTCGGTGCGGAATGCCTTCGACGCCGGCGTAGACGTCATGCAGCACGTCGGTTCCGCCGGGCTGCCGCCTTACTCACCCGCCCTGCTGAATGACCTGGCGCGTAGCGGCCGGCCTGTTGTGCCGACGGTGTATCACCGCGCCTGGCTGTATCCCGACACAATCCAGTTCCCCGAGCGCCTGGACGATCCGCAGTTCAAGGGAGAGCTGGGCGAGCCGCTCTACACCGAGATGATGAACTCGTTCAAGAACTTCCCGAGCTTGTCGTACTTTCAGCGCGTGGACCGTGAGGAGTTCTTTGGCGACAAGTCGATCCGGCAATGGATTGATAGCGGCACCGTCGTCGGCATGGGTACCGACAATGGAACACCCGCCAACTTCCACAAGGACGCCCTGTGGCGAGAGATCAAGGTGTTCGTCGATCACGGCATGCCTCCCATGCGCGCCATCATTGATGCGACCCGTGTCAATGCGCGCAACATCATGGGCAACCGCGACCTTGGGACCATCGAGCCGGGCAAGCTGGCCGATATCATCGCCGTAGACGGCAACCCCCTCTACGACATCGCAGCACTCGGCAATGTGAAGGTTGTCGTGAAGGACGGCGTGATCTACAAAGGTGGACCGAAGGCGGAAAAAAACAAATAGTTCTCTTCACTAACAAAACGACGGAGCGGCGCCAGAGTGATCTTCTGGCGCCGTTCTACGTTTGACGCGAGGGCGCACCTGTCCTAAGCTTGGGTTCACCGAAACAAAATTTCAAACGACACAGTCACCCCAGTGCAATGGAGGCGGAAATGGATTTCCGGATTCGGCAGTTGGAGTACTTCCTGGTTCTGGCTGAGAAGCTGAACTTCAGGCGGGCCGCCTTCGCCCTCGACATTGCGCAGCCCACGCTTTCGTTTCAGATCAAGTCGCTGGAAAGCTCGTTTGGCGTCAACCTGTTTGATCGCAGTCAGCGAGAGGTCCGGCTTACCGCGGAAGGTGAGCGCCTGCGCGACCACGCCCGGGCGATCCTGAGCCATGCTCGCCTCGCCATGAATTCCGTTCAGAACCAGACGAGCGCATCACTCACCATTGCCTGCGGACCTGTTGGCCAGTACACCCTTCTGCCCCATCTGCTGCGCGAGTTGAAGGAACGGGCGCTCGATATTGCGCTGACCGTGAAATCCATGCCGCCCGAAAAGATGAAACAGGCCGCCGCCGACGGCGAGGTCGACCTGTTGCTGATGACGCCGAACTGGCAGTTGGCGGGCATGGAATACCAGGCGCTGCGATCGGACCGACTGTCGGCTGTCTTGCCGGACCGTCATCCCGCGGTGCGGCGGGGCTGGATCACGCTGGAAGAATTCAGCCGTTCCCCCGTCCTGATCATGGCGGCTAAAGATTGCGGCAAGCACCGTACCTTCGTCTCAGGCCTCTTCATGAAACAGCACCTGACGCCGGAACTGATGGAAGTGCCGTTCGTCGACGGTATTCACTTTGCCATGGTGGCGGCAGGTCGAGGAGTCGCGCTTGCAGCGGGTTCCATTGCCAAGGCCAATTTTCCCGGCATCCAGTTCGTTCCGTTCGATCAGCCCATCCACAACATGGAGCTGGGTATGATGTGGCATCCCGGCAACGAGTCCGCGGCTTTGAAGCCTTTCTTGAGCATGGTCGAAGATGTCGTCAGGTCCCAGGACGAAGCCGATCTTGAAGAGACGCTCGCGGCCCACCGCGCTGTGGAACGTCACGCCATCGCACTCGCCTGAGCACGATGGCGTAACGCTATTCCGGTTCGAAGGCAAGTATCACGTTGCCGCGCAAGGGGCCGCCGAACAGGTCGGCATTGCCGGAGGTTGTGAAGAGCTTCCCTTCTGCAACCACTGCTCCCGCTGCTCCGCCGAAACCGCCTCCTTTACCCTCAACACCGTTCACCGTCTTGAAGTTTGTGTTGGTGTCGAAGTTCCAGAGTGCGTGGCCGTCCGCAGTTGAGAACGCGTAGAGCATGCCCATGTTCGAGCCTTCAAAGACGACGCCCGGCATGACGGTTGCGGGTGCAAGACTTGCGATGGCCGGTGTTGTGCGCCAGGCGATCTCACCGGTCAGCAGGTTGACCGCCCCCATCCCCGCACCGGCGCCGCCACGCGTGAGCGGGAAGTAAACCTGCGTATCGTCCGCAGCGGACCCCCACTGCATGCCACCTCCGCCTGCGTCGACACCCGGGCTCATTGGCCGCTTCCAGACAACGGCACCCTTCTTGTCAGGATCCAGCGCCCATCCGCTACCGTCCTTTTGCCCGATGACGATGAGCGAGTGGCCATCCGCAAAGTTGCGCAGGATGGGCGCGTTGCCGAAGTCCACATCCGGGCCAAGCGGCGTGGGACAAGTTTCGGAGACGTTCTTCGTCGAGACGTTCGGACGATACTTGCCGGGGCAGTCGCGAACATAGCCATCATCAGCGCGCAGTTGGTTCTTCCAAAGACGTGCGCCTGTCTTCATGTCGAACGCCATCACCGCGTCCGAGGTGTCTGCTGCGGGCATCGTGTACGCGTTGCCAGTCGCAACATAGACTGCGTTCCGCTTCAGATCGAGCGTCGGCGCGGACCAAAGACCTGCTCCCGCAGGTCCATAAAGTTGCGTGCCGATGGAGGTCACGGTCGTTGGCTTTGCCGGTTCGGCGATCGTGTAGGACTTCCACAGCAGCTTGCCGGTATCAGCGCGATAGGCTTCGATGGCGCCACGGAAGGTGCAGCACGGATACTTCGCGTTACCGCCACCGGACTCTTCCAGCGACGAAATGGGAACGTAAAGGATGCCCTTGTTCAGCACCTGCGCGCCGGTCAGGCGTGAAAGCCGATGCAGATCGGCGCGCACCGTCCAAACCAGCTTTCCCGTCGCAGCGTCGATCGCGTAGAGATTGGCGCGGATGTCGCCGAAGAACGCGAGGCGCCGCCCCTTTCCCGCTGGGCTGAGCACGACCGGTGTGCGAACACCCGCATTGGCCTTGAACGACCAGTAGGCGCAGCCGGTCGAGGCATTCAGTGCATAGATGAAGCCGGTGTCCGAGCCGACAAAGACGCGGCCATCCGCGACCGTGGGCTGGCTGTACGCCGAGTTGCCGTTGGGAAACGCGAAGGCCCACTTCAGTTTCAAGTGAGGAACCTGATCAGCAGCCAGACCGGGCGTCGGCTGGTAACGAGAGTTCGTCTCGTCCACACCCCAGTTCGACCAGCTCGGAGCGCCGGAGGTCTTCCAGAGACCGCCCACGGGACATTGGCCGGACGGCATCGCCGACAGCTCGCCTTCGGCCGAGGAACCAAAGGGACGCCCTCCCACATACACAGACAGGATGCGCTTCTGCAGCTCGGTCATGCCGTCCGTAAACTTCGCCATGGTGCCATCACCGGTCAACGATTGCATCACCTGTTCCGGCGTGTACTTGTTCAAGGCATAACGATCCGGCGCTCCGCCCCGGGCGTTGTCGTGGCATGAGCTGCAACGATCCGAGAAGGTGTAAATGCCAAGGTTCGTTCCCTGCGCGTGTTTCAGCTCATCCGCGGCGGACTGACCCTGTGCGTGTACCAGCATGGTTGACAGAAGCGACAGGGCGGTCAGCATCCAGAAAGCAGGTTGTCTCATTTGGACAAAGCATAAGGCCGCATCCATCCATCCAGTGTTCGATTTCCTCTATCAGGCGTTACAAAAGCTTGATCGACCGTCATGTGGTTCATTTTGCTAACTATCCGAGTTTGCGACGAACCTGGCGATTCATCGCCTATTGACATTCCACGGCGTGCACTGCAAGCTGAAAACACCGCTCAAGAAGTTCCAATTACAGATGGCCGCTTGTCTCCGAAGCGCCCTCTGGCAGGCTTGTCTCCTTCCCTCACACGGATCCTGGTGAACGCACAATGGACTTTCGCATCCGGCAACTGCAGTGCTTCCTGACCCTTGCGGAGCTGCTGAACTACGGCAAGACGGCGCGCGTGCTGTACATGAGCCAGCCCACCATCACCTTCCAGATCCAGTCGCTTGAAGAGGCCTTCGGAGCAAAGCTGTTCGAGCGTGATCGCAAGCAGGTGCGGTTGACAGCGGCCGGTGAGTCCATGCGCATCTACGCGCAGACCATCATGGACACGATCAGCGACGCGCGCGAACACCTGAAATCGTTGGCGGCACCTCGCAAGATTCGGATCACCTGCGGACCGTCGGGCATGCTGGACCTGCTCCCTGCAGTGCTCCGTACGCTGGTCCGCTCCAATGCAGGTTTTGAGGTTGAGGTTGCGGACCTGACGACGGAAGAACAGATGGAACAGATGGCAGATCGGCGCATTGACGCCATGATCATGATGCCGTCGCTTCCCATTGCCGGCGTCCGCTTTGTTCCGCTATGCTCCTTGCCTTTACGGATCCTTATGTCGCGGCGCAACCCGCTTGCTTCGCGGAGCTTTCTTTCCATCCGCGAACTCCATGGGGCGAACGTCATCGCATCGCGCCCGGAAGACTGCCGCTACCAGGGCCCCTTCCTCTCAAGCCTTTTCGCTCCCTTTGACGTGGTGCCCAGGCTTGTCCACGTTCCACAATCCTGCTCCGTCCAGTTCGCCTACGTAGGAGCGGATGCGGGCGTGATGATTGCTCCCTACAGCGCAGGCTTCGCCGACCTTACGGATGTAGTGTCGATTCCGTTCCTGGAAACGCTGCCTGAAATGGAGCTTGGATACAGCGTATTAGCCGAGAACAAGAATGAGGCATTGCCCATGTTCCACCAGATCCTGTCGCACTGTGCGTCCAAGCTACAGGGCGCGACGCCGGCGGCAAAGGGAACGCGGTCCGAACGTTCGAGGCTGATTGAGTTCCCTCACCTGCGAGATGCTGTCTAAGCAGGCTCCCGCGACGATCAGACTCGCGCCGCTCTCAGCCGTTTCGGCGTGACCGCGATGCTGATCAGGCTGATGCAGCCGGCAAAGGCAACGTAGACAGCGGAGGACGCGATCGTCTCTGTGCTGGATGCAAGCGCTGCGTAGATTGCCGGTGCAAAGCCGCCGAACAACAACACACCAAAGTTGAAACTCGCGCCAACGCCACCAGCCCTGACGTGCGTTGGAAAGAGCATGGAGACGAACCATGCCTGCGGCGCGCTATACAACGCACTGAGGACGGTCAGGAGAGTGTAGGCAACAATCAGCGCCGCCCGGCTGCGGTAGACATCCAGCATGTGCAGCAAAGGCCAGATCGCCAGCAGTGTCGTGACGATGACCGCCGACATCCATCGCAGGCCATTCCGCGGTGTAACCAGGTTCGCGCTGAGAGGAACCAGCACCATACTGCTCAAGGCTGTGATCAACATCAACAGAGCGCTGGAGGCGATCGGGATGCCGAGCCGCGTTTGTGCGAAAGTCGGCAGATAGACACGCAGATATATATTCGCTGAGAGCACCGCGGTGGATGCTGCAGCCACAGCGATGCGCTTGCCGTGATGCCGCAGGAGGTCGTGTATGGGATGCCGCACCGGCCGTGTATGCAGGAAGGCTTCGGTATCTCGCATGTGCTTTCTTAGATAAAGGCCGATCGGGGCCAGCAGCAGCCCCACGGCGAACGGCACGCGCCATCCCCACGCTGCCATCTGCGCGTTGCTCAGGCGTGATACCGCGAACATCACAATCGCCGTCAGCAGAGCTCCGAAACCCTGTGAAGCAAACTGCAGACTGGCATAGAGCGACTGCTTCTGCAGCGGGGCGTTCTCGAGAAGATAGGCGGCAGTGCTGCCGAACTCTCCCCCCAGCGCCAGTCCCTGCAGAAGCCGCGCGCACAACAGCAACACAGGAGCCCAGATGCCGATGGTCTCAAAGGTTGGCGAGAAGACCAACAGGACGGTGCCCGCGAGCATCAGCGAGATCGATAGCAACAGCGATGCGCGACGGCCTGCCCTGTCTGCATAGGCGCCCAGGACCAGACCGCCAAGGGGACGCACGATGTACGAGACACCGAACAGGCCGAAGGTAAGCAGCATCGATCCGCTGAAACGACCTGCGGGAAAGAACAGCCGGGACAATGTGACCGCGACAAATGCGTAGATGGTTACGTTGTAGAACTCAAAGCCATTGCCCACGCAAGCGGCCAACAACACAGGAAGACGAGTACGGGGCGAGTGATTTGCATCGGTCACCTTGATCCCTCTGACCGACCGGCCTCGGCCAGACGGGACTGTGCTTCCATGACGATCGGCATGCAAATGCTGATGTCGGACTCAACCCGCTCGATTCACAATGAACGCGCATGGTTTCCGAAAAGCGATGCTCGCATCGGCGACGATAGCAGCGCTTGATCGGTTCCTTCGCCTTTTCGATTGGACTCCTGGCAGGCGCCGCCCTATCCTCACTCTAATCACTTTCAGTTGCACTCCGAACACTCCGACGCTACGGGACAGGTCGCGGCCCTCTCGTCCGTGGTCAACCTCGCGTGCGTAAGCCAGGGTGACAGTCGTGACCTTGTTGATCGACAGCATCCTGGCACACGGCCTTTCGCTACTTACATCTCAACGCATTCGCAATGAAGAGGTTTTCAAATGCAACAGAAGCGCACGCAAAGGAAGCTCGCCGGCATTGCGCTGTCGGCAGTCATGGCCTTGTCTGGTGTGGTGGCTCGGGCACAAGCGGGTCCTTCTCCGCTGGCAGCAAAGGTCGCCGGATTGACGCGGCTGGACGGCTACATCACGCTTTTCCTCGATCCCAGGGGTGACAAGACCTATCTGCAGATCGACAAGCTCGATCAGGAGATGCTGTACGAGCAGCAACTGACCGACGCCATCGGCGAGTATGGTCTGGATCGTGGTGCCGTGTATCACCCGAATCTGGTTCAGTTTCATCGTGAAGGCGGACGCGTTCTGCTGAAGGCGGAGAATACCGCATGGCGCACAGCCAGCAGCGTCCCGGAGGCGTCCGAAGCCGTAAAGCGTTCCTTCGGCGAATCTGTCATCGGAACCTTTCCCATCGTGGCCGAAGAAAACGGATCTCTTCTGGTCGATGCCACGGATTTCTTTGTACGTGATTCGTTTGGCGTCACAGAGCGACTGACTTCCGCCAGGGAGGGTGCGTTCCGGCTCGATCCCACGCGGAGCGCGATCTATCGCGAACGGACACGGGCCTTTCCCAGGAACACCGAAGTGGAAAGCATGTTGACGTTCGTCAACCCGGAAGCACGCCGCCGCCCAATCTTTGATGGGGACGGTCAGCGGCAGGGCCTTGCCGCGGTCGTGCCAGACCCGCGCTTCGTGACGGTGCATGTGCACCAATCCTTCGTGGAACTGCCGCCCCTGGGTTTTCATACGCGTGAGTTTGATCCGCGCGCCGGATACTTCAACAGCGTGATCTACTTCGACTGGAATAAGCCGCTCGACCAGCCGCTGGATACCCACCTGATGCTGCGCCACCGGTTGGAGAAGAAGAACCCTGGGCAGGCCGTCAGCGATCCTATCAAGCCAATCGTCTATTACGTGGACCGCGGGATTCCCGAGCCGATCCGCTCCGCTATTGTGGAGGGTGCAAGCTGGTGGAACCAGGCCTTTGAAGCTGCAGGCTTCCACGATGCCTTCCAGGTAAAGCTGCTGCCTGAGGGCGCCGACCCCATGGACATCCGCTACAACATGATCCTGTGGGTCGAACGTTCGCAGCGCGCCTTTTCGAACGGTGCTGAAGTTATCGACCCGCGCACGGGCGAGATCCTGAAGACGGAGGTCTCACTTACGTCAGGACGCGAGCGCCAGCTCTTCCTGATGACGGAGTCCCTGCTTTCGCCGTACAGGAACGGCTCGAAGCCCGATCCGGCGCAGGAGAAGATGGTGCTTGCACGGATGCGACAACTGGCCGCACATGAGGTCGGTCATACCCTGGGCCTTGGTCACAACCATGCATCCAGCAACTTCGGTCAGGGCGGCTCCGTGGAAGACTATCCCTTCCCCGACGTGCAGATTGACTCGAACGGCAAGCTCGACCTGTCGAAGGCCTACCAGCCCGGTATCGGCGAGTGGGACAAGGTCTCCATCCGCTATGGCTATAGTGAGTTTCCGAAGAGCAGCACGCCCGATCAGGAGAGGGCTGGTCTAAATAAGATCCTGGATGATGCCTACAAGAAGGGCATGTATTTCATCACCACGCAGGATGCCGGATCGATCGCTTCCATCCACCCGTATGCCAGCCAGTGGGACAACGGCAAGAATGCCGTTGAGGAGCTTCAGCACATCCTGAAGGTCCGTGAAGTTGCACTGAAGCAGTTCTCCGAGGCGGCGATTCAGCCAGGTCGTCCGTGGTCACAGTTGGAAGACGTATATGTGCCCGCATACCTGTTCCACCGCTACCAGACTGAGACTACCGCGAAGCTCATCGCAGGCCTGGACTTCCGCTACTCCCAGCGTGGCGATGGCGAGATGGTCACCGCGTTTGTCAGTCCCGACGAACAGAAGAAGGCTCTCGCTGCAGTGCTGTCAACACTCGACGTAAAGCTGCTCACAGTGCCGGAAGCCCTGCTCAATCTGTTCCCGCCGCGTCCACCAGAGTATGGTCGCACGCAGGAGTCCTTCGTGGGCTATGACGGACCGGCATTCGACGCTATTGGACCGGTTCGTGCGGCTTCGGATCTTACTCTCGATGCACTGTTCGAGCCCGGCCGTGTCAGCCGACTGGTGGACTATCACGCACGCGATGCCTCCAATCCGAGCCTGAGCGATGTGGTCCGCGCCACCCTGCAGGCGACCGTCTATACGAGCCTGCACGATGGCCTGGAAGGCGAGACCCAGATCGCCATCAATGAAGCGGTCATCTCTCACCTGCTGACCGCTGCGGGCTCGTCCGCGGTGAGTCCGCTAGCACGGCAGATCCTTCGCCGTGAACTGGCTACCGCTCGCGAGTGGATGACCCAGCACGCACCGGCAGCCAGTCAACCGGAACAGCAGGCGGCTTACGCGGGCTGGATCAGTCGCATCACGGCTGCAGACCGCGCTCCGGCAGACCGCCCCGAGACGAAACCGCTGCAGGAGCGTGTGCCTGAGGGAGCACCGATTTAGATCCTCTCATCCAAATGCTAAGAGGGGTGCAGCCACGCTGCACCCCTTTTTCGCAAGCGACCGTGACGAGAAATCATCCAAGACGCGTCGAGTTTCGGCCTTCTTGCTTGGCCCGATAAAGAGCTTCATCTGCCCGGCGGATAAGTGTGGGGATCTCGTCGCCACGAAGCCTTGCCGT
This sequence comes from Terriglobus roseus, assembly GCF_900105625.1. Lineage (NCBI taxonomy): Bacteria > Pseudomonadati > Acidobacteriota > Terriglobia > Terriglobales > Acidobacteriaceae > Terriglobus > Terriglobus roseus. Next base: position 939,931 of record NZ_FNSD01000001.1, read on the forward strand.
GAGGCCAACACTGACAGAAACCGTTGGGAGTCGAACCGTGACGCTGTGACGTATGCGCTCGGCTACGGTGAATGCCTCATGGGCGTTGGTTCCTGGCAACAGGATCAGGAACTCATCGCCGCCGAAGCGGCCCACGTAGTCATACGGGCGAAGCGAGGACACTGCGAGGCTGACAATCTCGCACATAATCCGGTCGCCTTCCGAGTGTCCGTCGGTGTCATTAATGCGTTTGAAGTGGTCGATATCGATCAGGCCCAGTACAAAGGGCTCGCCGTGGCGGCCGCTCCGTTCCATCTCTGCACGCAGGGCGCGTTCAATGCCGCGGCGATTCAACGCCCCCGTCAGGAAGTCGCGCTCGGCTTCGTCCTCAAGCTTGCCAACAAGTTCGTCGTTAAGCAGCAGGAAGAGGAAGAGGCCCGCCGCGATCACGAAGATCATGTAGAGAAAGAGCACGGACGATTGAATGAAATCTGGCCGCATGTAGTCGGCCGGCGCCCCGGTCGCAAGTGTTCCGAGCGCCTGCCATAGAGCCACGACGGCGAACAGAAACATCACGCCGGCCAGAGCTCGTTGCGAACTGCGCCTGCCATGCCGCACAAGATCCAGTCCGATCAGAAGGCGAATGAGAAACCCATAAATCGCGAGGACAACGATGCGAGCCAGCATCGAATCCCGGAACTCCGTAAAGAAGATGAGTAGAAGAAACGGGAAGACCGGAAGCGCCGCGATGAGCCTTCGATGTTTGGGAAGGACGAGATTCGCACGGACGCCAACTTGCAGCAGCGTCAGGAAGACGCAGACAAGAGTGTCGCCTACGACGACATTCAGAAACGTGTCCCACCCACCGTCGGCATGAACCAGTGCGAAGAGGCAACAACTCAACGCGCCAGCAAAAAACGCCGCGCAAAAATACCCGGCGCCCCTGGTGCCGCGATTCGTCAGCCGCACCCCGGCGAATGCACACGCCAGAAGCGTGGCCGCAGCGAAGAGGCAGAAAAGAATGGTTAGGTTGTCGAGGCGCAAATGTTTTTCATTTCCACCTTGAGACTAATGCAATAAACCGGACACGGATCGAACCCCGCTCGGGTCGAGCATGACCGTGATGGCATCTGTTTGAAATGCCTCCAAAAAAGACCGATGGGGAGCCACGCATCAGCGGGCTCCCCCATCGGTCTCTCTGTGGATGCCGGTCAGAAGTTACGAGCGTAGGTATCGCGGGGCAGCCCGACCTGTCGGGCGTGATTCCGAAGAGCGAGCGCGCTCACCGAATCGGATGGACCGCCCAGGGCTACAAAGTAAGGCGCATGGCCAGTTGGCGAGAAGACCTGAGGCTGCAGGGCAACGTACTTGCGGCGCAGCTGCTCAGCCTTCGCCTGGGCCTGTTGCTCGTAGTTGTAGGTGTAGGCGATGACGTGCCAGCCGGCCTGCATGCCAGACGCAACCAAAGACTCCTGCGTAGGGCGACGCTCCGGTATTGCTGACGGCTTCGTCGCGGATGCTGCCCCCTTGCGCGGCAGAGCTGGCGCAGTCTGCCTCGATGCATTTTCGGCGACGGTCGTTTGCGCTGCAGCCGCGGGATGCTTCGTGTCGCGTGCGGTATTCCAGAGCACCAGACCAAGCATGGCTGCAGCAGTTCCGGAAGCAATCCACACCTTACGGCCGATCGGTCGAGCATTCATCGGCCGGAATCGCTGCAGGACGACTTCTCCGAGGGCCCCCATAGAGTTGCGCCGCTCGACCACGGGCAATACCATCTGCCCCACAGGTTTCGGCATACCCGAATAGACCGGTGTCTCGGACGCCTCATCGGTACGCATTGGAAGACCCGTTTCCCGAGGAAGCGTTGCTGCTGCAGCACCCGTCGTAATCGGCCGTGCCGCAGGCACCACAACGGGCGGCGGGTTCAGCATCGCCACCAGGCCCTCTGCCGTGAGCGTGCCCTCGAGGAGACGCGGGATGAGCTTGTCAAAAGGGCTCGGTAGCGGCGCGGGAATGGTGCCCTGCCAGTCCACCGTCAGGCAGCGAAGGAGCAGCAAACCCAGGTCATGAACATCAGCCTGCCGCAGCGCTTCGCGTGCCTCGGGCGTGTCTGCCTCAAAGTCACCGGTGCACTCTCGAGCGCAATCGCAACGGAGCTTTACGGTTTCGCCCATGGCGAAGACATTTGTTGCGTCGATGTGTTCGTGGACCAGGCCGGCGGCGTGCAGTGCGGCAAGCGCGCCTGCAACAGCTTCTGCGACATCCTTCGTCTCACCGCTCGAAAGCACGCGGTCGCGCAGGACGTCAGACAAGCTCTCGTCGATAGGTTCTATGAGGCAAAACGCAAGGGGGACGCTATCGTAGGTGGTTCGCCCCGTCTGCAAAATGCCCTGCAGATTTGGATGTGAGACGGCAGCGATCTTCGTCCAGCGACCAAGAAGCTCCGTCTCGTCAAAGTGCGCCTCCGTCAGCCGGAGGATGGCTGCCTGACCTTCCGGAGTGGTCGTGAGAAAGAACGCGTTCCGGCCCTCGGAACGGTGGAGACGGCGCAGCGGATAGCCAGCCAGGGTGGTGCCTTCGTATTCAGTCCACAGATGCATAGGTCTCGATCCTGATTCTTCACTGTTCATAATGCACGTTTTGCACCAAAACAATCGCTCAGGCGCAGTGCCGCTTTTTTGCGTTCTCGGAAGTATCAGGCCCAAGATTCAGGAAGATCCTGCCGTGCAGTCGCGAAAAATGTGGAAGAATTTCGGCATCCAGCAAGATACCTCTGGCGTGCGAGACGCATCGATGGGTCGCTTGCAGCTGCCGGTGGATGCGTCAGATTGGCAGACGACTTTCTTCAACCTGACCCCGTTGTGGGAGTGTGAGCGTGCTTGGCGTGGCTTAGCTTGGGATTTGCACATGAAACAGCATTGAGTGGATGCCGAGATGGTCGATGACGGCTTACATGAATCGGATCGAACGAGAAAGAGAACCGTTCTCGTTTGCCCACAGTTGCCTCAGAATCATCACAGAGATTCGATCTTTTTTGCGTGAGGCGGCATGACATCCATGGAAAGCGGCCTTACAGGGGAAGAGGCGATCGCGCTGTTTGAGGACGCGCCGTGCGCCTACATCTTCACGGAGTTGACCGGGAAAATCCTGCGAGTCAACAACACCTTCGCCAATTGGGTGGGGCAGTCGAAGACCGCCCTGCTGATGATGAACGTGCAGGAAGTTCTGACGCCGGCCAGCAGGGTTCTGTACCACACCCACTACCATCCGCTGCTGCAACGTAACGGCTCCGTGAACGGCATTGCCCTCGATTTCCTGCAACCCAATGGGACCTCGTTTCCCGTTGTCGTTGCGTCTGTTTTGAAGGATGCTACTCCCCTTCTGGCAGCCCATGTCAGCACTACCTTCGTTGGCATCGCGGAACGGAAACGCCACGAGCACCAGATGTTGGCAATGAAGCGGAAGGCGGACAGCCTGGCTGACCTGGTGCGATTCTCTGACCGTGCCATCATCACCACATCCTCTTCCCTGACCGTTGAAACCTGGAACACTGCCGCGACCGCCTTGTTCGGCGACGTTCTTACGTCCGGCATTCACGTGCACCAGCTCATGGCCGCGCAGGAGGTTGGGATTCTCTCCAACACTCTCCAGAGCGCGGTGCCTTCGGTCTTCGAAACCACGATGTCGCCGCCCCACCTGTGGCAGGTGAACGCCTATCCCATCTCGGAAGGCCTTGCCATCTTCTTCGCGGACATCACGAAGGAACGGATATGGCAGCGTGGGCTTGAGACCGCGCACGAACGATTCAGCCTGGCCACGATGGCTACGACCGAGGGCATTTGGGATCTGGACTGTGCCAGCGGAAGCGTCTTCTACTCGGCACGATGGCGATCCATCCTTGGCCTCCCTGCTAAGGAATTCGTCGGGACTATGGCGGACTGGATGGGAAGACTCCATCAAGCGGACGAGGAACGCGCTCGTGAAGCGTGGAAAGAACTACGGGCCAACGCCGACAGCAACTTCGAAATTGAACTGCGACACCGGCACGAGGACGGATCGTGGCGGTGGATTCTCTGCCGGAGCCTTTGCCAGAGGGATGCAAGCGGTCAGCCAACGAGGGTCACCGGCTCCATCAGCGACATCACCGCGCGTAAGATCGTCGATCCACTGACGAACCTGCACAATCGCCTTTCGCTCCTTGAGCGGCTCCAGTCGAGAATCGAGAACAAGCTGCTCCACGATCGCTGCTATGCGCTCCTGTTCATTGACCTTGATCTCTTCAAGCGGATCAACGACAGCCTGGGGCATCTGAAGGGAGACGCTCTGCTGGTAGAGGTCGGCCGACGTCTTGAGGAAACGGTGAGACTGGTGCCGGGCAGTATCGTCTCGCGCCTGGGGGGCGATGAGTTTGTGGTCCTGCTGGGTGACGTCACGCATGAGGAAGACGCTCTGACCTACGCGTCGATGCTGGAGTATCTGCTCGAGATCCCGATCGATTGTGAAGGACACGAAGTCTTTATCTCCGCAAGCATCGGCGTAGCGGTCGGGCACCCCGGCGACTACACCAGGGCCGAGCAGATGCTGGAAGACGCTGACGTCGCCATGTACGCGGCAAAGGCGAATGGCAAGGCCCAGTCCGCGACCTTCACCAAGCGGATGCGTTCTGAGGCAACCGCCCGACTGAGCGATGAGGCCGCCCTCCGCACCGCGGTCACGGAGCATCAGTTTGAGCTTTTCTACCAGCCGAGTGTCCACCTTAGCTCTGGCGCGGTGCTTGGCTTTGAGGCATTGATCCGCTGGCATCACCCTTCTCGCGAACTGATGCTGCCGGCGGGTTTCATCTCACTGGCGGAAGAGACCGGCGCGATCCTGCAAATCGGACGGTGGGCTCTCGCCGAAGCGATACAGCAACTTGCGTCGTGGCGAGGTGACCAGCTTGTCTCGCCCACAGCCACCATTGCCGTCAACCTTTCCGCAAAACAGTTGAACGATCCGCATCTGGTCGTAGATATCTGTCACCTCTTGAAAGCCGCCGGCCTACCCGCCGAGTGCCTTGTCCTGGAGGTCACTGAAAGCATGCTGATGGATGATGCGGAAGGCGCTGTCACCATACTGGAGTCGATCGCCAGGGAGGGGATCGGACTCTACATTGATGACTTTGGAACGGGGTACTCCTCGCTAAGCTACCTGCACCGATATCCGTTCCAGTGCCTGAAAGTCGATCGCTCCTTCATCATGCGCATGGAGGATCATCCTCAAAGCGTTACGCTTGTCTCCGCGATTGTCGCTCTGGGATCTTCGCTGGGCATGGCGGTTATCGCGGAAGGGGTCGAGACAGAGTCGCAAAGACTCCACCTGATCCGCATGGGATGCCAGCAGGCACAGGGCTTCCTGTTCTCTGAGGCGCTTCCTGCGGATGCGATAGCGAGAATGCTCTCCCAAGATCCTTCTTCGCAGCCGTATGCGCCGTGCTAGGCGTCGACCACGCAATCGATCGCTTGCATGCTCTATGAGAACTGGCAAGGCTGCCTTTGGGCCCGGCAACTTCGTACAGGAGGCCATTCGCCGCACGTTGATCGACCGGCTCTGACGCTGCCCACACCGACCCGGAACCACTGCAAGCAGTGCATTAGTCTTGTCCTGAAGAAGGTACGCACATGAAGGCAACGATCGAAGGCAACGAGCTCGTCATCCGAATTCAGCTACTCCCGGAACCCACTCGATCCAAGAGCGGCAAGACGATGCTGGTCGCCACCAGCGGTGGCAATGTCGTCACGGAAGCGATGGTCGATGGAAAACCGATCACTGTCGGACTCAACGCCTACATCCCAAAGTAGCCGCATCCAATCTCCATTCGACGGCCGGGATGGAAGGTGGGCCGCATGCGTCCGTATCCAGAGTCGAGCGTGCCGTTGACTTGACCGACAGTCGGCACGCAACCATCCGCCTCATGAGCGTGCTACCAGTGTCCCTTCCCCTTGAGGCCAGCGCGCCGTAACGAGCTTTTTCTTCTGTCACAGCAACGATGGAAGTGCCTACCCTGCGAGGGGTGGGTCGAAGCAGCCTGCTTCATTTTGAAACGTTTCAATCAGCCCCGACTCCCAAACGCTCCCCGATGAAGCGCTTGCCCGATTTCTGTGCTTGACAGTGACGGCTTCTTCCCCGTAGTTTTGCCGCGCTTGGAATCACAAAAACGTTTCGTGGCGAAGCCGTCTCCCCCAGCCGGCTTTGTTTCTTTGAGGAGCTTTATGAAGGCCAGATCAGTCACTTCGAAATCCAGAATTTACAGCCGGATGCGAACCTGCGCATGTGTCGCTGCATTCCCCATTCTGCCGCTTGCTGCGGCTGCCGTCCTGCTGATGCCGGCATCGTCGTATGCGCAGACAGCCGGCACCGCCAGCGTGCAGGGAACCGTGAAAGACCCTTCCGGCGCCGGCATTCCCAATGCGACCGTCGTGTTTCTGAGCACGGAAACCGGCACTCGGCGCGAGGTCAAGACTGCGAGTTCTGGCGACTACTCGCTGGCGAACGTCCCCGTCGGCGCTTACACGCTCAGCGTTACCGCACCCGGCTTCTCGGGATTCAAGCAGTCCGGCAGCCTCGAGGTTGGTAACAACGCCACGATTGACGCGCCGCTGACCATTGGCAGCGAAACACAGTTCGTGGAAGTGCAGACCGGCGCTGTTGCCCTGGAGACAGAAACAGTCAACTACAAGCAGGTTGTCGACCAGCAACGTATCAACGAGCTACCGCTGAACGGTCGCCAGGCAACGCAGCTTGTGCTCGTCACTGGCGGCGCAGTCACGTCTCCGGGCAATGACATGGTTGGCTCCAAGAACTATGCGAGTTCAACCGTGATCGCGGTGGCGGGTGGCCAGGGAAACTACAACAACTACGTTCTGGATGGCGGCTATCACACTGATAACTTCACGAACGTTAATTTGCCATTCCCCTTCCCTGACGCATTGCGCGAGTTTTCCGTCGAGTCCAACTCACTGCCGGCACGTAACGGCCTGCACCCCGGCGCGCTGGTCAACGCCGTGACAGTGTCGGGCTCGAACAAGTGGCACGGCTCCGTATTCGAGTTCATTCGCAACAACGTCATCAATGCCACGAACTTCTTCTCTGTTAATCCCACGACAGGTGCGCCAATCCGTGACTCACTGAAACGCAACCAGTTTGGTGGAACCTTCGGTGGCCACATCGTCAAAGACAAGCTCTTCTTCTTCGGCGGCTATCAGGGTACGCGGAATAAGCAGGTTGGCAACGCCACGAACTATTGCCTGCCCACACCGGCTGAACTTGCCGGCGACTTCAGCCAGATGGGCGGTGGCTGCGCGAAGAATGCCGCCGACGGCTCCAACCTGGTGAACCCGTCCAATGGTACGGCTATCAGCACCACGCCCGGCTCAGCAAACTACCGCAAAGTGAATCCGGCGACTTACTCGCCGCAATCACTTGCATTCGTAAAATACCTGCCACTCGCGCAGGCGGACCAGTTCGGTCTTGTGAGCGTGGCTCTCCCTGCCAACAATCAGGAAGACCAATACGTTGGGCGAGTGGATTGGAATATTTCGCAGCGCCACATGATTTACGGCCGCTATTACCTTACGAACTACAAAGCAGCGTCTTACTACTCGCCGACAAACATCTTGCTGACCACGACTGCAGGTAACGACGAGCGCGTGCAGACTGCCACGATGGGCGATATCTTCAACATATCACCGACCATGGTGAATACCTTCCACGCAACCTGGGCGCGTCGCCGCGACACCCGTGGGCCAACAGCCGGTGGCATCAATGCTCGCACCCTTGGCGTGAACGTTTACACTTATGTACCGGTTGACTTCCGCCTGAGCGTCACCAACGGTCCTTCCGCTGGTTGCGGCACCTGCTCGCCCGGCTTCTTCAACAGCAACAGCGAAGACTTCTCTGACGACATCGACTATCAGCGCGGCAAGCACGCCTTTGCCTTCGGCGCTGAATACATCCGCGCCGCGGATAACACCAACGCGGGGTATCTGCAGAACGGCCAGTACACCTTTAACGGCCAACTCTCCGGCGTAAATAACAAGAACGTCGGTGAGGGCATGATTGACTTCCTCACGGGCCGCATGCAGAGCTTCGGCCAGAGCCGGTCACAGCAGACCGCTTTCCGAGAGAACATCTTTTCCGGCTACGCGCAGGACACCTGGCACGTGAACAACATCATGACCCTCACGTATGGTCTTCGCTACGAGCCCATGCTCTTCCAGCAGGATAAGTTCGGTCGTGGCAGCACCTTCGATCAGGCCGCCTTCAACAGCAACACCCACTCAACGATCTATCCCAACGCACCTGCGGGCACACTCTATCCGGGCGATCCCGGTGTCCCTAAAAACCTCACGAACAACCGGCTGAACAACGTCTCTCCGCGCGTTGGTATCGCGATCAACCCGCACCCGACAACGGTCTTCCGCGCAGGTGGCGCGGTCATGTATGACAGTCCAGCGCTTTATCTGAACCAGCGCCAGATCACAAACGCGCCATTCACCAACGAGATCGGCATCACTGGCAATCTCTCCTTCGCGGATCCTTACAACGGATATGCCGGTGGCAGCCCCTTCCCTGGTGTTTTCCCGCCGGATAAGACATCCGTCTTCCCAACACAGAGTGCCTACGTCATCATGAAGCGCGATGCTCGCACGCCGGCCATCTACCAATGGACAGCAAGCCTGCAGCAGGAGATCGGCAAGGGCTGGACGTTCTCTGCGAATTACCTCGGCAATCGCAACATCCACCAGTACATCGGTGTATACCCCAATCGCGCCGTCTACATCCCCGGAACGTCAACAGGCCGCGCGGGATCCTGCGGTGCGCTGGTGGCTCCGAATCTACCGGCCGCTGGCTCGCCTTGCTCCAGTACCGCATCGGCAAACGCCAACGCACGCACGCCGCTCTCCTTAGCAAACCCCGCGCAGGGCGCCTACTACACACAAACACTCACCGTCATCGATGATCACGGCTACTCGAACTACAACGGTGGCATCTTCACCATTCAGCACCGCAGGGGTAACTTCAACTTCCTGGCGAATTACACCTGGTCGAAGTGCCTCGACCTTACGGATAACCAGGGAGACATTGCGCAATCGTTCCTGCAAAATTCCGGAAATCCGCGCGGCGATTACGGTGCGTGCGGCTTTGATGTGCGGCACATCGCCAACATCACCTTTGTCACTGAGAGCAAATTCAACAGCCTTCACGGATTCGCTGGAGCGCTCGTAAACGGCTGGCAAATCGCTCCCTTGATTCGTATGACCAGTGGACTCCCGATCAACGTGACGACCGGATCAGACGTCTCCCTGACTGGCCAGGGCCAGGATCGCCCCAATCTCGTCCCGAATGTTCCGCTCCGCACCAACGTCAAGGTGACCAGCCTTGCCGCGGGTGGTAACCGCTTCTACTTCAACAAGGCTGCCTTCACGGCAGCTCCGACCGGAACGTTCGGAAATCTGCCGCGTAATTTCCTGCGCACTCCCGGCCAGTACAACATTGACCTGTCGCTCAGCCGTAATTTCAACGTCTATGAACGGCTGAAGTTTCAGCTCAGGCTCGAGAGCTTTAACATCCTCAACCATCCCAACTTCACCCAAACCGGTTTCACGACTGCGAATCCGAGCAGTTCGACCTTCGGTTACGCCAATACTGCGGGCGATCCTCGTATCTTCCAGGCCGCTGCGCGTTTCACCTTCTAACCAGGAACACGTAACGAAGGCGCGGGCCCCGGCTCGCGCCTTCCTTGTCCGCAACGAGAGACACGCTCAGCGCAATTCCTGAAATCCTGAACAAATCCCCACCGATCTATGGAGCAGACCATGAGTGAGATAACCCGCCGCGGGTTCATGAAGCAGGCCGGTATTGCAGCAGCCGCAGCCACCGTCTGGGACGCCAAGAGCTACGCTGCAATCCTGGGCGCGAACGACCGTGTGCGCACCGCAGTAATCGGCGCTGGCGACCGTATGCGTTCCGCGCTGATCCCTTCTTTCCTGCAACACGCGAAGGAGATGAACTTTGAGTTTGTCGCTGTCTCAGATATCTGGAACAAGCGTCGCGAAGATGGCGCTGCATTCGTCAGCAAGAAGATGGGTGGCGGGAAGGTCGACGCGGTGCGCAACAACGATGAACTCTATGCACGAAACGACGTGGATGCCGTTCTGATTGCCACCGCCGATTTCCAGCATGCGATGCATGGCGTAGAAGCGGTGAACCATGGCCGTGATGCCTACGTCGAGAAGCCGATGGCGCACACCATGAGCGATGCTCGCGCCATCCGCGATGCTGTCCATAAGTCCGGCAAGATCGTACAGATCGGCACGCAGCGCCGTTCGACACCGTCTTATCAGCGGGCCTATGACTACATCCGTTCCGGTGAGTTTGGCGACATTGTGAACGTCGAGATGACGTGGAATGTGAATCAACCCGGTCGCTGGCGCCGCCCCGATGTTGTGCCTCTGTTGAAGGAGGCGGACACCGACTGGAAGCGGTACCTGGGCAATCAGCCGTTCGAGCCCTTCGATGCTCGCAAGTACCTTGAGTTTCGCCTGTTCTGGCCATACTCCTCCGGCATTCCGGATCAATGGCTCGTACACCAGATCGATACCGTGCACTGGTTCACTGGCTATCCCCATCCCCGTTCGGTTGTTGCCAACGGCGGCATCTATGCGTGGCATGACGGTCGCCGCAACTGGGACACTCTTACCGCAGTCTTCGACTACGGCCCGCTGGACGACATGAACAAGGGTTTCCAGGTGATCTACTCCTCACGACAGACGAACGAAGCGGGCGGCGTGAAGGAGATCTACCGCTCAGTCGGCGGCTCGCTCGACATGGACAAGCAACTGGTCACGAACGAGGGCGGTCTGACCGCGAAGTATGCTGCAGAGATGAAGATGCAGCCGCGACAGTTGAAGACCTTTTCCCTCGGTGACGTGGAGAAGGTCTCGAACGATGCCAACACCGGCGCCGATCCCCAGACCAGCGCCAATATGCGGAACTGGATGGAGTGTGTCCGCAACCGGAAGACGCCGAATGCCAGCGTCGATGCAGGCTATAGCCACTCGGTCGCGCTGTGCATGTGCATTGCCGCCATGCAGACCGGCGCGAAGGTCACCTTTGATGACAAGACGCAGCAGGTGGTCGCGGGAGGTAAGCATGTCGGGTAAGTACACAGCGCTGGCAGTTCTAAGCGCTTCTCTCGGGCTCACTGCAGCGGCACAGGTCACCGTCACGCCGCATGAAGCGGACAGACGTATCGATGTCACCATCGATGGCCATCCTTTCACCAGCTACATGTGGCCCACGAGCCTCGATAAGCCGGTACTGTATCCGCTGATCGCGCCCGATGGCACGACCGTTACGCGCGGCTTTCCATTGGAGCCCCGGCAGGGCGAGCGAGTCGATCATCCGCACCACGCTGGTGTTTGGTTCAACTACGGCAACGTCAATGGCTTTGATTTCTGGAATAACTCCGGAGCAATTCCTGCGGCGCAGAAGCCAAAGATGGGTTCCATCCACCACACGCGTGTCGTCTCCACGAAGTCGGGCAAGCACGAGGGCGAGATCGTCACGGAATCCACCTGGACCGATAGCACCGGCGTCGATCAAATGAAGGAACTGACCCGCTATATCTTCCGCGACGAGAACGGCATGCGCTCAATCGACCGCATCGCCACCCTGACCGCACTCAAACCGGTGACCTTTCATGACGACAAAGAGGGCTTGCTCGGCATTCGCATCGCACACTTCCTTGAGTCGGCAACGGAAAAGGGCGGAGTATTCAACGACGCGTCGGGTCGTCCTACCAAGGTCGCTGAAGGAGATAACACTGGTGCGACGGGCGTCTATCGCACCTCTGCCGGCGTCACCGGCGACAAGGTGTGGAGCACGCGCGGCGCGTGGTGCTCGCTCACGGGAACCAGCCCTGAAGGCAAGACCGAGACGGTCGTCATCCTCGATAATCCAGCAAATCCTGGCTTCCCAAGTTACTGGCACGCTCGCGGCTACGGCCTGTTTGCCGCAAATCCGTTGGGTGACCACATCTTCGACCCGAAGGCGCCCGAGCACAACTTCACCATTGCGCAGGGACAGTCCGCAACGTTCCGATACCGCATCCTTCTGAATTCAAGCGCCATGACGCCGCAGCAAGTTGACGCTGCGGAAGCAGCCTTCGCGAAGGTAAAGTAAGCGCAAGGATCTGAAATCGAGGTATCGCTTCGAAGGTGATTGCGAAGTGCGCAATCGCCTCGAAGCATTCAGGTGGTGAGGTTGAACATCAGTATGGAAACTTGGAAGTGCTCGCCCATGTCTTTGCTCAGAATGGTGGCTCTCGGATGTATTGCTTCAACTGCCTGCGCACAACAGGCTGCGCCCACCATCACGCTACAACTTCGCGACTATCTGACGCTGCCATCCGCAGAGAAGCTGGACCCCACCACGCAACAGCAGGGTGAGTTGTCACGCGTAAATTTCCTGCGCGAAGAGCCCGGTCCCGACCGGGGCCGCATCTTCCTCAGCAATCTGAACGGCCCCCTGTACATCCTCGACAAGAAGACCAAGGAACTGACGACCTATCTCGACTTCAATGGCCGTGATGGACGCAAGGGCATCTTCCACCGCCTGAACTTCGCGACCGGCTACCAGAGCGGGCTGATCACGGTCCAATTCGATCCGGACTACCGGCACAACGGCAAGTTCTACACCATCCATATGGAAGACCCGAAGGTGGATGCTTCGGCTGTGCCGGACAATACAAGCGTGCCTGGACTCAACGTCACGGGCTACCAGGTCACTGCGCCCGTTCGCACCTCCGGTCCCGCGGAACGCGAGTGTGTGCTGATCGAATGGACCGATACAAACACCGCGGACAAAACCTTCCAAGGCACGGCGCGTGAAGTTCTGCGGATTCCCTATCTCGGCCATATTCACCCCATGGGCGACATCACCTTCAATCCCACCGCACGCCGTGGTGATCCTGAGTGGCACGTGATGTACGTGTCGAGCGGCGATGGCGGATCGGGCGAGACACTGAAACCCATTACGCGCAACAACCCGCAGCGGCTGGACACCATGGTGGGGAAGATTCTGCGGATCATTCCGGATCTGACGGAGCAAACCAAGACAAGCAAGCTCAGCCCCAACGGTCGCTATCGTATCCCGGATGACAATCCATTCGTGAATACTGCCGGTGCCTACGGCGAGATCTGGGCGTATGGCCTGCGCAATCCTCACCGGCTTACGTGGTATGTCGATCCGCATGGACGGAAACCATACCTCATCACGAATGTCATCGGCCTCGCCACGTGGGAGACCGTCGATATCATCCATAAGGGCGCGAATTACGGCTACTCAGAGCGTGAGGGAAACGAACACCTGAAGGCAAACAACCGTACGGAGCCCATCCCTGCGGACGACCGCATCCCCGTTCGCATCGGCGACGAGCCCGGCGCGGAGATGGTCAAGCCTACCTACCCGGTTCTGCTCTATCCGCATAAGGAAGGTGGGGGCGATGCCATCTCCAGCGGGTTCGTCTATGAGGGCAAGATCGCGGCGCTAAGGGGTAAGTTCCTCTTCGGCGACATCACCACCGGCCGTATATGGTGGGCGGATATTCATGAGATGATTGCAGCCGACGACGGCAATCCCGCCACCATGGCAACCATGCATCCCATCCAGATCGAGTACACCGACCCGCAGGGCAAGAGTCAGACCTACCCAAACTTAGCTCCGATCGTGACGGCGGCGTATCACGCACGTGGCGGTGTCGCCCCCTACATGCCTGGCTACGGCACACCGGTGGGCAAAGGTCGTGCGGATATTCGCCTGGTCATGGACAATGCCCAGAACATTTACATCATCAGCAAGAGTGACGGCATGCTCCGCGCCGTGACGGGCGCCTCGGAAAAGTAAGCGTTGCAACCGCACACGCTCGCGTCCGATTTCACGATATCGGATGCGGGCGTGGCGTGTACTGCGTCATTCCCATCGACCACTTCAACGCTTCCAGATACATGGTCTGAACCTCAGGCTTGTTCCATGCGGCAACCGGATGGCCGAAGGTGGAATAAAAGACATTCCCCTTGCCGTACTGTTTGGCCCAGGCCACGGGAAAATCCCCGTCGGTACGGTGCAGATCCTTCACCTTCAGGTCTAACTTCGCAGCGTCCAGCCGCGCCAGCACATCGACATCTTTGCGAGAGTAGGGCTTATCCGTCGCGACATAGATTTCGTCCTGGATGTAGAACTCTTTTGGAAATTGTTTGAAACCAGGAAACGTTGGCTGCTCCACGATGATCGGTGCGTTGAATACGCCCCACGGATGATTGTCAAAGTAAGCGCCTAACATCTGTCCGTACTCCGGCCAGGAGAAGAACGCGTCAATGGCAGAATGAGCGCCGACGAAGCCCTTGCCATCGTCATGGATAAACGACAGCAGATCGCGCTTCTGATCCTCGCGCAGTTCTTCCTCGCCAAGACCGTAGAAGAATATCGCGTCGAAATCATTCAGGTTCTTCGCATTCGTTTTGCGTTCGCCGCCCGGGCCGTACTTACCCATGCCGTACACCGGTGACTTCGTGATGAGCTGCGTGTCGGTGTGGATATAAGTCTCAAAGAGACCTGTGGAAGTACCAAGATGTTCAATTGTCGCCAGCGCGTGCGACACCGAATCATGCTGATAAGCCGTATGCACATCCCCGATCGCGAGCACACGCTTCGGCCGTGGTGCCTGGCCCGCGAGCATTTGCGGCGCGGCCGCTGCGACTGCCGTGACAGCGCCCAATCCCTTCAGAAAACCACGTCGTGTCGATCCATTCATTGTGACGCCCTTCATCCTTCTGCAAGTTCACGGTACGCGGCGGTGACGTTATCGCTCGACACTCCGATCACCACCCTGGATTGGTGCTGAACAGTAATGCGAGCACGTCCATTCGCGAGCTGCACGACGCGCGATCCGTCTGGCGTACCGAGGTTGTCGATAAGCTTGCCATCGCCTGCAAGAGAGAAGCGTACGACAGCGCGCGAGTCCAGGCAACGCACACCCGCAGAATCTACCAGCTCCGCTTCCACAGTAGTCTTCCCCTGCCGCTTCGTGACGGTGCTCAACGACAGCTTTGCGGGCTTTGACCACGGACGCGTCTCGTAGCGAAAGCGCACTGTGTCTTCGAGAGCCTTCCCACCTTCGCGAGCTACCGCCCGCAATTCGTTCTGCCCCTCTGCAAATGCGATTTCCCAACGCAACCCGGCACAGGGGAAATCCTTCGGATCACGCTTCCGTTTGCCAACCGACTTGCCGTTCAGGAATAGCTCCACCTCGCCACAGTTGGAATACACGCGCGCCGTGCGCATCTGTCCAGCCTTGCCCCAGCGCACGGGAAAGCTGTGGCCATACAGGCGCAGCATAGGCTCCTTTGACCAGTAAGACTGGAAGACGTAATACCCTTCCTTGATCTGCATGTCCCGCGTGATGACACCCTTTTGATTCACACGGGGCACTGGATTCTCCACACGGAGGGGTGTCGTGAAGTCTTTGAAAACCCACTGCGCCGTGCCCGTAAGCCATGGAGTCGACTCGGATGTCTTGAGATACCAATCGAAGAGATCGCATGCGTAGGTTTCGCTCCACTCACCATCCTTCGCCATGCGTTGCGACCCGCCAGTAAGTTTGTAGTCGAGCCCTTTTTCCGCTGTTCCTTTACCTGTGGCAACAGTGCCAAGTGCAGGATCAGGATCTTCCGCATGACGGCCCGCGTGGCTGTCCGCACCCCACTCCATGTGGATGAAGTGCGGGACAGAGTTTCGTGCCTTCTCCAGCGACGCAGCATATTCTGTGTAACGTCCGCCGTACCAGCCGGCCCAGATCGATGGCGAGTAGACATCGGGAATGTCCCGCGCGAAATCGCAACGCCGGTATGAAGTAACACGCGACGGGTCAAGTTGATGCGCCAACTCATGTAACTCCCGCATGTACCTGCGAATCGCGTCCCGATCCTCTCCATTAAGCTCACCAGGCCAGTCGTCCTCATTACCCAGGCCCCACATCAGCACGGATGGATGATTGCGATGCTGATCGATCATGGCTGTGAGCGTGTCTTTGCCGTGTTGCTGGAACGAGGCCGTACCGACGCCGCTGCGGCACCAGGGCACTTCCTCCCATACCAGCAGGCCGAGTTCATCGCATAGGTCGAGGACAAGCTGGGACTGCTGATAGTGCGCAAGCCGAATGAAGTTCGTACCCATCGCTTTAATCAGCCGGAACTCTTCGCGTACCTGGTCAGCAGGGACCGCTGCGGCGTAGCCCGCGCCATCTTCATGACGATGTGTGCCGCGCAGCAGCAGACGCTTCCCGTTCAGCAGGAAAGGGCCGTGCACTTCGAACTCTGCATGTCGAACACCGAAGCGATGCGTCACAACCGACGTATCCGCCCCTGTACCCATGGTGACCTCACACTGGTAGAGTGTCGGACTCTCCGGCGACCAGACCTGCACGCCTGGGATCGTGAGTGTCGCAAGCTCGGCCTCCCCGTGCCAGGGCTTCTTGCTTACCTGCTGTTGCGCGACCACCTTGCCGGAGGACTCCATGAACCGGATCGTGAACGGGATTGGCGCGGCCGCAGTGGCTTCATTGCCAGATAAACGCGCCGAAAGCGAAACAACAGCCGCTGTCTCTCCCGGCTTCCACACGGGCATGGAATGAATCGATTCAATCGCGAGCGCCGGCAGGTATACCAGGTGCACGGGCCGGAAGAGTCCACCATAGAGCGTGAAGTCGCTGAGATCCGATGGCATGCGGTCAAGATCACGCGCATTGCTGCAGTGCACGGCTAGCAGGGCATCCTTTGCGCCCTTCAACGCTTCGGTGATGTCGACGGCAAACTCGCTATAGCCTCCCTTGTGTCTGCCGACCATAGTGGTGCCGAGATAGACCTCGCTGGTCTGCGCAGCGCCTTCGAACAGCAGCATGGTGCGTCCGTTCCGATACGGATTCGCGTGCTTCAGCTTCATGCGATACCAGCCCGAGCCGCGATAGGCCGGCGAGTCAGGATCACAGGCGTCATAGTGATTGAAGCAGTGCGGCACCGTCTGCGGCTCCCAGGTGACAAGCTCCTCGCTGTGCCACACTTGCCACGGTTCCAACGGCCCCTGATAGAACTCCCAGTCCTTTTCGAGCTGGGTTACAGCAGGCGCCGTCGTCCTGGAAGGAGCCTCCAGCCCGGACGCCGCCAGCTTGGACGAGACCAGTGTCGTGGCGCAGAGCGCGGCGCTGCCAGCGAGGAAGGCGCGTCGTGTCGGGATCATGCAGGTCTCCTATGGGTAGCTGTGGAGCGTTCAAACTAAAAGACATTCAACCGCGCGCCCTATTGCCGAACCACAACAGCGGCTGACGTACGGGATAGTTACGAATGATCTCCGGATCGGTAGGATCGGCAGGCAGCGTCTTCCAAAGAGCGAGATAATCAGCGCGGCCGCAGGCAAGGCCGGTGAAGAGCAGTCCCGGTGAGCGCACCGGCCACGACTCGAAGTGCTGCACATCCTTCGTGTAAGGCCATGAGGACTTGTCCTTCAGATATGGATAAAGAAATGCAGCCCCCTTACAAATGCCCTGTCCCGTTGGCAGAGCGAAGGCATAGACATCCCTGCTGCTCTCCAGAAGGGACTGGCAGAGCATCGCCATGACATCGAAGTTGAAGATCGAATAGCCATAAGGCTTGGTGCGCGCGAGCTCCAGCGGAAAGCTGCCGTCAGGCGCCATCTGCTTCGTCAGGAAGATCGTCTCGTACTGCGTGCGCACTTCACTACGTGTGGCCTCATCGCCAATCAAGCGCGCGAATTCAGAAGCCTGCAGTGCCCAGCACACGGCGTGATTGTTTTTAGTGTCGCGCTCGGCGATCCCGAATGCGCTCGTCTTCATCCAGTGCAGATATTCGGCGAACCACGCGTGCAGTGCCTGCCGATCGGCCTTGCTCATGAAGGCAGGCGCGACCAGACTCGCCGCTCGTGCGACCTCCACCAGGTGCAGCGTATCGATGATGCCGAAGTTCCGTCCGGTGGACACGCCATGGACTCCCTGCGAGAACTGCAGGTTTGGATTCATGCGCGTCGCTGGCGTGATGAACCATGCCCGCAGATGGTCGGCGGCGAGCGTGCCGTCGGTGCGATTACCCGTCAACACCCACGATGCGGTTAGCGCCGGCATCTGGATCGACAGCCGAATCATCCGCTTGCGGTGTTCGTTGAAATTGCCCGGATTGCTCTCCCCGTCACGGTTCTTATAGGGCCCGTTTGGGTTCGCAGGATCGGGCCAGAAGTAATCGGCCTCTGAGAAGAAGTCGTGCGGTCCGCCCGGCGAACGAGGCGAGGTAACAGCGGTAATCGTCTCCGGCTTCTCCAGCCGGTAGCGGGCCGCTGCTGCCGTAATCCGATTCCGGTCGGTTTGTGCGACCAGATCGTAGCCCGCGTTGTGCTTTTGCGCGAACGCGCTCAGGGGTGTTCGTAGAGCAGCCGTGACGGCTGCGCCAAAGCAGAAGGTACGGCGACTCCACTGCGTTGAGGGATCCATGGAAAACCTGCTTCTTCAGGGGAGGGTGCTGCTTCCCTGCCGACGACGGGCCGGCAGCAGAGACGCAGACAGCAATGCCTGTGAAGTACAGATTCCCGAAATACATGGGCTTTATGAAGTAACTAACCGTTTGAAACGTGAGAGAAGCGGCCCTACAGGCGTGGCAACGTGAGGCCGCCGTCCAGTACCAGCACGGCACCGGGTGCGTAGGGCAGTTGGCCTGTCGCAAGCATCGCAACGGCGACGCCCACATCGTTGGGTGTGCCCCACCGCTTGTCCAAGAGCAGTTCGCCTTCGATGAGTGCGTCGTATTTGCCTTTGACTCCCGCCGTCATGTCGGTCGCGATGACGCCGGGTTGCACCTCGTACACGCCGATGCCGAACTGCGTCAGTCGTGCGGCCCATAGCTTGGTCGCCATGGCGATGCCTGCCTTACTGATGCAGTAGTCGCCGCGGTTGACGCTGGCGACGGTGGCCGAGACGGAGCTAACGTTAATGATGCTCCGATGCTCGCGTTCCTTTTCCTGACGGGAGATCATCCTCTTAGCCACGGCCTGTGTCAGGAAGTAGGGACCCTTCAAATTGGTACCAATCAGATCGTCGAAGCTCTCTTCTGTCGCTTCGAGGATGTCGGCGCGAACTCGTGGTGCGATGCCGGCGTTGTTGACCAGCACATCCACGCCACCAAAGGCCCCGTCAATGGCATCCAGCATAGAGTGCCGCTCTGTCGCGCTGGAGACATCGGCTTGCTGATACTCCACGCGCTGCGTCGGGGTGATGAATGACTGCGCAACATCGAGCAGCGAATCCGCGACGTCGGCTTTATCGCGACGACCCGTGATGACGACGTCGAATCCGCTCGCCGCCAGGCACTTTGCGATGCCCAAACCGATGCCGCGTGTGCCGCCGGTAACCAGTGCGAGTTTGCCTGAATTGTTATTGCTGGTCGCCATGCGTGTGTCCTGTCGATGTTAGAAAAACGTGTAGTACTTGTCTTCGGCCAGGCGAGACAGAAGGAGACCAAGCTCGAGCATGTGATAGTCACCCCACATGCTCGATTCGCCATAGGGAATCGCCGAGCCTGCAGGCACGTAGTCCCAGCCATTGGGACGGTGATAGATGCTGTGCAGCAGGATGCCTTCATGCTTTGGGGCCGTGGAAAGATACGGTTCCTGCAGCAGCGCCTTCGCGACCGTGAGACCTGCCTGGAAATACTCCTTGCCTTCCGCACCCAGGGCACGGCCCAGACGCAGCAATCCCTGCGCGGCAATTGCGCTCGCCGAAGCATCTACTGGCTCGAATGCGTTAAAAGGATCAGCCGCCGCGGACTGCCAATCGCCGAGCTTATACAGGCTGGGTGCGCCTGTGTCCCAATAGCAGATACCATCGGCTGCAGTTCCCTGCTGCATATAAAAGTCACACGTTGCTTTCGCGGTGCGCGTCATCAGAGCGATCGCTTCCGCCCTGGTCATGACTCCCGTTGCAGCGAAGTCGACCTCTTCACGCGAGAGGACAAACTCAAGCTGCTCTGCGTAGCCCAGCATGGCCCATGCTAGGCCCCGGGTCCATGTGGTGAAGGGCGTATACCCCTGCTGCGTGGAGGGACAACGGAACGTGCCGCTCGCAGGGTTAAAGACTGCTTCGTGCACGGTTCGGCCGCGTAACTCCGGCGTGTCATAGATATCACGGCCTTCGCCGAAAAAGATGTTGTACTTTGACGACGTCTTTGCGTGGATCAGCATACGAGCGAGCAGGTTGATGGAGCGGTCTTGCTCGCCCAGCAGCGTGTGTCCGAGCGCGTGTGCGGCGCTGCAGATGCGAACGGTGCGCATGGTGTCGATGAAGAGCGAGTGCGATCCGTTGAAGGAATAGACGTAGCCGAGGCCCTCAGGGAGGTCCGTCCAGCGCGCGGCCTGCACGGCGCCGCTGGTCTTGATGGCGAGCTCGCAGAAGTTGAGCTCCCATTCATTCCGTTCGGTCTTCCCTTCCAGCATGAGGCGGCGAAGCTGGCCGTAGGTGGAGAGGTTATTGAAGCCGTGGTCATGCACGCCGGTGTGCGAGATGTGTTCCGCCATGTGGTGCAGGGTATTGTCGCGGCCGATGCGCAACATCTCCTGATCGCCCGTCATGTCATAGCAGAGGAGCGCGTTGCCGTAGGCGAAGCCCTGTGTCCATTGCGTCCAGTTGCGACCCTTGTAGACGCCGGCTGCGGTGACTACGGGTGCGCCCATCTGCGGTGTCCAGCGGTCTGCGATGCGTGCTGTCTTCTCGGTCGCAAGCTCGAAGAGTCGCGCGAGTGGGGCAACAAGTTCGGAGGCCTTCAGTTCGTTCTGTATCTTCATCTCAAATTTCCTGTATTAGACCAGTGCGGTGAAACGCTCGACGACCTTAGTCAAGACCTCATTGCCGGGCGTATCCCATAGCGCCTGGTTAAAGATCTCAACTTCAATGGGGCCGTTGTAGCCGGCGGCGTCGACGGCGAGGCGCAGTGCGCGATTGTCGATGACGCCATCGCCCATGACGCCGCGGCCCAGCAGCGTGTCCGGCAGCGGCACCAGCCAGTCGCAGGCGTGAAAGCCGAAGATGCGGCCTGCGGCGCGTTGGATCTGTTCAAAGACGGTGGGATCCCACCAGATGTGAAAGACATCGAGGATCAGACCCACTTCGTCCGCACTATAGGGCGCGGCCATGGCGAGTGACTGGTCGATGGTGTTTAGGACAGATCGGTCGCCTGCGTACATGGGGTGCAGCGGCTCGAGGCCAATCTTGACGCCCTGTTCGCGTGCGTACGGCACCAGCTCCGCAAGACCGTCCGCGACCATCTGACGTGCGTCCGCGATGGGCACTTCCGTGGAGGCGCCGACGACCAAGACGAGCGAGTCGGCGTTGAGTTCCTTCGCTTCTTCAACTGCGCGGAAGTTGTCCATGATGCGCTCTTTGCGCTCGGCAGCGGAGGGCGCGATGAACATGCCGCCGCGGCAGACGCTGGAGACGTGGAGGCCCGCGTCGCGTACGTGTTGCGCGCTCTGCTGCAGGCCTGCCTCATGAATTTTGTGACGCCAGAGAGCGATGGAGGGAATGCCGTGGCGGACACAGCCGTCCACGGCTTCCTTCACACTCCAGTTCTGCACGGTGGCCTGGTTCAGGCTCAGCCTTTGGATATCGGCCATGCGTTACGCCTTCAGCACGTCTGCGTCTTTGATGACGGGGACGTCGAGCCAGCGACGCTCTGACCAGGACTTCAGGCCAAGTTCGGCAAGCTGTACGCCGCGTGCGCCGTCGACGAAGGTGTGCGGGAAGGGCGTGCCAAGTACAACATGCTTCAGGTAAAGCTCCCACTGCACTTTGAAGGCGTTCTCAAAGTTAGCGTTGTCGGGCACTTCCTGCCAGTGTTCGCGGAACTTGAAGGGGTTGGGCAAATCAGGGTTCCACGTGGGCTTGGGTGTGTTGACGCGGTGTTGCGTCTTACAGTCGCGCAGGCCGGCGATGGCGCTGCCCTCCGTGCCGTCGACGTGCAGGTTGAAGAGTTCGTCGCGATAGACGCGCGTGGTCCACGACGAATTGATCTGCGCAAAGATATCGCCTTCGAGCTGGAAGGAGCCGTAGGCTGCGTCGTCTGCCGTCGCCTGGTAAGTCTTGCCGTTCTCATCGACGCGCTGGGGGATGTGCGTGGCGCCCATGCAGGAGACAGACTGGACCGGGGCGAAGGTGTGATCCAGCACGTAACGCCAGTGACAGAACATGTCGAGAATGATGCCGCCATCCTCTTCCTTGCGGTAGTTCCACGACGGACGCTGCGCGGGCTGGCCACCCCAGTCGCCCTCGAAGACCCAGTAGCCGAACTCTCCACGTACGGAGAGGATGCGACCGAAGAAGCCGGAATCGATGAGGCGCTTGAGCTTGCGGACGCCGGGGAGAAAGAGCTTGTCCTGCACGATGCCCTGCTTCACGCCGGCGCTTGCGGCTTTCTTCGCGAGGCGCAGAGCGGACTCTACGGTGGTGGAGAGCGGCTTCTCGCAATAAACGTTCTTACCGGCGTCGATGGCCTGCGAGACGAAGGTTTCGCGGAGACCGGTGGTGCCGGAGTCGAAGTAGATCTCGTCTTTCTCGTCGCCGAGGCAGCGAGCGAGATCGGTGCTGTAGCGTGTCACGCCGTTTGCATCGGCGATAGCCTTAAGCTTTGCTTCGTTGCGACCGACAAGAATTGGATCGGGCATCAACACAGTACCATCGCCGATGGGCAGACCACCGTTGTTGCGGATAGCGAGCACGGAGCGAATGAGGTGCTGGTTGAGGCCCATGCGTCCGGTGACGCCGTTCATGATGATGCCGATGCGCTTCTCTTGCATGTGCTGTTTGTCCTTATGCGAGTAATGCCGTGATTATTTTGCGGAAGGCGTCTCGATGGCGAGCGCTTCGGGCGACGCCATGATGGTAGCGCGTGGCGCGCGAATTGCGTAGATCGCTGCTGCCCCGAGGAGTGCGGCACCACACATGAACTTCCATGCAGGATCGTAGCTGCCGTAGCGATCGAAGATGCGTCCGGCGATCCATGGGCCCATCCACTGGCCAATGGAATAGCCCGCGATGATGAGTGCGAGAAGCTTGCCCAGCGACTTCACGCCGAAGCACTCCGCGGTGACCAGCGGGATGAGCATGTAGTCTGCGCCCATGGCGAAGCCGAACAGGACTGCGAAGCTGATTGCGGCTACCGGCTGGCGCGCTAGGAAGAGGATTGGAATGGCCGCGCCGAGCAGCGCATAGAAGAGCGTCATGGTGTTCTTCTTGCGGAAACGATCCGCGATATAGCCCACGATGACGCGTCCGCCGAGACTTGCGAGTAGCAGGATCGAAAGGATTCGCGACGCATTGACAGCCGAGTAACCGTTGCTGACCAGGAAGAAGATGAAGTGCTGGATGACCGCGTTCATCGCGCCGATGACGAGCGCCGATCCTGCGAGGATCAGCCAAAAGTTGCGCTCCCGCATGGCGGTGCCGATCACACTGAAGACGCCGCCTGCTGCGGGTGGTTCCAGCGCAACTGGCGCGAAGGCCCCGTCGGGATGCAAACCCATGTCAGCCGGGGTAGAACGCGTGAGGAAAAGACCCACCGGGAAGAGCACAAGAAGGATGACGGAGCCGACAATCTCCAGGGCATGGCGCCAGCCAACCGTACGGATGAGCCAGTTGATGGTGGGGGGCGCTACCGCGCCACCGAGACCGAGGCCCAGGTACGCATAACCCATGGCACGTCCGCGACGCTCATGAAACCAGTGCGCAATGAGTACCTGGTTGGAGATGGGGCCGGCGAGTACATAGCCGATGACCTCAACGATGCATAAGATCTGGTATTGCCAAAAATGATGCATGAAGCCCATGGCGATGAGTGGAAAGCCGATGAGGCCTACACCGGAGAGAATGACGGCGCGAGCCCCGATACGGTCGATCAGAATGCCGGTGAGCAGACCAAAGGGCAGACCGACGATGAGGAATCCAAGCAGAAACCCCTGCGTGACCTGTCCGCGGTTGAAGCCGAGCGCCGAGACAAACGCAGGATAGAAGACTGGGAAGCCGTAGAAGATGACACCCACAGCCAAAAACAGATTGAGAAACGCCGCAACGACGATCCACCAGCCGTAGAAGATCTTTCCGTTCACCACATTCGCCAAGAGCAATCTCCATATTCGGCAGTCAGCAAAAGGCCGGGAGTACCGCTGCCCAGCCTCTTCATCGTCACTCGCAGAGTTTTGCCAACCACGCTAAGGCAAAACCGGCAGCGAAGCCATGGTACTTCGCTGCCGTTGGTAGAAGACGGTCCAATTTAGAACAAAATGCGGCCGCCCACCTGGATGATGCGGTTATTACCAGACGTGCTGGTGACCTTGCCGTAGTTGGTGTTGTTGGCAACGGAGGTAGGCTGGCCGAGGTTGGTGAGGTTGAAGACGTTGGTGGATTCTCCACGGATCTGGAACTTGAGCCCTTCGCCATGGAGCGGGAAGTCCTTGAAGATGGAGGCGTCGATGTTGCGGTAGCCGGGGCTGTCGAGCGTGGATGCGCGGAAGTTGCCGAGGAGGCCAAGCGGGCCGACACCGGGGCAACCTGCGTCCACACCGGGACGGCAGAAGGCCGAGGTATCGAACCACTGGTTCATGGCGGTTGCGCGCGAACCATTGTTGTCCAGGACGCGGGGTGTCTTGCCCGGGACGACGCTGACACGGTTGTTGCCGTTGCCGGAGAAGTAGTTGTCCACGCCGGTGGTGATGGTGAAGGGCTGGCCGCTGTTTGCAGTCCAGATGGCGGTGATCGTCCAGCCGTTGGCGAAGTAACGGACGGCATGGTTGAAGTTGTCGAAGTAGTCAGGCTTCCAGACGATGGTGGCCGTCATCATGTGGCGACGATCCTGATCGGAACGCTGACGGGCCTCGAGCTGGGGATAGTTGTTGTCGACGAAGACGCCGTTCATGCCGCCCTGGTTGTTGAGGTTATTGCTCTGCAGCGTCTTGCTCCAGGAGTAGTAGCCGCGTGCGCTGACACGGTGGGTCAGGCGCTGTTCGACTGTTACCTGCAGGCCGTTGTAGTTGGAATTCTGGTTCGACCGGATGATGTAGACCTGGCTGTATAGCGGATTCGCAGCGGAGGCCCCGAACTGCGAGTTCAGCGGACGGCGGTTGTTGACCGTGTTGCTGTTGTTGGCGTAGCCGCAGGCCTTGGTGAGATCCGTGCAACTGGCACCGCTGGTCCCCGCAGCCGTGATGTTGAACTGTGGACCGTTGATGTCGTTATAGAGCGGCAGCTTGCGGTTCAACGATCCGACGTAGTACGCGCTGATCGCGAGTCCCTTGGTCAGCTGGTGCTGGAAGCCTGCGTTGATCTGGATGGAGTATGGCCACTTGTAGTTGGGGTCGAAGGCCACGACCTGGTTCAGCGGCAGGAAGGTTACGTTGCCATCTCCCTTGTAGCTGAGTGCTGGATAGGGATTGGTTCCCGTCGGGAACTCCGTGGGATCGCCCTGATAGGGGTGCGTGAGCGAGACGACCTTGTTGTAGGTGTTGCGGACGGCGTACGGCGCAAAGTTGGATGGGAACTCCCACTCGTTGCCTGATATCCCGCCGAAGAAGAGGCCTGCGGCGCCGTGGAAGACCGTCGTCCCTCTGCCGCCCGGATCGTAGGCAAAGCCGAAGCGCGGCGAGAAGTGATTCTTCGGTGTGAAGACGCCACCGCGCGGCACGCCCGGGTCACCCGGAAACTGAAGGCCAACGGGTGCGAGCTGCGGGCCTGTCTTGCCGACGATGTTCACGTTGGGGAACGCATGCGACTGCGCGCCGGGAACGAAGTTTGTCTGGCGTGACAGGGGCTCGGTCGGTGCCTGCTGCCAGTCATACCGAAGTCCGAGGTTCAGCGTAAGGTTGCTGAGGATCCGCCAGTCATCCTGCGCAAAGACGCCGTAGTTGAAGTAGCTTGCGTTCGCATATAGGCCCGTGTCCTGGGCCATAGTGGCAGGGACGCCCGCCAGAAAGTCCGACAGACCATTGGTGGTGCGAGCGCCGGAAGCGCCGTTTGTGGTGGAGAAGGTGAAAACACCGTAGTTGGACAACGAGGTGAGCTGGAAGTCTTTCTCCAGACCTGCCTCACCACCGACGTAGAGAGAGTGCTTACCGCGGGTTGTCGCCAGCACGTCGCGCACGTTGTAGACGTTAGAACCCGCTTTGGGACCGGTGATGGCCTGGCCGAGGGTGAAAGCCTCTACGCCGCCGACGGCGATCTGGCCGCGCGAGGGCGTGCCAACGACTCCGAAGTCTGAGCCGAAGTCGGCCAGGGTGCTGTTGCCCGGAACCGGGTTGCGGCCGCCGTTCTGGCGCGTGTAGCCGACGAAGAACTGGTTCACGGTACGGTCGCTTACCGTCCAGGTTTCGCCAACATTCGCGTTCTGCTGCTTGTTCGCGTAGTCGGAATAGGACCAGGCCTGCGTAAAGGTGCTTGGAACGCTGCGAACCTTGTAGTCCAGCATGAAGTAGCTCAGCGTCAGACGGTGCTTTGCCGCGATCTGGTGATCGGTCTTGATCAGGTATTCGTTGTTCTGCTCCGGCAGCGGAGAACGTGTCCGGTAGGTGTACTGGGTGTCGCCAAACTGCGCGGGCTGCTGGGTGGGCAGATTTGCGCGGATGTACTTGAGGATATTGACGGCGGTGGGGTCTACCGTGGGTAACGTGTTGTTCGCATACGGGAGGCCAGTCGCCGGGTTGCAGACCAGGAAGTGTACCGCCGTGTTGGCTGCTGCCGTTGGCGTCGCTTTGCAGTTGGCCTGCTCGGCAGCCGTCGGGGTGTTCTCAGAGAAGTTGCCAGCCTGTTGCGCCAGGCTGGGCAGGCTGCCACTGTAGTTGCCGTACTGGATGAAACGGAATGCTGCGGCGCTGGCGAAGAAGAAGTCCTTGTCATGCCGGATGGGGCCGCCCACCGTTCCGCCGAAGCGGTGCTGGTTGTAAGGGTTCTTGCTGCCCTGAAGGTGGGTCGTCGCGTTAAAGTTACGCGACCGGTAGAACTCGAAGGCCGATCCGTGGAACTTGTTCGTACCGCTCTTGGTGATAACGCTGACCACGGCAGACGAATACTTGCCGAGCTGGGCACTGTAGTTGTTCGTCACCACGTTGAACTGGCTGACGGCATCCGGGTTCGGCACCGCGTTGCCGCTGTTGCGCAGGCCGGTCATGTTCAGACCGCCGTCCAGGTAGTACGAGGTCTGCCCCACCAGGCTGTCCGCTGCGCCATTGACGAGCACGTGCAGTTCCTGGAATCCGAGGCTGTTGGACGTCTGCACGCTCTGAACACCAGGTACCAGTTGCAAAAGGCGGGTCACGTCCCGGTTGATCAGGGGCAGATTGTCGATCTCGACGTTGTCGACCGTGTTGCCCAGAGTGGAGTTGCCAATGTTGATCAGGGGGACGTCGCTGCTGACGTTGACGGTGTCCGCGGCGCCGCCAATCTCGAGGGCCAGGTTCACCTCTGCGTTCTGCATGACGGAGAGAACGACCCCGGAGCGCTCCAGTGTTTTGAAGCCGGCCGAACTGACGGTGATCTTGTAGGGTCCAACCGGCAAAAACTCTACGTGATAGCTGCCGTCTTCCTTGGCAGTGATCTTGCTGCTGAAGTTCGTTTCCGTCTGCGTGAGGGTGATGCTGGCGTTCGGGATCGCGGCGCCGGAAGCGTCGCGGACAACGCCGAACATGGTCGCGGTACTAAGCTGTGCGGACGCGGCCCCGCCGGCGGTCGCGCAAAGCACCAGGGCAGATGCTGTCCCCAGGATTCTGTTGATCTTCATGGTTGGCTCTCCAAAGGCAATCGGTTCGCCCGCCAGAGCGCCATCACTGCAAAATTTGCGCAACGGTCGGGGTTACTGGCAGGCGGGTGGCACTTCGCGGAAGGCGTACAAAACGTACGAGTAAGCCTGTCCATTACGCCAAACACCCTCTGCTCCGGCACAGTGAGGGGGCAAGTGACTCACCGTTTGTCCCGCTTTGACACGTCGCGGGGTTGATCTACTCTGCTCGCGCACAGAACGGTCATGTGCAAACGCCTGCCGCTTTGGCTATGATGGTGCCCGCCGATGGTCATACAGAAGACAGATCGCGAACTTTGGGCGCCGGAGACGGACGCAGACCATAAATTCGTCTGGGCCGAGTTGGAAGGCGTACTGCACAGCCCCCAGTTTTCCAACAGCAAGCGGTATCCCGCCTTCCTCCGTTACGTCGTCGCACAGACGCTGGAGGGTCACGGTCCTCAGATCAAGGAACGGACGATCGGCATCGAGGTCTTCGGCCGTCCAAGTGACTACGACACCAATAACGACACGGTCGTGCGGTATACGGCGGGTGAAGTCCGCAAGCGCCTGGCGACTTATTTCCACGACCACGAAGACGCCGCGCTTGAGATCACCATCCCGCACGGGTGCTACGTTCCGGAGTTTCACCGCGCGATCGAGGCGGTTCCCATTGCTGAGGCCGACGTTATACCAACGTTTGGCACGGTGACGACACCGCCGTACCCTGCCCTGACGTTACCCGCCGCAGCTCTCGTGGCGTCATCCGCACAGTGGCGGCGGTCGCTGCCGCTCTATGTATTACTTACGGTGATCGGCTTGGGACTCGGCCTGGCCATGGTCAGCCGTCGCGTTCAGGCTGCGCGAACCTCTGCGGTGGATCGTTTCTGGTCACCAGTGCTGCATGATCGCGGGACACCCCTGCTCGTGCCGGGGGTGGTCGTGTACTCGCCGAATCCATACTCCGGCACGGAAACTGCCACGAAAGAAGCCGAGTACCCCTTTGTCTCAGTCCAGGTCGCCGCGGCAACCGCGCGAATGAGCGGACTGCTGCAGAAGAATGGCAGCAGCTACCAGATGCAGCCGGCGAACACGACCACTCTGAGTGAACTGCGCGACCGTTCCGTCATCCTGATCGGCGCTTACAACAACCCATGGACCAGGCGCCTGCTTCAGGACACGCACTATCGACTGGATGTCCCAACCACACCGGCCATCCTGAGTTCGTCGGATCCGCAACAGCATTGGCAGCGCGACCATACTCTGCCGTATGCCGCGTCCGATGACTATGCCCTTCTGGGCCGCTTCCGGGATAAGACCACCGGCAGCCTGATCGTGGTGGTTGCTGGTCTCGGCCGCAATGGGACCGAGGCAGCCGCAGAGTTCCTGACGGACCCGCAGTACATGGCGGAGCTGGAAAAACGGTTGGGCAAGCCCATCGGCGATCAGAATATGGAAGCCGTGCTGAAAATCAGCGTTGTCGATGGCAAGACCGGCGCCCCATCGCTGCAGGCCGTGACCGTCTGGTAGATGCTGCACGTCCGCCGCTGAGCGAATGCCCTCTACTCAACGACTCTAGGACGATAGTTGTTGCCCCACTGCGATGGCCGTGCGCCCATGACGAAATGCAGCGTGCCTCCCGCCTGGATTTGCTCCCAGGTGAGAACCGGCTTCTCCAGCGACGTGCCGTTCAATGAGGCGGACTTGATATAGACGTTCGTCTTTGAGTTGTTCTGAGCGGTGACGGTGAAGGTCTTGCCGTTCGCCAGCCTCAGGCTTATGTGCGGATAGATCGGCGAACCAATCATGTAGTCGCCGCTTGCCGGGTTCACGGGATAGAAGCCGAAGGATGTGAAGAGTAGCCACGCGGACATCTGGCCGCAGTCATCGTCACCATCCAGACCACCGGGTCCGCTGCTGTATTCCTTCGCGGCGATCTCGCGCACCATGGCCTGTGTCTTCCAGGGCTGGCCTGCGAAGTCATACAAGTAGCCGTAGTGGTGACTTGGCTCGTTCTTGTGAACGTTGTGGCCACCCTCGAAGTGCTTGTCGAGTTGCGATGCGTACTTCTGCGGGCCACCCATCAGGCGCATCAGACCGGCCTGATCGTGAAACATGCTGAAGGTGTAGACCCACGCATCGCCCTCGGTCCAACCCGATACGGAGCGATTCTCGTTCGTGTCCTCGCTGCCGCCGATGGGTGCCCACTTGCCATCGCTGGTGCGAGCATTCATTAAGGAAAGCGCAGGGTTGAAGAGGTGCTCGCCGTTGAGCGACCGATGCAGGAAGAACTTGTAGTCGTCGGTCTTGCCGAGTGCATGCGCCACCTGCGCCACGCACCAGTCGTCATAGCTGTCCTCCAGCGTGCGGCTGGCGGCTTCGTCTGTCTTGTCCGTGGGGATGTAGCCGAGCGTCTTGTAGTACGTCAGGCCCGCACGCGCTTCGTAAGGCGTGTGCTCTTCCCTGTCCAGCCAGCGGCGCGTGGTATCGCCATCGGGAGGAGACATAGCATCTTTATAGACCGCCTTCCACGCCAGTTCACGATCGAAGCCGTGGAAGCCTTTGCGGATGGCTTCTGCCACAAGCGAGTCAGCATGTGTGCCGATCATGATGTTGGTGTAGCCCGGGTTCGGCCACTTCGGCATCCATCCGCCTTCTTTGAAGTTCTGCAGCAGCGCGGTGATCATCCCGTCCACACGCTCCGGCGCGAGAAGCGTGATCAGGCTGTTCTCGGCACGGAAGGTGTCCCAGATGGAGTAGGCGGTATAGCTCTCGCCGGTATGAATCGTGTCGTCGAAGGCGCTGTAGTAACGGCCATACTCTGAGAACTGCCGCGGGTACAGCAGAGCGTGGTACATCGCGGTGTAGAGCATGGTCTTGTCGCTGTCACTCGCCGTCACCTGCAGACGTTGCAGCTTGTCATTCCACTGCGCACGCAGCTTGCGCTGCGTTGCGTCGAAGTCCCACGTGGGGATCTCGCGCTGCAGATTTTCGCGGGCCTGGTCGATGCTCAGGAACGAGGTGCCGACCCGCATCTCAACTTCCGACCTGGGTGCGAACTCGACGTACGCGCCACGGTAGGCGTTGGAGTCGTTCTCGCCGTAGGTCTTGCCTGCGCGCGGCACCTCACGGAACTGCACAACGAAGTACCCCTTGAACGACGGCAGCGCGGCTGCGCCCTTGTCCGGCCCCAGGTGCGCATCCATGCGATGCGGGTTGTAGCCCGTGATCTCATGCTTCTGTAAGTCGACTTTGGCAGAGCCGTTGATTCCGGGCCGTGAAGCTTCGACGAGAATTCGCGCAACGCCCGTCTTCGGAAAGCGAAAGCGCATTAATGCGGCGCGGTCGCTGCCCGTCATCTCCGCATGCAGGGACGAAGCAAGCGTGACGGCGTAGTAGTCCGGCCGGGCTGTCTCGTCTTCGTGGCGAAAGGCGACGGCGCGCTCTTCCGGCCTGGTGCGAAGTGCACCGGACTGCGGCACGATGGTGACGTAGCCATAGTCGCCCATCCACACGGCGGGCTGGTGTGTGCCGATGAAGCCGCTGATGGTCTTATCGTCGTAGTTATACGACGTGATGCTGATCTTGTTCTGCCGGGTCTGCGCGACCCAGCTGGTCATGCCGAAGGGTGCCGTCACAAAAGGCATCGTTGCGCCGTAGCCGATGGCGCTCTTCTGTGTCCCGATCAAGGGATTCACATACGAGACAGCGTCACGCTGTGCTGTGACAGCAACGGCTGCGCCGCGTGCGCTGAGCACGAGCAACAAAAGGCAAAGAGCTTTCTTCATCAGGTGCCTCACGGGCAAGACTGCGCCCTGCTCCACCCTCGCGGACAGAGCAGGACGAATCTACAGGATTGTTACGGGTGATGCTGTACCGATGGCTTGCCGGCACTCTTCGCACCGGGCTCAAGCAGGTCTTCCTTGCACGTCTTAGGCGCACTGATGGGATTGCAGCGAACGGGCATGCCGTCCGGGAATCCGACGGAATATCCACTCCAAACGGATGGCTCGGAGAGCGGATAGTCCGTGCTGATCATGGTGGCACCGCTGCTCAGAACTTCATCACGGCGGGTGGTGTTGTTGTCACGCGCAGCAACCGTCCCTTCGTCTGTGCGTGTGCGCACGATGAAGCCCTGCTTAATGACAGCATCGATCTCTGCCTGTGTACCGCCGTTCATCTCCACAAAAGCGGCATCGGGCTCGCTGGGAATGGCGTGGGTAAACAGCACGCGACCCTTGAGGTTGGGATGGCCTTCCAGGTAGACCGGGCTCGCGTTGCGTTGATCCATCAGGAAGATGACCTTGCCGCGCGACTCAGCCAATGTGGGCCAATGGCCGGCGAGAACAGCTTCGCGCAGCGTGGGATAGGAGCCTCGCACCTGGTCCGGAAGGATCATCTCCTTATCGGAGAAGACAGAACGAATTTCCTTGTCGAGCGCGTCGAACTCAGTCTTCGTCCAAAGCGGAACATCCACGCCGCCGGGCATGTTGCTCTTGCCGCTCTTATTCTCAATCAACAGAAACAACGGCACATGGTTCGGGTGCGCCTTGGACCAGTCACGCACTTGCTTCAGGCACTCCGTGAAGAGCGGGCAGGAAGACCGCTGATTCAGATCCTGCACATGGATCACCTTGATGCCGGGCTTCTCCATCTCGTGCTTCGGGTCGAAGTACGGATCTTCCGGCAGTCCCTTTTCCTTGGTGATGCGAAGGATGCTGGGATGTGCGAAGCGACCACCCTGCGGATCCGGGAAGACATCGATCTCGAGCTGGCGCACACCACCGTCCAGTTGATTGGCAAGCGACTTGTGCGAGTATTCCAGCGACTCGTACGACTTCGGCTTCACGGACTTGAGGTACGCAGCTTCACTCGGAGCAAAGCCCAGGTTGTAGCTGTTGTGCGATCCGATGACCTGGATCTGATTCAGCTTGAGCGTCTTGTCCTGCTGCGCGGCGTCCTGCTTGCTTTGTGCGGGTAATGCTGCGGCCACGGCCATTACTGCAAGTGCGAATAGCTTCACGGGAACTTGTCCTTCTACTGCGAATTGGGAGAACGCGGAGCGAACGAGCTGCTCCACGCGCTAGTCTGCACGGCCAAGGTTAAAAGATGACTGTCATCGCTGGGAACATCGGGCGCCAAAAAGCCCCGACAAAAATCGGGGCTTCCGGCGATGCGTACCGACCGTACTTACCAGGCGAGCTTCTCCGGGAAGAACTCCGCGAACAGATCGTCGTAGTACGGCTTCAGTTCGGCCAGGTTCGGCTTGGTGTGGCCCTTCGAGTACAGGTCGTACGGGTTGAACTTGAGCACGGACGGCAGCATGGCACGGTCCTGCTCGTTGCACAGATGGTCATACGCTCCGTGGCGGTGCCACGCGTAGAACGAGTGGTAACGCAGCATGTAGAGCGCTTCCATCGGCAGGTAATTCTTCATGACTTCGTAAATGTAGCCGTCATGGCCGAAGCTCATCTTGACCTTGTCCAGACCGCAGTTCGGCTCGTAGATGCCGTACTTCGTCTGGAACACCGGGTTGTTGTAGTCCGGGTTGGCCTTGAAGTACTCCGGGAAGACCACCTGGTCGGAATACGCGCAGCCAGTCGGAAAGGTGTCGCCCACAACGCCCCACTGCGGTTCACCGTAAAGGCAGAGACACTTGCCCAGGTCATGCACGAAACCCGTTGCGACCATCCAGCGCGGCTCGTTGTTCGCGCGCATGGCTTCGGAGGTCTGCAGCAGGTGCTCCATCTGCGTGAGATCCGTATCGGGATCGCTGTCATCGACGAGGGTATTGAGGAACTCTGCGGCTTCCCAGATGCTTTTCATCCCGCGCTTCAGGCCGAAGTATTCCTTCTCCTTGCCTAGGACGTACTCATGCGTCTGGAACTGGTGGTTCAGGCGATAGAACTCGGCCACACCGGGGTTCGCCTCAGCGTCGTACTGGCGGAACTCCGTCTCGGTCTTGCCTTCCTTGTAACGACCTTCCAGAAACTCATCCCACTCATCCATATCCCCGAGAGGGTTATGTGCCGGCGTCGCAACTGCTGTGCTCATGGCGAAACTCCTTCAATGCCCCGGCGGGGCGGCGTCACCCGGGTGGCTTAGTTAGCGGTAACTATACGCAGACTGAAGAATCATTCGCAAGCATTTCCACAAATTATTTAGGCGAGGTTTTTCTCTACGAAAGGACAGTAGATTCACGCTGAATCAGCCGCGGCTCCAGCAAAACGCTGCTTGCCGCAAGTTCTGGATTCGCAACGAGTTGCAGAGCCAACTCACCTGCCCGGGCGCCAAGCTGCTGCGTATCGTGGTCGATTGAGCTGAGTGGCGTCTTCAGGTAGGTGGCGTACCGCATGTTGCCGCAGCCGACGAAGGCGACATCCTGCGGAATCTGAAGACCAGCCTCACGCGCGGCCTCCATAGCACCAATGGCCGTCAGATCGTTGTAGCAAAACACGGCATCCGGACGAGGCTGCGCCTTCAACAGCTGCTGCATAGCGGCATGACCCTGGCTGTCGCCAGTCTCTTCGAACCGTTCCAGCGTCAGAATAATGCTTTCGTCGACTGGCAAGCCGCTCTTCGCCAACGTGTCCCGATAGCCGCGCATGCGTTCCAGCGATGGACTCATATCGCGGCCGCCGATATGGGCGATCCGGTGACGGCCAATGTCGATGAGGTGCTGCGTGGCCATGCATCCGGCCTTGTAGTCGTCCGACCCTACAAAGTGCGCGGCCAGGTACGGAAAGTTGCGGTCGATCAACAGGTAGGGCGTGCGCTCGTCGCCAAGTTCGTAGAAGCTCTTGAGCTTTGGCTGGCATGACGCAATCAGCAGAACATCCACGCCGCGGCTCATCAGCGTGCGAATCTCCTGCTGTTCAATCTCCGGACTCTCTTCCGAGGATGCGATCAACAACGCCCGCTGGCTGGCGCGCAGCACGCCGGAGAGCGACTTGGCGAACTCCGCGAAGAAGGGGTGGACGAGATCCGGCACCACGAGACCCACGGTGAACGTCTTGCCGCTTGCGAGTCCACGGGCAAGCATGTTGGGCTGATACTTCAATTCCGCCATGCGCTTGAGCACGCGCGCGCGGGTCTTCTCACTGATGTCGGAATTACCGCGCAGTACCTTCGACACCGTGACGGTGGAAACGTTCAGATCGCGAGCGATATCTTTGAGCCGGACAGCCACATGCTCTCCTGGTACGAGTGCGATGCTGCCAGTCTATCTTCCTGCCGCAGCCCCGTCAGACGCCATTACGAGAAGCGCGTCTGACGATGCAGCCGATAGGTGGCATAGCCAAGGCTGCCGAACAGGATGGCCACCAGGATGGCGATCCAGCGGTAGTTCATGGCAAAGGGAGGCACGACCGCTCGCGACCCAAGGAAGATAAAGAACCCCGTGGCAACGATCACGATGGCATAGTCCCACCAGCGTTTGCGCTCCGAGCGATCTCCGAATTCATCACCGGCCTGCGCCAGCAGCGTCTCGCGATAGTCCAGGCCGTAGCGCGAGCACTCGCGTTCCAGTGCGCGATTGCGCGACGAGTGTTCATTGACCGACGCCTTGGCCGTGCTGATAAAGAGCGCACCAAGGATCATGATCACGGATCCGCCGGCAACCAGCAGCTTGTGCTGCAGATCCGCGTGAGCAAGTTCGCCAAAGACCAGCGCGCCCCACGCCAGCCCCCAGAGCTGATTCGTATTCGACAACGGGATGCCGCGGCCGATGCCGACATACTTCGTCGCAAACTGTTGGAACAGATCGCCGATGACCCAGACGAACCCGCCAAGGAACAGCCAGAACACCATGGAACTGCTGTGCGCCAGTTGGAAGGCAGAGGAATGTCGACCGCCATCCAGCGTCCAGGTGAGCAGGAAGACCGTGAGTAGTTCGCCCACGGTGAAAGCCGTCACAAAGGACAGCGGATTCATGCCGCTCAGATACGCCTTGCGATACGGCACATACATGGTGCCCCACATAAAGCTGGCGCCAATGGCCGCGAGCACGCCGCCGAGCGCGTTGTGCCCTGTCGCCGTTACGCCGCCGTGGATGGTGCTGAAGCCAAGCATGATCGCGGCCACAACGATGCAGGTTCCACCAAGTACGACCTTGGTGATCGTTTTGCCGTCGGCGCCCTGCAGCTCGCGGAAGAGCAGGCGCCCCCACAGCAGGCCGATGAGGGAATTGGTATTCCACATCGGAAAGGCGATGGCCAAACCGACGTCGCGAATCGCAAAGACGGTAAGCGTGTTCGCCACAGCCCACAGCGCTCCTGCCAGCAGCGCCCAAACCAGCAGGTGCTTGCGCGCCATCAGATCACGGAAGACGTAGCTCGTCCCCTTCAGCAGGGTTGGGAAGGTCCACCGCGCGGTGAAGACGCCGGCCACCATGCAGAGCGAGATGGCGAAGGGCGAGAAGCCCGCCGTAACCAGCTTGGTAGGCGCTTCCGCCGCACCAAGCCACACACCTGCCGTCAGGCCGCAGAGAACGCCCAGACCATGCAGAGAATTTGTTTTCGAAGATGAAGACTTGGTCGCCAGCGTCTTTGCCCGTTCGCCTGAGAAGATTAGTGAAGCACGATGAGCAACGCAATACCGAGGCCGAGTACAACGACGGGAATCCAGAATTGCGCGTCCGTGAGGATCGCCTTTGCCATGTTGTTCTTACTCAAGCACTGCTCCCGCGTTACCGCTTACTACGCCGCCAAACTAGGCGTTCTCCGAAAGGCTTGTCAAGGCCGATTATCCATTACCAGCATCAGAATGCCTGAGGTCACTTCTTGATCGTAAAGCTTTGTGCTGCGGAAGATCTGCCGTCCACCGGCGAATTGAAGTCCTTCCGCGGCGGAAACAATTTCGAGATCTGCGTCGCGCAACTGGAGCGCGGCGAACTTGTCGCCTTCGACAACCGCTGCCCGCACCAGGCTGCACCTCTCTCCGCCGGCCAGATGGAAGGCTGCCGCGTGATCTGTCCGTACCACGCGTGGAGCTGGGATGTCACCACCGGCAAGTCGGACAACGCGGCCGACCCGGACCTGCCCCGCTACGAAGTGAGGCGGTACGGCGACGAGGTGTTCATTCAGCTTCCGTCGGCCCCCCGTTGAAGTGACAGACGAAGCGGAGGAGTCGATCAGGCGTCGTGACCATGGAGGAAGCAGTCGAGTCCTTCCCTCACCTCTTGCCGGTTTGCGAAGACAGGACTCACGGCTCGATCTCTATGATCAGACGTATCAGAACTACCTGGAACTGATGAGAGGGTACGAACCTCCGCATTGCGCGCATCGGGTTTGAGCACACCATCGCACTGCTTACGGGACAGGCTGAGTCATCCCGTGGCGCGCAAGTCGACAAGGGGCCGGTTCATCGAAGTTGTGGTCAACTTCTGAACCTTCGCAATGACACACGATCAAATTTTCCGGTGGCCACGTGTCGTCGCAAGTCTCCGGGTTTGCGTCACGAGAGGGCGGCCGCTGACCGGCCAGCACCACCTGAAAACGATCATGGTCGTTGAGGGCCCCACAGCCTTTGCACGTGATTCCAGCGGTGCACACCAGCCGGCAGCCGTGAGTCCCACCAAAGCGCCCTGGACCATGAATTCCAAATAGGTTGTCTGCGATTTCCCTTTATTAACGGGCTTTTCTAAGTTATTTCCAGCCTTACTTCCCTGCATTTTTGACGAATTATCTACAACCTTAGAGTCAGGTTCGCGGAGAATATTTCAGAATTCCCGGCATTTCACATAACCCTTTTGTGAACCGTAAAAAGAGTGAGCAATATTGCACATATCGCATTTGATGGCTCCCCTAGTTTTTTAGGTAGGTAAGAGCGGTCCCCCATGCGACGGGAGGAAATATCTCCTGAGCAGCTTCGGACGTTCGAGGTCATCATGCGGAAATGTAGCAAGAGTATTGCCTTGGTTGCAGCACTGGTTCTGATGTTGTTTGTTGCGGGTTGTGGACAGGAAACTGTCAACGTCCCGGACACAACTCGCCCGACTGTGACCTCAACGTCCCCAGCGCAAGGCGCAACCGGTGTTGCCGTCAGTTCCCAAGTCACCGCAACTTTCAGCAAAGCGATGACTCCCGCATCGATCAACGGAGCCTCCTTCTTTCTGGCAGGTCCCGGTGGAGCGCTCGTCCCCGGCACTGTGTCGTATGCATCCGCTACATCTGTGGCAACTTTCGTTCCGTCAGCTAGTTTGCTGACCGGCACAACTTATACCGTAACGATCACCACGGCAGCCACAGATACCGCATCGCCGGTGAACTCGTTGCTCGCGAATTATGTCTGGACATTCACGACTGCCGCGACAGCGGCTCAGGTCGTCCCGACGGTAACTGCCACCACGCCCGCGAACAATGCGACCGGTGTGAGCACCGCATCCGTCTTGACCGCAACGTTCAGCACTGCGATGAATGCTGCCACGGTGAATGCTTCGAGCTTCCAGGTTACGGCCGGTGGACTCGCTGTCACTGGCACAGTGTCGTACGCAGGGACTGTCGCGACCTTCACGCCAGCAGTCGCTCTCAACACTGGCACGACCTACGTAGCCAGGATCACCACGGCAGCGCAATCGGCGGCTGGAATACCGCTCGCCGGCGCGTACGTCTGGTCATTCACAACAACTGCTCCTGCTGCAGGACCGATCGTTGTCTCCACGGTTCCCCTCAACAACGCAACCGGCGTGCCACTAGCGCAGTCCCTGAGCGCGATGTTCAGCAAATCGATGAATCCGTCGACGCTGAATGCCAATACCTTCAAGCTCTCTGGCCCGCTGGGAACAGTTGTCAACGGAACGGTATCGTATGCGACTGGTACGAGCATCGCGACATTTGTACCGGCTGGAGCGTTGCTTCCAAGCACGACGTACGTGGCAACCATCACCACCGGCGCGCAGGACACCACCGGCACGGGACTCGCAAGCAACTACGTGTGGGTCTTCCGCACAGTACCTGCCCCCACGCCACCAACGGTCATCTCGACAAGCCCCGCAAATAACGCCGCAGGCGTTGCCGTAAATCAGAGAATAACTGCCAGCTTCAGTGAAGCGATGAATCCTGCAACGATCAGCGGCACCACGTTCACACTGACGTCGCCAGGCGGCATTGCGGTGGCCGGTGCGGTGACATATGTCGCAGCCGGATCAACCGCGGTCTTTGTCCCGACTGTTGCACTTATCCCAGCGACAACCTATGTAGGCACCATCACCACCGGCGCACAGGATCTCCTGGGCGTGCCACTCGCAAGCAAGTACGTCTGGACGTTCACAACAGGCGCTGCAGTCGACACCACCAAGCCGACCGTAATCTCTACCATCCCAGCGACCAATGCGACGAATGTGCCAATTAACCAGGCCATTAGCGCAGCGTTCAGCGAAGCAATGGATCCGACGAAGATCACTGCCACGACGTTCACCGTCACTGGTCCTGGCGCCACGCCAGTAGCGGGGTTGGTAACTTACGCCGCAGTCGGTAACACAGCCACATTCAAGCCAACAGCATCACTTTCATCTGGAACTCTCTTTACCGCCACGATCACGATGGGTGTTACCGATCTTGCTGGAAACACACTGGCCGCTGACTACGTCTGGACATTCACCACAGGCGCAGCGCCTGACACAACGTCTCCCACCGTCACACTCACGAGCCCGACGAATAGCGCAACTGCTGTTCCTTTGTCTCAGACCGTGAGCGCGACATTCAGCGAAGCAATGGATCCGCTCACGCTCACTACGGCGACCTTCACAGTCGCTACAGGCGGCGGAGTGAACGTCGCTGGCACCGTAACTTACAACCCACTTACGCTCATCGCGACACTGACACCTTCTGCGCCGCTGACTGCCGGTACTTCCTACGTCGCCACGGTGACAACGGGTGCGACCGATCTTGCGGGTAATCCGCTGGGTGCGGGAATGGTTCCAAACCCATGGACCTTCTCAACCGGCGCGGTCATCGTGCCTCCTCCAGTGAACCTCGGAACAGCATCACTCTTCGGCGGCTTCGGAGGCGGTGCCGGCATGACGAACCAGGGAACCTTGACGATCATCAACGGCAACATTGGTACAACCGGTGTCTCCACGCTGATCACAGGCTTCCATGACAACACGCCCAACTGCGTATACACGGAAACTCCTCTCAACGTCGGCCTGGTCAACGGAACCATTGACACAGCCGCGCCCCCACCGACGGTTGGATGTCCCAACGAAGGAACGGCAGCGACTGCAGCCATCGCACTTCAGGCCTCTCAGGATGCCGGAACAGCGTATGCCGCACTTGTCGCCTTCCCAAATGGACTGGACGTCTCGGTCTGCGCTGGTTGTGGTGGTGGATCAGCTGGCGAGTTAGGCAATCGTGTCCTGGCTCCCGGTATCTACAAGTCCGCACCCGGCAGCTACGGCATCACGCAGGGCAACCTGACGCTCGATGCACAAGGCGATCCGAATGCGTTCTGGGTCTTCCAGATGTCGACTACCTTGACCGTTGGTACTCCCGGTGGACCCCAAAGTGTCCTGCTGGTAAATGGAGCGCAGGCAAAGAACGTCTTCTGGCAGGTGGGAACAGCAGCAACCATCAACGGCATCGTAGGCGGAGGCACGATGACTGGCACTGTGATCTCACAGGCCGGCATCTCGGTCTCGACCGCTGGAGTCGCAGCAGTCACCACCATCAACGGCAGAGCGCTGGTACTTACTGGACCAGTCACCCTTGTCAACACCGTCATCAACGTCCCTGCTCAATAACGATCCAGAACAGAGGCTGGCCACTTCGGCAGCCTCTCCTCTGGCCGTTAGTCCGCCCCTAGAAACCAAGCAGTGAACCGTTCGTGACCGTTGCAATGTGCAGTCCAGGAGACTCAGCATGACTCGCAAATTCCACTTCTCGGCAGGCGTAGCTATCGCCACCGTTCTCGCCGTACCCGCCTGCTTATCGGCACAGACACGCATGGAAGAAAAGAAGGACTACCCCAAGTCCGAGCTATTTGTTGGCTACTCCTACCTGCGGGCCGTGCCCACCCTGGCAGACGGGAACCGCCTGGTCACCCTGAACGGCGGATCCACCTCTCTGGCCTATAACTTCACTCGCCACTTCGGCCTTGTGACTGACTTCAGTGGATACGCTGATTCTGAACTTCGGCTCTCGGGTCCGGGCGCCATCCCCACGCGCATCGCCGACTCGTCGGGCTCGGTCTACAGCATGCTTTTCGGACCACGCTTCTCTTTCCGTGCGAAGCACTTCACACC
Source organism: Terriglobus roseus (assembly GCF_900105625.1). Lineage (NCBI taxonomy): Bacteria > Pseudomonadati > Acidobacteriota > Terriglobia > Terriglobales > Acidobacteriaceae > Terriglobus > Terriglobus roseus. The sequence goes on from NZ_FNSD01000001.1 coordinate 981,055, forward strand.
CTTCGTCCAGGTGCTTGGCGGCGGGGCCTATGCCACTGCGGTCACACTGAAGAACTGCACGACTGCATGCACCCCTCTGCCGGAACAGGGTTCGTTTGCGATGACAGCAGGCGGTGGTCTCGACGTCAATGTGTCCAGACATCTGGCGATACGCGCGGTGCAGGCGGAATACCTGATGACGCGCTTCGCGAACACCACGACGGCGGTACGAAGCACACAGAATGACATGCGCCTTTCTGCCGGCCTTGTCTTCCGTTTCGGCAGCCATCCGGCTGCACTGCTGCCGCCGAATCGCGCGCCACTGTCGGCATGTTCTGTCGACAAGTCGTTCCTCTACAGCGGATCGGATGCCATCGTGGCAGTTCATGCCAAAGGTGTGGATGCCGACAATGACGCCCTGACGTACGCGTGGACTCCGACTGATGGCACGTTGACCGGAACCGGCGCAGACGTGAAGTGGGATCTGACAGGGGCGCCGGTCGGATCCCACATCGTCAAGCTGAAGTTGGATGACGGACGCGGTGGATCTTCGGACTGCGCTGCAGAAGTCGTCATTGCCGCTCCGCTGAACCGTTCGCCCTCGCTCTCCTGCTCCATTGCTGAGAATGCGCTTGAGGCAGGGCAGTTGGCACACCTGACGGCAACCGGATCGGACCCCGATGGCGATCCGCTGCAGTACACATGGACGACCAGCTATGGCGCGATCCGCGGAACCGACTCTGCCGTTCTGTTGCAGACGGACCCCACGATGGACCACGCCTACGCGGTTCACGTACAGGTGATGGACGGACGCGGTGGAAGCAGCGACTGCTCCATGAACTTCAGCGCACAGCGCTCGCAGGCGGTCGTGAAGCTTGAGGAGCGTCTGTCGCTCCGCAGCATTTACTTCCCGACGGCAGAACCAACGGTGGCACAACCGAGCCGTGGTCTGCTCGCCAGTCAGCACAGTACGTTGCTTTCGCTGGCAGCGGACTTTAGCCAATACCTGAAGACCCAGCCCACCGCTCACCTGATTCTTGAGGGCCATGCGGATCCGAGAGGCTCAGCCGAGTACAACCAGAAGCTCTCGGAACTGCGAGTGGCGCTAACGAAGGAATACCTCGTCGCACACGGCATCGCAGCGGAAAGCATCGACATCAAGGCGCGTGGCGACCAGCAGAACCTGACCGATGGCCAGGTGAAGGATGCCATCCTTCGCACGCCGGAACTCAGCGAGGAAGCGAAGAAGCGTCTGCTCCTGAACATGAAGACGATCATTCTCGCCAGCAATCGCCGGGTTGACGTGACTCTGAGCACGACCAATCAGCACTCCATCCGTCAGTACCCTTTCAACGCGTCGGACTCAATGACGCTGTTGAGCGAACAGAGGCCGGGGACGCATTCAGCCCGGGCTCGCGCCGCTGTGAAGCGGTAGAGTCCTTCGCGCTTCACGGCGCGTGGGATGAAGCCAAGTAAGCAAAAACGAGCCGGCAGACTGAACCCAAACGTTCAGTCTGCCGGCTTCCTGTTATGCTCCCTAAACAACACATGGGTGAAATGCTCGCGCTGAACAGCTCCTGCGGGATCTGTTCACGATATGCCTTCGTGATGAATCCTCGACACGAAAGCACAGCAATGGCGACTCCGGAGTTTGACCCAGCCCAGTTCCTCGCAGTTGCAGGAGTCGGTAGAAAGCTAGTCCAGGTAAAGGCTGGGCAGGCCCTTTTCACCCAGGGTGATGATGCGAACTGCGTCTTTTACATCCAAAAGGGCCGGTTCAAGATCACGGTCATCTCGAACGCAGGCAAGGAAGCGACCATCACGCTGGTCGGCGCCGGTGAGTTTGTCGGCGAAGAGTCCATCATTTCGATCCCAGGCCAAAGGCTGGCGACCGCGACGGCCATTACTTCATGCCTTGTCATGAAGATCCAGCGACTGGATATGATCCGCTCCCTGCGGGAAGAGTCGCAGCTCTCCGACATGTTCACTGCCCTGCTCCTGCGGCGGAGCATGCGCACGCAGGCTGACCTGGTCGATCATCTGTTCAACTCCAGCGAAAAGCGCCTCGCGAGAATCCTGCTGCTCATGGCGGAGTTCGGCAAGCCTGACGATCAGGAGACGCTCATCCCGCAGATCACACAAGAGACGCTCGCCGAGATGATCGGAACCACGCGCTCCCGCGTCAGCTTCTTCATGAACAGGTTCCGTAAGATGGGCTTCATCGACTACGACGGGCGCATCACCGTCCATAAGACGCTTCTGAATGTGATCCTTCACGAATAGAAGCAAATGGACTCACGCGCTCCGATCGATGACTGCCCACCACTGAAAGCTTCGCGACGCCGCGAAGCGAACATACGGCGAATATGGCAGACTAGTGTGGAGGTCTGCTATGCGTTTTACGGGACAGTCAGCTGATACGAAGTCGACGCGCGTCGTTTTGACGCAAAGCTTCCTACGTCCTGACAAGGTCGAACCTCGCGGACTGATTCCCGTAGACATCGGACAGCGCAATGCCTGATCCGGAATCGATGCAGGAGGGCGTTCGCACTCCCGGTACGCGCAAGATCGTCCATGTCGACATGGATGCCTTCTATGCGTCGGTGGAACAGCGCGATGATCCCACATTGCGTGGGCGTCCGGTCGTGGTGGCGTGGAAAGGTCTGCGGTCCGTGGTCTGCGCTGCCTCTTACGAAGCGCGTCGATTCGGTATCCGATCCGCAATGCCCGCTGTTCGCGCGGAAAGACTCTGCCCCGGCGCGGTCTTTCTACCGCCCGACTTCTCTCGCTACAAGGCAGTATCGCAAGCAGTGCGCGCCATCTTCGAGCGCCACACCGACGCCATCGAACCACTCTCACTGGACGAAGCATATCTCGATGTCACGACGAACAAGACTGCCCTTCCAACGGCGACCTTAGTCGCGAAAACAATCCGTCAGCAGATTCGCGAGGAGCTGCATCTCACCGCTTCGGCGGGGATCGCGCCAAACAAGTTTCTCGCGAAGATTGCTTCTGACTGGCGCAAGCCCAATGGGCAATTCGTTATTCAGCCGCACGAGGTGCAGAACTTTCTACAGGCGCTTCCTGTCGGCCGGATTCCCGGCGTGGGCAAGGTGACAGAGGCGCGCATGGCGCAGGCAGGCATCAAGACTGTGGGCGATATCTATGCCATGAGCCTGCCCACGTTGCAAGAGCACTTCGGAAGCTATAGCGTGCGCCTCTACGAACTGGCGCGTGGCATCGACCACAATCCGGTCGTCTCGAACCGCGTGCGTAAGCAGGTTTCGGCAGAAGACACCTTCGCGGAGGATCTGCCGCTGAATGCCCTTGTGGGGCACGTGCGTCGATTGGCAGAGAAGGTATGGAAGGCTTCGAACAGCAATGCCCGTCGTGCGAAGACGATCGTGCTCAAGCTCAAGACCAGGGAGTTTACTTCCCTGACCCGAAGTCTGACACCGCGCACTGCCATTGCAACGTGCGAGGATCTGACCGCTATCGCCCTGCGTCTTCTCGATCGAGTCGACTTGCCTGCGGATCAGCTCTACCGTCTTGTCGGGGTCGGTCTATCCAACTTCGAAGCAAAAGACGATATCGCGCAGGATTCGAGCCTCGCTGAGGCTGAGGCAAGCGAGTTTCTGCTGCAGCCGCCGGCGTAGACGCCTGCAAAGACGGGGCCTCTGACACCCCCTTCTTTCTGTCTCTGCGGGTCGCTTTCTACTGCCATCCACCGCCGAGTGCACTGTAGAGCTGGACCAGCGTCAGCGCTTCGTTCTGCTGGGCACTGATCAGATTCAGTTGCGCGTTGAACAGGTTCGTGTCTGTTGTCAGTACTTCCAGGTAGGCGGTTGCGCCACCCTGGTAGCGCAGACGTGCCAGGCGCGTTGCGTCCTTTGCCGCGAAGACCAGCTTGTCCTGTTGCTCCCGCGTTACGCGTGTTTTATTCACCGCGACCAGAGCATTGGAAACATCGCGAAGACCAGTCAGAATTGCGCGCTGATAGGTAGCAATCAGCTCGTCCTTCTGCCGCTTGGTGAGCTCATACTGACCTCGGATCTTGCCACCGGCAAAGATCGGTTGTGCCAGCGAGCCCAGTCCGTAGATGGTTCGACTGCTCGGGTCAAACAGATTGGAGAAGTCGCTGCCGCCCGTACCACCCGAGGCGCTGATGGAGAGCTGCGGGAAGAATTGTGCCTTCGCCGCGCCGACCTGCGCGTTGGCTGCTTTTAACTGCGCCTCAGCCTGCTGAATATCTGGGCGACGTTCCAGTAGCTGGGATGGCAGACCGACCGGCGGGTTCTCCGGCGCAGGCTGCAACGCATTGGGGTCCACGTGCTGCAACTTACCGGGAGCCTGTCCCAGTAAGAGTTGCAGGCTGTTCTCGGTCTGCTGGATCTGCTGCTCCAGAACCGGGATCTGCGACGTTGCGGTGTAAAGCAACTGTTCCGCCTGCCGCAGATCGCTTAAGGGAGCGGAACCTCCATTGGTCAGCTTCGTCGTAAGGTCCACCGACTGCTGCCGCGTGTCCCGTGTCTCTTTAGCGACCTCCAACTGCAGATCGAGTGTGCGGAGCTGGAAGTACGTTGTGGCCACCTGTTGGACCAGCGACAGGCGTACGGCCTTCTGAGCCCATTCCTGGGCCAGCAATGTGTCACGCGCAGCTTCGGTCTGTTTGCGGTAGAGCCCCCAGAAATCGGGGGTCCATGCCGCCGACAGGTTGATGGAACCCGCCGTCAGCGTGGTGGCGCCTGACGAGTCAGAGGTTCCGTTCGAATTGGTGCCGAATGTCTGTGACAACGATCCGGGCAATGTTGCACCAAGGCCCGTACCGCCTACGTTCACAGTCGGGAACTGCGACGCGCGACTGATGCGTACCTGCTGCTGCTGCTCAAGCACACGCTCGGCTGCAATCTTCAGGTCGTAGTTGTTCGCAAGCGCCTGGGTGATCAGCGCCTGCAGTTCCGGCTGTTTGAAGACAGCGCTCCACTGCTGATCGCCAAGCGATCCCTTGGGATCACTTGAGATCGCAGCATCGTCCGCGCCGCGGAATGCCGGTGGTGCCGGCACCTGCGGGCGTGTGTACTTCGGGCCCACATTGCAACCTGCCGTCGTCAGCACGGCGAGCAGGCCCAGGGTGGTCACACCCCTTCGTGAAAAGTTTGAGTTGCTCATGCGTGACCTTCCTGTGGCTTCAACTCTGTGTCGTGTTCCGGCTCATGCTTTGAATCCATCGTGGTTCCCTTGCCGCCCTTGCCGAACCGGTGCGAGATGTACTCGACCACGGCAAAGGTCACGGGCACCATCAGGATGCCGAGGATCGTCGCCAGCGTCATGCCGCCGATCACCACGGTTCCCAGGATGCGGCGCGAAACCGCACCCGAACCCGATGCTGTCCACAAGGGCAAGCAACCGAAGATGAACGCGAACGCGGTCATCACGATGGGTCGGAAACGAAGCCGTGCAGCACCCAGCGCAGCTTCACTGATGCTCTGCCCGTTCTTGTAGTTCGCCACGGCAAATTCCACGATCAGGATGGCGTTCTTCGCGGACAGACCAATCAGCATGATGAGACCGATGGTTGCGAAGATGTCGTTTTCCAGCGATCGAATGCTTAGTGCAAGGTACGCACCCAGAATCGCGACCGGTGTGCTGAGCAGTACGCTGAAGGGCAGCGTCCAGCTCTCATACAGCGCCGCGAGAATCAGGAAGACGAAGACGATCGAGATACCGAAGACGACCCATGTGGGAACGCCCTTCTCCGCCGCCTGCTCCTGGAAGCTCATGCCGCTGTAGGTATAGTTCATGCCGTCCGGCATGGACTTTGCGAACGTCTCTTCCAGCGCCTTTCGGACCTGCCCGCTGCTGTAACCGGGGGCACCCGTCACGTTCAACTGCGCCGCGTTGTACTCGTTGAAACGCATCACGAACTCGGGCCCATTGATCTTTCTCGTATGCACCAGAGAGCTCAGCGGCACCTGGCTGCCATTCGCACTGCGTACATAGAACTGACCAATGTTATCGATGTTGGTACGTGACGTTCCCTCAGCTTCAACGTAGGTCTGCCACTGGCGGCCAAACCGGTTGAAGTAATTCACAAGGTAGCCGCCCATAAAGGTCGACATGGTGTTGTAGACCTGCGACAGATCTACCTGCTGCTGGATTGCCTTTTCCTTATCCACGTCCGCATACAACTGCGGCACCGCGGGCAGGTAGGACGGAACCGCCGATAGAATCTCAGGACGCTGCTTCAACGCCCCCAGGTAGGCATACAAGTTTTTCGTGAGGAAATTCGCGTCGTCGTTGCCCGACTGATCCTGAAGGATCATCGTCACGCCGCCCGAAGTTCCGATGCCCGGAATGGCTGGCGGAGGAAAGCTGAAGGCAAGACCTTCACCCAGTCCACCCAATTCCTTGGTTACGTTGCCAATGACGCCGTCAATCTGTTCCTGTGCCGCCTTGCGATCTTCCCAGGGTTTCAGTGCGATGAAGAAGAAGGCAGCATTGGTGCTCTGCGTCTGCGTCAACAGGCTGAAGTCATTCACCTGTACCACGCCAGCGATACCGGGCGTGTTGAGCAGCATCTTCGTCACCTTCAAGCCGGCGGCATCGGTACGCTGTTCACTTGCCGAGTCGGGCAATTGCATGGCCGCGAAGAGGTAGCCCTGGTCTTCCTGTGGGATGAAGCCACCGGGTAGCCGGGCCCCCATGAAGACGGCGACTGCTGCGATGATGACAAGCGCCACCATCGTCATACCCGACTTATGCACCAGCACGCTGGACGTCGAGACGTACGATTCGGTGGTCCGGCCGAAGATGCGGTTGAACCAGTCGAAGAAGCGGCCCAGCAGGCCCGGCTTCTTGTTCTTGTCCTTCGGCTTCAGCAGCAACGCCGACAGGGCTGGGCTGAGTGTCAGCGCGTTGAATGCGGAAATCAGCACCGAGATGGCGATGGTCACAGCGAACTGCTGGTAGAGACGTCCCGTAATGCCGGGGATGAACGCCGTTGGGATGAACACCGCGGCAAGGATCAGTGCGATCGCCACGACCGGGCCACCCACTTCTTCCATTGCCTTGATGGTTGCGTCCTGAGGGTTCATGCCCTCTTCCAGATGATGTTCGACCGCTTCCACCACGATGATGGCGTCATCGACGACCAGGCCGATCGCGAGCACAAGTCCGAAGAGCGACAGCGTGTTGATGGAGAAGCCGAGGAGCGGGAAGAAGATGAAGGTACCGATCAGTGAGACCGGCACAGCCATCAACGGAATCAGCGTGGCGCGCCACCCCTGAAGGAAGATGTACACAACCAGGATCACGAGCGCGAGCGCAATCACCAGCGTTTCGGTGATCTCATGAATACCCGCAGTCACCGCGAGCGTGGTGTCCAGCGGAATCGTGTACTGCATGCCAGCCGGAAAGCCCTTCTGCAGGACCTGCATCTTGGCACGTACGAGCTTCGCGGTCTGCACGGCGTTGGAACCGGGCAGCTGGTACACGGCCATCATGCCGGCGGGTGCGCCGTTGTAACGAGCGTTCAAGCCATACAGCTGCTCGCCCATCTCAATCCGCGCGACGTCACGCAGATGAAGCACGCTGCCATCTGCATTGGCACGGACGACGACCGCGCCGAATTGCTGCTCGGTAACGAGTCGGCCCTGCGTCTGCACCGTATAGGTGAACTGCTGGCCGCCGGGTACGGGTTCGCCGCCGATCTGTCCGGCAGGATTTACATTGTTCTGCGTCTGCAGCGCCGCGATGACATCGCTCGCCGTGACACCCAGGGTGGAAAGCTTATGGGGGTCAACCCATATACGCATGGCGTACTGGCCACCGAAGACCTGCACACGGCTGACGCCGGGTACGCGGGTAAGCTCGTCCTGGATCTTGATGATCGCGTAGTTGCTCAGGAACAACTGGTCATACTGGTTGCTCGGCGAGTTCAAACCCACCAGCATCAGCGGGGACGTCAGTGCCTTCTGCACTGTCAGACCTGCCGTCTGCACCTGCGCCGGCAACTGAGCCTGCGCCTGTGACACACGGAGCTGCGACAGAATCTGGTCAGTGTCCGGGCTGGTCTTGACGTCAAAATCTACAAACAGCTGGGTCTGCCCGTTGTTGGCATTCATGCTGTACATGTAGATCATGTTGTCGACGCCGTTCATCTGCTGTTCCACAGGCGTGGCAACGGCAGCAGCAAGCGTCTTTGCATCAGCGCCCGGGAACGTCGCCGTGACCAGAATTTCAGGCGGAACGATATCGGGATACTGCGAAGTGGGCAGGCTCACCAGTGACACGATGCCGATGATGACGGTCAGGATCGCGATCACGATGGCCACAATGGGCCGTCGAATAAAGAACTTTGACATGCTTACCTCCCCGCGCCGGCGGAACCTGCATCGGGATCCGATGTGGGGGCAGACTCTGCTACTGCCGCGTGCGGGCTGACCGGCATGCCATCCTTCAGCTTCTGCAACTGATCCATAATTACGCGGGTCCCAGCGGGAACACCGCTCTTCACCACAACGTTCTTACCCGTCTCATCGCCCAGCGTTACGTTCACCACGTGAACCTTGTTGTCACCCGACACGGTGTAAAGCTGCTTCTGTCCCTGCAGGTCCATAACGGCAGCCTGCGGCACCGTAAGGGCACCATGAACGACCTGGGTATCTGCTGAGACGCGACCGAACTGACCGGGGCGCAGAACATTGCCGGGATTCGGGAACGTCGACGCGATGCGGATGGCACCGGTCTGCTGGTTCATCTGCCGGTCCACGAACAGGATGTGACCCTTGTGCGGATACGCCGTGCCGTCAGCCAGCGTGAGTGTCAGTGGCAGGTTTGCAGCGCCCTTCAACAGGTCACCTCTGCCACCCGTTGCACGCTTCGTCAGCCCCAGGTACTCCGCATCGCTGATGGAGAAGTACACCTTGACCGGATCAAGCTGGGAGACAGATGTCAGCACGCTTTGCGCATTGACCAGGTTACCTACCTGCGTTGTTGCAGTACCTGCAACACCGGAGATCAACGACCGAACCTGCGTAAAGCCAAGATTCAACTTCGCCGTCTCAACCTGAGCCTCGGCGGAAGCGATCTGAGCCTTCGCGGCTTCCACGTTTGCCTGCTGCGCTGCCAATTGCTGCTTGTCGTTGTCCAACTGGCTCTGAGCAATCGCGCGTTGCTCTGCCAGAGGGGCGTCTCGGTTCACATTGATTTGTGCCAGGCCGAGGTTCGCCTGCGCCTGAGCGAGAGCTCCCTTGGCCTGACCGACCGCGCCCAGTGCCTGATCGACCAACGCCTGGAAGGGCCGGGGATCGATCTGGAAGAGGACCTGGCCCTTCTGCACCACGGAACCTTCGCGGTAGTTCTGCTTGACCAGGTAGCCGCTTACCTGCGGCTGAATCTGCGCGTTCACAAAGCCATCCAGCGTTCCGACCCACTGGTTACCGAGGGCGACGTCGCTTTGCTGAATCGTCACAACGGAAACTGGCATGGCGCCCCCTGCGGCCGGAGCGGCTGGCGCCTTCTGGTCGCAACCAGAGAGCCAGAGAGTGCCCAGCACAAGCGTTGTCAGGCCAGTCGCCTTCAACACCGTGGGCATTTTGGTTTGGGGCCGACGGGCGGCAGCGGACACGGTCATTCAATTCCTCCAGCATTTGGGGGCGCGATTAAATACATACACGCATGCATCTTTCATGAGATTCTTCTGGGGCGATGCTGGATTCAACCCATTACACCGATTTACCTCAGGACCTTCACCTCAGAGAAGGACGCACGCAGGAGCGATCGCTCCTCACAAGGCAGCAACTCATCGACGCAGCGCGTCAGGTCTTTGCACGCGACGGGTTTGAAAAGGCGAGCATTCATGACATTTCGTCGCTCGCAGGCAAGACCCGCGGAGCCTTCTACACGCACTTCGAAGGCAAGGAAGATGTGTTTTTCGCCATCTTCGAGCAGTACCTCGCAGACGGCCAGGAACAGTTCCGGCAGCGCCTTCAGGATGCGCACACCCGCGAAGAACGCATCGCCGCGCTGGCTGCACACCTTGTGGACATCGTGGAAGATAAAGAGCGCTCCCTGCTTGCCCTTGAATTCAAGATGTACGTGCTTCGTCATCCTCAAGACCAGCCACGACTGACGGTTCTTCATGCTGCCGTCTGTCGCCGCGGCTGCAGCACGCATGTTGAAGAGTTACTGCCCGAACTCTTCCTGCCGGCTGGCTCTATCGAGAACCGGCGACAGGTGGCGCAGATCGGAGCGATTGTGGATGGCCTTGCGCTGAACCGGCTTTTCGATCCGGGCAGCCTGGACACCGAGACCCTGCTTACGCAGGCCTCGGCTGGCATACAGGCACTCATGTAGCGCTCTTGAATCGAGCGCTCACCTTAACAAGAGTCGAAAAAGAATCGGGACTACGCTCCCTTGCCTTGGCTCGAGGAACACAAACACGCAATCGCCGCCCCGCTTCTAAGGCAGCCATGCTTAGATTAGGTGTGCGGATAAAGCAGCGATGCCACGCCAGACGCTGCACCTAGAGCAAACATGAAAACAGTAAATAAATCACGGAAGTTGGATCACGTCCTGTACGACATTCGCGGCCCCATTATGGACCGTGCCAGGCAAATGGAAGATGAAGGGCAGAAACTCATCAAGCTCAACATCGGCAACCTGGCTGTGTTCGGCTTCGATGCGCCCGAAGAAGTGCAAGTGGACATGATTCGGAACCTTCCGAACTCGGCAGGTTATTCCGACAGCAAAGGCATCTTCGCCGCTCGCAAAGCGGTCATGCACTACACGCAGACGCAGGGCGTGCAGGGTGTCACACTGGAAGATATCTACCTGGGCAATGGCGCGTCTGAATTGATCGCCATGGCTGCGAACGCGCTGCTGGATGACGGCGATGAGTTGCTGCTCCCTGCTCCTGACTATCCGTTGTGGACGGCCGTCACCAGCCTGTCAGGTGGTACGCCTGTGCATTACGTCTGTGATGAGGCAAACGGTTGGCACCCCGACCTGGACGACATTCGCTCGAAGATCACGCCGCGCACCAAGGGCATCGTCGTCATCAACCCGAACAACCCCACAGGCGCGGTCTATCCAGACCACGTGTTGCAGGAGATCGTGACCATCGCCCGCGAACACGGACTGGTCATCCTTGCAGATGAGGTCTATGACAAGGTTCTTTACGACGACATCCGGCATACCGCGCTGGCAAGTCTTTCGACAGATGTCTTGACCTTGACCTTCAATTCCCTCTCCAAGAGCTACCGTGCCTGTGGTTATCGCGCCGGTTGGATGGTGGTCTCAGGCAACAAGGCGGTTGCGGCCAACTACATCGAAGGCTTGAACATGCTGGCGAACATGAAGCTGTGCGCCAACGTGCCGGGCCAGTGGGCGATCCAGACCGCGTTGGGTGGCTATCAGAGCATCAACGACCTGGTGCGTGAAGGTGGCCGGCTGCGTCGTCAGCGCGACCTGGCCTATGAACTGCTCTCGGCGATTCCAGGCGTCACCTGCGTCAAGCCACAAGCGGCGCTCTATATGTTTCCGCGGCTGGATCCTAACGTCTATCCCATTCAGGACGACCGCAAGTTTCTGCTGGAACTGCTGGAAGCCACGCGCGTGCTGGTGGTCCAGGGGACAGGCTTTAACTGGTCGCGATCGGATCACTTCCGCATCGTATTTCTGCCACATGAGTCCGACCTGCGAGAGGCCATTGGCCGCATCGCAAAATTTCTCGCGGATTATCGCGAAAAATACTCGACGGATCCAGTCGCGCTCGCGTAAACACGACGGGCGCGCTGGGCGTGTCTCACCGATTCCGGAGAGCTGCCGGTTTTAGCGGAGTCGTGCGGGAATTGCAGTGGTTCCGACCGAATCTGGCGATCAGGCTCGCGATCTTTCCTTCGCCCGCGGAGTGCTTGACTGGCGCTCGCCAGGCCTCGGGTGCGTACTGTTGGCGAAAATACGTGATTTCCGACTCACTCAAGCTGTAAAGTTTATGGCGCGAGCGATTTGTGCAGGAAAACTGCAGAACAAGTCCGGAGGGCAAATGCAGACGATCAAGGTAAACGGCAAGATGCGCGAGGTGAAGTCTTCGCAGGACACACCGTTGCTTTACGTCCTGAAGGACGAGTTGTCCGTCTCAAGTCCCCAGTTTGGCTGCGGGCTGGCCCAGTGCGGTGCGTGCTCCGTCCTGCTGGACGGTAAAGAGATAAGGTCCTGCATCACCCCCGTCTCGCAGGCTGCAGGCAAGGAAGTCACCACGATCGAAGGGCTGCCAGAGCGCTGGGCCAAGCATAAGAAGACGTCCACGACACCGGGCCTCCTTCACCCCGTTCAAGAGGCGTGGATTGAGCAACAGGTCCACCAATGTGGCTTTTGCCAGAGCGGCATGATGATCAAGGCCACGGAGCTATTGGAGAGCAAGCCAAAGCCGACTCTGGATGAGATCAAAGAGGCCTTCACGACCTCGGGACCGTCGCCGCACCTGTGCCGCTGCGGAACCTATCTCGCGATCGTAGACGCAGTTCGACATGCCTCGACTCTGATGACGAAGGGACAAGCCTAATGGAACAGCTTCTGGAAGCACTGACAGGGGAAGTCTACGGAGCGCAGCCCGAGGCTCTGACATCGGACGTTTACGGAGCAAAGCTGACACGTCGTGGCTTCGTCAAAGCGGGCGGCGCTTTGGTGGTGGGCTTCGGCCTACTGCGCGGCGGCGTTGCCAGGGCAGGCACCGGTCGTGCCGACGGGAATGCTTTTGATCCCGGTCTGCCGCAGTCATGGATTGAAATCCATCCGGACAACACGGTGCTCTACCGCACAGGCAAGAGCGACTTTGGCCAGGGAACCATCTACACCGCATACAAGCAGATCATCGCGGATGAACTCGACGTCAGCTTTGAAGCCATCACAACGGTTGTCACCGCCGATACCGACACCACTCCCGAAGGTGGCGGTACCTTCGGTCTACTGGGCGAGGGCATTCCGAACATCCGTAAGGCTGCAGCTTATACCCGAGAGGCGCTTCTGCAGTTAGCCTCACAACGCCTCGGCGTGCCGAAAGATCAACTGAAGACGGCCGATGGCATCGTCTCGGGCGGCGGAAAGAAGGTCTCATACGGCGACCTTGTGAAAGACGGGAACTTCCAGCTCACCATCCCCGTTGGCGGAGACCTCACCAGCATCTTTGGCCTACGCATCACGGGCAATCCGCCGCTGAAGCCAACCAGCGAGATGAAGGTCGTTGGCAAGTCCTACAATAACAGCAACATCGCCAGTAAGGTCAAGGCGGAAGAACTTTGGGTCACGAACGTGAAGCTACCGGGCATGATGCACGGTCGCGTGGTGCATCCGGGCACGCTTGGATCGCACCTGGTATCCGCTGGAACATTGGATAAGACGAAGTTCCCGAACACCCAATTGATCGTGAAGGGTGACCTCGTCGCAGTAGTCGCACCGACTGAGTGGGAAGCGGTCCAGGCCTCCTGGCAAGTCGCCGGTGCCACAAAGTGGACGGAGTGGAAGGGATTGCCCGGCAAGGACAAGCTCTACGACCATCTTCGGAACGAGTCAGACTGGAAGACCGCGCCAGTCGCAAAGGGCCGCAAGAATAAGGGTGATACGAAGTCAGTGATGGAAGCCTCACCCAAGAAGCTTGAGGCGACTTACCGTCTGCCGTACTGGAAGCACGCTCCCATCGGACCAACGCTTGCCGTGGCTGACTACAAGACCGATGGCTCCGTCGTGGTGCATACCCATACCCAGAACGCCCAGGCCCTGCGCGGACAGCTTGCGAAGATGCTGGGCACGTCGATCAACAATGTTGTCGTCAAGACCTATTCAGGAGCTGGACACTACGGTCGCTCGAACGGCGGTAATGCAGGTGCCGAAGATGAGGCGGTCATCCTCTCGAAGGAAGTCGGCAAGCCCGTGCGTGTGCAGTGGATGCGCAACGATGAGATGCAATGGTCGACGCAATCCCCGGTTGCTTTCGCGGATGTGAGGATCGCTGTCGACGCCGGTGGAAAGATCTCAGCCTATGAGATCGACCACTTCATGCCGGCAATGCAGGACGATCGGCTGATCGGCGCTGTCATCGCTGGCTTGCCTACCATGAACGCGCCGAGTGAGAAGGGTGCCATCCTTAATGGCATTGGGAATGGCCCTTCGGACGACTGGCTTTACGCCGCGGTCCCCGCGTTGACCGAGCGCGCACATGGCACCTACCAGATTGGTCAGCAGAAGTCTCCGGTATCCATCGGTATTCGTGACCACACGATGCGAACGCCGGGGCAGTTCCAGCAGAACTTTCCACGCGAAATGGCGATGTCGGAAGCTGCAGGACTGGCAGGGGCCGATCCTCTGCAATTCCGCCTGGATCATGCAAAAGATGAGCGATTGATCCAGGTCTTGAATCGTCTCAAAGTGGAGTCCGGATGGGAGGCGCGGCCCAGTCCGTCTGCTGCCTCAGCGTCCGGCATTGTGCGAGGTCACGGGGTCTCAGCAATGCTCCGCTCCGGCACGTATTGGGGCTGCGCCTGCGAGGTTTCGGTGAACCAGGCGACCGGTGCCGTGAAGGTGGACAAATACACCATCGTGCTCGATCCAGGCATCGTGGTGAATCCTGACCAACTGAAGCGGCAAGTTCAAGGGGGTGCCATGATGGGGCTCAGCATCGCTCTTCACGAGGAAGTTCCCTTTAACGAGAGCGGCATCACCGCAACTGATTGGTACTCCTATCCCATCCTGACGATGGCAGAAATCCCTGAGTTCAAGGTGGTTCTGCTGCACCGCCCCGAGTTCGGCACGATGGGTCAGGGGTCGGAGGCTGCGAATGCACTCGGTGCCTCTGCGATTGCATCCGCAGTCTATGACGCAACCGGAAAGCCCGTGCGCCAGATACCGCTTCGCCCTGCTTATGTGAAACAGATGCTGGCCGGCAACTCAGACATCAATGCCATCCCACCCCGTCACGATGAACCAACGAAAACGGGTTCGTCAGCTCCTCCCGCAACCAGCGCGCTCTAGGCATTGCGGAGGGGCCTCGCTCTCGCCTGACCATGAGGATCACCGCCTAGTCTAATGGCGGTGATTCCCTGCTCTCTATTCGAAGCGCAGCGCCTCGATGGGATCGAGCAGCGCGGCCTTGCGCGCAGGATAGAAGCCGAAGCCTATTCCCACCAGCGCGGAGAACAACACAGCGAGCAGCACCGCGTTCAGGCTGATCACGGTGCGCCACTGAGCAAGATGCGAGACAAGCAGCGATCCGGCTACACCAATCACCACACCGATCACGCCGCCTGTCGCAGAGAGGGCTGTCGCCTCCACCAGGAACTGCAGGAGGATATCCGCGGTCTTCGCTCCGACGGCAAGCCTCAACCCGATCTCCCGCGTGCGCTCACGAACTGAGACGAGCATGATGTTCATGATGCCGATCCCACCTACGATCAGCGAGACCGACGCCACGGAGGCGAGCATGAGTGACATGACCCGTGATGAATTCGCTTGCGCCTTGAAGACCTCTTCCAGATTTCGCATGGAGAAGTCATCCGCCTCCCCCGGCAACAGGTGATGCCGCTGCCGCAACAGGCTACTCGCCTCATCCTGCGCCGCATTGATGCTGTTGTTTGCCGACGCCTGCATCAGTACCGCGTCCACCGCGTCAGCGTTCGCTGATTTGAAGCCAAGCACCTTCTGTTTCGCAGTGGAAATCGGCAGCAGGATCACGTCATCCTGATCCTGCCCGCTGGCCGACTGCCCCTTCGCAGTCAACACCGCTGCAACGAGAAACGGTACCTGCTTAATCCGGATCGTGGAGCCGACTGGATCGGACTGCCCAAACATCTTTGTGGCCACCGTCGGCCCGAGCATTGCGATCTTGGCCGCACGGTCGACATCCTGTTCCGTAAACAGATCCCCGCGTGCTGCGCCAATCTCACGGATCTTGAAGTACGCCGGGGTCGTCCCGATCACCGTGGTTCCCCAGTTCGTGCCCTCCGAAACAACGGTGGCGGCCCCACGGACCGCAGGCGCCGCGTAACGGATATGCGAACAACAGGAACTCAACTCCCTTGCGTCCGCGAGCGTAAGTGTGGTCGCGCTTCCCGTTCCCAGTTGCAGGCCCGACGTTGTAAGACTGCCAGGGATCACAATGACGAGATTGCTGCCAATGCTCGCGATCTGCTCGCGCACTCGCTCGCTCGCACCAGTTCCCACGGCAACCGTTGCAATCACAGCGGCGACACCAATGACGATACCCAGCATCGTCAAGGCACTGCGAACGATGTTCACCCGGATCGCAAGGAAGGCAACACGAATGATTGACAGTGCATGCATCATCCCCGAAGCTCCAGAGCATCCGGCGCGCCGGCGGGGAGAGCGGGACGCTCATCGGCGACAAGCATGCCATCCCGAAAACGCAGGATGCGTTCGGCATAGGCGGCCACCTCGTCCGAATGCGTCACGATGATTACGGTGATCCCGCTGGATTGCTGAACCTTGCGGAAAAGCAGCATGATCTCCTGGCTTGTCGCGGAATCAAGCGCCCCGGTGGGTTCATCGGCCAGAATCAGACGCGGCTGGTTGATCAGCGCACGTGCAATGGCAACTCTCTGCTGCTGGCCTCCGGAGAGTTGCGTGGGTTGATTGTGCATTCGTTGACCTAATCCCACAGCCTCGAGTGCCTTCATCGCCATGGCGTCAGGATTCTCAACCGGACGCGAAGTGTACAGCAACGGCAGCTTCACATTCTCCAATGCCGACGTACGCGCCAACAGGTTGAAGTTCTGAAAGACGAAGCCAATCTTTTCGCTTCGTATGGCTGCAAGCTCATCCCGTTGAAGCCCACCCACGGATTGACCATCCAGCAAATACTCGCCGGACGTAGGCCGGTCCAGGCAGCCGAGAATGTTCATGAAGGTCGACTTCCCGGAGCCGGACGGTCCCATGATGGCGACAAACGAACCTTCCTTAACGGTCACGGATACGTCGCTCAGCGCATTCACCTGAACCTCACCCAGGTCGTAGACCTTGCTGACGTGCCGGACTTCGATCACGTCTCCCATGGTGGCCGACTTTAAAATGGCCGACGGCCTGGTGGGCCCGGCGCAGCGCTGGTGGACTTGTCGGGGCTGTCCCGCACAATCACTTCATCGCCAACCTTCAGTAGGTTCGAAGTGACCGCTGTGTATCGCCCATCCGTCAGACCGGGGACGACCGGAACGACCGTGACAGCCTCTCCAGAGACGAGATAGAGGCGAGCTGCGTCTCCCTTGGCAGACCCCATGGGGCCAATCGCCTTGGTGACAGCAACACTCGGACTGTAGCGCAGCGCTGCATTCACCACACGCAGCACACGATCCTGCTTCGCGGTAAAGATCGTGACTTTGGCCGTCATGCCTGGAAAGAGTTTGAGATCCTGGTTTGGCACGGTTACGACGACATCGTAGGTCACAACGTTCTGCGCTGTAATCGGAGCTCTGCGCACGCTAAAGACGGTTCCCTGGAAAGTTCTTCCGGGGTAGGCATCGACAGTGAAGGTGGCCGACTGTCCGGTCTGCACAACACCCACATCCGCCTCATCGACGCTGGTGTCCACCTGCATCTTGGTAAGGTCCTCGCCGATGTCAAAGATATCCGGCGCCTGGAAGGACGCAGCGACCGTCTGCCCCACATCAAAGTGCCTTGCAATCACCGTGCCGGAGACAGGTGCAACGATACGTGTGTGCTCGAGATTGATGGATGCCTGTCGTAGCGCTGCCTGGGACTGCTGCAGCTGTGCGGCCGCGCTCCTCCGCTGTTCCTGCACGGTGCGAATATTCGCCTGCGCCGCCGTCAGGTTCAACTTCGCAGCTTCCACTTGTGAGTGATCGGCATCCACCTGGGCCACGGCGGCGGCATATACCGCCTGTGCAGAGTCGCGAAACTCTTTTGAGACAACACTCTGTTCGTAAAGGCCATTGGCGCGGTTCCACTGCAGTTCCAGATTTTGAAGCGTGGCCGTGTCTTTCATGACGATAGCTTCTGCATTTTTAAGCGATCCATTCACCGCGCCCGCATCCGCTTCGGCCTTTGCAATCTGCGCCTCTGCCGCTGTCACCGCGCTCTCCTGCTGGCGAACGGTCGCAGCCGCAGCATCCACCTCTGACTCAAAGATGGACGGATCGATCTGGGCGATGAGCTGCCCTTTCGTTACCCGCGTGTTGAAGTCGGCATACAGGGCTTGAATGTTTCCCGAGACCTGGCTGCCCACCTGAACGTTGACGACCGGATTGAGATTGCCAGTTGCTGTGACCACCGACTGAATGCTGCCCATCTCGATCTTGGCTGTGTCGACGCCAAGGCCTATGTCTCTGATTCGCAAACGCATGGCCGCAAAGCCTGCAACGATGAGGACCGCGATCCCGATCATTAAATTGAGCTTCCACCTGCGCAGGAAGAAGCCTGCCTTCAACGGGGTAGGTAACAGGGTGATTGCCGAAGCGTTACTGACCGGCGGAAGCGGCTCTGCTGTTGCCGTTTTGCTCAGGACGCTTACGGGCTCATCAGAAGTGATCGGTTCCAGATTCATTCTGTCCATCAGATCGGGATGCGAGATCAACCGATCGCCTTTCACCAACGGAGCCTTCGCGCGTGCGGTGAGCATGGTGATCCGGCGGCGATGCCGTAGTTTCACAAGCTCGTCCCGCCGCTTTGCTCCGGAAAAGGTCGCCGGCCGCGGAAGACCTCGATACATTCAGAACACCGGCGCAACGATCGACGGCGTGTTGCCTTCGAAGTCCATGATCAACATCTGTCCGCAATCACATGGCTTCTGATCCAACAGTAGGGCGGGCAGGGCAAGACTGCTGTGATAGGCATCACAGGTGCCTTCACGTGACTTCGTCGCAGCGAGCGGTCAAAAATTACGTGAGCCACAGTCGCGTACGCTTCATGGCGCTCGCACACGCGTTAGAACCCATCTCGCTGTAAAGGAATCGGGAAGGATAGTGAGCTGGTGTGTTCTGCGCCAGTGGCATTGGAATCTTTCGCCACAAGCGCGGACCCGCGTCAATGTCTACCTCACTGTCGAGATGTGGTACGAGCGCAACCTGCGCTTGCGATGAAACCCGCGTTGCGAAGATGACCATTGTCGCCGTAATCGATGAAATGCGAAGATCGAAGCCAACCATGATGAATCGTCGAAGCTTTCTGCAGAACGCCGCCGCACTCACCGTGATGTCTTCCCTGCCTGCCCGAGCGAGCACACGACTGCCGATCCGTATGGCGGTTGAGTACAACATGCTTCCCGATAATCTGCCGATCCAGCAGCGTTTTCAGCTCGCCAAAGATTGCGGGTATCAGCAGATCGAATGCCCCACGACATCCAATCAAGTCGATGCAGAGGCCATGAAGGCTGCTTCGGAAAAGGTGGGCTTGCCGATTCATTCCGTGATGAACATGGACCACTGGAAATACCCTTTTACCTCCGCCGATCCAGCAGTGGTGGAGAAGAGTCTCGAGGGCGCGCGCACTTCAATTCGCAATGCGCATCTGTGGGGTGCTTCAACAGTTCTGCTGGTACCCGGTGTGGTGAACGCATCAACCTCCTACCAGGACGCCTACATACGTTCGCAGGCAGTCATCCGCAAACTGATTCCCCTGGCAGAGGAATTGAATGTAACGCTTGCGCTTGAAGAGGTTTGGAACAAGTTCCTGCTTAGTCCGTTGGAGTTTGCGCGTTACATCGACGAATATCACTCCCCGCGCGTCCGCGCCTACTTCGATGTCGGCAACGTTGTGCTGTACGGATACCCGCAGGACTGGATACGCACGTTGGGCAAGCGTATCGTCAAGCTCCACATCAAAGACTTCAAGTTTCTGCGCGGTAAGGGTGGCGCGGACTCCGTAGCTCGCTGGGTCTCTCCAGGCGATGGCGACATTGATTGGATCGCCATCCATACGGCACTCAGCGAAATCGGATATCAAGGGACCGCAACTCTCGAACTGGATCCCGGAGATGCGAAGTATCTGCAGGAGATGCGGCACCGCTTCGATCTCATCTTGTCCGGCGAAATGCGTGCCAGGGCGTAGCAGGGCTTACCTGCAAATGCCGGTCCCAAGTATCATTCACCTCATGCAATGGCCTCGTCTTTGTCTCCTGCTAATGGCTGGCATCGCACCCCTGGCTGCGATTGGGCAAGAACCCAGTGCGTCACTGCCGGACGCTCCCCATCGCGACACGGTGCAGCGCGCCTGCTCAGGCTGTCATACGGTTCAGATGTTTGCCGGGCGCAGGATGACCCGGCAGCAATGGGGCACGACCGTCTCGAACATGATCGGCCGCGGAGCGAAGATCTCCGACGACGAGTTCGATCAGATTGTCGGCTATCTCGCGACGACATTTCCCTTGAACGGCTCGTCTACCGCCAGCACGCCAACTGCGGCGCAGACCAAACCCGCCCGCAAGCCCAGCCTGATTGATCAGGCTGGTGCTGACGATAAGCAGGTTGTCGATGAGGAGGCCGCCGCGCGTGGCAAGACGGTCTACATTACGGGGTGCATTACCTGTCACGGAACGCGAGCACGCGGCGGCAGTCGCGGTGCTGATTTGCTGCGCTCTGTGCTGGTCCTGCATGACCGCTATGGCAGCACGCTCGGGCCCTACCTTGCCGAAGGACATCCAAAGAGCAAACCGGCGATTCTGAGCAAGGAGCAAGTGACGGATCTATCGCATTTTCTCCATCAGCAGATTAGCGATACGTTGCGCACCGGGCCGTATAACAATCCGCTGAACATCCTGGTGGGCGATGCCCGGGCGGGCAGGCTTTACTTTGAGAACACGGGCGGCTGCACGCGGTGCCACTCGGTCACGGGCGACCTGCAACATATCGCCAGTAAATACGATGCACCTGCGCTGCAGCAAAAGATCGTCTTCCCCGATAACCGCGCAATTACCAAGCAAGGGACAGCATCGCGTCAACACGGTGCCATCACGGTCACCGTCACAACCCCCTCAGGGACGTCGGTAACGGGTGAGCCCACCGATATCGACGACTTCCATGTCTCCCTGCGCGACGCTGCGGGACACTACTACAGCTTCACCCGCAGCGCTGACCTCAAGGTGGAGAAGCACGACCCTCTTGCCGGTCATCAAGCATTACTCGACACATACACCGATATGGATATCCACGACTTGGTGTCGTATCTGGAGACCCTGCAATGAAGCTTCTTTCAACACTCTTCCTTGCCCTGCTCTCTCTCGCCTCCGTGCATGCAGCAAGTCCACAACAGCAGACGGGCGCAGCGCTGGATCCAGCCGCGTTAGTGCATCCGACTCCAGATTCGTGGCCGACGTACAACGGGGATTACTCCGGTCGCCGTTTCAGCGCGCTCCATCAGATCAACGATAAGAACGTGAAGTCACTGAGCCTGGCGTGGCTGTACCAGTTACCCAACCTTGGGGAGGGGCTGGTGCGCCGGCTGGCTGGCACGCCGGTGGTTGTCAACGGCGTCATCTACATCACAGTGCCGGACCATGTTTGGGCGATTGACGCGCGGACCAGCAAGCCCTTGTGGCACTACGCGTGGGCATCCAAGGGCGGGATCCATCTTGGGAATCGCGGCGTCGGCATCTCTGGCGAGTCGTTGTACTTCGAGACACCGGACTGCAACCTCGTTGCCCTGAACATAGCGGATGGCAAGAAGCTTTGGAGTCAGTCGATCTGCGATCTGGACCAGATGTATTACGCATCGGTCGCGCCCCTGGTCGTGAAGGATCATGTCATCACCGGTGTGAGTGGCGATGACCTGGATCGACCCGGGTTCCTTGAAGCCCATGATCCAAAGACAGGCGCACTGCAGTGGCGCTGGTCAGTGGTGCCAAAGCCGGGCGAGCCGGGGTCTGAGACATGGCCGAACGCGGATGCGATGGCCCACGGTGGTGGCATGACCTGGATCTCCCCCACCTACGATCCGGAGTTGAATCTCATCTACATCGGCACAGGTAATCCTCAGCCAGTGATTGCCGCCAGTGGACGCAATGGCGCCAATCTTTACACAGAGTCCATCGTGGCTCTCCATGCCGATACGGGAAAGATGGCTTGGTACTTTCAACCTTCACCGCACGATACCCACGACTGGGACGCGGTGCAGACGCCAATCCTGTTCGATGGCGTGATCGCTGGCAAGCCGCACAAACTCCTGGCGCAGGCAAGTCGTAATGGTTGGTTCTTCGTACTCGACCGCGAGTCAGGAAAAAATTACGTTAGTTCCGAATTCGTCAAGACAAACTGGACCACAGGTGTGGACTCCAAAGGACAACCGATTCCCAACCCCGCCAAGGAACCGCAGATCGCCGGCGCACTCGTCACCCCCGACGCTTCGGGCGGCGTGAACTGGGCGCCTTCCACATTCAGTCCGGCGACTGGCTTGTTTTACGTGAACGCCACACATTCGTATTCGATGTTCTACATCTTTGACGACAGCGACAAACCCGAGGGCTGGGGCGGCCACGAGATGGGCCATTGGACTCAGGCCATGCTGCAAGCCGTGGATTACCAGACCGGCAAAATTAAATGGAGCCACAAGTGGGAGACACCAGGCGGCGAGAGCGGCCTGCTGAGCACTGCCGGGAACCTTGTGTTTGCAGGAGACTCCAACAACAATCTCATCGCCCTGGATGCGACCGAGGGCAAACCGCTCTGGCATGCCAACCTGAGCACAGGTATGTCGAATGGTCCCATCACCTATGAACTGGATGGCCATCAATACCTTCTTGTGGGTGCCGGCGACAAGCTCTTCGCTTTCGTCATGAACTAAGAGAAGACGGCAGACGCAAGGTCCTGTCGTTGATCGGATTCACACAGCGCCTTTTCTCGCACCGAGCAATTGATGATCGACTTCCATCATGCATTCAGTGAAAAGAAGGGCGCCCGGTAAGGCGCCCATCCATAGTTAGTTGATGCCCAGCGTAGTGTTCCACGAGTAAATCTGGATGGCCGAAGTCAACGCGCCCGTTCCGGCTGTGAAGCCGATATAAGCAGTGTTTCCTTGGACGGCATTCCGTAGATTGACCTGCGTCTTGTAGGTGAAGGTGTTCGTTGCTCCCGGATTGATGATCATCGTCAGCGTGGTGCCGTCGTACTTTAATTCGTAGTTGTTCGACCCGACAAGGTTGATGCTTGCCGGTAAGACCGTCGAAGCACCAGTCAGGGTGTCACCAGCATTGAAGAGCCCAACGGATGGCGCGCCCTCTCCGGAGTTGTTATAGAGATCGAACTTGAAAGCGATGCTGTTCGGAATGAAGTTGAAGCCGAGTTCGCCGCCACCGGTCCCCAAGGCTGTCGGGCCGCTGTTTTGCAAGGTGAAGGTGAAACCATCGGCTGCGGGTCCGGACGTATTGTTTTGCACGGACGCATTGAACGTCACATCGAAGTTGTTGATGTTGACCGGCGTCGTGCTCCATGCTGAGCCGGCCTCACCTTGCCCGCCGTCCACCAGCGAGATGCCGTTGCTCGTAGTAACAGCACTGCCATTGGTGGAAACAGGGTCGGAGGAATTCGGTTGATAGATGGTCACCTTGGGAGTGTAGAACCAGTCAAGAATATCGACCGTTGAAGTTAAACCCCCTGTGGCGCCCGTGAAGCCTACGTACGCATAGTCCGATCCGATCATCTGCACAAGATCAATGTTGTTTTTGGTAAAGGTATAGGACGCGTTCGTCGAAGTGTCTCGCAGGACAAGCACTAACTTGCTGCCGGTGTACGTCACCTGTGCATAGAACTGGTGACCGCTGTGCAGGTCAATGTTCGATGGAAGCATGGTCCCAGGTCCGGTAAGCGTGTCGCCAGCAGCATACACGCCAACGGAGTTGGCCCCTTCACCGGCGTTGTTGTAGAGGTCGAACTTCAGTGCCACGCTGTTGGGAATGAAGTTGAAGCCGAGCTCGCCACCAACAGACCCAAGAGCCGTCGGGGCAGAGTTCTGCAGCGTCAGAGTGAAACCGTCCGCATCAGGATTCGTGATCTGGAAGTCGAAAGACGTGGAGAAGGAACGCATGTAGAGTGGCGAGGTACTCCAGGCGGATCCTGCCTGATACTGTTGCCCATCCGTCAGGCGAAGCTTAGCCCCATTGAGAGCAGCCGAACCATTCAAGTGCAGACCCATGGCCGGTGAAAAGCCAGAGCCAGCCAGCACCGTGTTGGACTGTGTGCCTGACAGGTTGATGGTGTTGCTCTTAACGATTGAGATACCGTCAGGGCTGTACTGCGCGGTCACCTGATGAATCCCACCGCCAGCAAGCGTGAGGTTGCTGACCGTTGCAGTGGCTGAGCTTATTGCAGAAGCGAGGAACGTGCTCTTGCTCACGATGACATCCAGCATGCCATCGCTGTTTAGGTCTGCAGTAACAATGGCCCCGCCTGTCGAGGAGGACGTGTACGGACCAATAGCGGCATTCCTCGCGAAGGTGCCGTCGCCCTGTCCGAAGAGAAAGTTTACCGAACCGTCGAAGAAAACGAGGTCGAGGCGTCCGTCGCCATTCAAGTCACCAGTTGCTACTGACTGTGGTGTCCAGGTGATTGCATCGGTTAAGTTAACTCCAGGTTGAAACGTTCCGTCGCCAACTCCAAGGTTGACGTAGACAGCAGCAGTGGTCTGGAAGGGGTGCGTGAACGTTGGACGAATGTATGCGAGATCCGTGATGCCGTCTCCGTTGAAGTCTCCCGGAGTGATGGAGAACGCCCGTGCACCGTTATAGCTCGGGTTTACCGCTCGATACGGCTGAAAGGTGCGATTACCATTGCTCAACAGCATTACAAGGTCATTGCCCAAGACTCCATCACCATGGAATACAGTAGTGACGACGTCGTCAATCCCGTCGCCATTAAAGTCAGCGGAGGCAGAAGCACCATTGGAGATAGTGCCGCCAATGGAACCTTGCGCGATCGGCGTCTGGAACGTGCCGTCTCCATTGCCATAGCTGACATATAGATTCCCGGCATTAACGAACGCATAATCCGTCGCGCCGTCCCTATCGAAATCACCCAAAACTGAAGCCGAGCTGAGGCTTGGCGGGGTCGGTCCCTGAACAAATGTTCCGTCTCCTCTCCCCAGGAGAAGCGCGTTCAACAGGAGCACGTCCAAGTTGCCGTCAGCATTAAAGTCCGCGATCAACGCTGGGGAGCCGGCGCTCTGCGTATACAACACTGTAGGCGATTTGAAAGTGCCATCGCCGTTTCCAAGAGCCAGCGAAACTACCCCGGTTGAACTCTCAACTGAAAGCAGATCCACGATCCCGTCGCTGTTGTAGTCGTATGCCGGAAGGCCGGTCACAGTCGTAGCGACGGGAGCCGAACCCTGTACATAATTCAGGCTCTGAGTAGGGCCGGCGACAAGTGGTGCGGTTGCGATTTCAGAACTCGTGTAAAGGTCCTGGAATGAAACGGTCCCGGCAGGAGCAGTAGGGGTATTCGCCGTGATCGATGCTGTCAACGTGTACGGAGGAGTGCTTAGGGAGGGCGATGCAGCAAGAGTCATCGAGTAGGTCGGAGCCACGCCACCAGGCGTCGACGCACTCACAGTTAGAACCTGAACGACCGATTGACTATTGTTGCCCAGATTAGTGACGCCGGAAAAGATAGCCTTGAGAGAATGCGAACCGCCACCAAAGCGCGTACGCAAAACCGCGTTCCCGATGGGACCGGCGCCCTGGGTAATAATCTGGCTCGTACCAACGAGCCGGCTACCATCGTAGAACTTCACTTGCCCGCGGGAGACGACACCGTTGGAAGCGTCAAACACCTGTGCAGTTAGTGTTTCTAAAGTGCTTGCCGGGACTGTGCCGGGTTGGGAGATGGTGAGAACGGTTCTGGTCGTGCCTTGCGCGTTTGCTGCAACTGAGGGTATGAACGCGAAGGCCAGGCAACAAGCGAGGGAAAAGCGGCAGTACTGCATTAAAACTCCTTTGACGAATTGTTTTGTGCGGATCATCGCGTGGGCCGCCAGGCAGGACTTGAGCTAAGCACGAAGGGCATCCGAGATAGTAATGCGCTCTTCTGCGACCTGTCATGTCTCGAAGGAAATGCACGTGTGTTTGAAATGGATTTTGGTGACGAAAAGCTCAGATGCTGCCTGTGGATCAATCAGTCGCACCCACTCCCAGTAAAAAAGCTTTCTTGTCTCGGCCGTATACCCGCGGGAGTACCAGGTCACTACAAGCTTTGGTGACGGGATCGTTAAGGTGAGGTTAAGTTGTGTCGTATACACTCCAACACTCGGGGGTACAGGCCATACAGAGATCCGTCATCACCTCGGCACGCTGAAGACGATCGCCCGGCTGATGGTCTCCCAGGAGCAGAGCCAGTACTCAAGCTGCCCGCAGCGCTTCGTGCACACTCAGAACCGAGTTTCAGATGCAAGCCATAGATCTCGAATCCTGCCTTACTTTCGTCTACGCAAATCGTCTGGCCGCAGACATCCTGAAGGACAAAGCTCAGAAGCTCTTCGAGACATTGTCGTCAGTAAACGACAGCGTTCTCAGGGCGAGCCTTGAATATACCGCTCGTTCCTCTCTTTTGCGCGCACTGCGCCACGAGCGTCTGGCAAATTTACAAGAGCGCGATATGGGTTCCAGGTGTTATTGCAAGAGTCGCGCGCCGATTCATTGATCTGGACTCGTGGATTGAGATCGCAAATGTGGCACACACACCGGGGCAACAGCTTGGACCCACTGCAGACTTCTCCCTTCAATAGACAAATGCATCCGCAAGTTTGAAGTGGCCAAGATGTGACTTCATGACCAGGCCGATTTGCCGACCATTCCGGATAGCAGTGAGAAAATCTCACGAGCTCGGAGAGTCTTTTTTTGAATCTTTGGACCGACTGGTCTACTCTTCTCGAGCAGATCGCCAAGAGGCGTTTTTGAAAAGGAGAACAACGATGTCCAGCAACAAAGGTACCGCCCTCATCACGGGTGCTTCGACCGGAATCGGCGCGGTCTACGCCGACCGACTCGCGAAGCGTGGCTACGATCTGATTCTCGTCGCGCGTAGCAAAGAAAAGCTCGACGAGGTTGCAAAGGAAATCCACTCCAGCACCAGCCGTAAGGCCGAAACACTGCAGGCCGACCTTTCCGTCGCCGCCGACGTCAAGCGCGTTGCAGATCGCCTCGCTTCCGACCAGCTGATTACAGCGTTTGTGAATAACGCCGGCATCGCCTCAACCGGCAAGTTGTTGGAGTCGGACCCGGACTATCTTGATCAAATCATTCAGATCAACATCACTGCCTTCACGAGGCTCGCAATCGCAGCAGCAACCAGCTTCGCAAAGCGGTCCAGTGGAACTATCGTCAACATCGGCTCCGTCGTCGCATTGGCGCCCGAACTCTTGAATGGCACCTACAGCGGCAGCAAAGCGTATGTGCAGAATTTCAGCACCGCACTCAAGAACGAGCTAGCGGACAAAGGTGTCACCGTGCAGGTAGTGCTGCCCGGAGCCACGGCAACCCCGCTATGGGGAAAGTCAGGCGTGAACGTTCATACGGACCTCCCTGCCGAATGGGTTATGACCACCGAAGACATGGTCGACGCCTCGCTCGCGGGACTGGATCAAGGTGAGTTCGTCACGATTCCTGCGCTGCCAGATGTCGCAGATTTCGAAGCGTACGAAGAGTCGCGCCTGGCGCTCGCTCCAAGCTTGTCGCGCAGGGATCCAGCTCCCCGTTACGGCATAGGAACGAAGCGCTAAACAGCGATCGCATAGCAGCCGGTAGGATAAGGATGTTGGCCTTCACCGAGAAGGGTGAGGGCTACGTTCTTCCACGAAGGAATGGTCAATCATGTCCTCGAAAGAAAAGGCAGCATCGAAGAACTCGCTCGATACAAAGACTGCCTCCAAGTCAACGCGCGATCATCTCATCGATGCTGGGCTCGACCTCATGCGCAAGCACGGTTACGGGGCTACCGGTCTCCAGGAAATCCTGAACGCAGCCGGTGTTCCAAAGGGTTCGTTCTATCATCACTTCCGCAGCAAGGAAGAATTCACTGGGGCCGTGGTCGAACGCTACTACACGCTCGCAATGGAGCACGCACAAAAAGTTCTCGGCAATGCGCATCAGGCTCCGCTCAGACGGCTGCGCCGTTACTTCGAAGAGCTCATTCAAGTAGCGGGCCAGTCCTCTCCGATCAGGGGCTGCTTGCTCGGCAGCCTTAGCCTGGAGGTTGCTGAAGCAAGCCCATTGCTCCAGAGCTGCCTTACTCTGAGCTTTACGCAGTGGCAAGCTGTGGTCGCTTCTGTGCTTCGAGAGGCCATGGAAAGAGGCGACCTGCCAAAAACAACGAAGCCTGATTCGCTTGCCGGTTTTGTGCTCAATAGCTGGGAAGGATCACTGCTCCGCTCCCAGGCTGACAGAAGTGACGCCCCGCTAAAAGATTTTTTGCGCTTTGTGTTTGAGGCTTTGCTGGCGTAGTAGAGAGGAACCTGACGGCGATACACGTCCCCATCTCACTTCGGTTTTGCAAGTCAGCTTGTGGTGCCACCATCTGTATCTTCTGCAGTCCGTCGAACAGGTGCGACGCAAACCGAAGGCGCTCATTTAGCGCGTTTTCTCCTACCCTGGATCTTCCTTCCACTGCAGCGATTCGACCAAGCTTCGGAGGAATTGCTTACATGCCACGAGATCCGATACTTCAACATACTCGTCTGCTTTATGAGCTCTGTTGATGTCCCCCGGACCACAAACGACGGTCGGAATCCCAGCTGCCTGGAACAGCCCCGCTTCAGTGCCATACCCGACTCGCTCTTCTCGCTTGTCAGAAAGAAGCTCCCTCACCAGTTCAACGATAAATTCGGTTGGAGATGTTTCCAGTGCCGGCGAAGACGCGATTAATTCGACCTGCGCTCCTGCTTCCGGTGCGAGTCTGACCATCTCCGCAGAGATGTTACTCTCCACAAAATCTGTGATTTCGCGTCGGATAGTTTCCGGATTGATCGTTGGCAGGTTTCTAAATTCGAACTCCAGCGAACATTCGTCCGGTACCGTGTTGACCGCGATACCGCCGTTCATTCGGCCCGTTTGTGCCGTCAGATAAGGCACTTCGAAGCGGTGATCAAATGGTCCTTCCGTTCTGTACCGCTGAGCGAGCAGCCGAAGGCGTTCTACAATCTGTGCCGCGTACTCGATGGCATTCACGCCTTGCGTCTGAAGAGACGAGTGTGCCGCACGCCCGCGGACCTGACACCGAAACGTATGGATACTTTTGTGACTGAGAACCATTCGCATGGACGTAGGCTCTCCCACGATGCATCCTCGCGGATTGATGCCTCGGCGCGCCAAGTCGGCGAGCAAATGGGGAATGCCAGCACACCCCACTTCTTCATCGAAGGATAACGATAAATGCAGAGGAACCGACAGTCTTGCCTGGGTCATAGCGGTGACTTCTTCCAGGACAACCCCGAGGAACCCCTTCATATCGCATGCTCCCCGCCCGTAGATACGACCATCACGATAGGTCGCGTCGTAGGGGTCCACGGTCCAGGCTTGTCCAGTTGTGGGCACGACATCCGTGTGGCCTGAAAGGACAATGCCATTGTTGATGTCACCGTTATTGTTCGGAATCGTGGCGAACAAGTTTGCTTTCGTCCGCTCACGGTTATAAGTAAGCGAGACATCAATGTTCATTTGACCGAGGTAGGCCGCAACGTCATCGATCAAGTCAAGGTTGGACTTCTCGCTGGTGGTATCAAAGCGGAGAAGTCGTTCAACCCAGGGAAAGCGCATCTCATTATGGATCGACATCAGGGACCTATCAGGGCAAGACGTGAGCAGAGAGGGAGTGTGCGGATGAAGCTCCAGCGTTCGCTATGAGCGCGACATGCCAGTCGAGTTTTCCAAACGCCGGAATATCATTCGCGTTGGGAAGCCACAGACGCGAGCTGCATTGCTCAAGGAAAACGGCCATCCCGAAACCGACGTCCATTGACCTGACCGGTTATGAGACCGGTCCGAAGCTCGCTTCATCGAGTGCGACCGGCGGCGCAAAGCGGAAGCTTCCCGGCACAATGCCTTCCAACTCTGCAAGCCGCAGAGCCGCCGCCTGAAGTGGCACGACCTCAAAGATCGGCGCATAGATATCCAGCAAGCTTGGTGTAGCAATCCATTGCATCTCTCCTGACGTATCCTCGGACGGGCCGATCACCCGGACCTGTCCTCCGAACCGCACCAGATCCTGCGCCAGGGCTACGTTGAGCTTCTGCGTCTTATCCTGCGGAGCGAAGAGGAACGCGCGAAAACCACG
Organism: Terriglobus roseus; assembly: GCF_900105625.1. Lineage (NCBI taxonomy): Bacteria > Pseudomonadati > Acidobacteriota > Terriglobia > Terriglobales > Acidobacteriaceae > Terriglobus > Terriglobus roseus. The sequence continues at coordinate 1,011,306 of NZ_FNSD01000001.1, forward strand.
ATCGACAACTTCAACCGGCCCATGTCGAAAGGATGCTGTCGGCATTGCGACGGCGGGTTCCTTGGAGACTTCGTGGAACAACAAAGCACCTTCGAGGGCCGAGGCATAGGAGGCACCGCGCCCCAGCAGGTAGAGCGACCGGCAGGGGCGAAGAAATGCATCCCAGCCCTGCAGACCGTCTAGGCTCGTAATTACTAAGTCTTCAAATCCGGGCAAGAAAGATTCCACCTCTGTCCTGGCAGCGGCTGATGCGTTCTCTACCGCGCGCCCCAGCAGCGCCAACGTCAGCAGCGTGCCAGTGTAGGTCTGCAACGCGACGATGTCGTCGTCTTGGCTTTCCATCGCGATCGCAACATCAGCTTCGCGGGCCAGTCGGCTCTTTGGACGATTGGAGACGCCAATGACCGTTTGGCCGGGTGATTTGGCTGCCAGAAGCTTGGCGATCTCGATGGATTCACCGGAGCGGGAAACAACGAGTAGGACGGCATCGGGATAGGCACGGAGCCGGAAGTGCAACAACTCGCCGGCTTCCACCGCAACGGCATTGACACCGGCGGCGCACAGGTGGGACTCCAGCGGGAGGGCAGCGTAATACGATGCACCCATGCCTGTGATGACAACCTGAGCAGCTGACCGAAGGAGCGACGCTGCCTGCTGCAATGCATCGGCACCCGCTCCGTATTGGTGTTTCAACACGCGGCGTAAGGATGCTGGCTGCGCAACGATTCTTCCCTTCATCTGCTCGGAACTCATGTCTCTCCTTCTTGCGGCGGTTCAAACGTTCTATCTAAGTCAGTCCTATGCGGCGCGCCCGTATCGTTGCTCTCCTCTGGACCACACCGCGTCGATCTCAAGGCCGTTCTTCCATCGGAATCGCATCAGGTCTGCGTCGCAGCCTTCTGCCAGTCGACCGCGACCGCCAACGACGCGGCCCGGCAATTCCGTCGCCATGCGCATGGCCTGCGCCAGCGAAACCCCGGTCATTGCCATGACGCCCTTGACACACGTCGTCATGGTCGCCGTAGAGCCTGCGAGCAGATCTTTTCCGGCGATGCAAAGACAGCCGTCCTCTCGCAACTCGACCCAGCCACCCACCGGTGTTTCGTAGATCCCGGCCGGCATCCCGGCCAATGCCACGGAGTCGGACACAAGCAGCACGCAATCCGCGCCTTTAGCTCGTAGGAAGGCCTTTAGCATCTCTGCTGGAAGATGATGGCCATCCGCAATCACCGAGGCGACGAGTTTATCCTCCGCGAGCTGAGACCACAGCGGATTCTTATGTCGAGGAATTTCTGTGGGAAGCCCGTTTCCCAGGTGCGTCGAAAACCTAGCTCCTGCGTCTACCGCGCGCCGTATCTGTATCGCGTCTGCATGCGTGTGGCCCAAGGCGACATGCGCTCCTCGAGCCGCGAGATGAGATATGTAGGCTGGGGCCTCTGTGTAGTGAGCCGATAACGTCACCATGCCAACACAGCCCTGCGCCGCAGATTGCCAGCGCTCAAACTCGGCGATCGAGGGAGCACGTATGACCGACGCCTCATGCGCACCGCGGTATCCGTCGAGCGGAGAAATGTACGGGCCTTCCACGTGAACGTATGGGATGCAGGCCTGCACATGCGGCATCCGTCCGCGCGCGACCGCAATTACATTCAACGCGTGACATATCTTCTCTTCCCTTGCGCTGATAATCGTGGGCGCAAACGAGGTCACGCCGTGACGCAGCATCTGCTCTGTCAGATTTGCGATCGTCTGCACAGAGACATCGTCTGCGTTGACATCGAAGCCTGCGTAACCGTTCACCTGTAGATCGATCATGCCGGGACTCAAGAAGTATTCGCAGTCTTCGGATGTTGCTTCGATCCTTGCAATAAGACCGTTTTCGACGCGGACCCGCAAGCCAGTGCCCGTCTCCAGGGACTTGCCGGTCAGGTCAAAACCTTTCACTGAGCCGGCTCCTCGAGGCGGACGCGAAGTCCAGATACACCGTGCAATGGGGATGCGTGCGCAGGGCGGTTGCGGGACACGCTCCACTCACCGGCTCCTCCAGCATCGCCTGGACCGCTGCACTCTTATGCTCACCGGGAACACAGCCGAAGATCTCCTTCGCACGCAACAGCGCAGGGGTCGTCATCGTCATGGCTTCTTGAGGAACCGCTTCAAGCGAGGGGAAGCACTCATCGAAAACCTGCTGTTCGCGGCATGCGGCATCGAGCGTCACACGCTTCACCAGGCGCGTGTCCTTCAAATCGGCCGGTGGATCGTTGAAGGCCAGATGCCCGTTCGTGCCGATACCGAGTAAGACGATGTCGATGGGTTCAGGCGCAAGTAATCTCTCGTATTCCGCACAGGCATCCTCGGGCCGCACACCGGGGTTCATCAGGTGGACCTGCCCCAGAGGTACATGGTGGAAGAACTCATGCATCAACCAGTTGCCGAAGCGCTGCGGAGCGTCCTGTGAAAGACCAAGATACTCATCCATGTGGAACGCCGTAACGCGCGACCAATCGATACCAGGCTCTTGCCGCAGCGCCGAGAGCATTGTGCTTTGACTTGGTGCTGCGGCGAAGACGACGCGCACATGAGACTGTGATGAGAGGCGGAGGCGCAGGGCTTTACCGATGTCCTGTGCGGCCGCCCTTCCCATCTGTTCCTTGGTCGGAAACACTCTTACATCCATCTTCTCTTTCCTCGCCTTCATGCAGGCAGCGCGGACTCGGCCAGTCCGCCGTCTTTATCGTTTCGGTCAGCAATCACCCCGGATGGTCCGCCACCAGCGCGCATGAGATGGCGATAGATGAAGAACACGAAAAGTGCGATTGTGCTGAGAACAAATCCAAACCAGAACGCAGCAACGTAACTGCCGGTCCACTTGATCAGGAAGCCGGAGATTGCAATGACGGTCCCTGTGCAGAAGTTACGACAGAGAGCGACGGTGGAGGTGTAAGAACCCGTGTCTGCTTTGTCCATCGTCTTCCAAAGAATCGTGTCGCCGGCCACCTTAAGTGCCATGATCAGTGCGTAGAAGACGGTCAGCATGATCAGGCCGGAAGCGGTGTGAACGCCTACTGAGAAGGCGGACAGTCCAAGCATCAACAGCCAGACGATCAGCAGCGCAAGGTAGCTGCCCCAGCGGTCGATGAACCAGCCGGCCGGATAGGAGATGCCGATCTGCAACAACAGGCCCCATGACATGGCCGCACCGGTCTGTCCAATGGTCAGTCCGAGTTTCGACTTGGCGTAGAACCAAACCCAGGTCTTGAACACTGCGGGAAAAGCATTGAGTAAAGCCACCGCGATCATCAGGACCAGAATCCGTTTGTCCTGTGCCGCCACCCGGATGGGCGCCAGGAAGTTGAAGCGTTCTTTTGTTGGGTGATAGATCGGCGGCTCTTTGATCTGCCAAAGTGCAAGTAGCGTCGCCACGGCATTCGCCATTGCCGCGACCACAAAGACACGGCCGGGGTGGGCATCCGCCATGCGGGCACCTACTCGTGACGACAGGAAGCCGGCAAGGCTCGTCATCACGGCCACCAGACCTGAGGCGCGCGCGAGTAAGTCCTTCGAGACGCAGTCAATCGCCAGCAAGGGATACGTGGATGCCTTCACGTCATTGAAGAAGAAGTACATTCCCATCAACGCGATCAGGACCCACTTGGTGTCAGAGAGAGGAAACAGCAGGAGCGAAAGAGTCAGGAACGGAAGCGCACCCAGGACGAAGGGTGTGCGCCGGCCCAGCTTGCTCGTGCAGTGATCACTCTTCCACGAGTAATACATGACCAGGAAGCTGACTGCCCAAAGATTGGCGGATGTCAGTAGACCAATGCTGGAATCGCTAACACCGATCGCCTTGAGCCGCAGGTTCATCAGCGGTTCGACAATCGTCATCGACAACGCCATGCCAAAATGCCCGAACGTGACCCAGATGAGATTGCGCCACATACGACCGCGGTCCGCGAAGAACCGCTGCAGCTTGGCGTCCTCCTTCGGTTCAAACGACTCCGGAGTGGAGTCCATCTCTGGATCCAACACTTCACTCATTGCGTGGCCTCGATCCTGAGCTCATCCATTCGCACCGGGCGGCGCTCCCTTGCAGAGATTTCTGCTGCGAAGCATAGTCGCGTGGTCTCCAGCGCGTCACGCGGAGATGTCATGGGTGGTTCGCCTTCTGCAACACGGCGCACGATATCCAAAGCCTGGTCATGCGTGTTGTGGAACCATTTGAAATCCTCGTCCGGATCCCAGGTCTCATTCTCCACCCAGCGGCTTCTCTGCCCCCAGTCGTCTTCTCCAAACTCCCAGCGCTTCAAAGTGCGCGGGAACACATCCGTCTCGGCGGCTCCTTTGTCGCCGTAGATCATGTAGCGCAGCATGTGACCGTCACCTGCCTGCTGTGACACAGCATTCTGCAATGGATCCCCTTGAAACGTTGCTGCGGGGGCCATCATGAATGTGAGCTGACTGACAGCACCGCTCTTGAACCGGTAGGTGCAGTGATAGTTATCGTGCACCTCGTAGTAAGAGATGACATTGGGAGCTGCCACCGCATACACCTCTTCGACTTGGTCGTCCGCCCACCAGCGCACCAGATCCACGTAGTGGCTGAGCTTTTCGCCAAACATGCCACCGCTGGTGCCTGCGGCGGCACGCCATACATTGTGCCGTCCCCACGCACTGGTGCAATACGTGCATTGCGTGTTCTTAATCTTGCCAAGCAGGCCAAGGTCCAGCCACTGCTTTACACGGCGATACAGGTGAGAGTAGCGAAGCTCGAACCCAACCTGCAGGAATCCGCCCGTGCGCTCTGCTGTCTGAACCATTGCTTCGGCATCGGCGAGCGTTGTCGCCATTGGTTTTTCACACATGACAGCCTTGCCGGCTTCCAATGCCTGTACTGCAAGGCTCTTGTGAACATCGTTCGAAGCAGTGATGAAGACAAGCGGAATATCCGGGCTGTCAAGAATCCGCTCCAGACTCGCCTCCGTAGTGACACCTTGCTCCCGGCGCAATTTCTCCAGCCGTGCAGCATCGGTGTCATACACGGTGACGTCACTGAGGAGCGGACTATCCCGCAGATGCCCCATGACATTTATCCCCATCTGGCCGCCGCCCAGAATTGCTACCTTCATCACTCTCTCCTTTTTCTACTTGCTTATTAGTGGTTCGCCTGTGCTGCGGCGTTAAGGTTTGAAGCGAAGCGACCATGCGAAGCCTGTGTATTTGCTTCGCTCCAGCTGCCCATCACAAAGCCTGTCAGGAGTGCCTGGGGTGTTGTGCTTGCGAAGAGCCGCCCCTGCTGCCGGGAGACGATGTATTCCAGATCGATGGGAGGATCAAACGTAGCGCTCCGTCCTTTGTGGACAAGCTGGGATACGCCCAGCGCTGTGATCAGCTCTGTTGCGTCGTCCCATAGCAGACATTCACAGCGGACACGAACGTCCCATATCTCGTGCTGCCCGAGACCCACCTGCATCCCCCCGCCTGGCAATTGAATGCTGTCTGCGAGGATCGTCAACATATCGGGCCGTGGACTCAATGCATAGACCATCTCTCCGCTCGTTGACCGGTCTTGCTGCTCCAGTCGCCAACGCGTGTAACGCGGGAATTGCGCGTCGCTGAGTGACTCTTGGCCCGTGTGGTTGACGCCGTAGATGTAGCCGGGAATCCACGCTGGCTCTTCCGTCACGATGCGGGTCGCTGCAGAACTGCGCAGCACGCGGACGTAGAGCTCGCCCTTTTCCTCGTCACCCATGCCTTTCGATCCACCTTTGATGCCTGCGATCCGATTCGCCTGGCCTCCAGTGAGCCGGTAGAGATCATCTTCGATCGCATGTGCGGAGCCGGCGCAGTGAAGGTGTGTCGCAAACTTCAGATCGCATCTTGCCGCGAAGGAGTCCGCCACCACAATCGTTCCAGTGTGGCGATCGAAAAGAAACAAACGTTCGGCCATCTCCAGGTGAAGCTTCGGGTCCATCGCATGGGTCATGACCACGTTGGCACACACAAAGCGATCCCCGGCCAGATAGCGCCGCATCACGCTGCATTGGTCCGGTCGTACGGCGCCGTTCAGATACTGCCCATTCGTCACTCCGCCACCTTCTTCCAGACAGAGGGTGTTCGTCAGAGCGCTATTGATCCCGTAGCAACTGATATTGATATTGATCAGTACGGGAGCGCCGTCCACCGCTACTTCAAAGGCACCCATGGACGGCGCGAACTCGCGATTCTGGGGCATCAGCGTAAAGCTTGCGCGCCTGCCGGCCTTGGCTCCTGCGGACATGGAAATCGATATCTGCGGCTGACTTTCAGAGTTCGCTATGACATCCCCAATGTCCTGCGCGAACAGCACATTATGTGGCATCCGCGCGGTCGGACCATCGCACTGAGGCGCATACAGAAGGTCGAACATCCCAAGCCAGACGTCACCCTCAGACTGACGCTCCTGCTGCACGAACGTCCGGTAGATCGCAGCGATTTCAGGCGTTGGATGGAAGCGATAAAGAAATGCTGTGAGGAAGCGATGCTCTCGTGTGCGCAGTCCACGCTGCAGTTCCTGGCTGTTCGGCGAAGCGAATGATGTCAGTAAAGCCCATCCCAGATTGTCCAGGAAGAGACTCTTGTCCACATCCGCCAAGGCCCCCCCGAACGTGCAAGCCGCTGCCAGGTAGAGGACCATGTGGAATGGGAAGTAAGTCGCCCACGCGGCCTTTCCACTGTCAGGAAAGAGCTGCAGGCTATCCATCAGCAAGCCGTGAAAAAACGGTAACGCGTGGCGCGCAACTGGTAGCTCGTCGTAAAACGCCATGCATGCGATGGCAACACCATTCCAGCTGCCCAGCGAGTGAGGGTCGATTGCCGGATATCCCATGTACGCACGCTGCAGAACCGTAAAGTCGTAGATCTTACGGATGTATTCCTCGGCCTTCGCCTGCAGTACGTTGCGATCCGCTGCAGTCAGCAGCGAGCCCAGATGCTCCCAGGCGAGTGCAATATGGAAGAGGCGTACCGAAATCCCTTGTCGTTTTCTCCACCCATCAGTAGCGGGTCTGGCCTGCCGCTCCACGTGGGAGCGCTCGCCAATTCCATCACAGCAGCACGCGCCCGTTGGCCAACTTCCACATCACCAGTAATCGCGTAATAGATCATCGCCAGCGAAAGCGTTCCCTGGCTGTTATCGGTCAGCAGAACGAGTTTCTCCTGCAACAGGGACGCCCGCAAGAGCTGGAACTCTGGCCGTCCGCTCCATAACTCCGCGCGCTCCGCAGCCTGCTGCCGCGTTACGAAGAGCCGTGGTCTTTCTTCGCTCTGCGGCGACAACGCCACACATCGCCGGTCGTCCAAGCGCATCTCGGCAAATTCGATCCGATCCCAGCCCATGCGGTCACGGTCGCGTTCCACCAACTCCAAGATCAGCTCGTTTTGACCATTTATTGCCTCAAAACCAAGGTCCGCGAACAAACGGCCAGCAGCGATCTCTTCGGGTCCCGGCATCCCAAACCACAGGCCTCCCTTCAGGGCGCCGTTGACGAAGACACGTGCCATTGGCAGCGCCATTACGTTATGGATGTGATCCAGATCCCATGGGCCCAGAGGAACTCGCTTACCGTCCGGCGCGCGCACCATGTCGATGCTGGCAGTTGCCATATCGAAGGCACCGGCGCGGGTCCGCAAATACATCCGGAAGATGCCGGCCAGAGCCTCAAACCGGATCGTTAGCCGGAAGCGATTCGCTTCGATGTCGGTAATCTGCCCGGTCAGGTCAAGCAGCTCGACGCGCTCAGCTTGGCTGAAGCGGCTACTCACCGGCTTGATATACGCGACCAGATCCCGGTTATGCATCATGCAAATCTCTCTCATCCCGACTTACGCAGCGCGAGGAGTGAGACTCAAGATCTCAGGAAATCTTGAGTCCATCCTGCGCTGCCTAGTTCTGTACTTCATCCGTCTTTGGTGAGCATGCTCTTCGCACCCGACACGAATTGCAATGGGTAAAGTCAGTGAGCGGCTGCCGCAACTGGCACAGCCGCCCGAATCGTTAGAAGTTATATTTCAGCGCGAACTGGATTTGCCGCGCGCCCTCTGAAGTCTTGATCTGCCCAATGGTGCCGGCATTCGGGTTGGAGCTATTGATGCCGCTGGTGCTCGGAGCATCGAGGATGGGATGGTTGAGCGTGTTAAAGAACTCCGAACGGAACTCGACGTTCTGGTGCTCTGTGATGGCGAAGGTCTTCGCCACGCTGGTATCGATGGTCTGTTGGCCAGGACCGTAGACCGAGCTCACGCTGCAGCTTCCGAAGGTGCCAGCCTTCGGCTCGGCATACGATGCGGGATCAAACCAGCGATAGCCATACAGGCCATTGCCGATCGTCTGCTTGTGGAGCACGCGAGGTGGTGCCACACAGTCAGGCCTGTTCTGGAACGAGTTGGTACCGGAGTGATCGTCATTCGAGCTAAGCGTCAGCGGGAAGCCGCCACGGAAAGTTGGAATGAGGTTGACCTTCCATCCACCCACCACGGCATCGGCTGCGCGGTTCATGTTTGTACCGAAGTGCTTGCCACGACCGATGGGCAGTTCATATGTCGCATAGCCGCTGAAGACGCCCTTTACGTTGTAGTAGCACGCGCCCGTTTCACCCTTCGGGTCGTAGCTGTTCTGCCACCAGGCACTTGGACCCGACGACTGTCCGCCCTCGCCGAAGAAGCCCTGCGAGTTCGTCATGCAACGCGACCACGTGTAGTTCACCTGGTAAGAGAAGCCACGGTTGTTGCGTCCCTGCAGTTGCGTCTGCAACGCGTGATAGCTCTGATGGGCGGCTGCAAACGTACCGAAGATGTACGCGACCTGGTTGATGTACTGACGGTTGTTGGCAAAGTAGGGAGACGGCGCGACCACGCCGGGCGATTGCAGGACTCCCTGCGTGAGCAGTTGCGCGTTGGTCAGGTGACGAGTCGCCTGTCCCACGTATCCGATCTGGAAGGTTGCGTTGGGCCAGATCTCCTGTTGGAGGAACATACTCCACTGATGAGACTGCGCGGGCTGCACGTGCTTGTCCCACGAGTAGATAATCGCGCCCTTGTAGCAGAGCGGATCTGCATTGATCAGACCAGCAAGGTTGCAGCCGGCAGGCGTGGCAATTGGGCTGAAGCCCTGATCCAGCGTTGTTGTCGGATACGAGAGAGCGCTGTAGTTGGCGCTGGTGGCCACCGCGCGAGGCGGGTTGCCCGGCAGGCGCAGTCCCAGGCCGGTGCCTTCCATGAATGAGGACAAGCCGTAGGAGCCACGAAGCGTCGTCTTCGTCAGCACCTGCCAGGCGATACCGATGCGAGGCTGGTAGTTTCCATAGCCGTTGTAGTTCTTATAGAGGGCGCGATTGTTGCCGTTCTGGTTCGGCAGTTCGAGGTTGCCCGTTTGCGGATCCCAGTTCACCTGGCGATCACGAGCCTCAACGAAGGGTGTGTGATTCTCATAGCGAAGCCCCAGATTGAAGGTCAACCGATCGGTAATCTTCCAGTCATCCTGGATCAGTCCGGCGTAGATGCTGTTCCGTTGTCCCCATCCCGAACCGGCCGCGCCCACGTTTACCTGGCTGGGCAGCCCGAGCAGGAAGTTGGATTCCGCACTGCCCGAAAAGATCGAGCCGAAGGTCAAGCTGCCAGAGTTACCGTTATTGCTGTTGAACAGACCGTTGACCCGTACGCGCCATCCCTGGAAGCCAAAGCGCGTGTTGTGACGACCATGCACCCAGTTCAAAACGTCCGAATACTGAATGGACGTGTCGTAGTTATCCGTGATGGCAGCCTTGGTCCCAAATCCAGTTACAAAGCCGCCGCTGAAGCTCATCGCCGGCAGAAAGCTCGAAGTCAGGCCGGGGATGCTGAAGAGCGATCCCGCGTCGCCGGTGAAGTTGGCGGAGGTGTGGTTCTGCCCGACCTGGACATAGTTCACACCCACACGGGCGTCATTCAGCAGGTTCTGTCGCAACGTGCGGGTGTAGCCCGTCACAAAGTTCCAGGACGTCACCAAGTTCGCCGTGTTGTACGCGTAGTTGAATGAGCTGAGTTTCGGGTTGTTCAGCCTGGAGTAAGAGAAGCGGCCCATAAAGCGGTCCTTCTCGGTTGCGGCATAGTCGAGACGCCCATCGCCTTGGTCGACGTTGGTCTGCGTGACGACCGTGTTGTATGCGTTCCCCTGGATCGCACTGTTGATGGGAGTGGGATACAGCGAGGAACTCAGAATCGCCAGCGCTGCCTTACTCAGGCGGTTCTGCGGAATAACGTTGTTTGGAAAGGGCTGACCGGTCAGGGGATCAATCACCTTCTTGCCTGCCGCCACCAACTCAGAGACGTCGCCCGCGCGTTCCTTCGCGGTGAAGACGGTGATCAGTGAAGACGTACTTGGGAAGTTGAAACGCTCAGCCTGGTAATCGGCAAAGAAGAAGAGCTTGTCCTTGAGGACGGGGCCGCCGATGCTTCCGCCATATTCGTTCCAGCGCACCTTCGTACGCGGAACCGGGCTGCCGGGAACCAACTTGTTCATCCATTCATTCGCGTTCAGCTTGTCATTGCGGAAGAACTCGAACGCAGAGCCGTGGAACTTGTTGGTGCCGCTCTTGATGCTGGCGCTGATGACGCCGCCCATGTAGTTGCCGAAATCGGCAGGCGCGTTCTGCGTGATGATGCGGAACTCCTGCAGAGCATCCGGCTGAGGGGAGTACACCACGTAGTTGCTTCCGGCATCGTTATTGTCCATACCGTCCAGCAGGTAGCTGTTCGCGGTGAAGCGATTTCCATTGACCTCAGGGCGTGCAACCTGTCCTACGTTCTGACCGTTGCCGAAACCGGAAGGCTGAACCGTCACCACACCCGGCGTCAGCAGGCTTAACTGCAGATAATTCCGGCTTGCCAAGGGCAGAGTGACGTTCGTGGCCGCGTCAATCGTTGTCCCAACGTCGGTTGTGTCCGTCTGCAGAAGGGGGGCCTCGGTCGTCACCTCCACCACCATCGTCTCGGCCCCGATCGGTAGATGAACATTCGCGGCAAACACCTGGTTAGCTTGGAGCGGAATGGGCGACTCGACCGACGTCTGGAAGCCGGTGGCCATGACACGCACCTCGTACCGACCGACAGGCAGATTGCTTACGCTGTAGAAGCCGGACTCGTTGGTCTTAGCAGACCTGACCGTTGCGCGATCCAGGTCTTTAATCACGACGTTTGCGTTTGGAACGACCGCACCACCCGGGTCCGTAATGATGCCATTGATGGTTGCCGTAACGTTCTGTGCGTGCGCTGCGTCCGGTCTCCAGAGAGTCAGCGCCATCAAGAGGCCCAGCGCCAAAGCACATGTATGCCTCCAAAAGGATTTCGTACAACGTGCGTTCATTGGTCCCCCTCCATCCTGTTACGTCTTCTCATCGCGGTATCCATAGCTGTATTCGAGCTACGTAGTTCCGAAATGCGAAATGAATTTTTGCATTGCGGAGCAAGATAGAGCATCTGGAATTGCCGTGTCAAGTGCGTAAGTGAGACATTGATAGGTATGAAGAAGGCAACAACCGCCATGAGTTCGACCCTCCGCTGTCTGAAGGTGCTGGAACTGCTTGCTGATGAACCGTTCGAACTGTCTTTGAGTGAAATGGCCTCACGTCTGGACATCCCGAGAGCATCCGCCCACCGGTTGTGCACCACACTGATCGAGGCAAATCTCATTACGCAGGATCCAGCCACACGCAGGTACATGCTCAACAGCCATGCTCTGTGGATCGGTTCCGGGTATCTTCGGCACTCGCCGCTGTACCGCGCGGCCTTCTTCCCCATGCAGGAGCTGGCCCGGCAGATCCCCGGTACGGTTCAACTTGGTGTACTCGATCAGGACTACGTTCTCTTCATCCACTCCGTCGGCTATTCCGGAGCACCCGATTCCTTCGCCGATGTCGGTCTGCGACGCCCGTTGAACGCGACGGCCTCCGGCAAGATCTTCCTCACCGGCATGACGTCTGAGGGAGTGGAACGCATCATGGTCAAGTGCACAGAGAAGTACACCGGCAACACCATCACGTCGCACGACCGCATGCTGGAAGAGTTGAGTGCCGTCCGCACAAACCGTTACGCACGCAATATCGAGGAACTTCTTCCCGGTTACTGGGTGCTGGCATCGGGGGTCTTTGCAGGAGTATCCGAAGTTCCGGCCGCGGCCATCAGCATCACGCTGCCGCTGTCAGAATTTTCGCCGGAACGCGAGGCTGCGATTGCCGCTTTAGTGCAGGATGCCGCTCGCAGAACATCGCTCCAGTTAGGCCCCAACTCGGTCAGTCGCGCTGTTGTCCCGGCAGGGAATGGGTTGCGGTAGACGAGTGGTGAGAGGCGAACGCCGTATCATCGTTCACCATGCAGCTCAGTCTTAGCCATCTTGGTTATCTGCCGTCCAGTCCGAAGACACTCACCCTGATTCCCGGCAAGGACATCTCTCTGCCGAATCGCATTCCGTATTACCTGCGTCAGAACTGCCTGCGCATGGAACGCGACCGTCCCGCAGAACCAGGATTTTCCCCACGATTTCCCTCGCCTTATCGCCTCCTCGAAGGAAACTTGACAGGAACGGATGCAGCATCTGCCTTCTACACCGGGCAGCTTGTTCGTTGCGACACTGCGTGGGGCACTCTATGGCAGGCTGACTTTTCTGACTACACGACACCCGGCAGCTTCCAGATTGAAACCGACTTCCAGATCAGCCCTCCCTTCGCCATTCGTCCGCGTGTGTATGATCGCCTTCTCTCTGGATATCTGACATTTCTTCGCGCCCAGCGTTGCGGGTGCGACGTCTTCGGCGTTCATCCCGCATGCCATCTCGATGATGGGTATCTCGACCGCGATGGCTCAGCCTGGCCCGTGGTGGGCGGATGGCATGATGCCGGCGACTTCCGTAAGTGGCTTGCCTTCACACAGCACCATCTGGACGCGCTCGCAACCATGCTGGAGCGTTGCACAGACGAACTCGAACGCGGTGGCATCCCGACCGGGACGCTGCGGGACGAAATCGCCTGGGGCAATCGCTTCTTCCACAGCATGGTCTCTCCGGAAGGTCAGGTCTTTGAGGATGTGGCCGGGGGCCGGGCTCCCGCAGCCTCGACGCTCTCGTACGAGAAACATTGGTGGTTCGAAAATCATCCTGGCTGTTTCGGCGACGCGACCGACAATCGCTGGACAGATAATCTTCCGTCCTCTGGCGATGAGCGCATGGTCCGGACGACCTATAACCCGCTCGTGCAATGGGCATTCATTCACACGCAGATCCGGGTCGCCCGCCATCTCCCCGCGGAGGAAGCCGCGCAGTGCCGGCACTACGTGGATCGTGCGTTTCAGTACGCAGAGCGATACCCGCATGATGGCCGCACACTGTTCCTTGCCGCCGAACTTCGCGGGCGGCTGGAACGTCTGGCCTCGGGCATCGATTCACACACGAATGCAATTACCAATGTCGCTGATCGACTACTCGACCGTCAGGATCGGACCACGAGCGGTCTCAGCGGCTTCTTCACCGAGAGCCAGCGCACCGACGCGTACCGCTCCATCGCCTTTTCTGCTGATCCTGCCCTCGCGCTGTTGCGTCTTTACGAGCTTCGTCATCTGTTGCTGAATCCTGCCATTGCAGCCCGCGCACAGGAAGCAATCGCTCGCTACGTCGAGCAGTATCTGCTTGCGGACGCATTCTCAAATCCGTTCGCTCTTACGCCTTATGGCATCTTCTTCCACCCGCCCCAGCGCGATCGGCAACGCTTTCGAGAGGCAGGAGCAGGTCGCGGAGTTCGAACCTTCATGCACCCGTACAACGAGCAGGGCATCGTGCATGGAACAAGTTCTGTGTTGCTGAGCCACGCCCACCTTCTGGCACGGGCGGCCCACCAGTTTCAGCATTCAGGCTGGCGCGCCGCGGCCGAACGGCTTCTGCAGTGGTGCCTTGGCCACAATCCCGAAAATCGATCGCTCTTCTCAGGGGTCGGCTACCGGCATCCCGTCGGCTACTCGTACCGGATTCCTCAGCTTCCAGAGGCACCGGTCACCGGATTCATCGGCGCTCCGGACGACACACCGTACTTGGAAACTTCCACGGCCATCGAGTGGAACACCCTCGAGTATTGGAGCATTCCGTACATCCATGCCGCACAGGCAGCCTGTTGGATTCAGGCCTGAAAGGCGAACGCCTTGACAGATTTTTTTGCCGCTGCATATGCTATATCCGAATTGCAAACACCAATTTCGCATTTCGAAACTGATGTACGTCGATAACCGTGCGACCCTAGCAACTCAATAGAACCGCGGAATCTTGACCAAATGACACCGATAACGACGGATGAACAGCTCGACCAGCAACTCACCATGCCCAGCGCGGCAGACGTTGCCTTTGCGCAGCGCCTCGAAGGAGACACGGTGATTCTGGGAGCAGGCGGCAAGATGGGACCGACCCTTGCGAAACGCCTGCGCCTGGCTCTGGCCGAGGCTGGTAAAGACAGCGGGATCCTTGCCATCTCTCGATTTGAATCTGCTCAAGCGCGGCAGGAACTCGAAACAGCCGGTGTTGAGACCCTCTCAGCGGATTTGCTTAACCCCGAAGCGGTCGGCCAGTTGCCGCACGCGCGGAACGTGCTATACCTTGCTGGCCGTAAATTCGGTTCAGCTGCCGACCCGGAACTCACCTGGGCGATGAATGCGCTGGTGCCAGCCTGGGTTGCGAACCACTATCGCAAGTCACGCATCGTCGCCTTCTCTACTGGAAACGTCTACCCTTTCGTTTCGCTGGAAGAGGGCGGCTCGGTGGAAACAGATGCCCTGGCGCCCCGTGGTGAGTATGCACAATCTTGCCTGGCGCGCGAACGAGTCTTTCAGTACTACTCCAAGAAGTTCGACACACCGTGCCTGATCTACCGGCTGAACTACGCCATCGATCTTCGCTATGGCGTACTCGTCGATATCGCTCGACAGGTGATCGCGGGGGAACCCGTCGATATCGCTGTGCCTGCGGTTAACGTTCTGTGGCAAGGCGATGCGAACTCGTATGCTATCCGTTCGCTCGAGCATTGCGAATGCCCTGCACGCATCCTCAACGTCACGGGTCCGGAGACAATCTCCGTGCGTCGAGCCGCGGAGTTCTTTGCCGAACGTTTCGGCTGCGCGCTGCAACTGAAGGGCGAACCCGGATCTTTTGCACTCTTGAACAATGCGTCAGCCTGCCATGCGGCTCTGGGTTATCCGTCTGTCTCCGCATTGGAGCTCATGGACGCAGTCGCCACTTGGGTGCTTGCCGGCGGTAGCAGCCTGAACAAGATCACGAAATTTCAAGTTATGGATGGTAAGTTTTGATGTCGGATGCAACGGCCAAATTTCGCAGCCTAATGCACCAGGGCCTGGTGATACCGGCCCATCCGCTCGCATTAACGGAAGACCTCCGTATCGACGAGCGCCATCAGCGGGCGCTGACGCGGTATTACTGCGATGCCGGCAGCGGCGGCGTTGCCGTGGGTGTGCACACGACCCAATTCAACATTCGCGATACCTGCGTCGGGCTCTTCAAGCCGGTGCTCGAACTTGCTCTTGAAGAAGTACATACCTTCGAAGCACGCAGCGGCAAGACCCTGGCGAAGATCGGAGGCATCTGCGGTCCCACACCGCAAGCGGTTCGTGAGGCGGAAACGCTGCGCGAGCTTGGGTATGATGGTGGTCTTCTCAGCCTTGCTGCACTGGGGAATGCCTCCAACGAGGAACTGATCGAGCACTGCCGTATCGTTGGCGAAACCATCCCGCTGATTGGCTTCTATCTGCAGCCCGCTGTGGGTGGACGTCCACTGAACGCGCACTTCTGGGAGCGCTTTGTTGAGATCGAATCCGTAGTTGCAATCAAGGTCGCCTCCTTCGACCGCTACCAGACGATGGAGGTGCTCCGCGCCGTCGCGCACAGCGGCCGCGGCTCAGAGATCGCGCTCTACACCGGCAATGACGACAACATCGTCGCCGATCTCCTGACTGAGTTCCGCTTCGGTGACCGCACTGCACACTTCGTGGGTGGCCTGCTGGGCCAGTGGGCCGTCTGGACATCGCGCGCCGTCGAGCTTCTGCGGTCCGTGCAGGAGGCGAAGAGCAATCGCGCCCGTCTTGACACGGTTCTGGCACGCGGTGCCGAAATTACCGACGCCAACGCTGCCATCTTCGACGCCCGGCACGAGTTCCGCGGCTGCATTCCAGGCATTCACGAAGTGCTGAGCCGCCAGGGTCTGCTGGCAGGCAGGTGGTGCTTGGATCCGCATGAAAGCCTCTCACCCGGGCAGCTCGATGAGATCAATCGCATCTACGCCGCCTATCCGCTCTTGAACGACGACGCCTTTGTGGCGGAGAATCTCGACCGCTGGTTGGCTTAACGGCAACCCTGAATCACCCGCCTATGAATGAGAAGACGATTGCAGCCATCGCACTTCGCAATGGCGAATACGAAGACTTCCACCAGACGTTGACCGAAGCAGCGCGTCTGGTGGAAGACGCTGCGCGCCAGGGCGCGGACCTGGTAGTTCTGCCCGAAACCATCAACCTGCTGCACCGCTACAGACAGAGCACGCCGCTGGCAGAGCTTGCTCTCGAAGACTGGCAAAATGCGACCGCAGTGTTGTGCGAAGCCGCTTCGCGAGCTAACGTCGCACTGGTCCTGCCGCTCTTCGTCCGCGACGCACTTGGTATGGCTAACCGCTTCTTCCTGCTGGACCGTGACGGTACAAACCTCGGCCAGTATCAGAAGCGCATCCCCTCGACAGGCGAGGTCGTCTGCGGCGTTCTGCCCGGTGCGCCGAAACCGGTCCGCTGGGAAGGGCTGTCACTCGGGGGAAGCATCTGCGTCGACCTATACTACCCAGCGGATGTCTTCGATCCGCAGATGGCCGCCGGCGTGGACGCATTCCTGCTGCCCAGCATGACGCCCGGTGGTTCCCTGCTCGAAGCCTACGCCGTACAGTACGGTGTGCCGTTCATCCTGGCCTACTCACCCTGGAGCCGCATTCTCGATCGCGATGGCCGCGAGCTTGCCGCCGGCGGCTACCGGTCAGAGACTCTTCGCGCCGGTTTCGGATCTCCGATCGTGCAAGCGACGCTCAACTTCGACGCCGTCACGCTTTTCGCGGACTTCAACCAGCACAAGCTCCCGAATGTGCAGCGGTACTACGGAGATCGCGTGCGCATCCGTTTCGACCAGCCCAACTGCACGTTTCTGCTTGAATCGCGTTCTGCCGATCTTACGGTCGCGGAAGTCGTGCGCGAATTCGGCCTTATCTCGCGCCGGGACTATCTTGCACAGCTTGGTCCTCTACCTCTTCAACCCTGAATCCGAGAGAGTTCATGCCGTCCTTCGATCCCAACGTGCCGCTTCGCTTTGCCGTCATTGGCTGCGGATCCGTCGCGCGTGCGCAGCACATCCCCAACATCGCCGCCTCGCCCCGCATGGTGTTGCAAAGTTGCATCGACCTGGACGACGCCATCCTGAGCGAGTGTCGCGACCGCTTCGGCGCGCGTCACATCGGCCATGATTGGCACGACGCGATTGCAGACCCGGAAGTGGATGTGATCTGTCTTGCAACGACCGAGAAGCTGCGGCTGCCTGTGATTGAAGCTGCGGCCCGCGCCGGCAAACCTGTCTATGTCGAAAAGCCCCTCGCCACGACGCTGCAGGAGATGCACAACATCCAAAGCGTTGTTCACGCGACCGACATTCCCTTCTGCGTTGGACATAACCGCCGCGCCAGCCCGGCGATGCTTGCCGCACATAATCTCTTCCGCGATCACATGACCCATCCGCAGCGGTCGCCGTGGCGCTGGCAGCGAGAGGCAAGCTTACCCCCACTCCCCGACGACGGCGTGCCATCCATTGCAGTCCGTATCAACGACGACTGGCATAGCTGGAAGGGATGGGTCTTCGATAAGACTCAGGCACCGCACGGTCCCATGCTCTTTGAGATGACGCACTTTACCGACGTATGCAATTGGTTCCTCGCCGATGAGCCCGTCGAAGTTACCGCCGTTGCCACCGGCATGCTGAACGAGGCAGTCATCGTTCGCTATCAGTCTGGCGCTCTCGCGACGATTCTGCTGGGCAATAACGGAACCTTTGCCTACTGCAAGGAGCTTTACGAACTCATGGGCAACGGTGGCTACCTCGCCATCGACCACATGCTCGAGGTCCGGACGGCCGGCATGGAAGGCGCACCCGACCGCCTCACCTTTCCCATGATCTCTGACCGCCATCCGCAGATCGGCCTTGAGGGTGGTGTCTCCGGATGGCTTGCCAAGAAGCGAGCCGCGTGCTCCGAAGCCGCACTGGCGAACGACCCCATGCTCCAATTCACAGCGGAGCCGGACAAGGGCCACGCCCATGCGCTGGAACTCTTCGCCGACCAGATCTACGGCCTTGGTCCAGAGGTCTGCGGAGTCGATGCAGCGGTGCTTGCTACAGAGGTTGCGTTCGCAGCCATTAGGTCTGCGCACGAGCACCGCCCTGTGTCCATTGACGAAATTCGCTCAGGGGCTCACTCATGATTCGACAGGCCGTCGCAGCCCTGATGCTCTTCGCCGCAACAGCCAATGCTCAGTCGCGCGCTGCTGGCCCCTTCGCGCATGCCCTCTCGGGACCTGTCGCTGAAGTGAATCCGATCATCGGCACCGGCGGCGACCCCGACGATGGCATCAACCTGTTTCCCGGGGCAGTCGCTCCCTTTGGCATGAGCCAGATCAGCCCCGAAACCGAAGACCGCGGCCTGGGCTATCACTACATCCAGAAGTGGATGAAGGGCTTCAGCATGACCCACATGAGCGGGGCTGGCTGCGCCAATGAAGGAGATGTCTTCTTCACAGCAACGACCGGTCCTGTTGTCACCCAGACGAACGATTTCCAGACGCCGTATTCGCACGAGCAGGAGACCGCCGAAGCAGGCTACTACGCCGTACAACTGCTGCAGTGGAATATCAAGGCGGAGCTGACCGCAACGCCTCGAACCGGTCTTGCACGATTTACGTTCCCCGCTGGAAAGTCCGGCAACATCTTCGTCCCCATCAGCCACACGCTCAACCAGACGGAGAGTGCGCAGGTCCGCGTCGTTGGCGATCGCCGCATCGAAGGCTTCGTCGAGAACCACGCCTTCTGCAATAAGACCGGCACCTACAAGGTCTACTTCGTTATGCTCTTCGACCAGCCGTTCTCCACCTTCGGAACCTGGACAGGAGCTCAATACGGCGGTCCAGGCACACCGATATCCGGCTCTCGCGGCGCTGCGCAGCCTTCGCACGATCACACGACGGGAGCCTGGGCCACATGGCCCGCACAGTCTGCAGCGCACGCCGTCACGGCACGCATCGGCATCTCGTACGTTGACATCAACGGAGCCACAAACAATCTCCGCACCGAAGCAGCGTCGAAAGACTTCGACACCATTCGCCACGAGACACAGCAAATCTGGAACAAGGAACTAAGCCGTGCCGAGATCACCGGCGGCTCTTCCGCACAGCAGCGTGTCTTCTATACCGCGCTTTATCACAGCTTCCTGATGCCTTCGCTCTTCAGCGATGCGGACGGACGCTACCTTGGCTTTGACCAGGGCATCCACACCATACGTCCCGGCCATGCGGTGTACACGAACATCTCCGGCTGGGATATCTATCGCACGCAGATTCCGCTGCTCGCTCTGCTCCAACCAGCGCGCATGCAGGACATCGCGCAGTCTGCCGTCCTGATGTATCAGCAAGGCGGCTGGATCGATCGCTGGCCCCAGATCAATCTCTACACGAATGACATGGTCGGCAGCCCGCTGACCATTGCGATGGCTACTACGTGGCTCTATGGTTTGCATGGATTCGACATCGACACCGCCTGGCAGGGCATGTTGAAGGATGCCACCGAGGCCCCACCCGCGGGCAAGCCATACCTTGGCCAGGAAGGCATCGAGTGGATCAACAAGATCCATTACCTGCCGTATGACAAGGTCGACTACGGCGGTGTCGCCAAGACACTCGAGTACACGCTCGCCTACGCTTCTCTCTCACGTCTCGCCAAAGACATCCACAAGGACGCGGACGCCGCGCGCCTTCACGAGCGCGCACTCTACTACCGCAATCTCTTCGATCGCGATAGTGGGTTTTTCCGCCCACGCCACTCCGATGGCTCCTGGCTGCCTGACTTCAATCCCGCACAGGATGGTCACGGCTTCGTCGAAGGCACAGGGTGGCACTTCTTCACCTTCGCTCCGGCGGACATGACGTGGCTCGTCGACAATATGGGGCGCGAGCGCTTCAACCAGCGCATGGATGAGTTCTTCGCCTACCCCACGCCCGGCTGGTATGCCCAGTACTACAACCCCCTGAATGAAACCGACTTTCAGGCTCCCTTTGCCTATCACTTCTCCGGCCGTCCATGGAAATCGCAGGAGGTTGTCCATCGCATCCTGCGCGAGAACTATCTCGATATGCCGGACGGTATCCCGGGCAATGACGACGCCGGCGCAACCTCCGCCTGGGCTGTTCTCAGCATGATGGGTCTCTACACCGTCGACCCCACAAGTCTTGCCTACGAACTGATCGCGCCTTCTTTTCCGCGCGTCGTTCTTCATCTCGACGCGCCCTACCCCGCCCGCACCTTCGTGCTTACCGCGCAGGGCGGCGGCTCCGCAGCCACGCCGTATGTTCAGACCGTTACCGTCAATGGCAAGCCGCACTCAGAGAACTGGCTTGCCGTCGAGGACATCCGCCGTGGCAGCACGGTCGCCTTCACTCTTGGCTCAACTCCCAACACGGCCTGGGGCTCAAGACCGGAGGATGCACCACCCTCGCTTAGCCACCCATAGCTTCCGCGCCCGCAGCCTTGCGCTCGGGAGAAAGGTTCAACGTGCGACGCCGCACCTTCCTGGAACTCGCTGCTCTCAGCGCACTGCATCAGGCCGCACCCTCCGCACGCGCTGCCGCGGTCTCCCGCACCGCGGCTCCTTCCTACGGATCCGGGCATTTCGGCCAGTGGGAGACCGATCGCTTCGGCCTGCCTGCCTATCGCTATACCTGCGACCAGACGCGCGATCCGAAGGCTGTGGAAGCAGTGAACGAAGCGTGGCGCTCGAGGACGGACCATATCCACCAGTTCGGCAATGACCGCGTCGTCGCCGTCGCCTCCAACTATGGCTACGTTCAACTACGCCAGGACGAAGGTAGCCCGAAGTTCCTAAATGACTACTTCCCAGCGAAGCAGCGCTTCGGTGGGGGCATTGGCTACCTCGTTGACGGAGAGCTCTGTGCAGGAACGCACTATCCATCTCCCAAAGCCGCATCCTTCCAACGCACCTTCGGCACTGGCTATCTTCGCAAGCAGCTTCAAGCAGGCGGCTTTGCCATCGACCAGCACATCTTCGCGCCGTTTGGCGACGACCCCGTATTGATCTCGCAGGTCACCATCACCAATCGCACAGCACAGCGTCTCCGCCCACGCTGGATTGAGTACTGGGGCTGCCGTCCCTATCAGTTCTCCTACCGCTCCCTAATGGAAGGCTCCGTCATGACTAACGCCGACGCAGTCCCGCAACTGCGACGCGATCTGAGTCAGCGCTTCGAACCCCGCTTCGAGCAACTACCCAACACGACCGGCCTTCTCGTCGAACATCACTTCCTTGGGCGCTCGAGAGAGGAAGAAGATCTTTGGCTGAAGCTCCAGGAATCCTTACGCAAGAATCCTCACGGCTATTTTGGCGGTCCTGTCGCTCCGCTCGCAGCCGGTGCCAGCATGGACGATCTGGCGCCGCCCGCCACCTTCCTTTTATCGCTCGACGGCGTGGCATCCGGCTTCAGCACCGACGCCAACGCTTTCTTCCGCAATGGACCGGAAGACCCGGTTGGCGCGCATTCCCCGCTCTCCAGCACGATCGACAGCACAGGCGAACCAGCCTTTCTCCTTGAGCGCGCACTAGACCTCGCACCGCATGAGAGCCAGACGCTCACTTTCCTCTACGGTTACCTACCCGAGGGCTTCACGCTCGACTCGCTTATCACCAAATACAGTGCTCAGCCTGCATCGCACCTCGCCGCATCAAGTGAGAAGTGGAAGGCCAACACGCCAGTCTTCCGCGTGGAGGGTTATCCGTGGATCGAGCGCGAGATCGCATGGAACGCCGGCTATCTTCGCAGCGCGCTCACCTATGACAGCTTCTTCCGCGAGCACATCCTCTCGCAGGGTGCGGGCTATCAATACCTCGCGGGCTTGCAGGGTGCCGCGCGGGATCCTCTGCAACACGCGCTCCCGCTCGTCTTCACCGAGCCCGACATCGTCCGCGGCATCCTTCGATACACCTTGAAAGAGATCCAGCCAGAAGGTTCGCTTCCTTACGGGATCGTGGGCTCGTCCGTGCCGATGCCCTGCCGTTACCTTCCCAGCGACTCTGAATTGTGGGTTCTCTGGCTCGCGTCGGAGTATGTGCTCGCAACCCGCGATGTTGCGTTCCTCGACGAGAAAGTCTCCACCTATCCGTCCGGTAGCGCACCGCAACCAGCAAGAACAATCCGTGAGCTACTGGCCCATTGCTTTCAGCACATCACCGAGCGCATTGGGACGGGCGAGCATGGCTTGCAGCGCATTCTGAATGGCGACTGGAATGACAGCATCGTTGTGAATCGACTGACGCCCGAACAGGTCGCGGAGATCACAGCACACGGCGAAAGCGTCTTGAATGCTGCGATGGCTTCGTGGGTCTTCGATCAGTACGCGCGGCTTCTGGAGTACACCCATCAGCCTCAGGCAGCCAACGCCGCACACGCCAAGGCTGAGGCGCAGCGTCAGGCAGTCCGTCGCCAGTGGACAGGCCGCTGGTTCCGCCGCGCGTGGCTCGGCAAAGACTCTGGCTGGAATGGAGAAAAGCAGCTCTGGCTCGAACCGCAACCCTGGGCATTGCTCGGCGGTTGCGCCACGCCGGAACAGAGCGTCGAGCTGATCCACGCCATCGACGAAATGTCGCGCAAGCCCTCGCCCATCGGAGCGCTTCTGCAAAGTCCAGTCGACCCCACCATGAAAGATGCCGCTGGCTCCGGCACAAACGGCGGCATCTTCGCTGCCATCAATGCAACGCTCATCTGGGCGCTGGCGCAGCACGACGGCGCAATGGCATGGGACGAGTGGAAGAAGAACACCTTCGCTGTCCACGCAGAGCGCTACCCCGAGATGTGGTTCGGCATCTGGAGCGGACCCGACGCCTACGACTCCATCTTCGCCAAGCGGCCTGGAGCGACCGGCCCCGACTTCCCAGTGCTCAACATGCACTCCCACGCCTGGCCGCTCTATACCGCCACGAAGCTTCTGGGGGTGGACTTCCATCAGCAGGGCGTCCACCTGCGTCCGGTGCTGCCGGAGGCTTCCTACGAATTCGCGACACCGCTCTTCGGCCTTCGCAAAGTTGCGCCGGGCCGCTACTCCGGCTGGTATGAACCCAGCCAACCCGGCCGCTGGACGATCACTGTGGAGCTTCCCGATGCCGAGCACACTCGTAGTCGCAGTCTCCTTGTGAACGGTGCCGCCGTGCCCTTGGCCGCCGACCGCAGCCTCATCACCTTTGCCGGAGATAGCCGGCCCGGACACCCACTACGTTGGGAGCTCCGCTAAGTCGGCTCAAGGTTTCTGCACATGGAACGTCCATACGATCTGCGCCGCAGCCTACGTCTGCGCGACCTCATCCTCTACGGTATCGTCCTCGTACAACCGACGGCTCCCATGCCCGTCTTTGGTGTGATCTACGAGAAGTCGCACGGGCACGTCACCCTGACGATCCTGCTGGCGCTCTTCGCCATGCTGTTCACTGCCATCAGTTACGGCCGCATGGCCCGCGCTTATCCAAAGGGCGGCTCTGCCTTTCTTTATGTCGGGAAAGAACTTCATCCCGGCCTCGGCTACGTCACCGGTTGGGGTCTGATCCTGGACTACGTCATCAACCCGCTCATCTGCACCATCTGGTGCAGCACTGCGGCCATGAATTTTCTGCCGCACATTCCGTACGTCGCGTGGGTTGTGGGATTCGTCGTCCTCTTCACCATGCTGAACTGCAACGGGATTGAAACCTCAGCGCGCATCAACGCCCTTGTCGCCGCATCCCTTGGGCTCATCATTGTCTGGATTCTGGCAGCAGCCATCCACTACATCGTGACCGTGTTGCATCCCGGAGCCGCCGGCTTCCTTGCCCCCTTTCAGGCAAACAGCCCTGGCGACCATGCGGCCATCATGCGCGGCACTGCAGCGGCCGTTCTCGCCTACATCGGCTTCGACGGCATTTCCACACTGGCCGACGAGGCGCACAATCCACACCGGGATATCTCGCGTGCGATCGTGATGACGTGCTTTGCCACCGGCATTCTCGGCGCCATCGAGGTCTACTTCGCAGAGGTAGCGTGGCCGCGCTCCACGCCGTTCCCTGAGATCAACACCGCCTACATCTTTGTTGCAGGACGTGTGGGCGGTCCCACCCTCTTCGCCGTCGCAAATTTTGCTCTCTTGATCGCCACGGTCGGCTCCGGCATGGCATCGCAACTCGGGGCTGCGCGCCTGCTCTACGCGATGGGCCGCGATGGCGCTCTACCGAGCCGCTTCTTCGGCGAAGTCGACACACGACACCACATTCCGCGCAACAACGTCATCCTGATTGGCCTGGTCTGCCTGGTCGGAGCACTCCTCTTCAGCTTCTCCCTGGGAGCCGACCTTCTCAACTTTGGCGCGTTGCTCGCCTTCATTGGAGTCAACCTGTCTTCTGCGGTGCGCGCCTGGAGGCAGACCTCTGGCAGCAGACTCAGCCGCCTTCTTCCGCTCGTTTCCTCCACTGCAGGCTTCCTCTCCTGCTGCTTCCTGTGGTGGAATCTGTCGCCGAAAGCCAAGGCCGCGGGCTGCGCGTGGACGGCGCTAGGGCTTGTTCTCTTTGCAGTGCGCCGTAATACGCGGCAAGCGAGCAGACCAAGTTAACTCGGGATGGGGCGCCTGCGATGGAGAGCAATAACTGCCTATAGGTGAAGCGGACTTGATAGCGGTAACTCTACAGCGCTGCGCGAGGGCTGAAAGGCAAAGGTCGCGCACCACACTTACCGAAGCGATGCGATGAATGGCCTGATCACCACGTTTTGCTTGCGATGACGGTAGGCGGGCCCGCTCGTCCTCCTACAGCCGTGGTTTGAATCACGACCTCGAAGTTCTCGCTGTTCGTGACCGTGCGCAGAGCAGACTCCAAGGACGAAGGGATGGTGACCACTTCGCCTGCGGCCTGCGTCCCCTGTGACGAGATACCGGCGATGACCATCGCGGGCTGTCCTGTCAGCGGACTCTTGTAGCGAGCTACGATACCGTAATCCTGCCCAATTCTTTGATGGGGAGTTGTAATGTCGACCGACCAAATGCGTGGCTTCACCTGGGCGTCGGGCTTGCTCTCGACGATGCTTCCAGTCCGGCCGTCGGCGCTCTCCTGAAAGACAAAAGGCAGGTCCTTGCTCAGCTGCAGCGTCCAGACATTGTCGAGCGCACCGATCAGTACGGCCGGACCGGTTCGAAGATCGGCAAAATTGACTTCGGGAGCGGGCGATATCAAGTATCGCTGTCCGCTCTTCTCAAGCTGGCCCGCAACGCGCGCTGCAATGTTCGTGTCTTCCAGGGAGAGATTCGGTGAAACCGAGACATCACTGGGGCGCTTCGCGCTAGACGCCCAGTCCGTGCCGATGACCGGCATCACGATGCGTACCTGCAAATTAGAACCGGCGAAGGATGTCCAGAAGCGAGCAATCGGTGTGGGGCGGAGCTTGGCGAAGAGCGGTAGATAACCGAGCAAAGCACCAATCAGCAGACCTGCCAAGACGCCTGCGGCCTGTCTCCACGGCGCAGCGGGCGGTGTCCGGTGCAAAGTGGCCGCTTGAAGCGGGTCCGCTCCTACCGATACCGCCGCCGGAGGCTTTTCCTGAACTTCCGGCGAAGAGGCCAACGGGACAGCGGCGGACGGCTCTGCTACGGCGGGTAAATCGGTGGAGCGGTGGAACTTCGGCAGATAGCTTCCGGGAGGCAGCTCGATACGAATGGCATCGTCGTGACCGTCCGCATAGTAATACTGCGCCAGTTTCTTGCGGAGTTCCGTCGCCGTCACACGCACGATCGGGTCTGCGTTTGTATCGTAGTCAGGCTTTCGGCCGAAGACTTCCACGCCGAGCGTTCGCTCCTTAGGCGGCTGTAACTCGGAGTGTGTCAGCGATTCATGGACGACGTAGTTCAGGAATGCCGGGAGGCGTTTGCTCATCCGGAAGAGCGGATGCGCAAGGAGCCTCTCTAACTCTCTATCAATCGTGCGGCGATCTTCTTCACTGATCTGCGCTGCTGGAATTGGCTGCTTCTGAACCATCAGGTATTAGTATCGCGCGTTTCCCGCCTGCATTCCGGGCGGAATTCTTCGATGGAGCGCCGTATGATACGTCCGCACAAGTAAATGATAATGAAAGACTTGTATCGCATGTTGCCGTTAGATCAGGGCTCGGACTGGTTTTCACGGATAGAGTGGGTTCGCGCCTGAAGCAGGTGCAGGAGAGCACGTGAACACGAAGACAGCGCCGGCCGAACATTCCCAGCCACAGGACAATGAATCCAGAAATACCACCATCGTGAGCCGTCGAGACGTCCTGCTTGGCATGGCAGCGCTTAGCGGCACGACACTTCTCGATGCGCCGATGATGCGCGCGATGTCTCTTGAAGCCGCTACGGTGACAGTCACGGTTGGCTCCGCAGCTGGCGCAACGATCCCCAGCGACTACACCGGCCTGAGTTATGAGACGTCTCAGTTAACTCATCCCGCGTTCTTTGCGAAAGAGGCGTTGGTGTTGGAGCGCTACTTCCGTTTGTTGGGCAAGGATGGCGTCCTTCGCATCGGCGGCAACATGAGCGAGTTCACGTTCTGGAACACGAAGTCGACCGGCGAGGGATCGCCCACGGATGTGGAGGGACCCGATCCCGGAAAGGGCTCGGACCGCACCTTCCAGATTCCGCCCGTGGCGATCGACCACCTGGCTGCTTTCCTGGAACGGACCGGCTGGAAGCTGATCTACGGCCTGAACCTCCGCGCGGGATCTGCAGAGATCGCGGCGGACGAGGCGGAGTATGTCTCCAGGAAGGTTGGCAGCAAACTGATCGCGCTGCAGTTCGGGAACGAGCCGGACCTTTTCAAGGAAGCCAGCGACGCGTCGAAGCACTGGACCTATAACGAGTTCATCGCGAAGTGGCAGACGTTCTACGACACCGTGCATTCACGCGTGCCGCATGTGCCCATCGCAGGCCCGGATACATCCTTCCAACCGGTCTGGATGAAGCGATTTGCGGAGGAAGAGAAGGGTAAATTCCAACTGCTGACCGGGCACTACTACGCCGGTGGACCGCCGACCGATCCGAAGATGACGACAGAGTTCCTTCTGGAGCCGAATACACGCCTGGTGGATCATGTTCTGCGTGCGATTGAGATTGCGAAAGCTAACGATGTTCCCTACCGCATGTCCGAAGGCAATACCTGCTACGGCGCGGGCAAAAAGGGCGTCAGCGATACCTTCGCGTCTGCGCTCTGGGTACTCGATTTCTGGCTGGCATTGGCGCAGCAGGGATCGGTGGGTGTCAACCTTCATGGCGGCGGCAATGGGTACTACACGCCCATTGCCGGATCGCCTCAGGCGGGCTTCGTCGCCCGGCCCATCTTCTACGGCATGATGCTGGCCGGACAGTTCGCCGGCGCGCAACTGCTTCCATGCACGTCGGAGAGCGGTGGCAAAAACGTGGTGGGTTACGCAGCGCGCAAGTCAAAGGAAGTGCTGGTGGCCGTCATCAACCGCGGCAGCATCGCTTCCACGGTTGAGATCACACCGCCCGTGGGAGCTGGGAAAGCTTCGGTATGGAGACTCGAGGCTCCGGCCGTCGACAGCACCAGCGGTGTCACGCTCGCGGGGGCATCTGTCGATGCCGATGGTAAATGGTCTCCGGCGAAGATCGAGACGCTCCGCATCTCCGCGGGCAAGGGATCCCTGGCGCTTCCGGCCTACAGTGCTGCGCTGGTTCGCTTCAGCATTTGAGACAACGGGACTCGATTGGCCGAAGCATGGTGAGATAGGAGACATATGAAGTCCGGTCTTCTCATGGCCGTCAGCGTCTGCCTGGCTTTGTCAGTCGGTGCGGCTGCCGCACAGCAACGAGGCGCCTCGGCTTTTCTTACGCGGCCCACCGACGACAACGCCCCGACCTTCAACGCGGTGCAGTGCGCGAATCATGCGGACTGCACCGCAGTTCTTCAGCGGGCGATTGACGATCTGCAGAGCGCACGGCATCAGGGGGTTCTGTGGATTCCCGAGGGCAGCTACCGTCTGAGCGGGACCGTCACGGTGTGGACCGGCATCCGGCTCATGGGCTTTGGACAACATAGACCCGTCTTCGAACTCGCCGACAATACATCAGGCTTTACTGGAGATAAGCCTCATCCGCTCTTTCACTTTGCGCACGAACGGCCCAAGCCAGGTCTGCCCGTGCAGGACGGTACCTCCGACACCTTCTACAGCGCCTTTGAGAATCTCGACATCACGGTCGGTAGCGGCAACCCGGCGGCATCGGGAATCCGCTTCCACGTGGCACAGCACGGCATTCTGGCACATCTGAGCATCACCTTGAAGTCCGGTCATTCGGCGCTGCAGGACGTGGGTAATGTTGCCTTTGACGTACACCTGAAGGGTGGCGATTTCGGCATCGATACCGGCAAGACAGCGCCAGGCTGGCCTTTCATGCTGATGGACTCCGAGATTGACGGCCAGCATGTTGCCGGCATCCGTACGCGCGAGGCCGGTATGACCCTGGAGCGAGTGACGATCGCGCAGACACCCGTCGCCATTGCCATCCCTGAGGGGCAGGTCGATCAACTCTTCCTCTCCAACAGCCTCTTTCGCAACATCTCGGATAGCGGCATACAGACCGGCAATGTGAAGAATGCCTGGTCGCAAATCTCCGCCCAGAATCTTGGCTGTGTAGGCGTCAAGCGTCTCTTCCCTGACCTGGGCGACGTCCCCGGCTATCGCCGCAGCGAGATGAAGTCCGGAACGTTTGTTGTGGACCGGCTGCGTCTCGGTGTCGCAGTCGGAGCGGACGGAGGAAACACCGGCGTGCATCTTGCAATCGCATCGCACATCGGCACCTTTGCGATGCTTGTGACAGACGTTGTTGGATTGCCAGCCGTAAACGATTGGGTAAGCGTGCGTGCGCTGGGTGCATCCGGTGATGGGCTGCATGACGATACCGAAGCGCTACAGACCGCCATTGACGGGCATCGCGTATTGTTTTTCCCCGCAGGCCGCTATCGGCTGACGGGCACCTTGCACCTGCGGTCCGACACGGTCCTGGTGGGGTCGCAGCCGTTCACCACGCAAATTGTTCTTGCGGACAACACCCCGGCTTTTTCGGGAACCGGTTCCATGATCCCAATGGTCGAAGCACCCCGTGGAGGCAGCAACGTCCTGAGCGGCATTGGCATCTCGGCGGGGGCATTCAACCCACGGGCGGCGGGTGTACTGTGGCAGGCCGGGCCGCGTTCGCTGCTGGAGGATGTCAAGTTCTTCGGCGGTCGGGGCACTCTGTCCGCTGACGGCAAGCCGCTACAGGTGTATCCGGCAACCGCAGGAGTCGATCCTTCCGATGTATCCAAGGGTTGGGGCACGCAGTTCCCAAGCCTGCTGGTGCGCGGTGGGGGCGGGGTCTTCCGTGGCATATGGAGCGCAAGCGGCTTCGCGAAGGCCGGTCTTACGATCGAGGACACGGCTGTTCCAGGCCGGATCTACGGCTTCTCCTGCGAACACCACATGCGCAACGAGGTGCAATTGCACAGCATTTCGGGCTGGCGTATTGAGGCACTGCAGACCGAGGAAGAGACGGAGCAGGGCCGTGACGCGATCTCGCTCGAGGCGCGTGACGCAAAGGATGTGATCTTTGCCAACCTGTTTCAGTACCGCGTTTCGCGAAGCGTGGGACCTGCGGACCACGCGACGGAGATCGGCCAGAACGCATCGTTGGAATTCGCCAATGTCCACGTCTTTGCGGGTGGCCGTTATGCCTTCGACAACAGCATGCTGGATCTACGCACAGGTGTTCGAACAAGGGTTCGGGACTTCGCCTCCATGGGAACGGTCACGCCCTTAGTGAAACCTGTTGCATTCAGCGCGTGGCGTGGAGCCAAGCTGCAGGTTCTGGCCTCGGGCTTTCAGGACGTTACAGGAGTGATTGCCGAAGCGGATGGTAACGTTCTCTTCACGGACGCGGTTGCTCACCGGTTGCTGCGTTGGGAACGCGCGACTCGTCTCGTGAAGGAACTGGATGTTCCGGCAGGCTTCCGCCCTGTAGTTGCGGTGTCGTCAGAGCGGGGCTTTGTGACCGTCCTGGGAGCGGATAATCGACTGCTGGAACTCGCCCCGGACGGCGCAGCGCGGGACGTTGCGACTGCCGCGATCCCCTCCGATGCTCGCCTCCGTCTGCCGGCCGGTGGCCATAGCAATCTTGCAGCAGTTGTCACCGTACAGAACGCCTCGCGGGGCTTCAACCTTGGAAGAGATGCTGGCTGGCTGCCATCGCCCAAGGACATGCGACCGTTGCTCTACGCCTCGCAGTTTGCAACGCTGTTGCCGGGGCAGACGCAGCTGCAGGCTCTGGAGGATGGCGCTCGCATCGTCCGGCTCTCCGCAGACGGTGCACACGTTCCCTTTGCCGAAATTGGCGGCACATCGCTCGCGGCAGGGGCGTTTGGCGAGAGTTACCTGGCTGGCGAGCAGTTGCTGGTCCTGGATCGTGAGGGGCGGCAAGTCGGCACTGTCGCAGTCCCGGAACGCCCAACGGCAGTCACTGCCGGGGGCGACGGAACGCTCTATGTAGGCGCCCGCTCAACCCTCTACTCTCTCCCGGTGGAAGCGCACTAGGAAGATGACTGGACCAGCGCGAAGGGCCCTTGCAGATGGTGCGGGCGGACGTATCATACGTCCCTTTCCCGACGTCCAGAAAATCCCCTAACGTACAGATTCGATGAGACGTAAGTGGGGCGGTTAATGCGGCTTCGTGTCTGTACCGTAAGGCACTAACCAACGGTCATTCCGTCTACGTAGATTTGCCCGCGTTGTTGGATCAGAAAGAAGCTGGCGGCGAACGAACGCCCAGCATGGAGAAGCTACAGAAGATGAAACACAACTTACGAGGCAAGTGGCAGAGCGCAGCACAGATTTCCGGTGATGGACGACGTGGACCGGGGTCACGAGCGGTTTGGTTGGCGGCGTCGTTGACCCTTGGCGCGGGGTTCATGGGCTCCACCATCTTCCCAAGAGCGATGTACGCGCAGAGTGCCAACGCTACCGTTCGCGGATCGGTTACAGATGCTGGCGGATCGCTGGTTCCAAACGCCACGGTCGCGCTGCGCAACCAGGAGACCCGCGTCCTGGTATTCCAGGGTAAGGCGCAGGAGAACGGGACCTTCGTCGTCCCGCAGGTCCCGGCCGGCAACTATTCGCTGACCGTCGAGGCCCCGGGCATGAAGACGTCCACGCTGAACGACATCGTCGCCAGCGTCTCGCAGGTCACCTCGCTGGAGGTGAAGCTTGAGGTTGGTTCGGCGAACGAGCAGGTGACCGTGACGGCCGCCACGGTGACGCAGGACCTAGACCGCGATACCTCGAATATCAGCACGCTGATCTCACCGGCTGAGGTGCAGAACCTTCCGCTGCAGTCCCGCGACGCCTACAACCTGCTGGCCATAGTGCCCGGCATCACGCACGGCGGCTCCGCGACCAACGTCAATCAGCAGCAGATCTCCATCAACGGCAGCCGCTCACTCAATACGGAACTGCTGCTGGACGGTGTCTCCCTGGTGGTCCCCTCCACCGGCTTCACCGCTGGCCTCCCCTCGCCCGATGGCATCACCGAGTTCCGCGTCCTGTCGCTGAACGCTCCAGCGGAGTTCGGCAGAACCTCAGGCGGTGTGATCACCGTCAGCACCAAATATGGCACGGACACCTTCCACGGCAACCTGTACACGCTGGCTCGCAACGAGATCCTGAATGCCAACAGCTACGCCAACGGACTCAAGAGTCCCGTCGTGGCGAAACAGCGCGATCGCTATTTCCAGTTTGGAGGCAGCATTGGTGGACCACTTTTTGTCCCGCGGCTGTACGGACGCAACCACCAGACGTTCTTCTTCGTGAACTACGATCGCACGCTGCAGTTGGTGCCGGACACACAGACACAGACAGTGCCGACGGCCGATTGGCGTGCCGGTAATTTCAGTTCGGCACTCACCACCATCGTGAATCCTGTAACGAGGACACCCTTCGTGGGCAACCGGCTGTCCTCGATCGACCCGGCTGCGGCGGCGATCATGGCGCGGCTGCCGTTGCCGAACACTACCGGCACTTTCGATGCGGTAAACAACCGTTATACGAGTAATTACGTGTACTCCACGACGCGCCGCTTGAACTCGCAGCGTGTGGTCGGACGTCTCGATCAGCAGATCCACACATCGGATCGCCTCTTCGCGTCGGTCTATCGATTCACGGGCAGCTCGCCACAGGTCGCCGACTATAACGATGCCCTGCTGAACACCACTTACGATTGCGCCTGCACCGAGGGATGGTCTGCATCGCTGGGCGAAACACACGTCTTCACGCCGACACTTGTGAGCGAATTGCACTTCGGGTTCTTCCGCTATGGATCGTTCCGCAATCCCACGGGAGACAATGCCAATGTCCCCAGCACCTTCAAGATTCCCAGCACGCCCATGGATCAACTTCCGTATCTGAATATCAGCGGTAACTCTGCCATCGGCGCGAACACGAACACGACGCAGTTCAACGTGACCAATACCTTCACGCCTTTTGGATCTATCACGAAGACCTGGGGCCCACACACGATCAAGGCCGGTTTCGCCTACCGTTGGAACCAGTTCAACTCCTTCAACCCTGCGTCGTATGTGAATGGATCCCTGAACTTCAACGGCGAGATCACCAGTCCCAACGCCACCACGGGCAACCCTGCGAATGCGTTGGCCGACTTCCTGCTGGGCCGAATCAAGACCGGGAATTATGAGATTCCTCAGCCCGCCACGGGTCGGCGGAATCACAACCTTGGATTGTTTGCACAGGATGACTTCCGAGTGAACTCCAAGTTGACTCTGAACCTGGGCGTTCGCTACGAGTATGAATCGCCACAGACCGTCAGCAACAACATCTACTCGCGTATTCAAGAATCGACGGGCACGCTGCTGGTCGCAGGCAAAAATGCATCGACCTCGCTGAACATCAATACGCCAAAGCTAAACTTTTCGCCGCGCCTGGGCTTCGCCTACAGCGCGAATCCTTCGACCGTAATTCGTGGGGGCTTTGGCACCTTCTATGGCCTCGTGCTGTCCAACCTCGGCGGTCAGATTGCCTATCCCGGTTACGACGTGACATCGAGTTACAACAACCTTGGCACGGCGGTGGCGCAGCCGTTCACGCTGTCGCAGGGCCTGCCCCTGAATGGGGTGCGCGACCTGAACAATCCAGGTGCGGTATTCAACGGCACTAGCGCTGCTAATCCGCTGACGATTAGCGGTGTCCAGTTCGGCGGCCTCTCTCCCATGTCGATGGTGCAGCAGTACAACCTGGGTGTGCAGCAGAAGCTCCCCTGGAACATGCTGGCGGAGATCAACTACGTGGGCAATCACGGTCTGCATCTACCGGTGAACGTACCTCAGAATCTGGTGCCGATCTCGCAGTGGGACTCCGTCGCGCTGGCAAACTCCACGCTGGCGCAGCAGAACGCCAAGCCCTTCCACAACATTGGATCGTTCACTTCGGTCTACAACGTTGGCAACGCTCGTTACAACGCGCTGCAGGCTTCGTTGCGAAGGCAGTTCAGCACCAGCCTTGCATTTATTGCAAATTACACGTGGTCCAAAAACCAGGATGATGACAGCAGTATCTTTGGCAATGGCGTGCCCACCAATGCTTCGGCCCACGCGCAATACTCGGGCGATAACAAGTTGCGGCGTGCAGACTATGCACTCAGTAGTTTCGACACACGCAATACGCTGAACGTTGCGCTGCAGTTCACGACGCATGGACCTGTATGGCTACGTGACTTTAAGATCGCTCCCATCTTCGTCATGCGGTCCGGCACGCCAGTCAACATCACGCAGAATAACCTGATACCAAACGTGACGGCGCAGCGCCCGAATGGCAGCAGCCAAAATCTGAAGATCAACAAATATCGCGACGGCAGTGTCATCCGTTACTTCCGCCCGATCACCGATGCCAACTTCCCGCTGACGCCGAGCGGTCCGCTCTTCGTCGGCACAGGGACGGCGCGTCGTGCAATTATCCCGGCAGCGCTGGGAACACTGGGCCGCAACAGCATCACAGGGCCGGGGGAAGTCAACCTGGACTTGTCCATCTCACGAACGCTGCCCATTTACAAAGAAGCGAAGTTCCAGATTCGCCTGGACGCCTTCAACGTACTGAACCACGTCAACCTGCAATTCCCGAATACTTCGCTGACCGCGACGGTATCCGGGACGACCCCTATTTTCAACTCATCCACCTTCGGCACGATTAGTTCCGCACAGCCGATGCGGGTGATGCAGTTGGTAGGCAGAATCACCTTCTAAGCAATCACTCGAGATCATCCTGTGGAACGCGGCGCTGCCTGTTAGCCGGCATGCGCCGTGTTCTGCAGGATGACCTCGAGAACATTCGTCCATCCCCGAACCACTGGAGACGTCGCGTCCGAAATGGACATTGCCCCGCAGGGTTAGCGACCCCGGTGAGGCGCCGCGTGACTTCGCGTCTGCTGTTTCTGCTCAATCGTGAAATGACGCGCCCGAGACGGGATTGCTCACTGCGTTACGAACGCGCTCTTGATGGGCGATAGGTCCATTCCGGCCGAATTGCCGTTGCGATGAGTGCCGCAACCAAGAAACCGCCGGTGGTTATAAACAGACCAAACGAAAGCCCATGCGTCTCTGCTAAACGACCGACAGTATAGGGCGCCGCCGCGCTGACGACGCGACCGAGGTTGTATGCAAAACCCATCGCGCGCCCTCGCAGGGCCGTTGGGAAGGCTTCACTGGCAATGACACTGAAGCCACTGAAATATCCGGACCCCCAGAAGCCTACCAAGGGCCCTAGAAACAGCAACATCGTTGGGGTCTTCGCAACGGCATACAGAGGCACGACCATCGCCGCAACCACCAGGAATGTGACGTAAACCCACTTCCGTCCGAAGCGGTCTGCGAGTGGACCAAAGCTGAGGTAGCCAAGAAAAGTCCCGACCTGCATCACGATCGTCCACGTGGAAGTATGGACAACGTCGAGGCCGTGTCCTCCTCTCGAGACTGGCGCAGCGAGGAATGACGGGGCCCACGAGAAGAGACCCCACCAGGCAAAAAGACTGGCTGCGTTCATGCTGGTGATCACCAGGGTACGCAGCGCAAGTTTGCCTCGAAACAAGGCGCTCACAGGCACATCCACGGCTGGTTTCCAGTGCTCAGGCTCCTTCACCTTGCGGCGGATCCAGACGGTGACGAGCGCCGGCAGCAAACCTACAAGGAAGACTGCGCGCCAGCCGAAGTGAGGCATGATGACAGCCACGACGGCGGCAGCCAGTGCGTAGCCGATCGCCCAAGCGCTTTGCACCAATGCAAGCGCCTTGGCGCGATGCTGCTCCGGCCAGGTCTCCGCGACCAGTGCCGCCCCCGCAGCCCACTCTCCGCCCATACCGATCCCGAGCAGCAGGCGGCAGGCCGCTAATTGCGGCACAGTGTGAACGAAGGCGCAGAGGCCCGTACACACCGTATAGATCAGGATGCTGAGCGAGAGGGCACGTGTGCGGCCGAGACGGTCCGCAACAAAACCAAACCCGATACCACCGGCCGCTGCAGCGATGAGCGTGAAGCTCATGATGAGACCCGCTGTTGAGGAGCTCATATGCAGATCTTTCTGCGCGGCCGGGATCACCATGGAATACAACATGACATCCATGCTGTCGAGCATCCAGCCGATGCCCGCAGCCAGCAGGGCGTTGCGCCTCTCCGGATGACGAGCCATTCTCCAGAAGGAAGTGCTTACCGTTGTCGCGTCCGTCATGCTGCTCCGTCTTCTAATGGTGCGTCGGTGATGGCTGCTGGGTCTGATTTGTGGGTGTTGCCGTAGTCAACGACTCGCCTGCAGTTCCGGTCGGGGCGGATGCTGGTGTGGCTGACCCTCCCGGAGGAACAGGCGCACTCGGAAGAGTACCAGCCGGCTTGCTGTCGGGCAGTACCGGGCGATCGCGGTTTACCTGCCACTGCACGCCGTCGAAGAACTCCTTCTGCGTCCGTTTGATCTTGAACTTCCCATCCGAAAGAAACTGCAGATGCGCGTGATCATAAGCCAGACCGGCGCCCGCGACCAGGTGCAGCCAAGGTCCACGTGCCGTTTCGTCCGGCGCTTCCGTATAACCATCGTCATACGTCACGTCGGGAAAGCGCGCGCTGAATGCAGAGGAGCGTGCTCCCGGCTGCTGGCCAACGACTGCCATATAGACCCGTACACCTTTGTAGATGGGCTGCTGGAACGCGCGTTGATCCCACTGCTGACCATAGCGGAAGTAACGTGCATTCATGCGCGAGTTCATATCGATCACGCCGGGAGCACGTCCCATGTTATCGACGATGTAATCCCGCAGAACGTAATTCACGGTCTTGCTCTGTGCATGTTCCGGATCATTAAAGTAATAAAGGCTGGTGAACCATCCGCGCGGTGCCCACCACGCACGGCCTAGCTCTGCCCCATTGCGAGAGATAACCCATGCGGAATACTCAGAGAATGGCTGTACCCATTCATGCGAGGGATACCCGTGGGGGTTCAGAAAGCCATCGGGCAACCACGCCTCCCACAACTGACGTCGCGTGCGAGACTCTGGATAAATCGGATCCTGATCCCACAAGCCCGTGATCATATCGGCAGTAAGCGATGCGTGGTAACCCGCATGCAGCATGTTGTCGGGCGTGATCTTCGCCAGATCCATGGCCAGTTCCGCGCCGTCAGGATTCGTCACCGGATGGATGACCACGTTCACCTTGTCCAGCGCTTTGCGCCTCGCCGGATCTAGCACAAGCTCTTCGGCGAGTTTCTGAATGTGACTGGTGCTGCTGACTTCATTCGCATGCTGACGGCCGGAGTAGACGATCGGCGCCTTCAGCGTTGTCTCCTTCGCAAGCGAACGGAGCGCAGAGGGGGTAGGCAGCATGATGTCCGCAGCCCAGATGTTGTTGCCAAGATAGCTGCGGCCCATCCAATACACATTGGCGCCGGGGAAGGTTGCGAGGCGCGCAAGCAGGTGTTGATTCTCTTCGAGGCCGATCGGCTGATCCCACTGGACATACGTTTTGTCCGCCTTCTGTTCCGCCGGCGTGAAGTCGGTAATCTGCGGGCGGGCGTGTAGCGGCGCGATCACAGCGACCTGTGCCGTGACCACTTCCGGGCGCACGTGCTCGGCAGGATGAAGCTCAAGGGGTAGCGCGAACTCGAAGTTCAGTTCTTTGATATGCGGATATGAGAGACGTGCGGTATACAAACCAGCTGCATGCATCTTCTGCAACCACGCCAGTTGGGCCTGCGCCTGTTCCGTACTCAGGACCGTATGCTCCAGCGAATCTTCGGTGACCTGGTTGCGCCACTCGTCGAATTTATCCTCGCGACTTGCCGCTTCCATGCCCCAGGTGAGTGAGTTCACCCCCTCAACGCCGCTTTGAACACTAGCAGCCAGCAGACGCGGATCTCCGGCGGCCAGCGGCGGCAGATCACGCTCCAGCACATTCTCCTTGCCGTCAGCGGTCCAGGCCAGTCTGACCTGCGGATGTGCGGCGTCCGTGCTGTAGAACTCCACACGAACATGCGGGTCTTTTCCTTCGTCCGAAAGATGCGCAACAGGCAGGATGCGGCCCATGTAGTCCATGATGCCGGTCGAGAAGGTGTTGCCGAAGATGTAGAAGGAGTTCTGTGTTGCAAACAGCAGGTCTTCCTGCAGGCCTTCCAGCGACGAGATTCGCTCCTGATCAAGACCGAGTGCGTAGTCCGGCTCACTCATGTGGAAGTCGACCTTAAGGGTGTCGAAGAGTGGCTGATCCTCGATCTTTGGTTTGCCGTTGCTCTGCTGCAACACGCTGTGGATGACGCGGGGCAGGGTGACGTCCTGGTAGTGATCCCAGAACATCTCAACGTCTGTGGGTACGCGTTCCGTGGCGAGTTGCTTGCCATCGTCCGTGCTGAGAGTGACCCATCCGGTTTCGATGCCGACCTTCTCGTAGTTATTGAACTCTGAGGAGTAGGGGCGCTGATGAATGTATGCGGTGAAGTCACGGGTCAGGAATTCTTTGCCGTCTTTATCGAAGACATGGACGCGGTATGTGGGGCCTTGATCGCTCGCCAGTTTGCTGAACGTCACGCTGGTAAGCGGTATCTTCAGGTCCCGCGCGAGTATCTCGTCGACCGGATATAACTCCTGGATCCAGCGCTCTTCCGTGCGCATGGTCGATTCTTTTTTCGGGTCGCGATAGGGCGCGAACTCGATCGTCATCTTTGCGACGTGCTTTCCAGCCAATGCGGGTTCGATCGAATCCACCAGCCAGCTATAGCCCTGCTTATAGGCAGAGAGAACCTCAACGCGCGCGTCCTTGACTCCGGCCGCGTGCAACGTCTCGCTCAACCGTGTTGCGAGAGCCCTACGTTGAGCCGGGCTTTCACTGACACCGGCCTGTACCAGAACAGATTGACCGGCGGGGACGCTGGCGGCAAGCTTCTGTGCCGTCTCCAGCATGCGTTTTCCTTCCCATACGAAGGACAGGTCTTCAGCTAACGTCGGACTCGCCTGCTGGAACGGCTTCACCTCGGACTGCAAATGCTGCGGCACCTCGCCCTCGCAGCACTTCACACCAGCATGCTTCGCCGCTGTGGCCACTTCGATCTTCGTTGTTCCCAAACGTTCAGCGAGCATCTTCTGAACGAAGTCATGCAGGCCGGGGTCGACTTCATCCACATCCACTTCGGCGCGGACAGTTGCCAGCCCTTTCGGATGATCTTTCGCGAGCTTCGCGCTCCATTGATCCAGGTGGTACAGCGCGGCCGCCGCCTGGCCGACGTCGGAACGCTGTCCAAAGAAATGCCGCAGATCATCGCGCACCTCCTCGACAGACGCGTAGCGCTTATCCGCCTCCCACACATACGGAAGATGTTCGGCAGCGTAAGTGAGCGCTGCGGTTGCGCCTGCAGCATCGCCCCGTACCAGTAAGGCGTCGGCCTTGTCTGCACCGTGCTCCACAACACGCAGTTCTCCTTCGCCGGCGCTCATCGGTGGTAATGCCTTACCAGCACCCGGCTGCATCTTGTCCAGGTCGGCGTTCGGCTTTGCCATCATGAGATCGCGGAGATGATCAGCGGCGGGGGAACCCTCTGCGATGACGGGCGTCC
The DNA here is from genome assembly GCF_900105625.1 of Terriglobus roseus. Lineage (NCBI taxonomy): Bacteria > Pseudomonadati > Acidobacteriota > Terriglobia > Terriglobales > Acidobacteriaceae > Terriglobus > Terriglobus roseus. The sequence goes on from NZ_FNSD01000001.1 coordinate 1,050,843, forward strand.
CCTGGATCTGCGATTGCGAAACACCCGATTCCGGCATGGCGAGCGGCAGCGTAATGCCCACTGTCTCAAGTCCGATGCGGGCTGCAAGATTCGCCATCGCGATGCCCTGCTCCCCTGCAGGAACATAGAGCTTTGCAGCGGTGCCGGATGGAACTGGCTTCTTTGCGCTGCCTGTGAGCAGACCTTTCACGGTATACAGTCGCGCCAGGTCAAGCGATCGTGAGTCACCGTTCCCTTCCGGCATCGCGGGCAGTGCGGCGGCTCGCTGAGCTGCAGAGCCATTCAACGACAGGCGAGACTCTCCCGTCAGTATCTGCACTTCGCGAACGGCGCCCAAGGATACTGGCGTTCCCTCTTCCGGCTTCAGCATGCCCGGCAGTGACGCGGCATCGACGGTGCCGTTCATGTGCAGAATGGCTCGCCGCACGCCGCCGTTGTTCGCGGTGAAGACCAGGGCTGTCAATTGCGCAGTCGCCTTGCTCTTTGCCTTTGTGAGTGCGGCATTGATGTTTTTCGCCGTGATGGAAATCTTCTCGCCCGGAATCGACCACAAAAACGGCGCGCGTTCCGCGTAGGCGTTGGCTGCATTCATCAGTCCAACAGGATCAGGTCCTATAACAGCGATGCCGCCGTCGATCGCGACGACTGCACCATCACCGAGCGCCAGAGTAGCGGACACGGCGCGAACGGCTGCTGCGGAGGCTGCAGGTACGGCCGCCTCACCCACCCAGATGCTGGGCGCATTCGTTGAACAACCTTTCACTGCCTGTGGACTTCCCTGCACCACGATCGGCAGCGAGAGTGCCGAGGTCTCGTAACCGATGCGTGCCGCGATGTTGGCTGCGGCTGTGTTCTCCGCTGCACTCGGCGTTGCGGGCACGACGACGTGGCCACACACGGCGTCGGCGATCTTGTCACCATTGGTGTCCTGCAGCAGCATTCCCAGTTGCCAGGGGTTCTCAAGGAAGCTTTCCTTCTCTAGGACCGTTTCGCTTGCAGGGGCCGCAGGAGCAACTGCAGCGGGAGGCTTCACTGGCTGCTGCGTCTTCTTCTGTGCTCGAGACGATGACGTGGAAGTGCCGGCGAGCAGCAGGGTGCATGCAAGAGAAATCGAAAGCGTCTTCATCGAGAGCTGTCCTCGTTGGAAGGTTTGATCTTGGGTACCGGTGGAAGAGGGGTGGCAGGGCCTACGGGTTGTGCTGGAACGTGACGCGCCGCACGCAGGTAGAGAACGGCGTACGTCCCAAGCCAATGCGAACCCAGGTAGCCTGCATCCGGCAGTCCCTTCATGCCCTGCGAGGCATTGATGGTGGCAAGCTGCCTTAAGACAGGAACCCGTGGGTCGTTCGCAGGTAGCGCATCTGCAATCTCGATCATTGCGTACGCGCGAGCGAAGGCAAGACCGATCAGATGAGACTTGCCCGCAAACTCCTCTTTGTCCGTGAGCTTTGATACATCGAAAGGCTTCGCCAGCGTCTGAAACTCTGCCGCGTCGAATGGCACAAGAAAATCAGCGAGCCACTGCGGATACTCCTCATGCGTCAGGACGCGGCTCATCAACTGGGCCTCTACCAGGCATGGCGACAGGAACTCGGTGCCGCCCGGCTCAAAGGCCGTCGGGCAATCGTGATCGGCAGCGAAGAGGCGCTTCGCATTCCGGTCGACGGACGTCTGCAGCTTGTCGTTCGGCACCGCGTGCAACGCATCCAGTACCAGCAGCATGGACATCGCGGTATTAGGATGAACGCCCGCACGAGATGCCACCGGCAGCGCGTCATAGTACGCGATGAGCTTGCCCGCGAAGAACTCCTGCAACGGCTGTAGATTCGTCGCAAGTTTTGCCGCCTCGGGGTCATTCCAGGTGCGCAGTTCCGCGTGCAACTTCAGCAACCATGCGTAGCCATAGGGCTTTTCGAACTGCTTCGCCTGCTTGAAGAACTGAAGCTCCCCGGCAATATTCTTTTCTCCCAGATGATCGACCAGCCTCTCCTGCATCAACCGCCGCAGTGGTAGATCCGGGTAGTCCTTCGAGAGCGCCACCATCATCCACGTGCTGTTTACCGCTGAGTGCCAGTCGTAACAGCCGAAGAAGGCATGCGTCTTGTCATATTCCGTTGCCAGCTCGGGCCGCTGGCTATAACTCCACAAATACTGCGAACCCTCGGGTGCGGGCTGGGGATGATCCAGGCACGCAAGCGGCCATGCGGAAAGTGCGGTCGCCTGCTCCAGCCCGAACACTGGCATAGTCACAGTGGGGAGCGTCTTGCTGTACTTCGCGAGTCTCTTCGCATCTGGCGTGCGGTGCTGTGCTTGTATCCATCGCGGGCCTGCACACAGCACCAGGGCTGCAGCAAGGAATATTCGGCGTGCTGTCATGTTTTTCCTACCCAGGCAGAGAGAGCCTTGTCCGCGCGGGACAAGGCTCTCGGGTTCGGCTTAGAAGATGAAGCGCGCCGCGAGCTCACCCTGTTGACGATTGTTCGAATCGGAGGCTCGCCCAAACTGAGCGGAAGTCACCGTTGTGGTGATACTGCTGCCCAGGTAGTTATTCGTGCCGAACAGGTTGAAGCCCTGCCCATACACTTCAAGGTTCATGCTTTCGTGCAGATGGAACGTCCGCAGCAACCGGAAGTCAAACGTCTTGTAGTTGCTGTTCTGCATGGTGGATGGGTCGATCGCAGCAAGTCCGCGCGTTGCGCGATAAGCGTTGATCGCACCGAAATCTACGTTGCGCGCCACCTGATTCCGCGTGGTTCCAGGAACGTATTGCGACACGGCATCCGCGTTGCTCAAACCGCTGTACGCGCTGAACGGCTGTGACGAACGCAACGTCAGGATGCCGCTTCCCACGAAGCCCCAGGGAAGTTGGACCGCACCGCTGGCAACCAGCGCATGACGGCGATCATTCGATCCCGGGCCCCAGTCCTGATTCAGGTTGAGCGGGTTTGTTACCGTCGCCTGCGGATTGTTGTCGCGGGTCGATTGCAGCGTGTAGGCGATCGTGTACATATAACGCTTCGCCAGGCGCTTATCCACACGCACAAACAATGCCTTGTACTTCGAGGCGGCGATGGGCGCTCGCAGATTGATGATGTTCCATCCCGCTACGGGCCGCGCCGTGCCTGTCGTTGGGAAGTTCAGATCAATGGTGCGGTAGTCATGCAGGCTGTAGCTGTAAAGGCCATCCACGTTGATGGAAAGGTTGTTGTTGATCTGTCGTGAGTAGCCCGCCGAGTACTGCTGTGCGTAAGGATTCTGGAAATTCGGCGCCATGAAGCTGACCGTCGGCTTGTTCGTGGTGCAGAACTGCGCCGCCGTTCGACCGCCGAAAGGGTCGGGGTAGTTCGGGTTGCTGATGGAGATGGAGCAGCTCAGGAGGTTCCGGGCTTCCGAGAAATTCTGCAACGTCTGAATGTTGTTGTAGTAGATTCCGTAGCCAGCACGGACCACGTCGCGGGACTTCCCTGTGATGTCCCACACAAAGCCGATGCGCGGAGCGAAGTTGTTGCTATCTCCGCGAGCTTTGTTGTTATTGATGAACGGGATTGCAGCCTGCGCAGCGGTGTAGTTCAGGTGCTCGTTGAATGATCCGAATTGACGCTCCCACCGAAGTCCCAGGTTGATCGTAAAGCGGCGGGAAAACTTCCACTCGTCCTCTGCGTATAAGCCGAGCGGCGTGGTTGGGATCTTGGTCGAAAGGAATGGGATGGTCTGCGTGTAAGACGTGGGGTTCCGCAGAGCCGCGATCGTCGCTGCATTTTTCGGATCGAAGGCCTGGTCCGTCGCGAAGGTCCACGTTCCGTTGTAGTTGCTCGCGGAACCATCCGTGAAGGGGATGTAACTGAGATCGAAGCCCGTCTTAAAGGTGTGTTGTCCACGAACATAGGACACGCTGTCCAGTAACTGGAAGCGACGTTCGACGCCTGTGTCTGCGTACCCGAATCCGTAGCTGAAGGTCGGGAAGACATACGAGGTCTGCAGACTGGTGAGCACCTGCTGCGAGTAGTTGCCAGGATCGGTGGGGATCGGCGCATTCGGCGGCCCGAGTTGGTACGAGGCATAGGCGTACTGGAAACGAAGATCATTCACCAGCCGCGGCGACAGGGTGTAGGTATGCCCCACCACGATGGACTGACGCGGAATCTGTCCGTTGTAGCAGTTGCGAACTGTTCGACCACCGCAACCCTGGTAGCTGAGCAAGTTCCACTCCTGCGCATAACGCACAAACATCGACTGACGATCGGTCAGGATGTGATCGACACGTCCCGTCAGCATCTGGTCGTGACTTGGCTTATCGAAGATGCCGTCATTCGCGGCATACAACGCAGAGCCAGTGGCGATGGTGTACGTCTCCCGCGTCTGTGTCCGTTCGAAAGCCGCGTAGAAGTGGGTACGGTCTTTCAGAATAGGCCCGCCAATGTCCGCACCAAATTGATTCCGATTGAAGTCGGGGTTGGTGGTCTGGTTGTACTTGGGCACATTGATGAACTTGTTGCGGAAGAGTTCGAAGCCTTCGCCATGAAAGCGGTTCGTTCCACTCTTTGTCGCAACCGAGATCAGGCCGCCCATCGACAAACCATACTCCGCCGGATACTGCGTGATATTCACCTTGAATTCCTGCACGCCGCCCTGCGGAAAGTTCTGACGAGGCTCGCCCATCTCCGCGAAGACATTCGAGACACCATCCACGACAAAGCCATTGGTGTAATAACCAGATCCGCCGCCAATCTGCACGTTGTTATAGAACGAGCGCGAACCATCCTGGCTGGTGCCTGGAACAAGCAGAGCAAGATTCAGATACTGACGGGTGTTGACCGGCAGCTTGTCGATCTCTTCCTGGGTGACAACGCCACCAACCGAATTGCTTTCCGTATTGATCTGCGGCGAATAACCGTCGACCTGCACCGTCTCCGAAGCGCTGCCCGCCACCAGCGTCACGTCCTGCGTGAGATGGCCATCGAGGTTGATGATCAGATTCGCGACGTTGGTCGACGTAAAACCCGGTGCAGAGACCTCGAGACGGTAGCGCCCTGGCTGTACCTGTTGGAAGCGGTAGTTACCCTCTCCAGAGCTGACCAGCTTGCTGCTGACACCCGTGTCGGTATTGACCAGCGTGATCGCTGCACTCGGAATATTTGCTCCGGAAGCATCGTGCACTGATCCGGTGATATCACCGAGCGTGCTTTGTGCAGACACAGTTGCAACGGCGGACAGCAGAAGAAGGGACGAGAAGACCTTCGAGCCAGAACATGGGCGCATAGCTTCCTCCGACGCAACCGCCGATCCTGCCGGTCGCGCCACGATTCACGTGTTTTTCACTGCGGGTTCTCTGCTTATATCTTTTGATTTATTTTCTGTCAACGCATTTGTTGCGCGGCCGCATGAGTAGACATATCCGTTGATTTAGGCTTCTTTTGCGGCCACAAGCGCTTTGCTGTTGACCGTGCCCCATCCCTGCACGCAGAATGTGCGAGATTGTATACAACTGCAAATCGGAGGAGGCCGCGTTGACTGAGGCTCTCAGAATCTACAGCCTGATGCGAAATGACATCATCAGTTGCGACCTGGTCCCCGGCGCTGCCGTGTCGGAGGCAGAACTATGCACGCGCTACAAGGTGAGCCGGACGCCGGTTCGCGAAGCCTGCCGGCGCCTTCAGGAAGAAGGCCTGCTGCAGATTGTTCCCTTCCGCGGTTATTTCATTTCCCCGCTCACCACGGAAGAATATCGAAGCCTCAACGAGATGCAGCTTGTACTGGATCCTGCCGCGGCCGCAATGGCTGCCGAGCGTGCATCCGACGAGCAAATCGCCAACATAGAACGATGGGCCAATTACATCTACTATGCCGGCGAGAAGAAGAGTTACGAGACCTTCCTGGAATGGAATCGCAACTTCCACATTGAGATCGCGCAGGCAAGCGGTAACGAGATCATGGTGGAGATGACCGTGAATCTGCAGACGCGGCTCATTCGCTACTTCTACCTGGTGATCTCCATGGCAAGTTACGGCAAGGAGCTGGTGGAAGAGCACCAGGCCATGATGCGGGCCATTCGTGCGCGCAAGCCGGCGGATGCAAGGGATCGCGCTACCGAACACGTCATTCGCACGATGGAGCGCACGTCCCTGATTCGAATTCCGCAGGGCGGCTTCCGGGGTGATCCTCGTCCCACGACGTCAATCCGCGTACGAGCAGAACGTCGTTCGATCGACTGAATGTATGGCATGGCCTATCTACGCTGATATTTTCGAAACGACAGGAGCAGCAAGCATTGCGAGTTGCAATTGATAGTGGTGGCACCTTCACCGACTGTGTCTATCTCTCGGCAGACGGCGAGGTTAAGGTTCTTAAGGTCTTTTCGACGCCCGCAGATCCCGGCAAGGCAGTACTGGACGCGGTGAAAGAGGTGGCCGTAAGTTCCATTAGCCCTGAGGTCCGGCACGGCACGACGGTGGGCACGAACGCCATCCTGGAACGGAAGGGTGCGAGAGTCGCGTTTGTCACAACGGCGGGCTTTGAAGACACCATCGCCATCGGACGTCAGGCTCGGACCAGCCTCTACGATTGGTTTCGCTCTCCGCTGCCACCTGTCGTTCCAAAGGGACTGCGCTTCGGAGTCGCGGAACGTGTCTCTGCAGAGGGAGAAATCCTTCGCTCGCCTTCCGCAGAGTCCCTTGCGAGCTTACGCGAGGCCATCGCAGATAGTGGTGCGGAATCCGTCGCGATCTCCCTGCTCTTCTCGTTTACCAATCCCCAAAACGAACAGGCCGTGGCAGAAGCTTTGAAGCCACTGGGTCTGCCGGTCTCCGTATCCCACCAGATCCTGCCGGAGTTTCGGGAGTTCGAGCGCGGCTCTACGGTGGTGACGAATGCTTACCTCGCACCGAAGGTGAGCACTTACCTTAATCGGCTCGAGACTGAGATTGGCAACGCGTTTCAGGCTGGGACGGTCGACGTGATGCAAAGCTCCGGCGGCATCATCGCCGCGTCCATCGCTGCCGAAGAGCCGGTGCGCACAGTTCTTTCGGGACCGGCAGGCGGCGTGATCGGCGCCTACCGGCTTGCACAGTTGGCGGGCTTCGCCAAGATCATCGCCTTCGATATGGGCGGCACATCCACGGATGTTTCTCTGATGGATGCCGCAGAAGGCGGTCCGCGGACCACAAGCGATTCGGTGGTCTCGGAAATGCCAATCAGCGTCCCGATGCTGGATATTCATACCGTCGGTGCTGGCGGCGGATCGATCGCGCGCTTCGACCAAGGGGGCGCTTTGCGTGTTGGTCCGGAATCTGCAGGATCTCTTCCTGGGCCGATCTGCTATGGGAAGGGTTCTCTCCCCACCGTGACCGACGCCAACCTGACGCTGGGTCGACTTGATCCGGATCTGTTTCTCGGCGGTAAGATCCGCCTGGACGACGCGCGCACGCTGCAGTTGATGGATGCATCGCGCGGGCCGCTGGAGAGTGCCGAACAATTTGCCGCGGGTGTAGTCCTGCTGGCAGAGACCGCAATGGAAAAGGCGATTCGAGTGATCTCCATCGAACGCGGTTACGACCCACGGGAGTTTACGCTGGTGAGTTTCGGCGGAGCAGGACCGCTGCACGCCTGTTCCATGGCGCGCTCACTTCGGATCCCGCGGGTCTTTGTCCCACGCATGCCAGGTGCGCTTTCGGCGCTGGGAATCCTGATGGCGGACACCGTCCGCGACTATAGCCGGACCGTGATGCTGAACGTCACAGACGACACCTCGCTCGCCGCGAGTTTTTCCGAGTTGGAGCAGCGTGCGCTGGATGAGCTGTTGGCAAGCGGATCGACAGGTGACTTGAAGCGCAGCATTGACCTTCGTTACGCAGGTCAGGGCTATGAGTTGAGTGTGCCTTTCGGCAAACGGCATCTGGACGACTTCCACGCGCTGCACCAGAAACGCTACGGTTACAGCAACGTTGAGACCGCAGTGGAAGTAGTGAATGTGCGCGTTCGCGTTACCGTGCCCAATGCGCCGGTGCATCTAGCAACACAGACATCGGTTCCCGGCGACGGTGCGCAGGCGATTCTGAAGATGCGCCGTATGTACTTTGACGGTGCGTGGCATGACAGCACCGTGTACCAGCGCGAACTACTCCGTGCGGGGGATACATTCTCGGGCCCGGCACTGATCGCGGAGTACAGTTCGACCACCGTGCTGCCGCCGCGCTGCACGGCTTTGGTGGATATATATGGCAACTTGGTCATCGAGGTAGATGCAGCATGAGTACCAGTGAGTTAGTCCCCCCCGTCGCTGCCATTCCGTCGGCCATCGATCCGATCGAATTAGCGATCTTCAAAAGCGCTACGCACTCCATTGCGGAAGAGATGGGCGCCGCACTGCGCCGTACTTCGTTCTCGCCCAACATCAAGGAGCGGCGCGACTATTCATGCGCAGTGTTTGATGGCGAGGGTAGCGTGATTGCCATGGGCGACCACATGCCCGTTCATCTTGGCTCGATGCCGATGTCCGTAAGAGCTGTCATGAATGCGATGACACTGCGACCGGGGGATGTCGCAATCCTGAATGACCCGTACGCTGGCGGAACCCACCTGCCAGACATCACACTTGTGCTGGGAGTGTTTCCAGATGCCCTGAGTGACGGCCCCCTGATGTACGTTGCAGTCCGTGCGCATCACGCGGACGTGGGAGGACTTTATCCAGGCTCAATGGGCCTCTGCCGCGAGATCTACCAGGAAGGTCTGCGCATTCCCCCAGTCCTAATCGTTCGAAACGGCGAGATGGAACGGTCTATCTTGCAATTGATCTTGCACAACGTGCGAACGCCCGAGGAGCGCGAGGGCGATCTTCTTTCGCAGATAGGCGCCTGCCGAGTGGGCGAATTACGCGTGCTGGAACTTGTGGAGAAGTTCGGCGCAACGCGAGTCCGTCAGCTTTCCGCCGAGCTGCTTGATTACTCCGAGCGGCTGATGCGTGCGCAGTTTGCCATGTGCGAATCCGGAACGTATACCGCTGAAGACTTTCTCGACAACGACGGCTTCCATGACGAGCCGATCCCCATTCGCGTCTCCATCACGTTGGATCGTGAGACTCGAAGTGCAAGCGTGAGCTTCGCCGGAAGCCATCCGCAGGTGCAGAGCAGCATTAACGCGGTGTACGCGATCACATACTCCGCTGTGTACTACGTCATGCGTTGCTTGCTGCCCGATGATGCCCCGGCCACCGCGGGTCTGATGCGCCCCATCACCGTCACGACGGAACGTGCCAGCATTGTCGACGCCGTTCTCCCTGCACCGGTTGCTGGCGGCAACGTGGAAACATCGCAACGGATCGTTGACGTGCTGTTGCGTGCACTGGCGAAGGCCATGCCCGAACGAGTCCCCGCAGCGAGTTCCGGAACAATGAACAACCTGACCATCGGTGGAGTTGATCTTCGCACCGGAAAGCCATTTGCTTACTACGAGACGATCGCCGGTGGCATGGGCGCACGTCCGACTGCTGATGGTGTCTCCGGCATTCACACGCACATGACCAACTCACTGAATACTCCCGTTGAAGCGCTCGAATATGCCTATCCTTTCCGTGTCCACCGCTATGGATACCGCGAAGGCTCTGGAGGTAAAGGGCAATTCAAAGGCGGCGACGGCATCGTTCGCGAGATCGAACTCCTTTCGCCTTCCACCATCACCTTACTAACTGACCGGCGAAAGTTCGCTCCTTACGGGCTTCAAGGTGGCGACGACGGAGCCACCGGGCTCTCCTTCCATATCACCCCATCGGGCGAAGAGATACTGGCGGCGAAGTGCAGTCTGGCGGCAGCAACCGGAGATCGCATTCGCATCGAAAGCCCTGGCGGTGGCGGGTGGGGAAAAGTCTGACTCGAGACTGCCCAACCCACTCTCTCCAACAGCAACGACTTCAGACTATCGGCGGGATCGCAGTCGATCTCCACCGACCGGGTGTTTTTCCAGTGCTTTGCTTGAAAGACCGCATGAAGTGGTACTTGCTGGAGAATGCCATTCTTGTGGCCATTTCCCGGATACTGAGCGGAGTTTCGAGGAGCCACTTTTTAGTGACCGCAATGCGCTCCTGCTGGATGTACTCTGCGGGAGGCATCCCGACTTCCCGTGAAAACGCACGCTTCGCCCTCAGCCTGGGGCTCTCGACAGGCACAGTCGGAAAAGCAACCCGCCCGAACGAGGTGGAGACACCGCACTTGTTGGGCTCGAGTTGCGACTTGCTGCACGGGTCTTTCACGTCATGAAGTCTCCCCCTAAAATTGCGATCTGCGCAATTCGCCCCAGGCGGACGACGGATGGGTCATTTGGAAAACTGTTCTAACTCCACGAACAACGCCTGGGTGAAGCCATTGTGCTCGCACGCAGCGGCTGCGCCCTTTTCGTCGAGGCGGCTCGATCAGCAGTCATCATCGGTGTCTGAAATGTAAACTGGACCACTCTTCGCCTCACGGAGGCGGCTGAACAGCGACTATGAGGCGCACTGAATATGATGGGCCGCTTCCGCTCTCTCTTTTCTTCCGGCGTTCTCCCCGAAGAAGTTCTCGGCGAACTGGTCGACCTCACGTTTACCTCTGTTCTCCCCATCGTCGTCATGGGATCGATTACGACAGGTGCCGCGATCCTGATCGGAGCTTCCAGGCCCGGAATCGTCTTCCCTGCTCTGGCGGCGCTCGCTCTCTTCATCTCCGCACTCCGCATCCTGCTGCTCCTCGCATACCGTCGCCGTCGTCGAGGGCTCCCGCTGGCTTACGCAGAGGTCAAGCAGTGGCAACGACGCTACGCGATTGGCAGTTACAGCTACGCCGCGCTACTGGGTACGCTGAACTTCATCGCGCTCCGACACGACGACTCGCAAACCGCAATGCTCAGCACCGGTCTGCTCTTTGGCTACTGCGCCGGGCTGGTGGCACGAAACTCGATTCGTCCGGCGATCTGCCTTGGCAGCATGGCCCTGGCAGTCATCCCGACGGTGGTTGGATTGGCCGCGCATTTCGACCATCACGGCTTCCATCGTGCGGCGTATGTAGGGCAGGCAGTCCTGATCCTTGTCTTCGCACTCACCTCCGTCGAGACGGTTGCGCATCAGTACTCCACCACCATCAAGCAGCTTGTTACGAAACGCGTGCTGGCCAGCATGGTTCGTCAGGATGATCTCACCGGCATGCCCAATCGCCTCTCACTCCGCGACCGCTTCGAAGCGGACATCGTGGAAGCGGGTAGCACCGGAAATCTAATCGCCGTTCACGCACTTGATCTCGACCGGTTCAAGCAGGTGAATGATGGCTTTGGTCACCCAACCGGCGACGCGCTATTGCAGGCAGTCGCCAAGCGTCTCCGCAACACGCTGAAGCCACGCGATACCGCGGTCCGCATGGGCGGCGATGAGTTTGTATTGGTGCAAACAGGCATCAACCGGGCCGATGAGGCGCGTGCTCTCGCGCATCGCGTCCTGCTCACGCTGAGCCAGCCCTACACTCTGAGCGCTCACGAGGTACACATCGGAGTCAGCATCGGTATCGCCCTGCTGCCGAACGATGGCATGGTTCTGGACGTTCTGCTCGATCGCGCGGATGCTGCCCTGTACAAAGCAAAGCGCGAAGGCCGTAACCGTATCGCATTCTGGAGTGACGATCCGTCGCGAAAGATGGCGTGAACCGATGCTGCCTATGCCCAAAGGAACAATGATGGGACTGTCATATTCAGCAGTCGGGCCACTTCTCGGCGCACCTTTCGCAGACGCAGCGGTCCCGCGTCTTACAACCGCGGGACCTGCATTCCTATCAACGGCAGGGGTCAATTCCCTACCGTAACGACGGCCACTTCGAACGGCTCAAGTGAAAGGCTGGAGCCATGGGTATTGGCCGTGGCAGGCGGCTTGTCTCCGGTGGAGGGCGCAATGTAGGCGACGGATTGCACGGATGATCCCGCAGGCAGATTCACTGTCGCGGCAATTTGGCGCTTGTTGATGACGAGGATCTTCCGTCCCTTCGTCGTGTCGAACGCCTGTATCGCAACCGCGTGATTGCCGCCCGACGTTGAGACCAGTCTGTCGCCGGGACCAAGGTTGTCCTTTAGCAGTTTCATGGTCCAAAAGCGCGCGTTCGGTTCTGAGGTGTTGTAATTCATCATCGATACGCTGGGGTACTGCGTGGGATAGCCCACCAGTTGCGATTCACCGATTACGTCCACGCCGAACTTGGCTGCCTCTTCATAGAGATAGGCGTACATTGCGCTGGCAAGATTCCAATAGAGCGGCGGCTCAGGCGGCGTCTTTTCCCCATGATTGCTCTTGTCATCGTTTGGGAGTATCACCCCCAGTTCATCCAGATCGGTCTTCGTTGCGGGTGACAATTCATGCTTCAACTGCTCGATGTAGCGTGCGGTATGCAGGAAACCATCAGCCTGGTCGAAGAAGGTGAACTGCATCGCGTCGAAAGGTTCGTCTGCTGGTGGCGATGCGTAAAAGTGATAGGTCACGAAGTCAATCGACGCTCCCGGTGCGTGGTTCTTTGGATCCAGGAAGTAGCGGTACATCTCGCCGTGGGTAGCTGGCGCGGCAGAAGCACAAGCCATGAACTTGAGGTCGGGATCGACCTTACGCATCTCGGCTGAGACGACGTCGTAGAACTTTGTGTACTCCTGCGGTGTCCAGTGGTGCTCGAAATCGATTTCGTTCAGCAGCTCCCAGTAAGCGAACTTGTAGTGGTACTTGCTCGCGTGAAACTTGCCGTTTTCATCGGTGAAGCCGCCCTTCTCATACCAGGAGAGAAGGCGTGCGTAGTATGCGGCTGCTTCCTTATACGTGGGATCTTTGATCTCCGTACCCTGGGTATAGTCCCAGTAAACCTGGTTCGGATCCTTCGGATACGTCACCGGCTTGTCGGTCTTCCACAACCATGCGGGCATCGTGCTGAAGTTCATGATGACGCTGTGGCCGTTCTGCGCTTTCATCAGGTCTTCCACCATGGGGTCGAGCAATGTGAAGTCCCATGATGTCTTGTCGGCGGTCGGTGGCTCCAGCTCAGCAACACCCAGCCTTGGATACGGCAACCACGGGACGTAGCGAACGTAATCAGCGCCCGCTGTCGAAATCGCTTTGAACGTTCCGTCGTGCATCTTCGCGCCGCGTTCCAGCATTGGATTCACAACGACCTGGTAGCTCGCGGTAGAACGCGATGTGGTGACGACCCTTCCCCAATCGACTTTCACATTGACAGCGCTCTGCTGTGCAGATGCCAGCGCGGGCGAGAGGGCCAGACCCAGTGCGAGAGTAAGGATTTGCTTCATGTAGTTCCTCCGTTCGCGCACTGATGCACGCGACTGATGAATGATGTGGAGCGTTCAGCAGACCTGGTGAAAGTTCAATCCCATCAGGTCTGCAATCTTTTGAAGTTGGCTTGCTCGCCGGCCGATCCCGACCGCGCAATGATGTGCCGGACCACGCGCGTTCCACTCTTCCGAGAAGCGCCGTGCGCCAATCGGAAAGCGGTAGCGTGAGTTTGTATTGCCAATCTCGAGGATGGGGCCGGGAACGCTCTCTCCTTCCGCGACCAGCAGGGAGAAGCCGCGCTGCTTATCCTCCACCACCGAAAGCAGGGTGACCGGGCCATGTTTGACTGCCATCTCCACGGAGAGACCGCGCCCCACCTTGCCGTGATACACGCGCAGAGGACGCACACGGATTCGGTCCTGCGCAATATGCATGTGACCGGGGCCATCGTGCCCCATCAGCACCAGGTCTTCCAGAAAGTCCATGGCGTAGTACTCCGTGAAGGATCCACCCGCACCAAGCTCGTCAAGGATCTTCATCGCAAGAACGTTCTTCACTTCATACTCGCCCGCGACGGGTGTCCCTGTGCCAGTAAGCATCGACGTGCCGAGGATGATGGAACTCATCGTGTTCTCGTTTTCCGCGATGCCCGAACCCATGTAGTAGTAGGCCAGCATGTCGAGCGACTTCTCACTCACCATTCGCTCCAGCGCGACAGCAGTGGCAGCGGCACGCGTGAGTTCGTCCAGGGCGCAATCTTCATCGACCGCAAAGAAACGATGGATCTGCAGCACCTTCCGTTCTGTCTCTTCCGGCGTCACCTCACGCCGCAGGGCGCTGAGGTAATCGACCTCCAGCATCTCAATGACTGTGCCGAAGCGCCCGCTCACCTGTGCGAGGTCCGTCGCGATATCGAGCATGCCGCCGTAATAATGGCCCATCAACCCGAGACGGCTGTGTGCCATTGTCTTCACGACTTCTGCAGCCTTCAGCCACTCCTCCAGGGTGTTCCAGCACTCGGGATCGCGCTCTAACATCCCGGTGACTTGATAGAACGGTATATCCAGGCGCCGTAGGACGTTTGCAATCTCTGGCACGGGGCAGGCTGCGCAGTAGGCAAGCCATTCGCCCGTCATTGCGGTGCGGTCGCCCATGCCGTTGAACTTCACATAATCAATCGCAGCCTCGGGAACAAGGTTCAACAGAATCACTGGCACCTTGGCTCGTTGAATCACTGGCAGCACGGTTGCTGAAAGCGTGTAGGTCGTAACGTAGATCAGGAGGATGTCGATGTCCTCTGTGCGGCAGGCGTGGCCGGCCTGGATCGCCTTCTCCGTCGAGTCCACAAGTCCCAGCGAGACGACCGAGCGCGCAGTACCGGCGACCTTCTGCTGCACAACTTGCAGATAGCCTTCAAGGCGTTCCTTCAGCCCCTCAAACTGTGGCCAATAGGCGTCCAGGCCCAGGCCGATAAGGCCGATACGAAGCTGCGAATCAAAGGTCTGCAAAGTCATCTCCTCCATGACCATCGTGCATGAACCGCCATGCGATGAGCTTTCCGCTGTGCGGTCAATCGATGGATCGCAAGTGCCACAATTCATATCAGGTCCAGTCCACGAGGGTAAAAGGGCGGTGGGATGAACAACTACATCCCACCTTGAGGCGAGCGATTTAGAACTCGAAGCGTCCGCCGAGTTGCACGATGCGGGCTGCACGTGTTGACGTGATCGCGCCAAAGCCCGGTCCGAGTGAAGTACTCGCAGAGCCGAATTGCGTGTGGTTAAAGATGTTGAACGCTTCGAAGCGCAGCTGGAACTTCGCCCTCTCCGCGAGGCTCAACGACTTGAACAGGCTGGCATCCCAGTTCTGGAAGCCAGGCTGCTGCAGCGAATTTCGCCCTGCATTGCCCGGTGTTCCGAACGTTGGCTGCGCGAAGGCCGCGGCGTTGAACCACTGTAACGGCGTGCTTCGACCGGCGCGTGGATTACCGACGAGATTCGGACGAGACTGGCTGAAGTCACCAATGTTCAGGTTGTCGCCAGAGAGTGTTGGTGTGCTGTACTGACCGCTGCTGAAGCTGGTGATGCCATTGAGTTGCCAGCCTCCGACGACATAGTCCAGGGCAAGCGGAGCACGCGACAGAAAGCGCTGACCGCGTCCGAAGGGCAACTGAAGCGCGTAGCTGATGACGAGGCGATTGGGAACGTTGTAGTCCGACACGCCACGGTCATAACGGAAGAAGTCACGCGACAAGGCAGAGAAATCATCCGTGATGCCGATATCGATTGCCTTTGAAAACGTATAGGCAACAAGGAATGAATTGCCGTGGCTCATCCGCTTCTCAAGCTTCGCCGTCAGCGCGTTGTAGTTCGATCGGCCGTAGTTGCTGCTGACGAGGATGAAGCCGTATTGCGGGAAGGCTATGCGCGATGACAGTGGAACGGTACCGGTGGTATCGATCGCTCCGATATTGGCGTTCTTACGTTGTGCCAGCTTTTGACCGCTGGAACCCGCGTACTCCAGCTCCAGTAGAAAGTCCTTCGCGAACGACTGCTGAATGTCGAGACCCCACTGATTGATGTACGAGGTGCGATTGTTCTGGTCGAGCGTGAAGATATTTGCGTGGGGCGGTGGGAAGCTGTTAGAGACACCCGCGAACGGATTGAAGATGGAGACTGGCGTGGTGGAGCTGGGTGTGTTGCTCTGCGAGGTATAGAAGGGACTGCCCTGATTCTTGAACTGCTCTTCGTTGAAGTTGTCGGTGGCATAGTACGTACCCGCGCCTCCGCGCACGACAGTGTTCTGCAGAAATCCTGGTCTCCAGGCGAAGCCTACGCGGGGCGCAAAGTTGTTGTAATCGGGCTTGACGATCGACCGGCGAATGGACGTGCCTGCGTACTGAAATTGGCCCGTCGTGGTATCAAAAAACTGACTTCGATTCCGCGATTCGATCGGCGGTCCGGCGTACTCATAACGCAGGCCAAGGTTGAGAGTGAGCGACGGGAGAACCTTCCAGTTGTTTTGGGAGTAGAGGCCGTAGTAAGCCGTATGCAGGTACTGTGTCGAGTCGCCCTGGGCAGCGGTGATCTCGTACGGCTGGCCCAGCAGAAAGTCACTGAGTCCAAGACTGCTGACGCGCTTGCCCGAAGCATCGCGAACGGAGTAGCCATTGCTATAGGACAGCGTGGGATTCGATGCGAAGTCCGTGATCTGCGTGAAATTCTCGTGGATGTACTGCACGCCGTTCATGGAGGTCAGCTTGCCGTGCGTCCACGTAACATTGTCCGAGACCTGGTAATACTTGTCGTCGGCCCCGATCACCTCAGCAATCGAACCGACGGGACCAAAGCCCGCGATGCCAAAGATCGGCACACCGTACGTCGCGGCGTCTGCGGAGTTGGCATAGGGCAAGCCGAACAACACACCAGCGTAGTTCGGCCCATAGGCGCTCTCCGCATTGCGGAAGGTCGCGGAGTCGTTCACACCAAAGCGGAACTCATTCACCAGAGTGGGGGTGAACGTGTGCAGGTACGTCGCGGTCCATAAGTGATCGTTCAATGGAACGCTGGTCCCTCCGAGCGGATTGATCGCGGGATTGAAAAGATTGTCATTGCTGTTGGACCAGGTCGCGTAGATGCTGTCGCGCTCCGAAAAGCGATGATCCAGGCGAACGTTGTACTGGTTGATGATCTGATTCGATCGCGGCGTCGCAATGGTATTGAAGCCTGGAAACGCAGCACCGCCTGCCGCGAGCACATTAGGTCCGGGAATGAACTGTAAAGCCTTTTGCGCCGTGGGATCAAGCTGGGCTTTGGGAATCACATTGCCCGCGAAGGGCTGACCCGTGAGCGGATTCAGGATGTCAACGCACTTGATGGAGGCTCTGTTTGCCGCGCAGAACGGCGAGGAAGTCGGGATGAGTCCGGTGCCTGCGCTGTCATCTGCGAGATTGCCCTGAAGCTGCGCGACCGACGGATAGAGAGACGTCAGCGTCTGCCCCTGGATGAGCCGGAAGCCCTCGTAGTTGAACATGAAAAACGTGCGGTTGCGGCCGTTGTAAACCTTTGGAAACCACACCGGTCCGCTAAAGGTGCCGCCAAAATTGTTCTGGTTCAGCGCCGGCTGTGAGATGGCCGCCTGCTTCGCAAAGTAGGTGCTCGCCGCATAGGCGCGATTGCGATTCAGTTCAAAGAGCACAAGGTGAAATGGGTTCGCACCGGAGAGGATCTCAGTATTGATGATGGAGGCAGCATGGCCGAACTCCGCACCGAACGTGGTGCGCTGCACGCGGAACTCCTGAATGGCATCAACCGATGGCCGTATACCGGTGTTGCCGAAGCGCGAGTTGCGTGTCTCGATGCCATTTACCAGGAAGCTGGTGTCGCTCTCACGCAGCCCCGCAAGTGAGACCGTGGTATCGCTGCGGCCCGTCCACGTAGTCGCCGGGGAATTGCCCGCGCCGATGGGTGCAGCGCCTGTCGTGAGCTGCGTCAACTGCATGAAGTTGCGACCGTTGAGGGGCAACGTCTGGATGCTGTTTTGATTGATGACCTGCCCGACTGCCGCGCTTTCGGAATTGAGCAGCGCAGCCTCGCTCGCGGAGACAGTCACCGATTCACTGCTTGCACCGATCTGCATATGAACGTCGAGGTTCACGCGCTGCCCGATGACGACCGTGATGTTATCAAGCTGCGTCGCTCGGAAGCCCTCATGCGCCACGACCAGCTTGTAGTTACCGGGCTTTAGGGAGCTGAAGACAGCAAGACCGTTTCCATCGGTTGCCAGGTGCATTTGCTGGCCCGTATCCACACGCGTCAAAGTCAGGTCTGCATTCGGAATGGTGCCGCCGGTAGGATCGGTGACCGCGGAGATGATGTCACCCGTGATGGACTGTGCGAGACATGTCTGCGTAGCAAACAGAGCGAGGAGACCCGCAAGTAGCGCAGGCCTCTGAAGCCCCTCCAAGCCGCTGAATAGCCTCCTCCGGGCGGGCTCTTTTTTTGCGCTGCATGGTTGAAGTTGAAACATGATGCCTCCTGAAGCTCAGGGGCCGCCGAAGGCGTTACCTCTGAGAATGGCGGCCATCCTAGCCATGCTGCAGCAGAGCATTCAAAGAGAAACCTGGGCCTGGGCTGATTTCACCCAGCGAAATCACGCCAAGGCAAGAAGCCCTGATAAACGCGTTTTGATTGAGGTTGGCCTTCGGTATTGACTAGCGACCGTCACTGCGTGGTATTTTGCGGTGCGAAAGAGATGCAAGCCATGCCCGTCCCATCCACTCCACGCACTCCCCAAATCCACTCCGTGGTGCGGGCCTGCGAGATTCTGAAATATCTACAACAATGCACGGACGATGTAAGTCTCGACATCGTGTGCCGCAACACACAAATGCCGCGACCCAGTGCGTACCGACTGCTGACCACGCTCGTGAGCTGCGGCATGGTGGAACGCGTCTCCAAGAACTGCTATCGGCCTCTGCGTGCCGCACGCAGCAAGCGTCTGCGCATCGGCTACGCATCGCAAACGGAAGAGTTTTCGTTCTCTCGACTGGTCTCTGACAGCATTCGCAGCGCGGCTTATCGAGCCGGCGTCGACCTCTTGGTGCTGGATAATCACTGCTCGCCGAAGGCAGCCATTCGTAACGCGGGCATCTTCGTGCGAGAGCGTATGGATCTCGTCATTGAATTCCAAACCAATCATCAGAGCGCGTCGCTCGTTGCTGCGCGCATTCTGGAAGCTGGCATACCGCTGATCGCGATCGAGGTTCCGCATCCGGGCGCAACCTACTACGGTGCGGATAACTACCGGGCAGGTGTCCTGGGCGGCCGCGCACTGGGCAAGGCCTGCCTGCAGGAGTGGAAGGGACGCGTCGACGAGATAGTGCTGATGGAGCTTCCCACGGCAGGACCGCTACCCCGCTCTCGCATGACCGCAACGCTTGCCGGCCTGCGCGAAGTGCTGCCGCGTTTTCCGGATGAGAATGCGATCTTCCTGGATGGCAAGGGGCGCTTTGAGGACAGCCTCGCGGCGATGCGCAAGCACCTTGGCAAGACACGCGCAAAGAAGATCCTGCTGGCAGCGCTGAACGATCCAAGCTGCCTGGGAGCACTGCAGGCGTTTGAGGAATGTGGACGTCCGCAGGACTGCTTGGCTGTTGGACAGAACGCGAGCATCGAAGCGCGTCGCGAGATGCGGAGGCCGAACTCCCGACTGATCGGATCGGTCGGGTATTTCCCTGAGAAGTACGGCGACTCCGTGATGCAACTCGCGATGGACGTGGTCGAACATCGAGAAGTGCCATCCGCGACCTTCGTCAAGCATCGGTTGATTCACGCGGGCAACGTCAATAGTGCATATCCCAACGATTTGGAGATCGGATCCGCAGATACCGATTCTTTGCTCTACAGCAAGCGCTGATTCCGCAAAATCAGCGGGCGCAGCATCGCCCGCGCTTTGTGGTCAAACAGCCCCCTGCCTACCAGAGCAGATCGACGATCGACAGATTGCGCTGGAAGTCCATGGATGGCCGTGCATAGATTGTCTCAGTCCGCAGCTGCACCTTCACACCGTCACTGCCAGACACGTGCGCGACAAAGTTGTCACGCACCGGTAGCCCCGTCGGCTCTTCCGGGACAGGCTTGCCATTCATTAAGACAGGGTCCCTCTCCTTTGAGAAGTAGCCATCTGGACGGGCAATCGTCAGGTGTGACGTTCCCTTCGCTGCGTCCTCAGTGGCGGGCACAAGACGCAAATTTAGCAGGTTCGTCGAGCGGAGCAGAGGAGCCTTGAAATACGAAATGGTGCGACCGGCCGAAGTTAACGCGAACTCATATTCCACGTTTGAATCCAGCGTCACTGGCCCCCACGCGCCGTCGGCACCGGTCGTCGTCTCATAGGCGGTCCCCGCGCGGTTTGCACTGCCGGGAGCAAGTGCATAGACCGTTAGACGTACATCTGCCACGCCAATGTTCGTTGCAGCATGTGCCCCAAAGCCTGTCACCAATCCGCTGACGGTCACCTTTGCCTGGGGTGTCACCTTCAAAGTCGCCGGTGGGTGACCGTTCAGGAAACGATACATCTCCGCAAACGCGGCTGGAGAGAACGCGAGCTCGCGATGGTCCGCGTTGGGAACGACAATGTTCGTCGCACCTTTCAGCGCTGGCCCCTCGTACGTGACTCCCGTCTGTTGCGCCAGACCGCTGGCGCGACCATCGGGTTGCGCATACTTGTCCAACGTGTCGCTGCGTAACGTCAGCATACGGACGCCGTCCACCACCTCTGAACCGCCGTTCAATGCAGTCAGGAATCGGCCGCCACCGTTGAATTCCCCATCGAGGCCCGTGGTGGTGACCATGACTCCATGGTTCGGCGTGCCGCACAGAATCGCCGCAGACACCACTGCGCTGCCACCGGCATTCCGCAGGTAATTGCGGATGGTGAGGCCACCGCGGCTGCTGCCAATGAGCACAACCTTGTGGGCGTGTGTCTTCAGCAGAACACGCGTCACAAAAGCGCTCAGTTCACTCGCGGCATCCACGGTCGAAGAACGGTCCGGCTCAGAGACGGTGTCTGCTGTGCGTGCGGACGGGTTGGTAAAGCGAACCGAGAACAAACGGTCCGCGGCATAACCATTGGATTCGAAAAGCCATGTGATGCCAATCCACTTGGCTGCATCGTCACCGTTGCCGTGGACGAACACAATTGGTTCAGCTGGCACCGAAGCAGCCCCGGCCTGTGCGCGTGAAGACACGAAACAGGCCAGGACAGCAGCCATAGCAAACAGAAGTGCGCGGGTGCGCGTGATCAAAGATCCGTTCATCTTAGAAAGACACCTTCAGCGCAAACTGCAGCTGACGTTGCGGGTAAGTGGAAGAGATGCGGCCAAACGTTGTGTTGGAGATATTACCGTCCGGCGCGGTGAAGTTGGAATGGTTGAACAGATTAAACGCTTCCGCGCGGAACTGTCCCTGAATGCCCTCATGAATCGGAATTCGCTTAGAAACACCCAGATCCGTCTGGTAATACGCATAGCCACGGAAGCTGTTCCGGCGGGCGTTGCCGAAGGGTGCATAGTACTGCGGTACGGATACGTTCGCGGCATTCAGGTACGTGAGCGGCGTGCGTGCTGCACCTGTATTGACCGGGTTACCCAGAACGTTGGGCCGCGACGCATTGCGTCCCAGCACGCTGATGACAGGTACCACCTGCTGCTGCGCGTTCGGCGTGTAGGTCAGTGTTACCGGCTCCCCGGAGCGTGCGTTGATGATGGTATTGGCTTCCCATCCGCCCACAAGGCCACCAACCATACCGCGAGTGTTTCCCAGAAAGCGACGGCCAGGACCAAAGGGTAGTTGATAGACAATGCTGGTCACGTTGTTAACAGGCCGATCAACGTTGGAGATACCGTAGTCGGCTGCGACATTATTCACATCCTGCACCGCGGTGTTGTTGCCGTTGTTGTTATCAAAGGCTTGTGACGCCACATCCATTGCCTTGGACCACGTGAAGCTGTTCAGGAAGAAGAGGCCGTTGGCCGAACTCTTCTGCACACGCGCCTGCAGGCTGTTGTAGTTGCCGTAGCCATACGGCAGCGTGGCAGCGATAGAGCTGTACGCCTGGTTGGGACGACGCAGTTCCACATTGGTGTTCTCACCCACGGCATTAGGGCGGGCCTGATTGATGTCGTTGATGATGATCAGATTGCCCGAGTTATTGCCGACATAGGCCAGATCCAGCATCCACTGCGATGGCAACTGTTGCTGGACGGAAGCGTAATAGCTGCCGACATGCACCGAAGGTGAGTCTGCCGGGATGTACTGCACCGTGCTGCTGCGCGGATCGAAATTGGCGGAGGAAGCGAAGCCATCGGGATAACCCGCCTGCGTGTTGCGGAAGGTGGGCGACGTTGGGCTCGACTGCGTCACGGTCGCCAGCACAAAGCGCGGGCCGTTATACGCCAGATAGCTGGTGCCGGTGCGGTTGAAGTTGCTGTAGGTGTCGCCATAGCCAGCATGCACTACCGTGCCAGTGCGTGGCTGCCACGCGATACCAACTCGCGGGGCCAGGTTGTTGGTGTCCATGTGTACCAGGCCGCGGTCATAGATGGAACCGCTTTTCGCCAGGATGATGGAGTTGGTCGGTGGGTTGTAGTTCGAGAGCAGGTTGTCACGCTCATAGAAGGGCGTCACCAGTTCATAGCGCAGACCAAGGTTCAGCGTTACGGCAGGGGTCACCTTCCAGTCGTCCTGCACGTAGGCAAAGCCCGACTGCTGGCGATGATGCACGAGACCCGGATTGACAAGCTGGTACTGGCTGCGAGCGCCGAACAGGAAGTCTGCGAGGCTGTAGAGCGCCTGGTTGGTCGTGGTGAGTGAGGCGCCCGCCGGTGCGGAGAACAGACCGGAGTAGACGTCACGTCCGAGGATCGGATTCACGTCCAGCGTCTCTACACCGAGCCACTGGTATTCCAGGCCAGCCTTCAATGTCTGGCGGCCGAGCACGCGGGTGTAGTTCACCTTGGGGTCATACAGCGTGGGGTGCTGAAACTGTGGACTGGTCGCCTGGCGGCCAAGCGCGCTGAAGCCAAGCAGTGTCTCCGACGAGATGCCGCCGGTATATAGCGGATCCGTGGGCAGGCCGCCGATGCCGAACAAGGTCTGCATGCTGGGGCCACCGGCCAGTGGGGGTGCCTTACCTGCGTCAGAGTGCGAATAGCCCATGCGGACTTCGAGCAGGTTGTTTGCGTTGATGGTCCACGTCAGACCACCTGCGATGGAGCGGATGGGCACGATCTGCGAACCGTTTCCGTTACCTCCCGCAACGCCGGGGATGATGCCGGGATCGAAGACATTGAATGCGCTCTGACTGTACCGGCCAAAGACACGCACGTTGCTGGAGAAGTAATGGTCGATCTTGACGTCGCCCTTGTTGCGGAAATCCTGAATGCGATAAAGCGTGGTGAAGTTGTTTGAGATGCCGGCGCTCGTGGGTGTGGGCAACGTGGCAAGTGCACCGCTGGCGAAGCGGATAATATCAGCGGCAGGGATAACGCCGTTGGCATAGACCACGCCGGTGAACGGATTCTTCACCGGGATGCCAAGCTGACCGAGACGCTGCGCTACCGTGGGCAGCGAAGCAAACGCGACGGACGAACTGACCTCGCGATAGCCTTCGTAGTCTGCAAAGAAGAAGCTCTCGTCGCGCCAGATAGGTCCACCGAAGGTGCCGCCGAACTGGTTGCGGTTGAGGCGCGGCTTACCAGCCGCAGACTTGAAGTAGCCCGCGGCATTTAACGATGTGTTGCGGAAGTACTCCCACACGCTGCCGTGGAAGGCATTGGTGCCGCTGCGCAGGCTGGCGTTGACAGTGGCGCCACCGGCGCGGCCAAACTCGGCACTGGCATTGTTCGTCACGGCGCGGAACTCTGCGATGGCGTCTGGCGGAGGCTGTACGACCTGGTTAGAGAGGCCCTGGTTCGATGTGCCGAAGTAGTTGTTATCGATGCCGTCGAGAAGGAAGTTATTGGCGGTGCTGCGCAGGCCGTTTACGTTGAACGATCCTTCCCTCAGCGAACTGCTGCTGCCATACGAGCTGGGGGAGCGAACGACGCCGGTGCTGAGGAACACAAGTTCGGAGTACGCACGGCCGTTCAACGGCAGTTCGCGAATCTCTTCGGTGTTGATGGTTTGTCCGCGGTCCGAGGTGTCGGTCTGCAACTGCGCGGCTTCTGCGGTCACCGTCA
The DNA here is from genome assembly GCF_900105625.1 of Terriglobus roseus. Lineage (NCBI taxonomy): Bacteria > Pseudomonadati > Acidobacteriota > Terriglobia > Terriglobales > Acidobacteriaceae > Terriglobus > Terriglobus roseus. The sequence goes on from NZ_FNSD01000001.1 coordinate 1,074,857, forward strand.
CGGCAGTCTGCACCTCGCCGGGCGCGAGGCGAACATCCACACGCTGGCGTGCGCCAATGGTCAGCTCAAACGCGCTGGCTGAGAACTTGCCGAAGCCGGACTTGTCAGCGCTCAGCTCATACCGGCCGAGGGGCACGGAGGGGAATGTAAACTCGCCGCTGGATGTCGTCGTCGTAGTGAAGACGATACCCTTGTTTACTTCGCGGATTGTGACATGAGCATCCGGGATATAGGCGCCACTGGGGTCAATTGCCGTCCCCAGAACCGATCCAGTATCGAACTGGGCGCTACAAAGAGCGGGATGCACGAAGAGGCAGACCAAGGGAATCAGAAGTTTGCGCATGAAGCGGAATCTAGCCGCGGAGAATCAATGGAGCGTTACCGGACCGTGACAGAACGAAAAAGAGTGAGTAATCACTTACCGCACGAATGGAACGCCTTGCTATGGCTTGCTTCCTATCCAACGCTTATGTTTTGCTGGAATTCCGTGGCCTATGAAGAACGCTGAACGTCGCACGAGCCTCATTGAAGCTGCCAGGACGCTGTTCGCGGAACGTGGCTTCCATGGCACCACAACGAAGCAGGTCGCAGCCGCGGCAGGCGTCACGGAATCGCTTATCTTCAGGCACTTCGAGAACAAGGAGTCGCTCTATCACGCGGTGATTGACGATTACGTGGAGCGCTCCCGCCGCCCGGATTGGCATGACGAGATCCGTGCCTGCATGGCGGCAAACTCCGACGCCGACTTGATCCGCGCCCTCGTCGCATATGTCATCGGGGCCTACCGAGGCCATCCTGTGATGCAGCGACTCGTTCTCTTCGCAATCCTTGAGGGGTATCACAAGGAGGCGGACCGAGCATGCCACCTCCCCAAGGCACTGCAAAAAGAGGTCATCGCCTACTTCAAGCGACGACAGGAAGAGGGAGCGCTGCAGCCAATGAACCCCGCCGCGGTGTTCCACATCATCTTCGGCATGGCCAGGAGCTACGCCATAGGCAAGTACTGCTACAAGCTGAAAGAGGTCGCCATCTCCGACGACGAAGCTACCGAGGCCTTCTCGCAGTTCGCGATTCGCGCTGTCATGAAGTAAGACCTGCGTCAGGTGGCTGACAGTTGCGACACCGGCAGCTAGTTCTCGCTGATAAAGTTCTCTTTTAGAGCCTTACCGGCAGGCTGACTCTTAGCGAATCGACAAAGTGTATGGTTGCAAATCCTTCTGCGAACTCGTGGGTAGGCAGCTATATCCTGTGGTGTCTTGTGGTGCTCCTGCCGAGCAGCACTCAAGCTCAATATCGGTTCACACAGTGGACCGCTGAGTCCGGTTTACCGCAAAGCAGCGTGCGCGGTATGGTGCAGACACCCGATGGTTATCTCTGGGTCGCTACGCTCAACGGTCTGGCTCGCTTTGACGGAGTACGCTTTCAGGTCTACGACAAGAGCAATACGCCCGGGATAACTTCCAGCCGCTTCATGGCCATGGTTCCCGGTCCCGGTGATGAACTCTGGTTGGTAAGTGAAGACCACAATATCATCCGCGTCCATAGCGGACAGTTTTCTCCTGTGGGCGAAAGTCACGGCGTTTTACCCCATTCCGTAAATGCTGTCACCGCGGATCATGGTCGCGTATGGGTTCTTTCCGACACCCACGTAGCGGAATGGAATAGGTCGACAGAACAGTTCGAACGCGCAGACTTCAGTACGAACGACCTCCAGTTCCATTCCCTTCGCTGGTATGGGACAGGGTTCTGGGCGCAGCGTGACCGTCGTCTCATTTGTTTCAACCGAGGCCGCCTCCTGAATTTCATGATGCCGCGAGGCGCGGATGCCACCCGGATCACCGGCGTCGTGGTGAATGCGCAGGACGCTGGATGGGTCGGAACAAGCGACGGTCGACTGGCTCGGCTTAGCGATAAGCCGGGCCGCTTGACGCGTGAAGCTCAAAGCTTTGCCCTGCACGGTCTGTCCAAAACTGAGGACTGGCGAGTTGAGATCATTCCTCCTCGTTTTGAACGGCGGATACACTTGCCAATCGACGGCGTCGATCATCTCCTTCAGCTCACAGCCATCCAGGCAGACGATGAAGACAACATTTGGGTCGGCACTGAGGGCCAGGGCCTCTATCGGATCCAGCGCCAACAGAGCAAAGTGCTTTCCAAGGCCCAGGGACTCGCCAGCGACAATACCTATCCTGTGCTGCATGCGCGCTCTGGAGAGATATGGGCAGGCAGTTGGCCAGACGGCGTCTCCGAAATTCGCGACGGTGTAGTCGTGCATACCTTCAGCACCGCTCAGGGCATCCCGGGCCTGGTCACTTCATTGTTTGAAGATCAAGCTGGCGTCCTGTGGATTGGTACCCACGGTGGGATTCGTACGTTGGTGAACGGACGTGTCACCAATCCCGCTATTGATCTGCAGGGCCAGTCAGCAGCACAGGTGATCCATCAGGCCCCTGACGGAGCCATGCTCTTCGGAACTGGCGATGGACTGACCGTAACAAGGGATCATGTCAACCACCAACTAACTGTAAAGGATGGTCTCACCACCAACGACGTTCGTGTCATCCTGACAGACCGCAAAGGCGATCTCTGGATTGGTGGATACGGTGGACTCACGCGCCTCCACGGAACGCAGATCACTCGCTGGACAGAGAAGGATGGACTTCCCAGCGACAACATCCGCAGCATTCTGGAAGACTTTTTGGGATTCATCTGGGTTGGGACATACGATGGCGGCATAGGCTGGTTCCGCAACGGCAAGTGGATCATCTTCAACAAGCGTAAAGGTCTGTTCGATAACGGGGCCTTCCAGATATTGGAAGATGCCAGAAGTCGGTTCTGGATCAGTTCGAATCGCGGAATCTACCGCGTTGACCGCGCGCAGCTTGCCGGAGTGGCCGATGGCAAGGAGACCATGATCACCTACGTTGCCTACGGCCGTGCCGACGGCATGGTGAGCGTCGAGTGCAACGGCGGATTATGGCCTGCGGGTGCAAAAGATGAGGAAGGAAGGCTCTGGTTCCCAACGCAGGTTGGGATCGCCATAATCGATCCTCAAAAGGTCTCGGTGATCAGCTCCCCACCTCGGGTGGTGGTGGAAGACACACGCATCGATGGCCAGCTGCAACACCCGGCAAAGACCATCACGCTCAAACCAGCACAGACAAGCGTCGAAATTGCATACACGGCGCTAAGCCTCACCAAGCCCGAACAAATCACCTTCCGTTACAAATTGAACGGTGTGGATAAGGACTGGCAGGAAGTCGGCTTTCGGCGCATAGCGTATTACACACACCTTCCCCCGGGCCGCTATACATTTCAAGTCCTCGCTCGCAACAGTGATGGCGTATCCAGCTTGAACACCGCCGAATTAAAGCTTGTAGTCGTGCCTATCTTCTACCGTCGCCCATGGTTTCTCTCTACCGCTCTCTTTCTCGTTTTGTCGCTCCTCACCTCTGCCTGGCGCCGACGCGTTAAACAGCTAAAGCAGGCACAGATGCGACTCCAGAATTTCTCAGGACAACTGATCGCTTCGCAGGAAAGTGAACGCAGGAGAATTGCAGCGGAACTTCACGACAGTCTCGGTCAGAGATTGATCATCATCCATAACCTCGCACTCTTTCTCCTGCGTTCCAAGGGAAAGGTCCGTACGGAGGAGGAAAAACGCGCAACGATGGAAGAGATCAGCGGAGAAGCTTCCGCAGCCATCGAAGAAACGCGCTCCATCTCGTACGCATTGCGTCCCTTTCAACTGGATCGTCTTGGTCTGACCCGCGCCATACGGGCGCTCTGCACAACCGCTGCGAAAGCCTCCGACATACAGCTCTCGAACGATCTGGCAAATATCGATGATGCATTCGCGGAAGATCTCCACATCCATCTCTATCGAATCGTGCAGGAAGGCCTGAACAATGTCCTCAAGCATTCCATGGCAACCACAGCCGAAGTGAAGATTCTCCGCAGCGATCATCAGGTAACAATCAGCATCCAGGACGATGGCCGTGGGATGCCCGAAAAGCCGCGTACGCCCGAGCCGGGAGAGGGAGGGTTCGGAATCAGCGGCATGCGCGAACGCGTGACCCTCCTCAGCGGATCCATGCAGGTGGAAAGTGATGCAGGCATTGGTACTCTGGTGACGATCCTGCTACCCATTGCGAGAGCCACTCATCATGAGTGAGATCATCCAGATTCTTCTAGCCGACGATCACCCTGTTGTTCGTCGTGGCCTGAGGGCTGCGCTCGAAGACGATGAAAGACTACAGGTCATCGCCGAAGCCGCTGACGGAAATGAAGCGCTGCGTCAAATGGAAGCACTCAACCCGTCCGTGGCAGTCCTCGATATCGACATGCCAGGAATGAATGGATTAGCAGTCGCTCGTGAGGCCTTGCAGAAGAAGCTGCCCACGCGCATCATCTTTATGACGTTTCATGCGGATGAAGACCTGATGCGCGCCGCCATGGAAAGTGGCGGTCAGGGTTATCTTCTCAAAGGAAGTGAGACTGACGAAGTGTGCGCTGCCATCCACGCGGTCCACGCAGGTAGAACGTATATCGGTTCCACAATGGCAGCCGTGCTTCTCACTCAGGCCTCTCAAAGGAGAGACGTCCCTTCAAGCCTCAAACTCCTCACGCCAACCGAAAGAAAGATTTTGCGCTTGATTGCAGACGGCCTGTCGAGCAAAGAGATCGGCGACGCACTCAGTATCCATTACCGCACGGTTGAAAATCATCGCACCAATATGTGCCGCAAGCTCGAAGTAGAAGGCGCAAACGCGCTAGCGCGATTTGCGTTGCATCACAGAGCCGTCTTGCAGGAGCGCCTGCTCTGAATTGCTCAGCCCTGTCTGGCAGATATCATCCGTGGACTACAGTCGCACCCATAGTTCCGAAGGAACGCACATCCGTGTGGAACCACACGGGACATTCGGCACTTCCACATACATCGCGCATGTAGCGAATTGGATTCTGATACGGCATGGGTTCACTTGCATCGACAATGTGCGGAAGGCAGGCACACACAGCACCATGAAGGTTCTGATAGTGGAAGACAACCCCGCCGTCCGCAGGCTGATTCGTCTCGCGATCTCAGACGTGGCGGACGAAATAGCTGAGCGGGCAGATGGATCCGATGCCTTGCAGGCGTACGAAGAACATCACCCGGATGTTGTGTTGATGGATGTGAAGATGTCGCGCATGGATGGTCTCGTGGCGACACGCCAGGTGCTTCAGTTTCATCCGACGGCACGCATTGTCATCGTGACCGACTATGATGACGATGGGTTACGCACTGCAGCCAGCGAGGCCGGTGCGTGCGGCTATGTGCTGAAGAACGACCTCATGTTGCTGGAAGCATTCCTCAGTCATCTCACTTGCTGAAGACAGCGCTCCTCTGCAATCCTTCCGTTCCGCGAACGACTGTCCTGTACATCAATCAACATGATCCCTCGAAGTGTTCCGCGCTACGACGCGGCGTGATGCGTCGCGCATTTCAGAGTCCTGCTGACCATGCGGAACCACATAGTTAGTGTATGTAGTGCCACACTGCTTCCTGTGTAGCCACACGGATGTTCTTCATCGCCCGCAATACCTAATATCGCGGGCAAGGAGCTCACGCATCCCAATGAACTTTCGTATAGCAGCCACCATTGATTTAGTCCCCTGCTTGGCGATAGCACTGATCACGTCATGCGTGCCCATGCTTCGCGCGCAATCGTCGAGCAGAACTACCACCCTCGACTCCCCTCGAGTGACCAATCAATGGAACCAGGACGGCTCCGCAACGATCCACGTGGGCCTGCCAAAATCCACACAATCCGACGCGATCCGGTTCGTACTGAATGGCAAGAACGTAGCGGAGCGTTTTGTGCGCTCAGGTTGCAACCAGAACATCTGCGAAGACGCCACCCTGACCGCCAACGATGGCCTGCGCACAACGAAGAATTTACTTGCAGTCATTGCGGAAGGAGGTGTTAGTGCACGCCTGCGCTTCGACGGTGCTATGAACACCCGCAGCACAGTCGTGCTCACAGGGCATAGTGCCGGCATCTCCGCAACGGGTCTGCAAGCTCCGCAAGCGGCAACAGCTACTGCAACTGCACTCTTACCGACGGTCACCATGCGCACCGCGTACACAGGCGGCTGGAATGGAGCCATCGATGCGGCGCATCCATGGCTCATTGTTGGCAGCCAATACTTCCCCAACGTGCAGCCCTCCGGCTGTGGCGGATCAGGTGTACCCTCCAGTCGCTATCTTGTCATCGTTCTTGACCGGCAGACGCTCACCGAAAAGACAAACGCCCCGCAGTCTTCTCCGCAGTGTTTCAACGATGCAGTATCCCTCAAGACCTACCTTGGCACACTGGACAGCAGCGATTTGGCGATAGCTGGAACCACCTTTCAACACGATGCCGATGCCAACGTGGACTTCACACCAATCGGCGGTTCTGCTTGGACAGGACAACCTGGCACTACAGGCTATCCTGCAGGCATGTTAGCGATTGGTGCGGGCGGAGCGGCCAGGGGCTCCGCTTATGAAGGCTATTACACGCATGATCCAGGCAACCAGGCAGTGTTGCCTTTCGCATACGGAACCGTGCAGGAAGATGCTTACGGAAATTACAACTTTCAATCCTCTGAGGTAGTGGAATACACGGTTTCGCCGAACGATCCGGGGTTTCTCACCCCCAGTAAGACAAGTGCGATCAATGTCTCCGTTCCTACACAGTTTCCAAGCGGCAACCCGAACATCACCAGCTACACCTACACCCCGCCCGCAGGTACAAACGGATACTGGTTGCTGTCGCTCTCCCGCTACTCCCTAAATACATATCCTTACGCCTGCGCACAAACTGGTACTTCAACCGACGGCCATGTTCAGTACGTGGTTCAATGTGGAACGTTTTATCCTACGGGCAGTTCCGATCCCGCAACCTCCGATGCAGCCTATACTCAACTCGCAACGGACTTAGGCAGCATCAATGCATGGCAACTTGCCTTCCTCACGACGGTTGGCCAGGCCGCTTACGGTGGATCGAACAACAGTTGGTGGAACGTTGCCGGATGGCAGGGCTACAACCAGGCGATGAATGGTTTCGCGAAGTTCTCCGCAGCGCTCGATGCGTTGAATGGAACATCCCGGCTCACACAGTCTCTGCTCTCCCCTGCATCCGCTTATACATTCGTCACTTCTAAAGGAGCCGGCGGTCCTTTGAACGGCAGCGCCATTGAATCTACCACCGTGCTCTCGGCCCAGGGACAGACTGGCTTGATTCACGGCATTCTGCAACGAAATCTCAATGGGCTATTTCTCCCACAGCAAACGAATCAGGAGACAGCGGACACTTTCACACTGAAGGGCGGCATCAACAGTCCTGAATTCAAGCTGACGGAAGTCGCCATGGCACAGCCAGTCGACTGGCCTTCCACCAATCTCACCACACAACTTCCCGGCACAGACTCCATCAGCGGTCAGCTTGGCGCCTATAAGTACTTCAGTTACGTCCTGCTGAAAAACGTCTATCTACCAAGCCTGACGGGAAGCCATCTGGACGATCTGCATTATTTTTTCCCAAGCTCACTCAACACCTCCATCAATTACCACTATTACGATCCAAACGTGATTCTCTGGCCCGGCGGCAACCCCATTGGACCGTATGTGTTGCCATGCTCGTCGGTCAACGGAAACACCTGCACAGTCAATCTGCTGGCCAACGAAACCGTTTCTTTCACTGAGAACGATTTCCTTGCGATGCGTCAGCAACTCTCGACAGAAATCCATGATTTGACCGACACGCTGCAGTACATGATCACCGGCTCCACCAACATGAAAGACATCATCTCCGGTGGCAATTCCAATGTGGGCCTGGCGCTGACCGGCGCGGCCTCGACTATCCTCGGCTCCAAACTGGTGCCAGTTCCGCCGACCACGAAGGTCACCACAAGCTGGCAAAGTATCGTCTCCATGATTGGTGGAGTGGCCTCACTCGCCTCTGCAATCCCTGGACTTGGAGAAGTCGCCGGAATCGCACAGCTTGGCACTGATGCGGCCAAAATATTTGGTGGATCATCCAGTGCGATTGGCGGTGTGCTTGGCATGGCATCCGGAGCCGGGGGAATTACCTCATCCACCACCAGTTCCGTGCTTCCAAGTTCGTTCTCAAAATTTGCGACGACGGTGGGCCAGCTTGCGAATGGCAGCATGCAGAGTCAGCTGAGCGTCGGCTTCGATACCATGACCGACAGCATCGTCTCCGATTGGGGCCGTATCTCCACCATTGGCCCTATGGTGATGGATACCAACAACACCACCTTCTTTGCGCCGAACCAGGTACAACAGAGCGTCGCGGTAGCAGCTCTGACACAGGCGGCATCGCGCAACTTCTACCTAGCGCTCATGCCCAGCTTCTACTACGTTCATGCTTGGAGAGGTGTATGGGGAGACTCCACAACACCAGCCAACAACATCCCCGATATGGGTTATCTGTATAACAGCGATATCCCGGTCGAATACTACTGCAATGCGTATTATCTGGATCCGCAGCAGAATAGTGGCACCAGTATGGCAGGGCTGGGAACAATCACCCCGTACGCCAGCGTGTACTATCCGGCGCTGCTGGGAATTGGACAATACTTCGGTAATGACCGCTCGTCCACTCCAATCGACTACTACGTCCTTGCGGGTGCAACGACTGGCGGAGGATCAGACGATCCAAGAATTCAGGTGATCGATCCCACGTTAGCGGCGAACCTTTTCTCCACATCGGGATTGAATCTACCCCTTGACGAATTTGTTCACGTGAACGGCCCAATGGCCGGAAGCACCACCTGGATCGATGCCTCGACAAATAATCCCGCATCCCACCAGGCCAGAACAACCTGCGCTTCGCACCTTTATGAAGCGGATGTTTCCAACCCGGAAGAAAACAGCTCCGTCAGCGCGACGCCACCCCTTGGCATCATCACGACCACCACGCTCTCGGTTCCATCCTCCATCGTTGCAGGAACGGGCGCGGTATTGACCGCCACGATCACCGCAAACAACGCACGCCTGAACGTTGGCAGTGTGTACTTCCTCGACAAAGGAGTGATACTCAGTACGGTTCCGGTCGACAACACGGGGACCGCTACCGTCACCTGGCCCAGCCTCGCGCTTGGCTCACACGCCCTTCAAGCGAAGTACATCGCCAACGGCAACTACAACACCTCCTCGTCCTCCATCGCTACAGTCGGTGTCTATTCCGCCGCTCCGGATCTTTCCCTCTCGATCGGAGCAGGTTCGCTGTCGGTCCCCGTGGGACATTCATCTTCTGTAGGGATACAGATGACTTCCCTGTATGGCCTCTCAGGAATGGTCAGCCTAAGCTGCACCGGGCTGCCCGCTAATGTGACATGTGTCTTCAATCCGAAGACTGTGCAGATCCTTTCGAATGGCATTGCAACTTCGGCTCTGACGTTAACGCGCGCAGCCGCAATACCCGCCGGCCTACCGTTGGGCGTCAATCGCTGGACGCTGCTCCTTATGCCCATTTCGCTTGGGCTGCTATGGTCGATACGCAGACGCCGCTCGGCTCTACGCGGGGTGGTTCTCGTGCTCCTGATTATGCTCGGAATCGGAAGCACAACCGGATGCAGTGGCAGCAGCAGCAACACAACGACCCAGCCGACCGAACCTCAAACCATCCTGGTAAGTGCCACCGTAGGTTCGATGTCAAAGACCATCCCACTCGTTTTGAGTCTGCAATAAGACGATCGCTTTTCGGTCGTCAGACAATCACCTGACATGCGATTGCGGCTGCGTCGAGGAAGCATCGACTCGCGTAGATATCCAGGTGTCCGACGTGAAACCGCTTGAGGCGCAGCGGGGAACATTGCGTTACATAAAGGCTGATCCCGATGCCGGTGACCTTACCAAGGTAAAAGTCGACACACTTGAATCTGTTCGAACGCACACCAATCAGAGGACGCAATGGACCTGGTCTTCGCAGAGGGTCAAGCCTCAACTAGCCGATGCGTATAGCAATTGCAGAGAAGCTTGCTCGTGGCGCGAGTCTGCACAGCTGTCGCCTGGGGCACAGCAGGGCTAATGGCCGCTAGCCGCCGATCAGCCCGTAGTTGCAGGACTCCAGTAGCACAGCCACTTCATTTGCAGTGCGGCGCCAATAGCAAACAAAGATGCTTTCACCGCTTCTTCATACCAGCTCGACGAGATGAGGCTACTTTTTGGGCACCAATGTCTCATCACTTCATAAAACGTATGACGATCCAGAGCACTCCTGCCAGGATGACGGCTACGACACCGACATATAGAAGTCGCATATCGCTGCCCGACGGCGCATAGCCTGACACCAAGCATCCCTGCAGTTGAGATGCGGTAAGTAGTGCTAAAACGGAGATTGCTAGACGAACGGTAGTGCGCTCACTACGAATCAACGACTTCACCTGTCTGAGTAGGAGCCTCTTTCGGGGTCAGCAGATGTACGATCAGGCCGCAAAGAGTTGGCTCCGCAAGTGTCGGACACACAAAGCGGTCATCTAAAATGACGAAATGAATACCAATGAAATCCTCTCCGCGATTGATGCTGAAATTAGCAAGCTCCAGCAGGCCCGTTCTATCCTGAGTGGCTATTCCGTTCCGATGGCCTTAAGGCGTGGTCCTGGACGCCCCAAGAAGACAGCGACCGCACCGCAGAAAGCTGCAACGGCTCCGCAGGTCAAGGTTGTGAAGCGTGGCATGAGCGCTGAGGGTAAGGCGCGCATTGCTGCTGCGCAGAAGAAGCGTTGGGCTGCAGCAAAGAAATTAGCAAAAACAGCCGCGTAAACAGGAAAGCCCCGGTCCAATGACACGTGTGCGTCAAAGAACCGGGGTCACTCGTCTAGGGATTTCAATAAGACTGCCCGGCACGCTAGCACAATCGCGAGTTACGGTGCCGGGCCACATCAATTACCATCCCGCCTTATTGGGCGCTCCCCACCACAAGCTTCCAGCTTTCGATCGTCAGCGCTGTGGTCAGTTGGCCGGTGCCGGCCGTGAAGCCATAGAAGGCGGTGTTGCCGCCAAGCATTGCTGGCAGATTGACCACCTTCGACCAGGTCGACGTCGCACCACTCTGCGGGTCCGTGAGGACTAAAGTGAGCGTTGTGCCGTCATAAACGATATCTGCCTTCACATGAAGCGCGTTGAGGATATTCACATTTGTGGGGACTGAGTACGTCGGATCTGTCAGCGAGACTCCAGCGGGGTAGAGTCCGGTCGAGTTTGCGCCTTCACCGTTGTTGTCAAAGAAATCAAACTTCAATGCAACGCTGTTCGGAATGAGGTAGAACCCAAGCTCGCCTCCGAAGTACCCTATCGCGCTGGAGCTGGAACGCTGCAGCGCGAACGTGAAGCCATCCGCTGGCTCATTCCCCAGAGAATCATTGGTGAATGTGAACGTCGAATGGAAGCTATTGATGTCGAAAGGGCTGGGCGTCCAAACCGATGCTGCCTTGTTCTGAGCCGTAGGCACCGTCTGCACGTTCTGGGTCAGACTCAGCGCGGTACCGCCCTGGATGTACGCTGTTCCGTTAAGCAATAGACCCACGTTCTCAAAGCGCGCTGCCGTGTCAATCGAGACCGTGCCCGGCTTGTAAGACCAGTTGAGTATCTCGATCGTCGACGTAAGGCCGCCCGTAGCTCCGGTGAAGCCGACATAGGCTCGGTTCGCACCGATCGATCCGGGGATATCCATGACATTCCGATAGCTCGCGCTTGCGCCGGTTGCCATGTCAGTGAGCAGCAGATTCAACGTGTAACCGTCGTACGCCACGTCGGCGCGCATAATGTGTCCTGTCAGCAGGGACACACTCGAAGGCAACACCATCCCGGGACCGGTGAGCGTATTGCCCGCGGTGTAGACACCGATCGAGTTTGCACCTTCGCCCCTGTTATCGAAAAGGTCGAACTTCAGGGCCACGCTGCTCGGAATGAAGTTGTAGCCGAGTTCCCCGCCTGCGGATCCCAACGCCGTGGGTGCGGCGTTCTGAAAGGTCAGCGTGAAGCCGTCCGCTTCTGGATCGGTGATCTGGAAATCGAAGCTGGTAGTAAAGCTTCCCATGTAGAGCGGTTCCGGGCTCCATGCAGACCCTGCTTCGTACTGCTTGCCATCTGTCAGGCGAAGCTTGTTTCCGTTGAACGCCGCAGAGCCATTCAGGTGAAGACCCAGGGCGGGTGTGAAGCCGTCAGAGGAGGTGGATAGGATGTCTGACCGGAGGGTGACTGTGTTGCTTGTCAGGTTTGTGAGACCGTCCGGGCTATAGAGCGCGGAGAACACGTGCTGGCCGGCCCCCGGCAGCATCACGTTGGAGAGCGTTGCGGTGGCTGTGCTGGTCGCACTCGCGAGAAGGGTACTGGAGCCTGTGACAACGTCAAGCAGACCGTCGCTCTTCAGATCAGCAGAGGCTACCTCGCCGCCGCTCGAAGTGAGGGTGAACGGTCCAATGCTCGGATCCGCCGCGAATTTGCCACTTCCATCGCCGAAGAGGAAGAAGACCGTGCCAGGCCCGCTATATACAGAGAAGTCCAGCTTGCCGTCCCCATTGAAATCACCGATCGCAAAGGCGGAGGGAGCATAACTTCCGGCAGTTACGTCCAAAGCTGGCTGGAAAGTACCATCACCAACCCCCAGGTTGACAAAAAGCGCGGTGGTAGCCCCGGTTGGGCGGGCAGAGATCGTTGGAATATAGGCCAGATCTGTAACCCCGTCCCCGTTGAAGTCTGCCGGGATTATGTTGTCTGGATTCAGCCCGTCGTGGGGTACCGGCTTGAAGGGCTGGAAAGTGCGATCACCGTTGCTCAACAAAACCAGCAAATTTGGCACGTTGTTGAAGGTCGATGCAACGATATCGTCGATTCCGTCGCCATTGAAATCCGCAGTCGCGAAGTTGCCGAAAGGAAATTGCGTATTGAGCGAACCGGCTGAGAGAAAGGGCTGCCGGAACGTACCGTCGCCGTTGCCAAAAGCCAGGGACACACTTCCCCCAGAGAAGAAAGCGTAATCAGCATTTCCGTCGTGGTCATAGTCTCCCGTAATAGCAGCGGAGCTACCGTTCGGGAGCTGGGTCTGGGTGAAGGTCCCGTCCCCCTTGCCCAGGAGCAGAATATTCGACTCGATCACATCGAAATTACCGTCCGCGTTGAAGTCAGCGACCATAGGACTTCCCGAATCGGACGTGAGTACAGCGACAGGAGCTTTGAATGTGCCGTCTCCGTTGCCGAGAGCCAGCGAGAGCACCTTGCTTGAACTGTTGCTGGAACTCTTAATCGAGAGCAGATCGGGTGCGCCGTCGTTATTGAAGTCGAAAAGGGAAAGAGATGTATTGGGAATTGGCGTGGTTCCCTGTACGTAGTTCAGATTCTGCGAAGGACCTGCGACCAGCGGCACGGTCCCAATGGCAGAGGGCGTAGGCCCGTTGGGCCCGTACAGGTCCTGGAAGGTGACGGATCCCGCAGGGATGGACAAGGTGTTTGCAGTGATCTTCGCAGTCAACGTGTACGGTGGCGTCTGATTCGCCGGATAGTCTTGTCGGGTCAAGCTGAACGCGTAGGTCGGAGGAACGCTGGGGTTCGAGGACGGCGTCACGGCCAGCATCTGGACGACAGACTGGCTCATACTGCCCAGCCCTGTGAACCCTGCGAACTTCGCTGTCAGAGCGTGCGAACCTGCGCCGAAACGGGTACGGATCACCGCGCGTCCGACGGGGCCGGAGCCATTGGTAATGATCTGGCCCGTACCGATAAGGCGTGCGCCGTCGTAGAAGCGCACCAGTCCACGTGGAATCGTGTTATTCGACGAATCGGTAACCTGCGCCGTCAGCGTCTCGGTTGTGCCCGCCGCAATGGTACCCGGCGAAGAGAGTGTGAAGATGGTCGTTGTTTGCGCCTTGCCCTGCACCGTGCAAGCGAAAGGCAGAACGAAAGCGGGGAGGAGACAGCAAAGGAAAGCGGAAGACGTGCGTCGCATGAAGAGTCTTGATTCCAGGGGCAGTCGAAGAACAAAGTGGGATCGCCGAATGGCGAGGTAACTTGACGTTAAGTAGGTAGATCGCATGGTCCTGAATCGTGCCGATCAGGATATATCCCAACGGCGCCAATTACATGAAGCAGGCAATTCCCTATTGCAGGGCAGCATAGTAATGAGATTAAAGTGTGTAAGCAAGAGTCGCCCCACTTGTTAATCGCAACCGGTTCGGAAGACGGTTACCCCTGATGACTCGGGATGACTGCCTGAGCATATACACCCTTATGCCGAACGACAAATGGCGCGAAAATAAGTACCCACCTAAAGCACAGAGCTAACGGGTTACAGCAAGCGCCTCGCGGCTTCTGCAAAATCGGTTTTCGGAATACGTAATTAGCCATGGCGTAATGACCCTGCAACGCACGCTGGTTCAGCGCCGATCGTCGAACCAGCGATTGAGAAACGTAAAGTGGCGGTACAGGATTTGAGAAACGAAATGGGCTCTTGGGGAAAGCTATTACTGCTCTGTTTATTTGTCTCAAACACCGGGAGCGTATGGGCGGCAGTCGTTTGCAACGCGGGCTTTGCGGGTGAAAATAGCGCGCAGATCCTGATGCGACTGCCGCAGGCGCTCGCCGACTGCGGCGCACCCACTGAAGTTGTGATCTTCGTCGGCATGAATGATGCCGTGAATGAAAAGCGCTTCCTTACGCCTTTGCAGACAGCGGAAGCCGTGCAGCAAATGCTGCAGGTGATCGGCGCAGCGCACGCAAAGGCGCTGGTCGTAACCGTACATGCGCCCGACGAGGTCCGGTTGATGCAGCGGCATTCCCCTGGCGCGTTCGGGGGGTTAACCCCGGCAGAGCGTATCGACGCGACAAATCGTGCCCTACGGAAGGCAGCGCAGCGTGGCGGTGCAGACATCGTGGATTTCCATGCTGCACTCGCGCTTGCAGGCGGGGCCTCGACCAGTCAAAGTACGGATGGCGTTCACCTCACGCAGACGGGATATCGTCTGCTGGCCAAGACCGTCGCAGCAGCTTTACCTCGGGAGGTATCCGGCAGAGTTCTGTGCCTGGGAGACAGCCTCACCTTCGGTACGGGTGTTCGAGCGGCAGGTGAACCGGACGCGGGGTCCGAAAGCTATCCACAGCAGCTGAAGGCGATACTGAACGGCGCCTTGTGAGTGGTTTTCTCGCTCCGTTAGAATGCCGCGCATGGCTGTAATGCTGGTGCCCGCCGAGACTGAGCGAGAAACAGAACCAGGTGTGAAGGAGTCGCTTGCGCGGATGCTGGCGAGTCCTCAGTTCGCTCGCGCCGAGACTCAGCGTCGCCTGCTCCACTACCTATGGGAACGCCGGCACGACGCAATCAGTGAATATGCGATTGCCACGGAGGCGCTGGGGCGCAACAGCAACTTCGATTCGAACAGTGATGCCTCGGTCCGCGTACAGATCTCTCGCCTGCGACGGAAACTGAAGGACTACTACCTCGAGACAGGCGAAGCGGAACTGCTGGCGATACCCACGGGAACGCATCAGCTCACGGTGCTTGAACGTCAACCCCTCGAAGTGCCGGTCGAAGCGAGAGTGCTTCCTCCCCTTTCCGCTTCAGACTGGGTGCGTGCGCGTGTACTACCGTTGCTGGTCTGCCTGTGTCTCGTGCTGGCGGTCGCCCTCGGAACGACTTCGATCTTCCTTGTCCGGCAGATTCGAAAGTCACATGCGCTGGCGGCGCAGGCGCCGGCGACCCCAAATGCGTTCTGGCTGAGCTTCCTTGCTGGCGATGCGCCGATTCGGATCGTGCTGCCCACACCGGTGTTCTTCAACTTCAAGAACTATCCGTCGCTAAGACTGCGCTCCACCGAGGTCAACGATTTCGGTGCGGCGGCGCAGAATCCGGAACTGAAGGCAGTCATCGCGAAGATGGGTCCGGTCGGACTCGAACAGTCTTATACCGTAACCTGGGACACACTCGCGGCGATCCAAATCGCACGATACCTGGACCGCATCGGCGAAGGCAAGCGAGTGTCGTTTCAAGTGACACGGGACTCCTCGCTGCTGTCGCTGGAACAGGCCAACGTGATCGTGCTGGGCACCGACCACACACTGCAGCCCATGCACGAATACATGGAGAGCATGAATTTCACGCTGATTCCAGGCGAAGAGCGTGTCCTGAACGCACGGCCTGAGGGAAACGAACCCAAGGCCTACGTACGCCAATTACAAGGTGAGGAGAGGCATATCGAACCCTCAATCATTGCGGTCATGCCGGGGCGAGCGCCGGGCCTGAAGGTACTGATGCTGGAGTCTCGCGATACCTCCGGCATGGTCTCCCTGCTGGCTTCGAACGCCGGTTCGCACGCCGTTGAAGAAATGTGGCGGGCACATGGCTCCCCGCAGTTCTTCGAAATGGTTGTGATGACCGAAATGGAAGTCCATACGCCGCTGCGTAGCTGGCCCGTCACCATGCACGCATATACCAAGGTGGCTCCCTCAAAGACCCTGTAACGGGCCGTAACATACGGCTGGAAACTGTTCTGCCGGGGTGAGTCCATGGCAGCATCGGGCTCATGATGCGATCTCTGCGCTTCCTCCTGGTCCCAGCCCTCTTCGCCGCAGCTACACCAGCCTTAACAGCCGCTCCACGACCAACCTCAGCAGACCTCGTGGTCTACGGCGGCACTGCCTCCGGTGTCATGACGGCGTACTCCGCCGCGAAGCAAGGTCTCCGCGTCGTCCTGCTTGAGCCGACAGGCCACCTGGGTGGCATGGTCACCGGGGGCCTCTCCGCAACGGACTACGCATACTTCGGCATCATCGGCGGGTACACCCGCGAGTTCTATCGCCAGGCAGCCGAGCACTATGGCACGCATGATCTGCTTCACCCGACAGACTGGCTCTCGGAGCCGAAGGTCGGCGAAGCCATCTTCAACGCATGGCTCAAGACCGCCAATGTCGAGGTCCATCTCAACGAGCGCCTCAAGGAGAAAGGTGGCGTAGAAATGAGCGGAAAGCAGTTGACCGCCCTGGTCACCGAGGACGGCAAGCACTGGACTGGCAAGGTCTTTGCAGATTGCAGCTATGAGGGTGATGTGATGTCCTCCGCCCACGTGAGTTACACGGTAGGGCGCGAAGGCATGGATGCTTTCGGCGAAAGTCTTGCCGGCGTTCGTCCTGAAACGCCAAAGCACCAGTTTCTCTTCCCCACCAATGTCTACGACGATCAGCACAAGCTGCTACCAGAGGTCGACCCCGGCCCGCTGAAAGCCGGTGGCAGCGCGGACAAGAAGGTGCAGGCCTATAACTTCCGCCTGATCCTTACGGATGACAGCGCGAACAGGATGCCGTGGACCAAGCCCACAGGCTATGACGCCGCGCGCTTCGCGCTTCTGGCTCGCTACCTGAAAGACTATAAGGCGCACACCGGCCACGATCCGGTACTTCGCACGGTGACGAACCCCGTCTGCTTTGCCAACCACAAGTGCGATTTCAATAACAACGGAGCCTTCTCCACCGACTACCTGGGCAAGAGCTGGTCGTACCCCGATGCCAGCTACGCCGAACGCAGACGCATCTGGAACGACCACGTGCTCTATACGCAGTCGTTTTTCTACTTCCTGGCGACGGACCCGTCCGTGCCACAGTCCCTGCGGGACGACGCCAATAAGTGGGGCCGCGCGAAGGATGAGTTCACTGACACGGACGGATGGCCGCGTCAGCTCTACATCCGCGAGGGTCGTCGTATGACGGGTGCCTACATCATGCGCCAGGCCGATCTACAGACGGAGCGCACGAAGCCCGACTCGATTGCCATGGGGTCATACAACAGCGACTCGCACAACGTACAGCGTGTCGCCATGCCCGACGGCACCGCCTTCAACGAAGGGGATGTCCAGGTGGCGGTGCAGCCCTATGAGATCAGCTTCCGGGCCATTCTGCCAAGACCCGGCGAGGCGACAAACCTGCTTGTCCCAGTGTGTCTTTCGGCCTCACACGTTGCTTACTCCTCGGTCCGCATGGAGCCGCAGTACATGATGATTGGCCAGGCCGCGGGCGTCGCCGCTTCTTTGGCGATCAAGGGCAAGGAACCAGTGCAGCAGGTTCCTATCGATCAATTACAGGCAATTCTGAGGCGCGATAAGTCCATCCTCCATCTGGACCAGCAGGAGCCGCACGCCGTCTCGCGCATCCATCCCGAGCCGTAAGTCATTCATTTCTTTGACCGGTAACGTAACGTAACAGCTTGGAACTGGACTACCGTAGACTCACCCCGCACACTCGCCTGTCGAAAGCCGGAAGTGTTCCCATCCGTTACGAACGCTTCCGGCTCTTTGAGGCCACCATGAACCATTTTGCAGTCCGCAGATCTTTCCGACACCTATTTCTCTGCTTGACCATGCTCCTGGCCGCTCTTCCGCGCGGCAGTGCACAGGTCGCCAACGGATCCATCACGGGCCGGCTGACCGACAGCACCACAGCCGTGGTACCAGACGCAGACGTGACCCTCACGAGGACGGAGACTGGCCTCGTTCTCCATGGCAAGGCCAACGGCGATGGCATCTACACCTTCCCCGGTCTGCAGACCGGAACCTACCGCGTCACGGTCGCGCAGGCAGGCTTTAAGAAGGCCGAATCCACTGTGACGCTCGCCGTCGGCCAGGCCGCCCAGATCGACCTGACACTCGCAATTGGCAGCAGTACCGAAACGGTGACCGTGCAGGCCGCGGCAGGCGAGCAGCTCAACACTGACAACTCGACGCTGAGCTACACGGTAGGCGCCCGCCAGGTCAGCGAGCTTCCCCTCAACGGCCGCAACCCCTACGCGCTGGCGCAACTGAGCCCGGGCATCAATCCCGGCGGCAGCTTCGGTACCGGTGTCAGCACAACACGCGGAGCACTGGTCGCCGCAGCTACGAACAACTTCTCATCGAACGGCGGTGTGTCCGGCAACAACGAGATTCTGATCGACGGCATCTCGGTCACACTCTGCTGCCAGGGCCAGCCAGCCCTGACGCCCAGCGCGGAAGTCGTCGATCAATTCAAGGTCATCACTTCAAACCCCGGTGCGCAGTTTGGCCGGTCCAGCGGCGGCTTCCTGAACATCGTGACGAAGAGCGGCGCAAATCGGATTCACGGAACCCTGTATGACTTCCTTCGCAACGACAAGCTGGACGCTGCGAATTTCTTCCAGAAGCGCTCCGGCATCTATCCGCTTGCCAATCATGCGGACTTCCGATTCCCGCATCGTTATAACCAGTTCGGAGGCTTCGTCAGCGGCCCCGTCTTCATCCCGAAAATCTACAACGGCAAGGACAAGACCTTCTTCACCTTCGGGTATGAAGGCCAGCGGAATCTTACGTACGCTGCGCAGATCCTTACTGTGCCGACCGCGCTGATGCGCAAAGGTATCTTCACGGAGAACGGCGCCAACCTGGTCTATGACCCGTACAGCACCACGCAGGTGGGCAACAACTACAACCGCACACCGCTGCCCGCAGGCTGTAACGCCAACGGCTGCTTTGGCACGGGCCAGGGCGTGACCACGCTGAACCCTCTCGCGGTAAAGCTGCTATCGCTCTATCCTCTGCCGAACGGTCCGGGACTGACGAACAATTACACTTTTGCGCAGCCAACCTCGGATGTGGACGACCAGTACAACTTCCGCATCGACCATAACTTCTCCGCGGCAAATCGCATGTTTCTCCGCGGCACTCGCGGCACGAACTCGCACAATGAAAACGACCTGCTCAACGGCGCGTTCAGCGGAACGAACAGCATTCACCAGGTTATCTCCGGCTACCTGTTCGCTGCCAGTGATAGCTGGACCATTTCGCCTTCCATGCTGCTGCAGGTTACCTACGGCTTTGCTGCGCAACGGAACATCCAGCTGCCTGGCAACTACACTGTCCCCGCAGGCACGTTTGGCTTCTCCTCCAACTTCCAATCGGAACAACAGACCACAGGCACGCCGGTCGTCAGCGTCAGCGGCTTTCAGCAGATCGGCAATGCCACAAACTCGAATCAGTGGAGCCATTACACGCACAGCCTTGTGCCGTTCCTGGTGTGGCAACTTGGAAAACACAGCATGACGATCGGCTATGAAGGCCGCCTGATCAACGAGATGGAACAGGGCTACGGAAATCCCCTGGGCAACCTGACGTTTGACTCCACGCTGACGCGCGGTGCGAATGCTGCAAACGGTGTCTCGGGCAACCCGGCACAGTTCGATACGATTGCCGCGCTGCTCCTGGGCGTGCCGACAAACACTACGCTGCAGCGGCAGGCGACGCTTGCGTTGCAGCAGTGGTATCACGCGATCTACGCGCAGGATGACTGGCGCATTCGCAACAACCTCACGCTGAACCTTGGTCTACGCTACGACCGCGATCAGGCGTTCACAGACCGTCACAATGCGTGGGCGGCGCTGAACCTGCAAGCTGCCAATCCGTTGTCTACAACGGCGCTACCCTTCACCGGCGGTGCGCAGTACGTCGGAGCCAACGGCAATCCCCGCAACTTCTGGAATAACTACAACAAGTTCGGGCCGCGCATCGGCTTTGCCTATACTCCGAATCCCACGACCGTTGTGCGCGGAGGTTTCGACGTGCTGTATCTGCCGTCGACGCAGCGCATCTACGGTGGCACCGCAATTGGCTACTCGCAGACCACGCAGCAGACCTACACCTACACACAGCGTCCCACCACGCTGATCGACAATCCTCTGCCCTCGGGCGTCCTTCTGCCCGCAGGTTCTGCGGCAGGCGTGCAGGTCGGCACCGGCAGCAGCGTCTCCGGCCTGCTCTACAAGAACCCGCAGCCGTACTACTCTCAGTGGAACATCGGTGTCGAGCAGCAGATCAACAGCGGTATCGTGCTGCACCTGAACTATGCCGGCAGCAAGGGAACACACCTGCCCATCGGCTATCGACCGAACGATCTGCAGCCGCGCTATTGGGGTGCTGTTGGCGATCCCGGTAATGCGCAGTCGGCCTACCTTACCGCGCTTGTTCCGAACCCGCTCTTCGGTCAACCGGGCGTGAGTGGGACATTGGCAACGCCGACCGTGCAGCGGCAGCAGTTGCTCGCGGCCTACCCGCAGTACGGCCCAAACACCGGGCTGTCCAACGGTTCGCTCAACGTCCTACAGGACGACATCGCATCGTCCACCTATCATGCCTTCCAGGCCTTCGTGACGATGCGTACGTCGAACCTGTCCGCCATCGTCAGCTACACCTGGTCTAAGCTGCTTGGTAACACGACGGATATCACCACCGGTGGCTTCAATGCCAATGGCCAACCAGGCGTGCAGAACTTCTACCGCTATGACCTTGAGCGCTCCGTGCAGCCCACGGACATCCCGCAACGCATCGTCGGCAACCTGAACTACACACTCCCCTTCGGCCATGGTCAGAAGTTTGGCGCCAACCTTCCCGGATGGGCCAACCAGGCTGTTGGTGGATGGAAGTTAAACTTCATAGGTTTCATTCAAAGCGGATACGCGCTGGGCATTACGCAAACAGGTGGTGCGGCGTACTCAGGCGGTCGGCCAAGCTTCGTCCCTGGTATCAATCCGCTGACATCGGGTGGCATTCACCAGAGACTCGGCGGCGGAGCAGCCTTGGGACAGACGCAGGGCTTCTTCAATCCGGCCGCATTCCGACTGTCGCAGGCATTTGAACTCGGCAACGTGCCGCGCTCCTCCGGCCTGATGCGCGGACCACGCGGCTTCCAGGACGACATCTCGGCGATCAAGGATTTCCCAATCCACGATACGGTTGCACTGCAGTTCCGGCTGGAAGCCTTCAATCTACTGAACCGCGTGCAGTTTGGTCTGCCAAACCAGCAATTCAACTCCGCGACATTCGGACAGATTACTTCCCAGTACAACTTGCCTCGTAACGTGCAGGTTGCACTGAAACTGAACTTTTAGAGAGGTCGCTAAAGACCGTGCAAAACCGAGCGGGCTAGACCTGCTCGCGTTTTCACATGTGAGAGAGTAGCCCGTTGATTCAGGGAGTCCGCGTGCATCCGCGTTAGAGAACATTTTCTTACGAACGAAAAAACACCCTGCGCACCGCATCAAGATAAGCTGCGCCGTTTTGCGTGTCCGGCTCAAGATAGCTGCCTTCGGTCCATTCGTTCCACGAATTGAGCGTGATCAACCGCTTCCCTTCAGGCAGCTTCGACATTGCAAACTCCTTTGCAGAACGCAACGACTCCTCAAAGTCCCGCGGCGTATTGTTAACGACCACCGACGTGAATGGATACCCGCTCACGCGAAAGTTGTCCGTCTGGCATGTGCGTGGCGATGCATCCCAGCCCACCGTGACGTTCGGGAAGTATGGGCAGCCCAACTCCGCCGCGGCGTGATCTCGGTACCTTTCGTACTGCTGCCGCACGTCCGCATACTCTGTCGTCAACTTACTCGCAAGCTGTGCATGATGAATCCACACGTAGGACGTTGTGCTGTCCACATGCAACTGTTTCAGCAATTCGGGCAGGTTCTTCACGTCCGCTTCGCCGGGCAATAGCTTCACGCCCCACGTCACTGCATTTATGTGGACACCCTGGAAGCCTGCCGCTATCGCCTTCTGCCGTAGCACATCCAGCGAGGCTGCCGCCTGCGACACGCCTCCCATCCCCTGGACGAAACGAAACATCTCATAGAGTGAGAAGTAAGGTTTGCCGCCGATCTTCAAATATGAAGGGTGCCGGAACAACTCCACCACTCGATCACACATTGCATCGAATGCTTTCCGCGACACGCCACCGTGATACTGCACATCTCCAGAGCTATCCAGCTTCG
Source organism: Terriglobus roseus (assembly GCF_900105625.1). Lineage (NCBI taxonomy): Bacteria > Pseudomonadati > Acidobacteriota > Terriglobia > Terriglobales > Acidobacteriaceae > Terriglobus > Terriglobus roseus. The sequence goes on from NZ_FNSD01000001.1 coordinate 1,097,656, forward strand.
CAGGATGCAGATCGATCCAATCATGGTTCGCCCACATCAGTGCAAACTTCACATCCTGAGCGTTCTCTGCTTTCAGGTACCCTTCGTCCAGCGCTCGGTTGAGAAACGGCCCGTCCTCATACCAATACCAATCGAAGATCAGCGCATCCACACCGTGATCCTTCGCCGCAGCAATCTTCTTCTTGAAGACCTCCGGCGCCGCCTCGTCGCCGTAACCCCACACTGGCACCTTCGGTTGATGGTGCCCCGGAAACTTCGGCTGTGCCGCCTTCACCAGGTTCCATTCCGTCCATCCCGCGCCGTGTGCCTTCTCATTTCGTGGATCGACATGAAAGTTGCCAAAGTAATACGCTGCAACGACGATGTCATCGTCTGGCCTCGGCGCCAGTCCTGAAGCGCTCCCTGCGTTCAGCAATACCGCACCGGCTCCGACGATAAAATCACGGCGATCCATAGTTCTCCTGACTTCGTTCTCAACTTTCTCCGGAGCACCCTTGGCCCGTGAATCCGTTGCTGCGATTCCTACAAAACCAATGACCTCCGACCGGGCGGCAACCAGAGGCTGCGAGACGGACGTCGGCGTGACAGAGCGAATGCCATTCCATCCTCGTCTCGCCGCCGCACGTGCTGTCAATGTCCAGCAGGAACGGTGCAGGTGCGGTGCGGTATCATTGCTCCTCTAAGAAGGCTTCCGCGTCTTGTGGTCGCGCGAATGCGTCGTTCCAGGGACGGGAACTTGAGGTGTGCAATGCTTGCCGTAAATGAACTGGACACCACCGGCGAGCAGTCACTCGAAACGCAGGAGCGCATCGCCCAGGCTCTCGATCACATCTTGCGCAGTCCCAGATTCAAAGACAGCCAGCAGCTCCAGAGCCTCCTCCGCTACGTTGTCGACGAATCCGTTAAGGGCAATGAAGACGGGTTGAAAGAGCGCATAATCGGCATCTACGTCTTCGGCCGGCGCCCCGACTATGACACCACCGGCGATCCGATCGTTCGCTCCCGCATGGGCCTTCTTCGCAAACGACTCGCGCAGTATTATGAAAGCGACGAAGGCGACGAAGCGCCCATTCAGATTGTTATCCCAAACGGGACCTACCGGCCCGCTTTTATCCTCCGTCCACTTGCCAAGGAGTCGCGGAGAGAGACAGCCCCCGCAGAAACAGTGTTCGTGCCCGCAGCGATCCCGCTGGAGGCGATGAGCGCCGCACCAACATTTAGCGCTCCCGCCCCCGTCGTGGCCGTCGCCGACTCCACCAGTGTCGTCTTGTCCTACCCGAAGAGAAACCCGCTCTTGAAGGCCGCGATCGCTGCGGTCGTCTTCGCGCTCGTCGCATCCGGAATCTGGTGGTCCTTGGTGCGGCCGCAAAGAAATTTACTGGAAGCGCTGTGGTCGCCGATCATCAGTGGAAAGCAGCCCATCTACATCTACACCGGAACCATGCCGGTCTACGAACCGGGCTCGCCGCCCGACGAGGCCTCCTCCCCCACTGACCTCTACTGGCCCATCCGCGTCCCGGACGCGCCTCCCGTGGATCTGCCGGAGACCGGCCCCGAGCGCGTGTATTCCTACGGCGAAGGCATGCTCACGGGTTCCGTCTACGCAGATGTCCGCGTCGCTGCATTCCTCTATAAGTACAACCGCACGCCAGTCCTGCGCACCGGCCCCAACCTGCCCTACATGGACCTCAAAGGATCGCCCCTTATCCTCATAGGCTCATTCGACAACTACTGGACCCGCGTCATGAACGAAAGCCTTCCCTTTTACTTCGACCGCGGCTTCGGGATTCGCGAACGCGACGGCACGCATCGCCGCTGGTACAACCCCCTGAAGGCCGAGATGACCCCGCGAATGATGGATGACTACGCCCTCATCTTCCGCGTAATGGACTCCAAGGCTGGCGCCCCCGTCCTCGCCATCGCTGGACTTTCCACTTGCGGCACACATGCCGCCGCCGACTTCGTCACCGACCCGACGCAGAAGAACACCCTCGCGAACATCTCTCGCGCCGATCTCAAGAGCAAAAATATCGAACTCGTCCTTCACACTTCCCTGGTGAAATGCGCTCCCACCTCCGTCGAGATCATCGCCAGCAAGGTCTGGTAGCCAGCACGCACGACATCGGGCCCCAAAGACAGTCGGCTACTCAAAGTGCCCGGAACGCGACGGGCAAATGAGCCAGGCCACTAGTCGATGGAATTTTCCGCTGGAAAGTTGACTGTACGCACCGCACCGTACCTACACCATACCTACCCGTCGTTGACAGCCGTTTCCGCCAAACCATAGTTGTGAGTCCTCGTACGTGCGGGTTTCACAAATGGAATTTTGGGGAGAAGTCAGAGACATGGGTACTAAATCACTTCAAGAGAACATGCCGACACCGGCAGATCGGCATCGGGAGGCACTCCGGGTACGGAACGCAGGCCAGAAGCAAGCGGCGCTTGCCGGCTTTGTGCTTCCAGCGCTGCTTTCGACTATCGCCGTAATGACAGTTCCGGCGCGGCAGGCACATGCCCAGACAAACCTTGCCACGATCACCGGAACCGTTACCGACGCCGGCGGGGGCGGCCTTCCCAACGCCAGCGTCAGCATCCAAAACACCGACACCACCGCCGTCCGTGTCGTTATGACCGATGCGAATGGTTTCTACACCGCGCCCTCACTCACGGTCGGCAATTACAAGATCACCGTATCTGCCCCGGGCTTCGCCACGGCCGTGCAGCAGGCAGCCCTTAGTCTTGGCGGACTCAGCCAGAACATCCAGATGAAGGTTGGCAACGTTTCCGAGCAAGTCACAGTATCGGCGACCTCGGGCGCCGTAGCCCTGCAGACTGAGAGCCATGACCTCGCCACCTCGGTCGACAGCGTGCAGCTGACTACCCTGCCCAACGGTAGCCGCAGCATCCTCAGCATCGCCACACTCGGCCCAGCCGCCCAGGCCGGCACCGATGCCAGCACTTCCGCGGGCGACCAGAGTTTCTACCAGCAGACCAGCAATGCCGTCATCCTCTCTGGCCTCGGGCCCAACCAGACGCAGTTCCTGCAGGACGGTATTGACAACACCAACCTCCTCACCCAGACCGCAAACATCCTGGCCTCAGTCGAAGCAGCGAAAGAAGTCAACACAACCTACAGCAACGCCCCCGCTATCTTCCGGCAGCCGGCTATCGTCAACGCCATCACCAAGAGCGGCTCCAATTCCTTCCATGGCACCGTCTACGACTTCCTCCAGAACGACGCAGCAAATGCGAAGAACTACTTCGCCACCACGAAGCCGCCGGTCCGCTACAACCTCTTCGGTGGCAACCTTGGTGGTCCTATCTTCAAGAACAGGATTTTCGGCTTCTTCGACTACTCAGGCCTGCGCAGCCATTCGTCCAGCCTCTCCCAGAACCGCGTGCCAACCGCCGCCGAGCGGTCGGGTGACTTCTCTGCTGACCCAGTGATCTACAACCCCGCCACCTACAACTCGGCAACGGGCACGTCCCAGCCGTTTGCTAATAACAAAATCCCCACACTCAGCGCGTTTGCCCAGTTATGGCTCCAGAACTATCCGCTTCCCAACGCTCCGCTCGTCAACAACATCAACTACCGAACGAACTTAGCGTCCGTCAGCAACTACGACGAATACCTCGCCCGCGGTGACTGGAACGTCTCCTCAAAAAATCAGCTTTTCGGCACCGTCGCACGCTTCTCCAGTTCGGGTGGGGCCAACACGATTACGCCCGGACTCTTCGGTATCAGCGTGCCCCTGACCGGTACCAACGCCTCCATCACCGATACGCAGATCATCAATGACCATCTCGTCAACGCGCTCAAGATCGGCTACAACCGCAGTAACCTGTTCCGCACACAGCAGGGACTCGGCGCTAAGAACTACGCGAACTTCTACGGCCTCAATAACCTCAATCCTTCCCTGAGCATCTCCACCCCGCCCGCTATCGGCGTGAACAACTACACCTCGCTCGGCGATCCCTATTCGCCGCAGGGTGCCATCCAAAACCGCTACCAGTTCGCCGACCAGGTCACTTGGACCCGAGGCAATCACACCATCACCTTCGGTGGGGAGTTCATCCGCGTCCAGTTCAACGGCACGTGGGTCGTCACCAACAACGGCAACTACAACTTCGACGGATCAGCGACCTCGCAATACGTCGCTGGCAAGCGCAGTTCCACCAATCAGGGCAACGCTCTCGCCGACTTAGAACTCGGTTTCCCCAACACTGGCAGCGGTCTCGTCGGTACCTCGGCCGGTGCTTTTCGAGAGTTCGACGTCTCCGGCTTCCTGCAGGATGACTGGCGCGCAACGCCGCGACTCACGCTCAACATTGGACTGCGGTATGACTACGTCAATCCGCCTACGGACAAGAACAATCGCGGCGCACTCTACTCGCTCGCCACTAACTCCAACCGCCCCGGGTCATGGAACGCCAACTATGGTGACTTCGGCCCGCGTGTCGGCTTCTCCTACAAGGCCAGCAACAGCACCGCTATCCGAGGCGGCTACGGCATCTACTACGCTCCCATCCTTTACAACAATCTGCAGTTCATGCTGCTTTATTCACCAAACGTCGTAGCACAGAGCTACAGCCTGAACATCGCAACGCCCAGGAATATCCAGGACTTGTTCATCGCCAACCCGCCATCGGTTCCGGGGCAGGGCGGCTACTCTATCAATCCGACGCTCAAGGACACCTCGACACAGGAGTGGAATCTCGACGTCGAGCGCACGCTCGGCAGCAGCACCATGCTCACCGTGCAATACCTCGGCAATGTCACACGTCACCAGTCCGCACGCGCCGATCTCAACCAACCCATCGCATTTTCGCCGGGCAACACTACTGGCAAGCTCGACGTGCGGCCTTTCCCAAACGCAGGCCCCATTGACGGCCAGCTCAACGCTTACAGTGCGAACTACAACGCCCTCGGTGTAAAGCTTGACCGCAAGCTTTCGCATGATTTCCAGGTACTCGTGGCCTACACCTATCAGAAGGCGCTGAACGTGATTGACGGCGACAACAGCAACCAGCAAAACCTGTACCGGCCCAGTCTTACCTATGGTCCCGCCAGCTTCAATCGGAAGCACGACATCAACATAAGCCCCATCTATTACCTGCCATTCGGCCCCGGCAAGCGCTTCCTCAACTCCAACAACATCTTCAACCGTGAGATCGTCGGTGGGTGGGAACTTGCGGGCCTGCAGTACTTTGCGTCGGGCCAGCCAATCAGTGTGACCGCGAACAAAAACGCTGATACAAGCCCCTATGGGAACGTCTATGCCAATCTCACCTGCAGCAGTCCGACCGCCAACTTCCACCGCACGCGCTTCAACATCTTCAATCCTGGTTGCTTCGCACAGCCTGCCAACGGGCAGTATGGCACCACGCGCTCAGTCGGCTCGCAACCCATGATCTTCCAGACAAACTTGTCCGCAATTAAGAACTTCCAGATCTACGGCGAACACCAACTACAATTCCGCGCTGAAGCTTTCAACCTCTTCAACCACCCACTCTTCAGCACGGGCGGCGGTGGCGTCACTTCCCCAACACTGGGCGTGGCCACGTCGCAATCCAATAGCCCACGCAGCATGCAGTTCGCACTCCGCTACTCCTTCTGACTCACGCTGCAAAGAGCCAGCCAACACTGCGAGCTCCTTGCAGTGTGTCGTAGCGAAGCCTTGGTGCGGCTTGAAACGAGCCATGACCGATTGCCAATCGATGTACCGATGATTGGCAATCGCTGGCTGCATCGACGATGGTTTACGTGGCTTCACGACGCACAGCAATCCACGCTCTTCCGCATGCTCGCAACGAACAACGACCAATCCACGCACTGCAGCTTCGATCATGCCAAAGGACTCAGCGCTCGAATTCGCTGTTTCGGGGCTTCATAAGCACCGTATCCAGAATCAATTCCAGAGCCTTCTGCGCGTGCAGCAACGGTTCCTTGCGCCGCTCAAGCCGGCTCAGCATCACGGCGCCCTCTAGTGAAGTCATCACCGTGTTCGCCAGCCAGGCTACATCCGCGTCAGCGGCCAACTCACCCGCAGCAATCGCCAGCTCCAGGATCGAAACGATACGGTCACGCCAGGCTTTGAACGCTTCGCGCACCAGCCCGCGTAGCCTCTCATTGCCATCGTCCGCATCAATTGCCGTGTTCATCAGCGGACAACCACCCGCCACCGCTGAAGGTGTATGAACGAAACGTGCAATCAGAGCGCGCAGCGTTTCCATCGGGCTCTCACCTTGCGGCACACCTGACGTGCGCAGCTTAACGGAAGCTTCCACCGAGTAACGGAACGAGGCCTCCGCAATCTCTTCCTTGCTCGAAAAGTGTCGGTAGATGCCGCCCTTTTCGAGCCCCGTTGCCTCCATGATGTCGCTCATGCTGCACCCATGGAAGCCACGTCGATTGAAGAGGGGCGCTGCCCGTTCAATGATCGTCTGCCGCGTTTCTTCACCTTTGGTCATCAGTCCTCAAGCATACCGCGCATTATTTTTGAACCCTGCGTGCCGCGACAAGAATCAGATGCATAAAAGCGACCGTTCGGTTTCTTTTAAAGGAGCTATCGAGACGTGAGTGGAGCAACGCGACAAGCTATCAATCCTTGGGTCATCGCCCTCACCGTCACCATTGCCACCTTCATGGAGTTGCTTGACACCTCGATTGCAAACGTTTCCTTGCCATACATTGCTGGTGGCCTCGGACGCTCCTTTGATGAAGTCACCTGGATACTCACCACGTACCTGGTTGCAAACGCCGTCGTCCTGCCAATGTCCGCATGGCTTTCGCGCGTCTTCGGGCGAAAAAACTACTATATGGCCTGTGTCGCGCTCTTTACGATCACTAGCTTCTTCTGCGGCATCGCGCCAACACTCGGAGTCATGCTCATGGCCCGTGTGCTGCAAGGTATCGGCGGAGGAGGCCTGGCGCCAGTCGAACAAGCTATCCTCGTCGATACGTTCCCACCCGCGCAGCGAGCCAGTGCATTTGCGCTCTACACGATAGCCATCGTCACCGCACCCGCCATCGGCCCGGTCCTCGGCGGCTGGATCACCGATAACTACAACTGGCGCTGGGTCTTCTTCATTAACATTCCGGTTGGTATTCTTTCGCTGCTCCTTACCAACCGCTTCGTGCACGACCCCGACTCCTTTCAGAAGGAACGGAACTCTGTTCGCATAAACGGCAGGCTCAATATCGACGGCATCGGAATCGCACTCGTCGGTGTCGGTTCCGCCGCACTCGAGATTCTCCTCGATCGCGGCCAGATCGAAGACTGGTTCGGCTCTACCTTTATCTGCTGGTGCGCTTTCATCGGCATCTCCTGTCTTACTGCTGCCGTCTGGTGGGAACTGCGCACACCGGACCCGATCATCGATTTCCGTCTGTTGAAGGTACGTAACTTTGCTATCGCGAATGTCTTCTACTTTGTCTTCGGGATCGGCCTCTTTGCATCAACGACAATGATCCCGCAGATCCTGCAGTCTCTGTATGGCTACCGCGCTATCGACGCCGGATTGGTGCTCGGCCCCGGTGCCTTCGTCATTACGTGTCTCGCTCCGGTCGGCGCGCAGCTCGTGCAACGCGGCATCATCAAGCCAAAGAACCTGCTCTTCGGCGCAGTTCTCACCGTGGGCTACGCCTTCCTCCACTACAGCCACTTCAACCTGCAGACCGACTATAAGCACTACGCCCTGGCCCGTGCCTTACAAGGCCTTGGCTACGCCTTCTTCTTCGTACCACTCTCCGTCATTGCCTACTCGCAGCTCTCGCCGGCGCAGAATAACAAAGCGTCGTCGCTGACGAACTTCTTTCGAAACTGGGGTGGCAGCTTCGGCATTGCCTTTGTCACCACCATGTCCGAGCGTCGGCAGGACTTCCACCAGGACCGTATGGCTGCCAACCTGACCGACTCGTCACTCAGCCTTCACCAATCCATTCAAAGCACTGCCACCTATCTCCAGGCCCACGGCTACGCTGCAGCCGACAGCATCGCAGCCGCGACCTCGCGCTACTATGACCAGCTCTACGCCCAAACCAGGCTACTGGCCTTTATGGACTGCTTCCACCTCATGGGCGTCCTCACATTGGTAGCCGCTCCACTCGTCCTATTCACCGCAGGTCTCAAATCTGGCGCCAAAGCTCCAGAGGGCGGCCACTGATCCGATCTCTTCGCTCGGGAGAAAAACACCGCAACACTTCGCGTCCGCGAGTCCCCGGCCAGGCCTACCTGATGATTCCGCAGGACGAGGAAGGTCGCCAGATGGATCGGCGAGTTCTTACTGAGTGACCCAGGACCTCTGCGTCTGTATCGGAACTAGCGACGCTCGGCCCAAGCTGCGGGATTCGATAGTTCCCGTGCCTCGGTCTTGTGAAGCTGTCGCACTAGACGTTGTGAAGCGGAGTAGCACGAGCATGCCCGGCCAATCAGACCCTCCCGATCCTGAATCCATAACCGGCCTCGGCGGTAGTCAATGAGGCCGCCCGTCTTCAGCGCTGCTGCAGCGAGATTGAGTGAGGACCTCTGGACACCGAGGATCGAAGACAGAGCCATCTGAGTCATTGCGAAGGTCTGAGACCCTAGTTGATCAGCAAGGCTCAGAAGCCACATCGCGAGCCGCTGATCGATTCCATGCAGCCTGTTGCAGGCGGAGATCTGGTCGTGGATTGCCAGTTGGTACTGGAGGTGGTCGAGAATGAGTGCTCGGACCGCCGAATCGCGCTCGAAGAGTTGCCGCATCCTCTCGAGGGGAATGCAATAGCTCGCACCAGCCGTCACTGCCACACACCTGGCTGAAGAGGTCCGATGTCCCAACAGGGCAAAGCAATTGGCAACATCCTCAACCCCTAATAATCCGACCGCTACTGCTTCAGCTTCTTCTGTGGTCACCATCTGGGCGGCAACCACGCCGACTGGAAAGAAGACATTTCGTGGCACCGCATGGGCCCTGGAAAGAGCATGACCTAAAGGAATGTGAACGCATCGTGCCTCTGCAAGGAGTGCTGCGCGAACCTCTTCAGGAGCGCAGTCAAGGAGCCGGTTACCGGTAACAGTCATCCCGCCTTAGAGCTTCAAAAACGGAGAAGAGTTTCATGGCGAACGCGCTTGGTAGAAAAAGCTCTGACTTTGGAAGTGAGCAGGGGCGGGCTACGGCAACACCGTTCTCGAGGCTGCGTCGGACAGTGTCGAGCATCTATTGCGAAAGTGGAAGCTCCCCCCTAAGTCAACTCACGCATCGGCTTGCTTCCGTCAGTCGCCTAACGCCTACAGTTGCATATTGTCGTTGAAGAGTGCTACCGCTGCGAGTAGCATGACGACGCTTTCCTGTCTCCAATCGCAGCTGTCTCCTGAAGCGCTACAACCTGGAGCTTTGACTCATAGGTTGTATCTGTTTCCCCGGCTTTCAGTGGAACTACAACGAATCCTCTGAGGATGACAATGAAGTTTCTGAGCTATGCTCTTGCAGGCACCATCGCCCTTTCGTGCGGTCTTACCGCAGCTGCTACGACCCTCTGCGTAACAGTCAGTGGGGGCGGTTGCTATCACCACATCGGCGCTGCTATCGCTGCGGCAAACCCCGGCGACACTGTCGTGATTGTGCAAGGTACTTTCCACGAAGAAGTGATTATTAATAAGCCGCTATCGCTTACTTCAATTGACAATGGTGTCATCGATGCGAGTGGTTTTACCAACGGCGTGTTCATCGATGGGATGAGCAATCCCGGGCTCGCCTCAGTCCATATCTCCAAACTGACGATCAAGAACGCCAAGCACGAGGGCGTCCTGGTGCTGAACGCGTCCTATGTGAGCGTGTCCGACAACACGGTGAAAAACAACAACACGTCACTCGCAGGTGGCAATTGCCCCGATCTGCCAACCTATGAACCAGGCGAAGCGCAAGACTGTGGTGAAGGCATCCACTTACAAGCGGTCGATCACAGTATCGTCACCAACAATACCGTCACAGGGAACGCCGGTGGCATTCTCATCTCCGACGACAGCGGCCCCACACACGACAACCTGATCAGCTTTAATGACGTGCACGACAATCCGAATGCCTGCGGCATCACCATGGCGTCGCACGTGCCCGCACCGAGCACGGGAGCAGCACTACCCTTCGGGGTTTATCACAACACGGTGTTCGGCAATCGCTCTCTGCGCAATGGTGCAGGCATCGGCGGTGGCGCGGGCTTTGGTATCTTCGCCTCGATCCCGGGGGCAAAGACGTATGGCAACGTGGTGGTAAGTAACTTCGCCAAGGACAATGGCCACCCCGGCATCGCCATGCACGCCCACGCACCGGAGCAGCAACTGAGTGACAACATGCTCGTGGGCAACACGCTGATCGGCAACGGCGCCGACACGGGCGACGCAGCGACGGCGGCTCCCACAGGCATCAATGTGTTCTCCGGCGTTCCCACCACCAATGCCAGCGGCAACATTCTTTCGGCAAACACCATGCTGGACGAAGGGATCGATGTCGCCGTGAAGAATACCCAGGCTGTCACGGTGCAATTTAACAATCTGCTGGGCAAAGGCATTGGCGTCGCCAACCTTGGTACGGGCGCCGTCGACGCAACCAACAACTGGTGGGGTTGCATCTTCGGACCAACACTTGCTCCAGCCATTTGTTCGAAGACCTCGGGCGCGGTCTCCTCCTTGCCGTGGCTGCTACAACCAGCCAAGATCGAGCCTGGCTTCTGGAAATGAGCAGATGCGGACTGGGTCGTTGCCAGCACCAATGCCGACTGCCGTCAGCCGTATTGGCCAGACTCCATGCTCTTCGGCGACTCGACTGGCGGAACGCGAGTGGCCGGCCGGAGCGCCTGGTCGCTCTCGCGCTTCAGCGAGCGCCATAGACAGTCCAGGCAAAGCGATTGCGGTATGCATGTTGCCTCAAAACGTGCGCCGAATCCGGCAAGGAGAGCAGGACCTAGTTCAGCTTCTTTACTGAGACGGCCCGCACCCACAAATCGCCAGTGGCTTCGGATTCAATGCCGATCTTGCCTGAGCTTCGGAAGAACCGACTGTCGTTGTCGATCATTTGTGTGACCATGTGTCCGTTAAGGAAGATCGACGTTGAGTGGCCGAGAGCGACAACGACAAACTGGTTCCAGTCATCCTTGTGAAACCAGGAGTCAAGTACGTCTTTAGTGGCAATTTGCGCGAGTGACTTCACACCGTCAGAATCTGCATAGAGCGCGTACCCGGGACGGGCGATGATGCCGCGGCCGCCCTGCTCGTAGTTCATACCGCTGAAGTTATTGTTACGGTCAAAGTCCACCTGTGGTCCGGCCATATCCCACTTAGCCTGGGACGCACGAGTTGGGGCGATACCAGGATTTGCGCAGGCGGGCGGACGTCCTGGAGCCATGCTGGTCCCTGCTTGCCCCGTAAAGCCGCTGGGTGGCACACCACCGGCAGGGCGTTGCCGAGCAGGAAAGCGGGTTCCCGCAGCAGCAGGGTCCGCAGCAATGTAGCTGCGGAATTGCATGCCACCGTTGATGTTGCCCGTACCCTTCATCTCATATTTCAATATGAAGTCGCCATACTCACCCGTGTCCGTAATTGCGTACACCGTTCCGGTGGGCTTCTCACAAGTAGCGGCGATGTGGATGGCCCCATCCTGGATATCCCAAAGCCCCTTATCGAAGTCCCATCCCTTCAGGCTTCCGTCGAATAGGGACGTAAATCCGTTATTGTCCGCGAAGTCAAAGGCCGCCGGGCCGCGTCGTGCAGGGCTTTGAGGTCCCGTACCCTGGGCCGTGGCTGGTGTAGCTGCAGTCTGGCCATTCGAGGCAGGTGTCTGCGCAATGGCGGACATCAGGCTCATGAGCAGCAGGCTTGTGCCAAGCATGACGCGGCGTTTTCCAAGCAAGTCCATTGATCGTTTCTCCTGTTCGTGCCGGCGTGTTTCCAAAGTTCTACCCACTCCATGAGATCAAAGGGGAAGCTTGAAGACACGATGGCCGTTAAGCCAGACAAGTTGGTGAAAGAGTTCCGGTGTGGTGTTCGCTTTCAGTGTTGTGAGCGTCTCGCGCGCAACGCACTTACCCGCGAGGCGGGCGGCGCCGGGATTACCCTGCTGCGAGATCCCCGCTCCATGTCCATCGCTGCAAGCGCAATCGCTGCCGAAGATCAGCTTGGTGCGATGCCGCCTCAGAAAGTCAGCGGTGAAAGACGGATCGCGAGTGAGAGCGTTGTTGCCAGAGTTAGCCGAGAGATCACCGAACAGGTTCGGATAATCCGAAAGCCACCGATCCGTGAGTCCGCCTCGGATGATTGGTGTACGAGGATAGTCGATGTCGTTCGCATAATCCGCACTGACGTTGGCCCAGAAGGCATCGCAGTGCCCGATGAACTTTGTCTTCGGGTATGCCTTCAGGATCTTGTCGAACCGTTTGAAGCCCGTGTTGAACACGCCTTCTGTGGGCGTATGCGGAACTTCCTGGAAGTGCAGCGTGATGGGAACGTTCAGTTCGGCAGCGGCGGCATAGATGCGACGCATCTCAGGGCCATCGGCTTCGACGTGATACTTGATCTCTCCTATGCCGTGCGCTCCCGCTTTCACCGCGGTGGTGAATAACTGTACCGCCTCCGCAGCAGTAACATCGGTGCCCACTGCGTATCCTGCAAAGCGCGTTGGTTCCTGAGCGATGAAGCGCTTTGCGTCATCGGCGCTTTGCAATCGCGTAAGCAGATACGCAGCCTGACAGCCCGCGCCGTTGAGGTGAGCGAGATTTGCTTCGATGGTCGGTCGCTGATGGAAGTGACAATCAAGAACGGGAGAGCCCCACTCCGACGCCGAACCGGTTGCCTGCGCATGCACTACGCGGGCAGTGGCTACTGTAATCATCGTGCCAACAAAAGATCTACGATCCATCTTCATGGGATCTTCTTTCCAATGACTTTTCTACGTTTTCGTTACTGCGTCGATTCGATCCCACACCTTGCGTTCCAAGGGATCCGGGTCGTTGATGACCTTACACTCCGCGTCGATCATCATGGTCGGACGCGCCTTATCGTTGTAAGCCGGCCATGCGGGTTGTCCCTTTGCAGACGGGTGGCCCGTGCGGGCAAACGTACTCCAGAACTCGCTCATGTTGTGCGCTGCCTGCACACTGCTCGGGCTGGTGTCGCCCATCGGACTGCCGGCCTGCGGAGTTGCCGCGTTGGCCGGGCGTGGCTGCACGTTGTTGAACTTGTAGGCAATCTCTGCCGCGTGTGCAGCGCCCATCTTGTGCTGCGTGCCGGGGATCAACCGATCGGACTCATGCCGGAAGACGTACATGTATACGGGAGCTCCGTGCTGCGCGAACTTGCGTTCTGCAATCGTCCGCTCGCCGATACCTGCGAAGCGAGCCGTGGTAATCGCAACGTACAAGTCCGCCGGTGAAGCTTCCGGCCGGCTCATCTTATACGCCTCTAAAACCGGACCTGCATTTTCGCCCAGGTCTTTCTCCAACCGCGCGCGAAGCGCAGCATCATCCATCTCGTAGATGTCTGTAGAGCGGCTTTGCGCAAAGAAGAAGTTCATCTCATCGTGGTTGTAACCCACGATGAGCGGCTTGCTCCTGGAGATGTCCGGAGCCTTGGGGTCGAACGGATGATTGGGCAGAATGACACCGTCCAGGACCGGACCGAACCCACCGGGGACCGGGTTGCCCGTCATGCCTTTGCTACCGCCGCCCTGGGTCAGTGGTCCCGAGCGCTGCTTCCCCAGTTCCACCTGCACTTCGACCAGCTTCTCTGCGGGCACGTCCAACAGCTTCCGCCAGTCGGCCTTTTCGATTCCCAGTTGCTTCAACACCATGAGCGTTGTTTCCGCAGCCGAATCGCGTGGGTAGATGCGGATGCCCGGACCACTCTCAATAGAAGCTTTGTTGAAGTATGGCGCCGCAGAAGGCATCGCGTAGAGCGCCGAGGTCTTGCCACCACCGCCGCTTTCGCCAAAAATCATGACGTTGTTTGGATCTCCGCCAAACGCAGCGATGTTGTCATGCACCCACTTCAGTCCGTCGCGAATGTCCGTGACACCCTGGTTGCCGGTATATTCCACCCCGCCGAGATCGCCAAGATAGAGATAGCCCATCAGGCCAAGGCGATGATTCGTAGCGACGACCACCACATCCCAGGTCCGTGCGAGATTGCCTCCATCCTGGTAGCTCGCGCCACCAGACCCTGTGGTGAAGCCACCGCCGTGGCTGTAAAACATGACCGGGCGCTTGCGGCCATCTGCCGCCGGCGTCCATACATTCAGGAAGAGACACTCCTCAGATGGTGCAGGTTCGTTACCGCGCGACGTGCGTCCCGGTTGGAGCGATGGCGCTCCGAGCTGTACTGCGTCGCGCACTCCCTCCCAGGGCGACAGAGGTGGGGCTGCTTTGAACCGGTTGGCACCCGAGACCGAACCTGCATACGGGATGCCTCGAAACGTCGTAAGTTTGTTCCCTTGCATTCCGCGCAGTCGACCGTAGACGGTCTTTACTTCAACGGTCGAGGGAGCAGTGTCTACTGCTTGAGCCGCAGCTTTGGCAAGGGCTGACGTTGCCAGCAACGCCGCGGAAGCTTGCGTCAGGAACTGGCGACGATTGATGCTGTCTGGATGAAAACCTCTAGTGAATGTCACGGTCCTGTCTTCCTCATCGGCTTGACTATTGCAATTGGAGGGTTGTGAATGCCTTATTCCCCGGACTTCTTCATCAACGAAATCGCCGCATCGACGATCTTGTCTTCAGCGCAGCCCGGCTTTAGCCTCGACCCGATCACCTGGAAAGAAAGATGGCTGTATGCATCGTCGGAGTAGATATAACCGGAGTTAGCCCCTCCATTCGTCAGGGTAGAGATGATGACCTTGCTGGCCGGTGCGTACTGCTTCAGCTTGAGCCCGATGTTTGTGTAGACCTCTCCGTTGACACCCGTAACGTAGATGTCGCCGATGCGAAGCAAGCTGACTTTCAGGTTTACGTCCGCACCGTCTTTGTAAGGCGGCATGGCATTCTCGCGGACCGGATTCTCCCGATCCTGCCGATCACGACCGGGACAAGTGAAGTCTGACTGGCCACCCCAGATGCGCGCATTCGCCGTGGGATGGATATCATGCCGCATCAAGTAAAGGGTCTTCTCTGCCAGAAGCGTGCCCATCATGGTCACATCCGCGCTCACGCGATCGATCGCCCGGTGGTAGCCCGCAAGATTCTCCGCTGCTACCTCCTTCATACCGGAGTTCGCCGTGGCGGCATTGAAGCCGGGAGCAGCGGACGGCGGTGGCGGCGGTGGAGCGCCAATCTTCTCCGTGAAGTTTTCCGCACCGTTGCGTGTCGAAGAGAGGAAGTTTTCCTTGAGCGCGGGGTTCTGGTCGCCGGATGTCCCCTGCGTAAAGAGGGCGACCGTCTTGCCATCAAAGTGGGACTCAAGAGCGCGTGATGCCTCCCCCGGGAAGTCGGCGCTGATCACGCCGGAGAGGTAGAAGTTGATCGGGTGCATGGCGTAATTGATGTACACCGCAATGGGCACGAAGTCCGCGCCAATGAACTCGACCACCGAGAGTGTCTTGTCTGAGACGCCCTGGGGGTTGGGTTCTTGTCTCCACTCCAGCTTGCTGTTGAACAGGTCGCGATTCACATTCAAGTCGACGGTCGTCCGCCCGTAGCCCACCGTCGCGGGGGCCAGCTTCGCCTTGGCGTCGGTCGCGGACTTCACGATGGCATCCACAATGGTCTGCGTGCCGGGATTCCCGGAAAGACCGTTGGTCGATCCGCTGTGCGTGTGCGTTGCGGAGATGAGGATGTTGCTCGCCGGGCATCCGGTCGCCGCCGCAACTTTCGGCACAGCAGCGGTATAGGCATCCAGCCGGACGGCACCCTGGTCCATCGCAACAATGGCTGCGCAGGTTTCGCCCGACGCAACGACAATGGCTCGCACAAAGAGGTGATCGCGAATGCTATCGGTCTTGACCGTGAGGTCCGTAGGCTTCGGTGTAATGTCGACCATCGCCGCACCTGCGCGTAGTGTGGGCGTCTGAGCGAAGGAGAGACTGGCGGCGAGCGGTAGGGTGGCTGCGAGTAACTTCAGCGAGCGGGTATGCATGCGATGAGGGCCTCTCAAAGAGAACGCTCGCAGGGAATCCAAAACTCGGCGAAAGTTATGGATACGCCCTTGCAAGTTTCGCAAGCCTAATCGCGATGCATTCTGTCGGAAAGGTTCTGTTCCGGTAACGTACCTGTAATTTCTCAATGGATTGTTAGAGATAGCTCCCTAACAATCACTTACCAGAATGCAGCACGGACAATACTCGTGTGACCGGGCACCCCACCGACGACGTCGGTTCCGAGCACCAGTTCGAAGTTGCCGCCCTTCCAGCCCCTGGGAGCAAGATGCACAATCTCGGCCGTTCGCTCCTGCGCACTCACATAGTCAGCGGCGGCCTGGGTGCTCATCGGTCCCACACCCGCGACGACAAGCACAGGGCCATCCGTCACCTGCGATTGGAACCGTGCGACCACGCTGTAATCGACAAAGATCTTGTCCCGGGGTAATGAGAAGTCAACGGTCCCCACACGGCTCCCCGTCGCTCGTTCCACGATGCACTTACAGTCGAGCGGACCAAAGCGGAATGGCAATTCCTGCGTCATCCGAAGAGCCCAATTGTTGTTGTATGCCCCAAACAGAATGACCGGGCGGTTCTGCAGGTCCGCGAGCGTGATCCGAGTGGCCTCCCGCAGACTGCAGCTGCCGCCGACCCTCGTAAGAGCCGAGCAAACGGCAACGGCAGAGGTAGCCCCCTCGATCGTCACGGCATCATCGGATCGGAAGATGTCCTGACCGAGCGGCAATGTCACGGATTGCGTTGCGTCCGCCTGGGGTAACTGGCCAAGCACCACGATCGTCGGGCTGGGAGCGCTAATCCCGCGGAAAAAGGGTGAGACCGTCCTTGCGCGCCAATAAGCACCTCCGATCAGGCCGACTACCAGGAAGCCGAGGACTCCGACGATCAGAGAAAAACGCGAGCGGCTCATCATCCGAGGACTTCCGGCGACAGGAGGATCCGCGGGTTGCGACAAGACTGGCGGTGCCGCCGAAATCAGCGGAGGGACTTCTGCGGCGCGTGACTGAGACGATTCAATCTCTGCGAATCGGAACTCCACGCAGTAGCTGCCAAGCGGCAGAGAAATCCGGACAGCGCTGTTTTGCGCAAGCGATGCGTAGTGTTGCGCGAGCCGTTTCCGAACCTCGCCAGCCGCCATCCGCACCACCGGATCGGCGCTGGTTTCGTAGCCAGGCTCGCGTCCGAACACATCCACTCCAAGCTGGCGCTCGCGTAACTGTTCCACCTGTCCCGAAAGTGTCATCCGGACACAGTGCTCCAACATGAGCGAAAATCGTCGGCTACTGCGAAACGGACTGTTGGCAAGAATGGATCCAAGCTCCACCAGGATCGCTTGCTCTTGCTCTTTAGAAAACTTCTCGCACGGTGTTGA
Organism: Terriglobus roseus; assembly: GCF_900105625.1. Taxonomy (NCBI): domain Bacteria; kingdom Pseudomonadati; phylum Acidobacteriota; class Terriglobia; order Terriglobales; family Acidobacteriaceae; genus Terriglobus; species Terriglobus roseus. The sequence goes on from NZ_FNSD01000001.1 coordinate 1,115,141, forward strand.
AAGCTGACTGGGCATGGTCTTTAGTCCGTGCCGATTCTACCGCTTGTGCAACGTAATTCTTGGACGATCGAGGCGCGTTGCAATCAGACCCCGGGGTTGACAGGACCGAGTTCAAGTCGCGCCACACGGGCGAGCGAGACTGCCAGTGGTCACGATTCGCAGATGGCTTTCAACGGCAGTATGAGTCCGTATTCCGCGACATCCTGGGCGCAGCTTATGTATGTGACTCGCCAACCGGGGACGACGTCCGTGAAATTTGAACTTCTTTTCAGCTCCGTATCAGTTTCTGTATGCCGTCGCGATACTGCCGTCCCGTGCCAAAGCGAGTTCCGTCACTGAGCTCAAGTTCGTAGACGCCACCTGCCACCGGAAACAATGCTGCAACGCGTGAGAGATTCACGATGCGTTGGCGGTGGATACGTAAGAACCGCTGCGGATCCAGGCGGTGTTCCAGGCCTGACAGCGTTTCGCCCAGTACAAAGGTCTTTGCCCCGCAGTGGAGCACCGCATAGTTGTTTGCCGATTCGATCCAGTCGATGGAGTCGACCGGGACAAGATCGATGCGCTCCTCGTTCCGAACGACGAGTCGTTGTAGCCAAGGTGCTGCGTGATTGCTGAGGAGGCTCTCCAGCCGATGGAGCATGGAAGCAGGTTGTGTAAGTTGCGACTGCACCTTCTCGATGCTGGCGCGAAGCCGAAGATCGTCAAACGGCTTGAGCAGGTAATCGACGGCGCTGCATTCGAAGGCCTGAACTGCGTATTGGTCGTACGCCGTAATGAAGATAACCGCCGGCATGGCCGCCGGGCCGATGGTTCGCACAACATCGAATCCGGTCCCATCCGGCAATTGAATGTCGAGCAGCACCAGGTCGATCTTCATACGCTGAAGGGCATCGACAGCTTCCGCAACGGAGCCGCACTCGCCCGCCACCTCCACTTGCGGGATCGCCCGGACATCGTCGCGGATGCCGGACCGGATGAGGTGCTCGTCTTCAACGATCAGCAGTCGCACGTTGCTCCTCCCGTGAGTTCACGGTCTCGCGATCCTCTCGGAACGGGATCTCAATCAGGACTTCGGTGCCCCGTGGCTCAGCACCCCGGATGGTGATCGAGTGATCACCGGGATACATGCGTTCGAGTCGCTCGCGCGTGGAACTGAGTCCGATGCCAATCCGGTGGATCTTTGTCTGCTTCTCGAATCCCGTTCCGTTGTCGCTCACCAGCAGACGCAGTTGTTTGCCCCCTGCGCTTACCTGCACACGAATGACGCCGTCATGCCGCACATCGCGCATGCCGTGAATGACAGCGTTCTCGACGAGGGGCTGCAGAAGGAAGGTTGGCAACAAGCCTGCCTCTGCGTTGCGGTCCACGTCGATCTCGAAGTCCAGCCGGTCGCCGAAGCGCATCTTCTCCAGTGCGATGTAATGCCGAAGCAGCGCAATTTCGTCCGCCACAGTCGTCTCAGCACCGGAGTCTGTTCGTAGCACCGCACGTAAGAGGTCGCCGAGCTTTGCCAGCATCCGGCTTGCAACGACAGGGTCCTGGCGCGTGAGCACCGAGATGTTCTGCAGGCTGTTAAAGAGGAAGTGCGGGTTCAGCTTCGCCCGCAGCACCTCAAGTTGAGCCTGGTTCAGACTCGCCTCCAACAGGCTTTTCTCCAGGCCCAGTTGTACTGCCTTATGTTTCTGCTGCTGCAACTGGTAGAAAGCCCGTATGGAGTAGGAAGCACCAACGCTGAGCCAGAAGAAGAACTCCCCAATCGCCAGCTCGTAGAACGAGAAGCTTTTAAAGCGCGCCCATGGAAACGGGCGGCCAGAGAGCCAGAGTGCGCCGGCGAAGGAGAAACGCATCAAGGGTGCTGCGACAACACAGACGGGTATGCTCGCGAGCGCCAGCTTTGCCGTGTGGCTGAGCCACTGTTCGCGGCCGAGCGGAAGATGGCGCTCCAAGCGGAAGGCGATCGCTGAGAACACTCCCCATGGCATGAAGCATGCGATGTAAGCGATCCAGAAGATGAAGTCGCTACGATTGGCAGCAGGCGACGTCAGGAAGCCACGAAGGGATCCGACCGCTCCGATGAGCGCCCAGATGAGCGTGAGGGTACCGACACCGGGATAGCGGACGTGATCCGCATCCGTCGACGTTCTCGTTAAGGGTTCGCGCTCTGCCAAGTGATCCGCTCCCGCATCAGCTCAATCGCCCACGCTCGTTGGAGCGCTCGTCTTTACCATGATGCAGCTTTTCACCGAAACGAAACGAATCACTTTGGTGAACACACCCTCGTCACGGGCGAACAGCACCTCGTGGCTGACGAACTGCCCGGACGACGCGCAACGGTTCCCCCGGCTCGCTGAGGCGTTGACCCGTCAAAACAGTCAGTTCGCCAAGTTCTGGCAGACTCAATCGACTCCTGAGCGCACACTTGCATTCGTCGGGAGTATTCGCAGAAATCTCTCACTCGCCGATGAAGCAACGGAGCGGAGAAATATGGCTAAGTCACGCTTGGTGAATCGAGTCGTTTGGGGATTGGGGCTGACTGTCGCGGTCGCTACCACGGCAGCAGCTCAGACTGCGCCGAAAGCACTTACAGCTCGGCTCTCTGACTTTGTGGAGATGCCGCTTACAGGTCACGACGCTCGGTCTCAGCCGGCGCGGATCAACTTCCTGGTTGAAGAACCTGGACAGAATCGACTCTTCGTCAGCGACTCAAGCGGTCCTCTCTACATTCTGGATAAGAAGACACACCAACCGGTCGTCTACCTGGACTTCGACGGTTCAGGCAACGGTAAGGGTCTGTTCCCACGGTTCATCGCGGACTTCAGTTTTGCAAGCGGACTGCTGGGATTCACCTTTGATCCCGACTACGCTCGGAACGGCATCTTCTACACTCTCCACCTGGAGGATGTAGCATCCACGGCACCTGCCGGCCTCAAGGGTGGCGTGATGGCTGGACTTGATACGTCAAAATACACGCCGACCAAGGGGGTATTTACCCCCTCTGGGCCGGCCGCCATTACGCGTGAAGCCGTGCTGGTGGAGTGGACAGACAAGAACATCAAGGACACCAAGTTTGAAGGCACGGCCCGCGAGATCTTGCGCGTTCAGTTGCTGAACGGCATCCATCCGACGGACGACGTCACGTTCAATCCGACGGCGCGCCGCGGCGATGCGGACTGGCGTGTGCTCTACGTTTCCACCGGCGATGGCGGTACTGGAGAATTGACTGATGTGCGCCGCCTAAATCCGCAACGTCTCGATCACTTCGGCGGAAAGATCATTCGCATCGTGCCTGACCTGAAGGAGCATGTTGCGAACAGCGAAGTGAGCGAGAACGGGCAATACCGCATCCCCCGGGACAATCCGTTCTTTGCAACGCCCGGTGCTCGCAAAGAGATTTGGGCCTATGGCATGCGCAATCCGCATCGCATGACCTGGGACGTGGAGTCACCACGTCAAGCCAACCTGCTGGCCTTCGTCATCGGAGCGAACGGCGGCAACCCCGTACGTTACGAGACCATCGACATCATTAAGCGCGGTGCCAACTATGGCTATCCGCTCCGTGAAGGACCGGAGTTCCGGGCAGAGAGTCCGATCTATGGGCCACTAGCAGCGGATAAGACATTGCCACTGCGAATCTCCGATACCGTGGTGATGAATGACCGCGTGCCGATGCAGGATTCCGCGCTTGCCTATAAAACTTCGGTGGAAGGCAACGCCATCGCAGGCGGCTTCGTCTATCGCGGAAAGAAGTGGCCTGCACTGCAGAGCTGCGTGGTCTTTGGCGATATCACCAGTGGCAGGATCTTCTATGCCAAGGTGGCCGACCTTGTTTCCGCAACCGATGGAGATCCGACGACTCTCGCTCCATACACGGAGATCAAGACCGACCTGCCGCAGATCGCGGCAGAGCGGGCAAAGATTCGCGTAGCTGCATTACCACCTGCTGCTGCGCCTCCAACCGCTACGCCGCCCGCGGCCGGTACACCGGCTGCTCCTCCATCGGCTGCGGCAGCTGCGTTCCGCGCAGCACGCAGCTTTCCGCCTCGAACGGATATGCGGCTCGCAACCGACAGTGATGGCGAGATTTATGTCATGACCAAGAGCGACGGTGTGATACGCCGCATCGAAAGCATTCAGTAGCAATCAGCACCGGAGCTAACGGGACCGCGTCTGATTGCAAGACTTCCCTGACACGGGGTAGAACCAAACCCTCTTGACACTAACTAAGAAACGATTGGATACACGATGCAGAAGCGCACTCTCGGTAAAGATCTGGAAGTCTCGGCCATTGGCTTGGGCTGTATGAGCATGACCTTCGCCTACGGTCCCGCAGGCGAAAAAAGCGAAATGATTCAAATGATTCGAACGGCGTATGAGAAGGGAGTCACCTTCTTCGATACGGCGGAGGCGTACGGCCCGCTGGCAAACGAAGAACTGGTCGGCGAAGCGCTCGAGCCCATCCGCGACAAGGTCATCATCGCGACCAAGTTCGGCTTCGATATTGACCCGGAAACCGGCAAGCGCGGCATAGGAACCAACAGTCGTCCCGAACACATCAAGGCCGCAGCAAATGCCTGCCTGAAGCGTCTTCGCACGGACCACATCGATCTGCTCTATCAACACCGCGTGGACCCGAATGTGCCGATCGAGGATGTCGCTGGTGCGGTGAAGGAACTAATCACCGAGGGCAAGGTGAAGCACTTCGGCCTGTCTGAAGCAGGCGTGGGAAGCATCCGGAAAGCACACGCCGTGCAACCGGTGACGGCTCTTCAGAGCGAGTATTCCTTATTCTGGCGAGGGCCGGAAACCGATGTTTTGCCGGTACTCGAGGAGCTTGGCATCGGTTTCGTTCCGTTCAGCCCGCTCGGCGCTGGATTCCTGACAGGTCAGATCGACGAGAACACCAAGTTCGATGACAGCGACTTCCGCAACCACGTGCCGCGCTTCTCGCCGGAGGCTCGCAAAGCCAACATGCTCCTGGTTCATGCGGTGAGGGCAGCGGCGGAACGCAAGGGCGTTACACCGGCGCAGTTCGCACTGGCCTGGCTATTGGCGCAGAAGCCATGGATCGTTCCGATCCCTGGCACGAAGAAGACTGCCCGCATGGAAGAGAATGTTGGAGCGGCAGGCGTTGTCCTGACGGCAGACGAACTCAAGCAGATCGAGGAGGCCACCTCCAAGCTCTCGCTTGAGGGTGCTCGCCTGCCCGAAGCCATGCTCAAGATGACCGGAATCTAACAGCGGCATGTCGCAGCGTACGGGAACCATCGTACGCTGCGACTGCGCAGAGGATGGATAAACCCCATGAAGAAACTGGTGCTGACAGGCGTTCTTCTTGTGGGAACATTGCCTGGTCTCCACGGTCAGGGCACGAAAGACGAAGGCGCAATCAAGATCTGGCGAAGTGGTACGCAAACTTCGCGCCAGGGACCAGCTGAGCACTTCACCGGTGCAGTACGAGTGGATCCGCTCTTTGAGGCGATATCTCCCGCACGAGCAGCGAGTTCACTGGTCTCCTTTGAGGCTGGTGCACGCACTGCCTGGCATACGCATCCTCTTGGGCAGATGTTGATCGTCACCACAGGGACCGGCCGAGTGCAACGCTGGGGCGATCCAGTAGAGGAGATTCGCACGGGCGATGTCGTGTGGATCCCGCCGGGGCAGAAGCACTGGCATGGGGCTGCTCCAGGGAGCGGCATGGCGCATATCGCAGTGGTGGAACAGTTGAACGGGCAATCCGTGACGTGGGCGGATAAAGTTACGGACGAGCAGTACGCCGGGCCCATCGCCAAAGAAAAAGAAGGGCGAGAACCGGCTGCACCGGCTCAGCCGAAGCCGCGGCCATCGCAGCAGGCCATGGGCGATTTCGCCCCAAAGCTCGCGAGCATAACGGACGATGTGCTCTACGGCGACATATGGGAGAGGCCGGAGATCTCCAAGCGTGACCGCAGCATTATCACCGTTGCCGCACTCATCGCGATGAATCGTCCGGACCAACTTCGTTCGCATCTTGGACGGGCACGCGACAACGGCGTGACGCAGGCAGAAGTGGTGGAGATCATTACGCACCTGGCCTTCTATGCGGGATGGCCGAATGCAGTCTCCGCCATTGCTGTCGCAAGAGATGTCTACGCAAAGCCCGCTTCGGAGCGCAGCAGGTGAACTTGGAAACGCTTTCTTCCAAGCCGGCGGCTCGCTCATTCTTGTATTGAGCTTCCCAAGTTCGACGAAGTCGCCTACTTGCCCGTGTACGCAACTCGCCACACGATATTGGATCCGTCGTCCACGATGATCAAGGCTCCGTCTTTTGCCGTGGTGATGCCCACTGGACGGCCCCACACGCCGCCTTCTGAATTCACAAAGCCGGTCACGAAGTCCTCATACTCCCCGGTTGTTGGCTTTCCATTTTTCATCGGGATATGCGCTACTTCGTACCCGGTGCGTGGCTCCCTGTTCCAGGAGCCGTGCTCGGCAGCAAAGATGTCTCCCGTTGCCACGCCGGGCATGGCTTTGCCGTCGTAAAAGGTCATCTGGAGCGAGCCGTTGTGAGGTTGCATCAGAACGTCCGGAGTGATCACCTTGCTCTGCAGCTCGGGATGTTTGCCCGCATGTCGTGGGTCTTGGATACCGCCGCTGGGACCGCCCATGTAGAACCATGGCCAGCCGTAAAAGCCGCCTTCCTTCACGCTCGTGATGTAGTCGGGGACAAGATGATTGCCCAACTGGTCGCGCTCGTTGACGGAGCACCACAGATCTCCCGTGATGGGATTAATGGCTTCGCCAACGCAGTTCCGGATACCGCTGGCGAACACCTTCACAAATGTGCCGTCCGGCTTGTATTCGAGCACGTCGGCCCGGTGAAATTCGCCAGGATGTGTGTCGGGATCATCGACGTTCGATCCCGATCCGACCGAGACGAACATGCGGGAATCATCTTTCGAGAAGACCACATCGCGCGTGAAGTGCCCGCCGGCACCTGGGAGATCCTTCACGATTACCTCAGCGGGTCCGGATGCCTTCATCTGGCCGGGGGTATACGGGAAGCGAACAACCGAGCTGATGTTTCCGACATAGACATACTTCGGATTCTTCGCAGGCCAGAAGCTGAGGCCGAAGGCGCGATCCATGCCTGTGTCTGCAAAGACCGCGCGCTGCGCGGCTTTCCCGTCGGGGCCGACCCCGCGCAACACAACGATCGTCTTTGCAGCCACGTCGACAACGAACAGGTCACCGTTGGGAGCAGTTCGCACAAGGCGTGGCTGTTTGAAGTCACCTTCGGCGTAAAGCGTCACCTTGTAGCCTGGCTTCGCGATCGGCACGGCGCCATTTCTGGCGACGATCGCAGGGAATCTCGCCACAGACTCCTCCGGGTGTGGCGCCGGGATGTCCGCGTAGGTGAGTAGCACTCGGTTGCCGGGCTTTTCGTCGGACCACGTCTCAAAAGCCGCCTCGTGCGTCTTCACGGTCTGGCCGACAGCGCGTGAAGCCGAGGTCAGGACGAGGACGCTGAGACAGCCGGCAATCACCAGCGTCGGCACCATTGCGCACCGCTTGCCGAATGAATTGCCTGTAACTGCCATCGAGTCCCTCCGTGCATAAGAAGGTAGCGGTTGGTCGTCCCTGAAGTCCTTTGGTGCTCTCATGATTCTCTCCCAGGCTGCACACGCGTCTTCTAGAGGACGCAATACACACCGCCCCCAGGACGTCACCATTGAAACCTAACCTGCTCAATTTTTCACCACAATTGGCGAACGGCTCCCGAGATGTGGTGAACGGGTCGTCCCGCATGGTGGACGCAAGGCACGAAGCAGGAACCCTTGTTCCTGGCTTAAAAAAAGACATCGGAACTCTTGTGTCTCCAGTGATGGCTTGCAGCAGGTTCCCGCCTTGCGCACAGGTCCGCGCAGCGTCTTCGTTCCCCATTCCTACAGGTGCGTTCGCCCTCGAAAAGTGCCCGTTGGCCGATTCGGTGAGACGCGGCCTTCCGCCATGGAGCAGACTATCGACGGCGACGCGTCTGAAGCGTCGCAACCAACGGGCACGCTGTAACTCCAATCCAAGGGCCCTCAGCAAGTTGCAGACCCTGGCATCGGTTATCAGCACGGAAAGGGACATCACGTGAAGCCGAAAGCATTTGTTGTCCGACTTACTTTGTTACTCGCACTTCGGCAGGGAGCATTTGCGCAGGAAACTCCGAACGCCCCAGCCACCGCCGCTTCGATCACTTCGCCCGTCCGAACGGCTTCCGGAATGGTGCGCGGCGTGACAGATGGCGACGTGAACGCCTTCAAGGGAATCCCTTTTGCCGCGCCGCCCGTTGGAGCAAACCGTTGGCGTGCTCCACAACCTTTGCCCGCCTGGCAAGGCGTGCGTGATGCAGACAAGTTCAGTGCTGATTGCGCGCAGGGTGGCTTCCGTCCTGGCGCTGCCATGTCGCCAACATCATCGGAAGATTGCCTGTACCTGAATCTGTGGCGGCCTGCGGATACGAAGCCGGGCGCGAAGCTGCCCGTGATGGTCTGGATCTATGGCGGCGGCTTCACCGGTGGTTCCAGTTCCTCACCCAATACGTCAGGCACACAGTTTGCGAAGCAGGGCATCATCCTTGTTACTGCGAATTACCGCGTCGGAAGGTTCGGTTTCTTCGCCCACCCTGCCCTCAGCGCAGAGCACACGGACGAACTCAAGGGCAACTACGCTTACATGGATGAGATCGCGGCACTCAAGTGGGTGCAGCAGAATATTGCCGCGTTTGGGGGCGACCCTAGAAACGTCACCATCTTTGGCTTCTCCGCAGGCGGTGTCTCGGTACATAGCCTGATCACTATACCGATGGCGCGCGGGCTGTTTCAGAAGGCCATCGTTGAGTCTGGCGGTTCGCGTGACAGCGTTCTTACGGCTCGCCCAATGCGCAAGGATGGCGCCGACCCGAACTACCCCGTGTCGGCTGAGACGATCGGGATCCAGTTTGCCAAGTCCATGGGAATCGAAGGAAGCGATCAAGCCGCTCTCGCGAAGCTCCGTGCCCTCACGGCAGAAGAAGTTCTACGGGGCGCGCCGGGCGCAACCGCACCGTCGTATGAGACGACTCCCATTCTCGATGGCAAGTTGATCACGGAGACCGCGGAGTCTGCCTACAAGGCCCACCACCAGCCGCGTATTCCGATCATGATGGGAAGCAACAGCGCGGATACGGCAGGCAACCGTGTGAAGGCCACATCGAAGGAACAACTCTTCGCCCGCTTTGGTCAGTGGAGCGCCCAGGCGAAGGCGGCGTATGACCCGGACGGTACGAAGGATCTGGCGACTCTCGTCGCCGAGGCAAACAACGACTTCGGTCAGGCTGAACCCGCTCGCTTCGCAGCAAACTCCTTTGCAAGCATCGGCGCACCGGCTTATCGCTATCGCTTCTCTTACGTTCCGGCCGCGATGCGGGAGAGACTGCGCGCTGGAACACCGCACGGCGGCGAGATCGCCTTTGTTTTCGGAACGCTGACAGCCAGCGGCTTCGGGCCACCGCCCCCTCCACCAACGCCGCAGGATGAGGCAGTTTCGCACATGGCGCAAGGCTACTGGGTGAACTTCGCGAAGACCGGCGATCCAAACAGCAAAGGCATGCCAGTTTGGCCACGCAACGATCCAAATAAGGATCTAATCTTTGAGTTCCATCCCGACGGTTCGGCGTCTGCGGTTCCCGATACCTGGAAGCCTCGTCTCGACGTCATGCAGTTGGCCACCGAATCAGGCAAGCGCGCCGACCTGTAGAACCGGCATCCATGACCCAGCAAGCAGAGAAGGAGAATCCCTCAATGAAAATGAAGCTTCTGACCAGTGCATTCGCCCTGAGCATCGCGATCCTCCCGCAAGCCCAGGCACAGACAGCGGACCCTATCTTCCCCAAGGGCGAGCTCTCTACGGTCAAGAATCACACGGGTGACATCTGGCTGAATGAACTCAGCGTGGGGGACAGCACCTTCGATCCGACCATCGCAGCAGCGACCTACGGTCCCGGAGCGAAGCTTGATTGGCATATCCATCCCGGAGGCCAGGTGCTGCTCATCACGGAAGGCACCGGTTACTACCAGGAACGCGGTAAGCCGGTCCAGATCGTACACAAAGGCGATGTGATCAAGAGCCTGCCGGGAGTGGAGCACTGGCACGCCGCCGCTCCCAAGAGCACCTTCGCCTACATCGCGGTGTCCCCCACGGCGAAGGGCAAGACCATCTGGCGCGAACCCGTCAGCGACAAGGATTACAACAGCGTGCAGTGAGTACTCGACGTCCCGCAGCGGTGCTGGCCATCAAGGTCCAGACGACGAGTACGCCGCGCAGCACCAGAGCCTGATCAACTGCCAGAGACCCTTTGGCGACGGACACTCCGCCACCCTTGTGCTCCCTCTGCACGCTTCAAGGAGGATGCATGCCTACGCACGAAGACGATGCGACAACGATGACAACTTTAGGCAAGCTAAGCCGGCGATCCTTTCTGGGCCGTGCTGGTGCCGTAGGTGTTGCAACCGCCACGGCAGCAGTGGCGGCCCCGCTCGCCTCCGCAATGGATGCTCCGACGACTCAGGATGCAACTCCTGTAGATGTTCCTGTCGGCACCATAGCCACAACACTGAAGGTCAACGGCCGCGTCCACAAGGTCCAGATCGACCCTCGGGCTACGGTCCTCGACACGCTGAGAGAGTCCCTGCACCTGACCGGCACGAAGAAAGGCTGCGATCACGGCCAATGCGGAGCGTGCACCATTCACCTCAATGGTCAGCGGGTAAACAGCTGCCTTTTGCTGGCAACGATGCAGACGAACGCAGAGATCACCACGATTGAAGGCCTGGGCACGCCCGACAAGATGCACCCGATGCAGGCTGCTTTCGTCGCCCATGATGGCTACCAGTGCGGCTACTGCACCAGCGGACAGATCATGAGCGCCACGGCCTTGCTTAAGGAATCCTGGGGACCTGACGATGAAGACGTCCGCGAAGCGATGAGCGGGAACATCTGCCGTTGCGGAGCCTACCCCAACATCGTCGCCGCCGTGCAATCCTGCCGTCGCAACGGAACCCTTTAGAGAGGACATGACCTATGCAGCCCTTTGAACTTGTCACAGTCAAAGATGTACCGGAAGCAATCCGTGCGCAGGCCGCCTCAGAAACGGCGCAGCAGGGAGCGACGGTCCGCTTTATCGCGGGCGGCACCAATCTTGTCGACTACATGAAGCTCAACGTAGAGACCCCACGCCAGCTGGTGGACATCAACGGACTCCCGTTGAACCTGATCGAGCCGCTTCCAAATGGCGGACTCCGTATCGGAGCGCTCGCACGTAACAGTGAAGTCGCAAACAACAAACTGGTGCAGGAGCGGTACCCGGTGCTGTCACAGGCTTTGCTTGCGGGCGCTTCGACGCAACTCCGAAACATGGCGACAACTGCAGGCAATCTTCTCCAGAAAACTCGTTGCATGTACTACCGCGACATCGCCTATGGGTGCAACAAGCGCCAGCCCGGAACGGGCTGCTCTGCCATTGATGGTCAGAACCGTATGCTCGCCATTCTGGGAACGAGCGAGAAGTGCATCGCCAGCAATCCTTCCGATCAGAACGTAGCTCTTGTCGCTCTGGAAGCGGAGATCCACATCACCGGTCCCAAGGGGGAACGCACGGTGCCGATCTCCCGGTTCTACCTGCTACCAGGCAACGCTCCGGAGCGTGAAACGCTCCTTGATCCCGGCGATTTGGTCACCGCGATTACGCTGCCGCCTGTACCAACGGGCGCGAAGAGCCTCTACCTCAAGCTGCGCGACCGTGCTTCCTACGAGTTCGCTTTGGCGTCGGCTGCAATCGTTGTGAAGCGGCAGGGTACTCGGATAGACCACGTGCGCATCGCGCTCGGCGGGGTTGGTGCAGTTCCCTGGCGCAGCCTGGAAGCCGAAGCTGCATTACACGGCAAGGAAGCGACTGCAGCCAACTTTCGGGCGGCTGCCGAAGCAGCGCTTCGGAAGGCACACCCGCAGACACAGAACGGTTTCAAGATCGAACTGGCGAAGCGTTGCCTTACGCACGCCCTCACACAGGCGGTGGCCTGATGGAGACGAACATGGTCGAGCAGCAGCAGACGCAGACTAAGCAGAACAACATGCAGGACAAGCAGCCCCAAGGGCAAGGCCAGGGGCAGGCACAACCGGCTCCGCAGCGTCCGGCACAGGGCAATCAACCGCCGTCACCTCCTTTGGTGCGTGACAGCAATGTGATCGGCGTTGCGACACCTCGCATCGAGGGACCACTCAAGACGACGGGCTCAGCGAAGTATTCGTCTGACTTCCACTTTCCGGACCTGCTGCAGGCATGGCCTGTCTGCGCAACGGTCGCAAGCGGCACCATCGAGAACATCGACACGTCTACAGTTTCGAAGATGCCCGGTGTCGTGGCCGTCTATACGCACGAGAACATCGGTCCGCTGTACCGAATTGCGCCCGGAGCTGGCACGCTAAATGAGAAGCGGCCTCCCCTTGAAGACAACACCGTTTACTACTACGGCCAGTATGTAGCCGTGGTGGTTGCGCAAACGTTGGAGCAGGCGCGCGCTGCCGCTGAAGCCACGAAGGTGACGTACAAAAAAACGCCACATGACATCAGCGAAACCCTCATCGGCACCAAGCTGAGTACACCTGAAAAGCGTACGGTGTCCAAACGTGGTGATACGGCCGCGGCCTTTGCCGCAGCCCCTGTGAAGCACGACGCTGTGTACAGGCTCGCGGGTGAGACGCACAATCCCATCGAGCTGCACGCTTCGCTCGCGGTCTACAAAGATGGTAAGTTCACGCTCTACGAGACCACGCAGGGTGTGATGAACCATCGCAGCGTGATGGCGTCGATGCTGGGCGTACCGAAAGAAAATGTCCAGGTCATCACGCGCTTCCTCGGTTCTGGATTCGGGGGCAAAGGCTGGCCCTGGCCGCAGGCGTTCCTGGCCGCAGCTTGTGCTCGCAACCTCGGTCGACCGGTGAAGCTCGTTGTTAGCCGCTCCATGATGTTTCAGAGCGTCGGGCATCGTCCAGTTGTCGAGCAGCACATTCAGCTCGCTGCCAGTACAGATGGCAAGCTGACCGTCGTTGGCCAGGACTGGGTGAACCATACCTCCATGACCGACGAATACAACGAGAACTGCGGCGAAGCCACGTCCTTCATGTACTCGTGCCCGAACGTACTCGTCACCGGTGCCCAGGCGCGCCGCAACGTCGGTACACCCGGACCGATGCGCGGTCCCGGCGCGGTTCCCGGTATCTACGGCATCGAATCGGCCATGGACGAGCTGGCGATCAAGCTGAAGATGGATCCGGTTGCATTGCGGTTGTTGAACGAGCCATCCATCGATGAAGAGAGCAAAAGGCCCTTCTCCTCGCGGCACCTGAAGGAATGTCTTACGGTCGGCGCAGAGAAGTTCGGCTGGGCGAAGCGAAATCCTGCGATCGGCTCCATGAAGAACGCGGACGGCACGATCATCGGATGGGGCATGGCTGCCGCAAGCTGGATCGCGGTCCGCTTCGAGACCGAGGCGAGTGTGCAGCTTCGTCGTGACGGAACTGCTCGCGTTGTCTGCGGAACGCAAGACATCGGCACTGGTACTTACACCGTCATCGCGCAGCTCGTTTCTCACGAGACCAGCCTCCCACTCGACAAGATCGAGGTAGTGATCGGTGATTCTTCCCTTCCACCCGGTCCTCTCAGCGGCGGTTCGGCCGTTACCGCGTCCGTTGTGCCGGCCGTCTTACAAGCAGCGCAAAATGCAGTGCGCGCGCTGCTTTCTGTCGCTCCGTCGCTCCCCAACTCGCCCTTCAAAGGAAAGCAAGCCGCGGAACTGGAAATGCATGACGGTACCGTTCGCATCAAGGGCCAGGCGGGTACCTCTCTCTCTACGGGACAGATCGTGCAAAACGCACGGTTGGAATCTGTCAATGGAGACGGCAAGTCAGGGCCGAGCTTCGGCCCCGGCTTTCAGGATGCCTCTTTCCATAGCTTCGGTGCACAGTTTGTTGAGGTCACCTGGCGTCCCGAGATCGCTCAGTTGCGCGTAAGCCGGGTCGTCTCTGTCATGGACGTCGGCAAGATCATGAATCCCACTACGGCGCGGAATCAAGTCGAAGGTGCCATCGTCATGGGCGTCGGCATGGCGCTGCTGGAAGGCAACGAGTACGATCAGCGGTCCGGCGCTCCCATTAATTCAAACCTTGCCGATTACATCGTTCCGGTGAATGCAGACTGCCCCAAGATTGACGTCACCTTCGTGGAGTACCCCGACTACAAGCTCAACCCTGCGGGAGCGCGCGGCGTGGGAGAGATTGGTCTCGCAGGGGTCGCACCGGCTATCGCAAGCGCCATCCACCACGCCACCGGCACTCGCGTGCGTCATCTTCCCATTCGCATTGAGGATCTACTGACTACGGCCTAATTCATGGAAACTGCGCGCCAGAGCTTTTGCTACGGAGGCAGTGATCGTGCCAACTCATTATCAGAGCGCGCATTGATCACGACGCTGCTGCTGCCCCTCCTGCGTTTTAAACACTGGTGTGGCGACGTCCATCACCACGCCTCCACAGGCCCCAATGTCCTAATTCTCCCTGCCAACCGCTGGATTAGTAGACGTGTGTTGCCAATACTTCCGGCTTTCCTGGGATGCCACCGACAATGGGTGTTTTAAGCACAACCTGAATGTTTGTCCGTGGGTTTTTCAGACTTTCGGGAAGGCGCGTCAGAAACGCTGATTGCGTCACAAATTCGGAGGCTACTTGCGTTCCGACGGTTCCAGCGCCCGCCACGTAGAGAATCAGTCCCCCGGTGACCGGATCAAGCAGACGTCCAGCGATGGCGTAGTCCGAATCGGTGGTGGCGTTCAAGCCGCTTCGCACGATCCAGGACGTCTGGCCGGGGTGCTCTGAGTCGACGATAGAAACGGCGCGCTGAGGATTCTTCGGATCTGCGTGGCTGAAATCAAAGTGATAACGCAGGTTGCTGGTGAGCCGAAGAGCCCATTGATTATTTCCAATGCCAATCAAGACCGTCGGGCGATCCCGCAAGTCCAGAAGCGTGGTTTGATTGTCTGTCCGCATCTGAAAGTTTTGCCGGTTCATCTGTAGAAATCCGGAGATGTTGGTGTAGGCCTTCAGGTCCGTGATCGTGATGCGCTGCATTGCGACCGATGTGGGGTTCGTTGGAGCTTCTTGAGGGTCCGTGTTTCCCGCATGCCCCAGGCAAACGAAGATCTCTTTCCCTGAGTTGAGCATCGGGCTCCATAGAGGATTATCGGAAAGCGCCGTCACACCGCTTCGCAGCTCCTGACGTTCCCAAAAGAAGGCCAGTCCAAAGAGGATGCACGCAGCCGTCGCAACGGCCGCGATCCACCATGGCAGCTTGGAACCTCCCGGACGAGCCAAGCCAGTTGCTCGCGGAGGTCTTGCAGCTGGTAAGGCTTCCGGCAGGACGGAGGCAACCTCAGCGACCTTCTCAGCAGGATGCTCGACCGCCTGCTCGAAACGGAATTCC
This sequence comes from Terriglobus roseus, assembly GCF_900105625.1. Classification (NCBI taxonomy): domain Bacteria; kingdom Pseudomonadati; phylum Acidobacteriota; class Terriglobia; order Terriglobales; family Acidobacteriaceae; genus Terriglobus; species Terriglobus roseus. The sequence continues at coordinate 1,130,682 of NZ_FNSD01000001.1, forward strand.
AGCGCATATCCGCCTGGTCCCAGCAGGATATGTACGGGCAGCCCGGAACCTGCCTCCGCGTCATACTGGCGCAGACGCTTCCGGGTGTCGGAAGCTGCGTTTCGAACGATGGGGTCGTCGGAAGTGTCGTAGCTGATCTCCCGGCCAAAGACCTCATGACCGATGCGCCGCTCTTTCAGCACCTCGTCATCGCTCAGAAGCGCTCGCTCCAGCAGATACCGGAATAACCTGGTGCTTCGTTCACTGGCACGGAACGCGGGATGAGCGAGGATCTGCGAAGCCGCATGTCGGATCGTTTCCTGCTCTGCTTCCGTAAAAACAGATCGATCACGAACCACGACGCTGCCCTCCTGCGCTTCTTCGGAACCGACAGTATCACAAGCAGACAAGTCTTCGCGATGCCGCGAACGCCTCGCTCCCGCTCGCCCGGCACTCCGCAACGTCCTTCGTAAACTCTGCAAATGCCCCCGGGATTCAAGCACTTGGACCTCGCAGTGCATGCACGGCACCGCACGATGCTTGTTCCTGGCAATGCGAACGCCTAGAGATAGTCGTGTCGATTCGAAAGGAACGTCTTTCATGTGCAGAATTTTTCTAAGGGTGTTCCTCGCACTCCTTTTACTCTCCGGGACTCGCGCCCTCCCCGGTTCTGACGCTTGGGGTCAACTACCTGCGGGACCGCTTCCGATCGGTAGTCCACTTCCGGATTTCCAGCTAACCGGAACGGACGGCGCGGTCCACAAGCCCAGTGAGTGGAAGTCGAGCCGGATACTGGTCGTCGCCTTCTTATGCAACCACTGCACGGAATCGCAGGTGTACGAGGCCCGACTGAACCGGCTGGCTCAGAGCTACGGCAGCAAGGGCGTCTCGGTGGTCGCGATTCAATCCTCGAATCCGAAGGCCGTCACCGAGAAGGACCTGGCCTGGTCCGATGTCAGCGAGAGCCTCGACGACATGAAGGAGAGAGCCACCTTCCGAAAGTTTCAGTTCCCTTACCTGTACGACGGCGACACGAGCAGCACCGCCCACGCGTTCGGCGCTACGGTCGCCCCTTCGGTCTTCATCTTTGATGGGGAACGGAAGCTGCGGTACGCGGGTCAGATCGACAGCGATCCGGCCGAGGGAAAGGCGACGGTGCACAGTGCAATGGACGCAGTGGAGGCGCTGGTGGCGAACAAGCCAGTCGCTTTCGCGACGACCACCGCTGCGGGCTGCAAATTGCTGTTTCGACCGGCAGCCGGGCAGCCGTCGACTGACGCCCAGCCGGTGAGTGTCACGCTGGCGACGACGGAGACATTGTCTGCACTCCGCAAGAATCCCACCGGCAAGCTGCTGTTGGTGAACTTCTACGCCACCTGGTGTGGTCCTTGCGTCACGGAGTTTCCTGACCTTATGGCGACCAATCGCATGTACCGGGATCGGCCGTTCGCCTTCACGACAGTCTCTTCCAACGTTCCGGATGAAAAGAACGAGGTGCTCGCTTTCCTGCAGAAGATGCACGCCAGTACCAGCAACCTGCTTTACGGCTCAGACGATACCTACGCCATGCAGGAAGCCTTTGATCCGAACGTGGGTTCGGCCGTTCCCGTGACGGTGCTGCTGTCTCCCCGAGGCGACGTTCTCTTTCACGAACAGGGTGAGATCGATTTGATGGAGATTCGCAGGGCGATTCTTGCCCATCTTCCGGATGACGCCGAACACGCCGGATCGCAAAAGTACTGGGCAAGCAAATAGCTCTTGCCATTTGTCACGCACCTTCCACCACACCCTACCAGGAGCTCATCATGCGTAGTTCGTCCGTTTTCCTGCTGGCCACACTCGCCGTTACGTTCCTATCCGCACCCGCACAAGACACACCTCCTGCACAAAAAGTCATCGGCGTCTCCGAACTCATTCCGATGGGAGGCAATGCCGAACATCCTCTGCTTCCCATCGGTTCCACTGCGCCAGACTTCGCTTTGAAGGGGACGGACGACAAGGTCCATACGCTTGCAGAGTTCAAAGATGCAAAAGTGCTCGTGGTCATGTTCGAGTCGATTCACTGCCCGGTGTCCGAGAACTACGAAGGGCGCATGCGTGGGCTGTACGACAGCTATCGCAACAAGGGTGTTGCATTTGTGGCGATCAATCCCAACAACCCGAAGGCCGTTCGGCTGGATGAACTGGGCTACACAGACCTGACCGACTCACCGGCCGACATGAAGATCCGCGTGCACGACCGCCAAATCCCTTGGCCCTACCTGTACGACGGAGAGACACAGGCCATTGCGCAAAAGTTCGGTGCCGTCGCAACACCGCATGTCTTCATCTTCGATGCGGACCGCAAGCTGCGCTACGAAGGCCGCATCGACGACAACCAGAACGAAAAGCTGGTGAAAGTGCATGATGCACACGACGCCATTGAAGCGCTCTTAGCAGGTGGGACCGTCGCGACGCCGCATCGTCCCGCGTTCGGGTGCTCCACCAAATGGCTGTCGAAGTCTGGCGATGTCGAGAAGGAGATGGAACGCATCAAGGCGGAGCCAGTCGCCTTGAACGCTGCCTCTGCTGCGGATCTGGCCGCCCTTCGCGCAAACGCCGGCAACAAGGTGACGGTCATCCACTTCTGGAGTACCGGCACACCGAACGGCGCCAAAGACTTCGCGGAGCTGGAGACGACCTTCCGCATGTACCGCGGCCGTTCCTATGACTTTGTAACGGTGGATACCGATGCTGCGGCAAACACGCCCAAGGCAACGGAGTTCCTCAACAGTCAGCACGCCTCCAGTCGCAACCTGCAGCTTTCATCTGCAGACATGAAGACGGTACAGGCGGCCTTTGGCGACACCTGGCGACCGAATGAGGAGTTCACTGCAGTACTGGCGCCAGGTGGCAAGCTGGTCTACGCACACAAGGGTCCCATCGACATACTCGATGTTCGCCACGCCGTACTGACGAATTTCACAGACAATCCGCACTTCCCTGGACAGTCCGAATACTGGGCAACAAAGGCGCGCTAATCACGGGCCGAGAGGGGATGGAGTTCGCGGTGCAACCACTCCATCCCTCGCAATACAGCTTGACGCAACGAAGGGATTTCCATGTCGAAAATAGTTTCAGCAATTACAGCATCGCTCCTGTTCTGCAGCGCGGCGGCCATGTCCGGCCAGCGGCCCTCAGAGATCGTGAAGTGGGACGCATCCGTCGCCCACTCCTCCGCATACTCCGCTTCGGTTGCACTACATGCGACCATCCAGGACGGCTGGCATGTTTACGCACTCTCGCAGCCGCCCGGCGGCCCCACGCCGTTAAAGATCAGCATTCCTGCTGGCGCGCCCTACGCACTACAGTCGCCCGTTGCTGAAGGCAAGGTGACAAAACACGAGGATGCCAACTTCAAAATGGAGACGCTGTATTACCTGAACGCCGTAAGCTTCACGCTCGCCGTGAAGAAGGACGGTGCAGCGACACCCGAGACCATACCGGTTGACGTTCGCTTCCAGGCCTGCAGTGACCGCCTTTGCCTGCCGCCTTATACCGCTCATCTGACCGCTGAATCCAAAAGGAAATAACGATGCCTACCGGATCGATCCTGCATTACTTCTGGCTCTCACTGGGCATGGGTGCGCTGTCCCTTCTGACGCCGTGCGTGTTTCCCATGGTCCCAATCACGGTCTCCTTCTTTGCGAATCACTCCTCCAAGACGCGCGCGGGCGCGCTCAGAATGGCCGCCCTGTATGGCCTCGGGATCATGTTCACGTTTGTCGCGCTGGGCATGTCGCTGGCGATTCTCTTCGGCGCGTCCGGCATCAACAAACTAGCGTCCAACCCATGGGTGAACCTGCTGATCACTGCGATCTTCCTGGGCTTCGCGCTCAGTCTGTTGGGCGTCTTCTTCATGCAATTGCCCACGGGCCTGATGAACAAGCTGAACTCCGCTTCCTCATCGAAGCAGCAAGGCAGCATCGTGGGCACCATGCTGATGGGGCTCACATTCTCGCTCACGTCCTTCACCTGCACAGCGCCGTTTGTGGGTACGTTACTCGTGCTTGCAGCGCAGGGTAACTGGCGCTGGCCACTCGTCGGCATGCTTGGTTTTTCGTTCGTCTTCGCATTACCTTTCTTCCTGCTCGCGCTGCTGCCACAACTTATGACGCAGATGCCGCGTGCTGGTGGATGGATGAATTCCGTGAAGGTCGTCATGGGGTTCTTGGAGATCGCGGCCGCGATGAAGTTCCTGTCAAACGCGGACCTTGTATGGCACTGGAACATCTTCACGCGCACCACGGTTCTCTGCATCTGGACAGGATGCCTGCTGCTGGTGGTCGCCTACCTTCTCGGCTGGTTTCGACTCGATCATGATTCGCCGGTCGACGCCGTATCCGGTCCTCGTGTTGTCTTTGCTCTGCTGTTTCTCGCAGGTGCGATCTGGCTGAGCAATGGACTAGCCGGTCATAAGCTGGGCGACATCGATGCGTTCCTGCCGCCGGCGGACTCGGACAACTCGGCACAGCTCCAGACAGCAACCGTAAGCGCGGAAGCACCATGGATCATGAACGATCTCAAGGGCGGCCTCGCGCAGGCAAAGCAGGAGGGCAAGCCAGTATTCGTCGACTTTACAGGCTATACCTGCACCAACTGCAGGTGGATGGAATCGAATATCTTCTCCAAGCCGGCAATCGAGAAGGACATGAATCGCTTCGTCAAGGTGCGCTTGTACACCGACGGTGACGGCGACATATACAGCAAGCAACAAGACTACGAAGACAAGCAATTCGGCACCGTCGCGCTGCCGCTCTACGCCCTGCTTGATGCGGATGGAAAAACGATTGACACGTCGGCAGGTGTGACGCGGGATCCAAACGCTTTTGCCGCCTTCCTCGCAAAGGCGAAGTAAAGCTCACCACACTCATCGATTCGCCGACACAATGAGTTGTTTCGCAAAGGGACCGCTTCATGCACGATTCACCTGAAGTACGTGACGTCCTGATCCTGGGATCAGGCTGCTCCGGCCTCACTGCAGCAATCTACGCCGCCCGCGCCAACTTGAAGCCACTTGTACTTGAAGGACATGAGCCGGGCGGGCAGCTTTCCATCACCACGCTGGTCGAGAACTTCCCGGGCTGGCCCGAGGGCGTGCAAGGGCCTGAGCTCGTCGACAACATGAAGAAGCAGGCCGTTCGGTTTGGCGCGGAGTTACGTATGGCCCACCTCACCTCGGTGGACCTGTTGCGATTCCCCTTTGAGGTACAGGTCGGAAAAGACATCATCCATACACGCTCGATCATCATCGCCTCGGGAGCGTCAGCGCGATGGCTAGGCCTGCCCTCTGAACAAGCGCTCATTGGCTTCGGTGTCAGCTCCTGTGCGACATGCGACGGCTTCTTCACAGCGGGAAAAGAGATCGCCGTCATTGGTGGTGGCGACTCCGCGATGGAAGAGGCTCTCTTTCTAACCCGCTTCGCCAGCAAGGTGACGCTGATCAATCGGAGCGAAGCCTTTCGGGCTTCGCGCATCATGCTGGAGCGGGCGATCGAACATCCTCAAATTCACTTCCTGCACAACACGGTCGTGGAAGAAGTACTTGGTGTTGAAGAACGGGACGTTCGGGGTCTGATGCTTCACAACCGGAAGACCGGCGAACGCTCTCATCTACCGGTTCAGTTCATGTTCCTGGGCATCGGACACGAGCCGAACGCAAGCATGTTCAAGGGCCAGATCGATCTGGACGATGACGGGTACGTCAAGACGGAGCACAACGTCTTCACCACCCGCCAGGGTGTGCAGCTTCATGGTGTATATGCGTGCGGCGATGTGCAGGACCGTCGCTACCGACAGGCCATCACCGCCGCTGGCACCGGTTGCATGGCGGCATTGGAAGTGGAGAAATACCTCGAAGAGTTAGGCAAGTAAGCTGCAGTTCAACGCACTGCCCAGTAGGAGAAACTTCAATGGCTTTCACGAGACGTACCTTCTCAAGGGCTCTGATTTCGAGCCTTCCACTTGCATCCGCAGGCGTCTTCCGTCCCGGCCTGCTTTCTGCTTTCGCTCCGGCGGCCAGCTCAAACTACAAAGGCATCCGCATCGGGACGATCTCCTACAGCTTCAAAGAACTCAAGCGGGTCGTGGGACAGGCGCAGTGGCAGGAGGTGCTGCAGGATTGCCAGGCGTGCGGCTTGTCCAACCTTGAAATCGAGATCGCTAAAGTGGAGCCCGTCCGTACACTCCTCAGCGGCCCGCGACCGGCAGCTGGACCAGAACCACCACCTGCGATCGGCACGGCGTATGGGTCGGCATGCGTCGCTCCTCCGAGGACACCGCAGGTGCCTGCTGCGCCTCTCAGCGCCGAGCAGCAGGCTGCACTTGCGAGCGCGCGCGAGGAGGTCCGTCAGTTTCGTCTGCATCCCCCGGCAAACTACTATGTCGACATCCGCAAACAGGCAGCTGCCATGGGCATTGCAATCAACGCGTACACCTGCGGCTGGGGAACGGACTACACGGAGGAAGAGATCGATGCGGTCTTCCGGGCAGCGAAGGAGCTGGGCGCAAGTGCAATCAATTCCTCCACCACCCTGGAGATGGCGCAGCGTCTTGTACCGTTTTCAAACAAGCACAAGTTCCCCGTCGCCTTCCATGAGCATCTCTTTGGTCTGTTCAGCAATGCGGACGATTACGAGAGTACACTCGCGCTCTCGCCATACTTCCGCGTGAACTTTGACATCGGGCACTTCACCGCATCATGCGGCGATGCAGTCGCCTTCATTCGTCGCTACCATGCGAAGCTGCCAAGCATTCACATCAAGGACTACAAGTCATCCAATGGCGGTAGCCAACCCTGGGGCCAGGGCAATTCCCCCATCAACGCTGTCCTGAAGACACTCAAGGAACACAAATACGGGGGTGTCGTCACGATCGAATATGACTACCCCGTTCCGTCGGGCTCCACATCGTTAGTCGAAGTGCAGAGGTGCGTTCAATATCTGAAGACGGCTATCGATGATGCCAATGCATAGGCCGCTACTGTCAGGAACACACGAGGTCCGAAGACTATGCAGCTAACACGGCGGCAGTTCACGAAATACCTGACGGCATCCGCCATGGCTGCCAATGTGTCACGACGCGCTTTCGCCGTTGGCGGGAGCAATTTCCATCTTGGACTCAACACGTACAGCCTGCGCGCGCTGCCAGAGGCTGTTGCGATTCCCACCATCATTCGCGTGATGAGGGAACAAAAGCTGCAACGCTGCCAATTGCTCTTTACCCACGTCGAGCCAGCCTTCGGAATGGTGTTCCCACCGACCAGCGCAAATCGTACAGCAGCACCTGCACCGCCGACACCACAACAACTGGAACAGCGAAAGGCCGCAGCGGCGGAACGTACCGAATGGCGACTTTCTGCCCCGATGTCGTACTTCGAGACGATTCGCTCGACCTTCCAGAGGAACGGTCTCCAGATCAATGCCTTCGCCACATCCTTCGGCAGTTCAGAAGAGGAACTTGACCGCCAGTTTCTGATGGCGACGGCGCTGGGCGCAGAAGCGATTAACGGTCGCGTTCCCGAGCCCATGACGGATCTCGTTGCGGCTGCTTCGAGGAAGCATCGACTCCACGTTGGGATTCAGGTCTCCGACGTGAAGCTGCTTGAGGCGCAACTGAAGACATCACGCTACATGAAGGCTGATCCCGATGCCGGTGACCTGACAAGGGCCAGCATCAACGCACTCGGATTTGTTCGAACATACGCCCCTCAGATGGACTCAATCGACTTGAAGGATACGATCGCCGGCACTGGCAGCGTTCCCTTTGGAGAAGGACACGCAGATCTGGCAGGCATCCTGGCGTTCTTAGCGAAGCGGCAACTACCTATCACCGCTTACATCGATTGCGACTATCCAGGCACGGGAACATCAACGGACGAAGTAGCAAGCTGCGCCGCGTACTTGCGGCGCTCGCTTTCTTCTGCCTTGCGTTGATCGCAAACCGGTTGCCCGGGGCTCCGGAACGACAGAGACTGACCGCGAAGGACGCTTCCTACGCGTATCGCTTGCACTTCAACTGGATGTCTCGCTCGCGCCTGTTCATGAGACCGTCCAGCTTCAGGTCTCCGATCGCCACCCCTAGCGTTTTCTAGGCGGTGGCTGCACGTAAGACGAGTCCGCTGGCTGTGTCTCGGCAAACTGGTCGTCGTCCTTCAGTTCCTTCTTCAGGCGATACAGCTCTTGCTTCAGCTTCGCGACTAAAGGTTGCGAATTGGGATCGTTGTAGATGTTATGCATCTCGAGAGGATCGTGAACGACGTCGTAGCACTCCCACTGATCCTTTTTCCAGAAGTAGATCAGCTTGTGTGTCTCTGTGCGTACGCCGTAGTGAGCGCGTGTGTTGTGGTCGCCCGGATCGTGGTAGTAACGGTAATACATTGCATGACGCCAATTCTTTGGAGTGTGGCCTGCCCAGACCGGGAGGAAACTGCGGCCCTGCATATCGGCGGGCGTTGGGCGGCCAGCCGCATCGAGAAACGTCGGCGCGAAGTCACAATTGATACCGATCGCTTCTGAGACAGAGCCCGGTTTGATCACTCTCGGCCAGCGGACCACGAACGGCATCCTAAGCGACTCCTCGTACATGAAGCGCTTGTCGAACAGCCCATGCTCGCCCAGAAAGAAACCCTGATCGCTGGTGTAGATCACGATGGTATTTTCGCGCAGTCCATTGGCGTCAAGCCAGTCCAGAACGCGGCCAACGTTATCGTCGACGCTTTGTACGCAGGCGAGATAATCGCGCATGTATCGCTGGTACTTCCAATCTTCGAGCTCTTTGCCGACCAGGGTCTTCTTCACGCCGTCGACTTCGATCTCGACTTCCATCGGCTTCGTCGCATTCCACTGGCGTCGTTCTTCCGCTGAAAGGCCAGCAGGCGGAGCGATCTTGAGATCGGCACGCGTCAGGTCCCGGAAGACAGACTGCTTCTGCTCACGCAGAGCGTCGGTACGGCCCACGTAGTCATCACGCAGCGTTTCTGGCTCGGGGATGTGAAGGTTTTCGAACTGCTTCCTGTGCTTCTCATCAGGCGCCCATTCGCGATGAGGGGCCTTGTGGTGCGACATCATGAAGAATGGCTTGTCTTGTGGACGACTCTTCAATGCTTCAATCGTCAAGTCCGCGATGATGTCCGTGCAGTATCCCTTAATCTGCGTGGAGCCGTCTTTGTCGTAGAAGATTGGATCGTTGTAAACACCTTGTCCCGGCAGGATGTTCCAGGTGTCAAATCCAGTAGGGTCGCTGCCCAGGTGCCACTTACCAATCATCGCGGTATAGTAGCCGGCGCTTTGCAGGTACTTCGCAACGGTGGGCTGCGAGCCGTCAAAGCGATTAAAAACCGGCACGCCGTTCAGATGACTGTATTTGCCTGTGAGAATCGAGGCGCGGCTCGGAGTGCAGATCGCGTTGGTGGCAAAGACATGATCCATGCGCATGCCTTCCTTCGCGATCCGGTCCAGATTGGGTGTTTGATTCACCTTGCTGCCGTAACAGCTCATCGCCTGCGCCGCGTGATCATCCGTCATGATGAACAGAATGTTCGGGCGCGATTTTTTCTCGGCGGCATTGGCCGCGATGCCAGTGAGAAGTCCTCCGGCTGCCAGAGCTGAATTGCTGAGGAAGCTTCGCCTGGAAAGCTCATGGAATGAATGATCGGACATATTCGAGATTCCTCGGATCAGATTTGGGCTGCTACTGTGCCCGGTTATTTAGAACGATGCTTTCAACCGGAACTGGATGTTGCGCGGATCCAGCGCGCTGTTAAGCGTACCGAATGCTGCGGATCCATAGGTCACTCCAACACCATTGAAATTTGCGTGATTGAAAATGTTATAGAACTGCGCTTCGAACTTGAGAGAAACGCGCTCAATAGGGATGTTCTTCGCGACGTTCATCTGCCACAAATGTGTTCCCGGTCCGCGAATGTCACCCAGCCTCTCGGTGCCAAAGGTCCCAGGAGCTGCTGCCGTGAAGGACGATGCGCTGAAGTAGTTGGAGACGGACCGCGGACGATACGCGATAGCGCCAATCCTGTTAGGCCGTTGCCCCGTGTTGCCAACACGAGCGACGTCAGTGGATGTGGATGCGGTGAAGGGGAGCCCGCTCTGAAAGTTCGTGATGCCACTAAGCTCCCAGTTCGCCAGCAGCATTCTTTCTGCAAAGTTGCCATTACGGAAGTAGTTGGGTTGCCAGACGTAGTTCAGTGCAAGGATGTTCGTTCGGTCGTAGGAGCCCAGACCGCGTTCGTTGAAGAACTGACTCTGACCAACCTGCTGTACCTGCGCCCTCGACCATGTATAAGCGACCCCGAAGGACAAGCCATGCTGGAAGCGGCGGCGCAGATTCACCTGCAGCGCGTTGTAGTTAGCTGAGGCGGAGCGAACATCGTAGTTGATCGCAGCATAGCCTTTGTATGGCCGCAGGTAGTTGACGTTCGTGCCCGATGCCGGCAGTTGTCCCGGTTGCAGCTGGTTGATGTTTGGCGTCTGATCGAGATGCCGGCCCTGGTTGCCGACATAGCTGATGCTGAGTGTGGTGGCGACGGGAAGCTGCTGCTCCACGGTCAGGCTGTACTGCGAGATCGTCGCGTAGAGTTTCCGAGGATCCCAGACATTCAGTGTCGCAGGGAATGTGGTCGCGGAAGTATTGCCGAAGGAACTAAGCGCCACACCGAAGGCCGTTCCCGATTGTGAGAAAGGCGGATTCTGACCGCCATTCTCGTGGTTGTCATTGTCCCAGTGGTAGAAAATTCCAAAGCCTCCACGAATCGCCGTGCGCCCTGCTTTCCCGGGCGTGTAAGCAAAGCCGACGCGCGGTCCGATGTTGTTACGAAGTCCACTCAGCGCGCGCGAGTAGTGAAGGCCCTTCTGGTTTGTGGGTGTGATTAGACCGTTGGTCGGTTCCCCCGTACCGCTGACCAAGGCACCATTTGACTGCAAAACCGTTGGAGCATTGGCGGCAACGTAAAGTGAGGGAATGAAGGTGCTGATCCGGTCGTACTTCTCATAGCCGTTCGGCGCGCCGGTGTAAACGGTATCGCGCACGCCGTAGTCCACGGTCAGGTTTTGCCGCACCTTCCAGGTGTCCTGGAGATAGCCCTCGTACATGTTGGAAAAAAGATATGCGTTTGGAATCGTGCCTTGCTCTGAATAAGAAAAGGCGCGGCCGGTGAGGAAATCTGCAATTGCATTCCCTGTCACGCTGCCGTCGAAGGTGAAGGTGCCGGCTTGGCCCGCGTAAGGAAAACGATCGAACTTCTGAATGCGTAGCGTGTTCAAACCGGCCTTCAGCGTGTGGACACCGAGCTGATAAGTGAGATCATCGCGATAGGTAAACACATTGTTCGTGTTGTTCGTGAGGCCCTGGGCACCGATGCCGCTATAGCCTCCCCCAAATGAGAGGGAGGGAATGACATTCGCTACGTTTGCATTGAAGAGTGACGGGATATTTAACCCAGCGGGCCGTTGCGCTGCGGCGTTCGGCGACTGCGTGATCTGATTGCGGCTGTACCCAGCGATAGCCTGATTCACAAGATGCGGTCCAAAGATATGCGTCCACTGTACGACCGTATTTGAGCCGGGCTTGGAGAAGTTACCCCCAATAGTAGTAAAAGCATGGTTGGACGGCTTCAGGATTGCCTGCGATTGAGACCAGCTGTCGTGCGCATATCGCAGAAGCAGGCTGTCGCGTTCGCCAAAGTTGACATCGACGCGTGCCAACTCTTCGCGCCATTCCGTTCTGCTCTTCGGACTCGCCACCCAGTTGGTGCTGCCCGCTGCCGCTGCCGTGTTCGTCGGAAGCGGAATGTATGTGTTCAGAAGGATCAGTGCATTGGGGTCAATGTTCGTGATGCGGTTCCCGGCAAAGGGCAAGCCTGTCGACGGATTCCTGAGCGGTGTTGCGATCGCCGAAAAGTCTCCGGAACGCATCGCGACGGTTGGTACAACACCTGTGAAAGTACTTTGTGGTGGCGAGGTAAAAGAAGTAAGTTCTGGTCCGGAGCGCTTGTCCCACGCCTGCGAGAAGAAGAAGAACAAACCCCGCCCGAAGCCACTCTTAGCGCCCGGTACGATGGGGCCTCCGATGTCGTATCCAAAATTGTTGTCTTTCAGCGGCGGCTTCTGGGTATTGAAGAAGTTCTTCGCATTCAGTGCGTCGTTCGCGAAAACGTCATAAACATCGCCGTGATAGCTCGCGCCACCCGTACGTGTAACGACGTTCACCTGACCATATCCATACGATCCGATGTCCGCCGTGTAGTTACTGGTGTGAACCTGGATCTCGCCAATCGCTTCCGGCGGAGGAAAAAGGTTGATTCCGCGGTTGCCGCCGGTGTCCATCGCCAGCACGCCATCGAAGGTAAAGGCATTCGCGTTCTGCCGCCCGCCGTTGATCGAGAGAAGCGGATTACCCTCCTGGCCGCTCCCCATACGCAGGCCTGTCTGCGAAGAGGAGACTCCGGTTCCCAGTGTCAGCAGCTGGCTGAAGTTTCTTCCATTGAGCGGCAATTCGGTGATCTGGATGCCTGAGATCAATCCGCCCAGTGCGCCGGATGCATTCTCAATGCTTGGGGGAGCGGCGGTGACAGTCACTGCATCGGAGGCATTGCCGACCGATACGATCAGGTCGACGCTGCGAGTGGAGTCGGCATCCAGTACAACGTCATTCCGGCGTGTAAGGGCCATTCCCTCGCTCTCAGCCGTGATGGAGTAGGTTCCAAGGCGCAAAGCCGGCAGCACGTAGAGGCCCTCGGCATTCGTAACAGTCGAGCGCTGGAGGTGGGTGGAGGCTTCCGTTACCGTCACCCGTGCTTTGGGGATACGTGCTCCGCTTGTATCCGTGACGGTCCCGGTGATGCTGCCGTTGCCGGTGGTCTGCGCGAGTGCGGAACCAGCTGTGGTTAAGGCCGCGAAGGCGAAAGTCGTGAGAGCGTGGCGCTCCCATGGACGGGAAAAAATAGATAGGGACACGGGATGGACTCCGAGCTGCATAAGCAGCGAATGAAGCACCACGCGCGGAGCGTGGGCTCACTCTTTCAATACAGCGATGGGATGGAACGCGAGAATGTGAACGCGCCGAACTGGTGCCTGCTTAGTTGAAGCGACAGCGGCAACAACAGTTCTGAGCGGAGACGATCACACGATTAAGGTAATGTCCGCAAGCCGTCGCGTCAACCGAATCGATGCCGGAAATTGAGGCTGCTGACTAGAACCGGACTCGGAGTTCTTTCTTGAAGGCGGCGGCATTTCTAGCTCCAGCGGGTTGCGCCGTTTTACAAGCTGCGCCCGCAGCGTGAACTGGCTGACTTCACCAGTTCCGATGACAACCGGCGAGAACAGGCCCAAGCACTCATCGAGCCTGGGTGGCTGCAGTAATTTTTCCAAGCGCTTCGTCGGGCCGGTCGCGCGGAGCGGTGCAGGCACTGACGGCGCGATCTCGGTCATCTTCACGATGTTCCCGGCTCTCGCGGACTACGTTCGCTGGTAAGGGAGAGGTTCAGCGGTCCGATCCGACCTGATACGTTTTCCACCGATGAATCCGACGCGTCAAGTCACCACGTTGTAGACGGCCCGAGCAAGGCTCGGAAGAAGGCAGGAATGACCGTTCGTCTTCCCAGCCCCTCAGGTCCTCCCTCCCCCGCGCCACGTGTTTCCGGCAGCACGGAGGTGCTCTCATCGCGACGCTGTGAAGCTTTGTGCCGACTAACGTATTCCATCGATTAATTGACAGACTGACCGGCTCTCAGCGTTTAATGGCCACGCCCGAAAATCGACGGCCTATGAGTCGTCAAAACTGCGGCACTTAGGAGAGCCCTAATGAACGATCCACATAAGTTGTGGCGCGCTGTTGCCCTTGCAAGTCCTTTGGCATTGGTCAGTATTTGTGCGCATGCGCAAAGCAGCTTTGGACAGATCTCCGGCGTCATCACAGATCAAACCGGAGCGGCAGTGCCAAACGCAACCGTCTCGATCACTTCAGTAACAACCCAGACGACTCGCATGGCGACATCCGACTCGGACGGAAACTACATCGTCACAAATCTGCCCATCGGCGAATACGTGATCTCGGTGAAACAGTCCGGCTTTCGTACTGCACAGCAATCAAACGTCACCATCACCGCAGACGCTAAGGTGACATCGAACTTTGCGATGCAGCTGGGTCAGGTCTCCGAAGTGGTGGAGGTCCAGGGCGGCGCGATCGAGACGCTTAATACGACCTCGGGTGAACTCTCCCGCGTCATTGATGCCAAGCAGGTGGAGAACCTTGCGCTGAATGGACGCAACTACACGCAGTTGCTCACACTGGTTCCCGGCGCAGTCGTGACCAATCCAGATATCTTCGCGGTCACGACATCGCTGGCCTCGAATAACCAGACCATCAATGGCAACCGTTCTGATTCCAATAATCTGACAGTTGACGGAGCTTATAACCAGGTGGCCGGCTCGAACGGCTCACTCATGAACAACGTGGGTCCCGACTTCATCAGCGAAGTCAAGATCAACACGTCGAACTCGTCTGCGGAATACGGTCGCACGCAAGGCCCTACGTTCAACATAGTGACCAAGAGCGGCTCCAACGCTTTCCACGGAGGCGCTTTCGAATTCCATCGCAATAGCTATCTTGACGCCACGAACTACATCGCTCGTAAAAAGACGCAGCTGATCTATAACGACTTCGGCTTCTTCATCGGCGGCCCAATCATTCGCGACAAGCTTTTCTTCTTTGTAGGGGAAGAATGGAAACGGCTGCGTCAACAGGCGACTGCCAGCACCTTCACGGTGCCAACAACGGCGATGCTAAACGGAGACTTCAGCGCCCTGTGTTCTGCATCGAAGGATGCATCCGGTAATCCTGGCACCTTCAACGGCGCAGGCGTATGCTCGGCGACCAGCGGTAGCTTCGGCCAGCTATATTTTCCGGGCACGAGCACTCCCATCCCAAACAACAACATCTCTGCACTGATGTCGGTGGATGGTAAGGCGATCGCGAACGTATACAAAACCATCATCGGTGGAGGGCTGAGTTATCGTGACGGTGGCATCCCGTCGAATAACCTGACCCTCGCTCCATCCAACCCTCTCGACTTTCACCAGGATCTGGTTCGATTCGACTACGTCATCAGCCCCCGGCACTCTCTCTTTGCACGCTGGATTCATGACCAGAACACCTTGATTGATCCATTTGGCACCTTCGCAAACTCGGGCATCCTGAACACCACGCCCACCACACGAAATCGCCCCGGGCAGAGCTACCTGGTCAGCGAAACCTGGACCATACGACAGAACCTGATCAACCAGGTGCAGGCGAACGCCAGCTGGGCTGCACAGCGCATCCCGCCGTATGGCAATAACTGGAAACGGGAGACCTACGGTTTTGGGTTCAACAAGCTCTACCCCGGTGTGGGTCCGTATCCGAACGGAATCCCGATTACAAACATCAGCAACTTTGCCGGTTTTCAGGGACCCAACTTCTCTTTGATCTCGCCGTCCACGGATATCCAGATCGCGGACAACGTCACCTATGTAAAGGGCGATCACAACATGAAGTTCGGCATCGCCTACATCCGCGACCGCGTGGATCAAAACGGTCGATCAAACTACACGGGGACGGTAGGTTTCAGCCAGAATGGGACGGCCACGGCCCGGTCCAGTAATTGCGGACAGGCGGCCTTTAATACGACTTGTTATTCGCTGTCCGATGCCTTCCTGGGTAACTTCCAATCGTACTCGGAAAACAGCGCGGACCCCGTGGGTCATTTCCGCTTTAATCAGATTGAAGGTTACGTACAAGATCAGTGGCGTGCGACAAGAAGCCTCAGCTTCGATCTGGGACTGCGCTATCAGTGGCTGCAGCCGTTCTACGCACAAGGCAATAACCTGACGAACTTCGACCCCGCGGCGTACAACGCAGCGAATGCCGTATCGGTTAGCGCCGGAGGCTCCCTGGCGAATCCGGGTGTCGGCAATCCTTATAACGGCCTGGTTCGTGTGGGAGACGGCGTTCCGCAGGACCAACAGAAGCGTGTCCCTAACGTGAACACCTCGCTGTTCGGATTGATCCCTGCAGGCGCACCTCGCGGCTTCTACAAGATGAATGGCGCCGTTGGACCGCGCTTCGGTTTCGCCTACGCCGCGAATGACAAGACATCCATCCGTGGTGGCGCGGGATTGTTCTACTACCGTCCCCAGGGAAACCTTGTGTTCAGCCAGCTGAACCTGCCGCCTTTCCTACAGAACACACAGTTCGGTGTCGGGAATCTGGCGACACTCACATCGCTCTCGGCCAATAGCACCGGGCTGCAGGCAGCGATCAGTGCGGTCGACCCGAAAAATAAGACGCCGTACACCTGGCAGTACAGCGTGGGAGTGCAACGTCAGCTACCAGGCAAGGTGCTGCTGGAAGCCAATTATGTTGGCAGCGTCGCTCATCACCAGTTGCGTCAGCCAAATATCAACATCCCGGATCTGGCGCCAGTCTTCGCAAACCAGAACTCCGCCACACCGAACTCCTCGATCGCTGCATTCAATCCCTACCGGGGTTTCAACGCGATCAATTCCAACCGCTTTGACTCCAACTACAACTACAACGCACTCCAGGTCTTCGCTTCCAAACGAAGCGGAGCCATCACAGCCACACTCTCCTACACCTATTCCAAGGCATTAGGCGACTCTGCCGGCAACAACATTACGCTTGAAAACTGGCGCGATCTTGCTTACAACTATGGGCCCCTCTCCAACGACCGTCGTCACGCGTTCGTCGCGAGCTTCACGATCCAGGCTCCGGAGCTCAAGGGCCGCAATTTCCTGCTGCGTGAAGTAGCAGGCGGGTGGCAACTGAGCGGCGTGGCGCGCCTGCAGAGCGGCGCGTATTACACCATCCAGCAGACTTCGACGATCCAGCTTGGCACAACACGAGCTGATTACGTTTCAGGTCAAGGCCGCGTCTACAACGCACATGCGGGTATCTGCGGTTATCTGAACAACGGTGCGGGAGGCACGTGTAACGACAGTGCAAAGCCATACGTGACGACTGCAAAGGCGCAGGCAAATCACTACGGTAACGCTCCTGTCGGTGGAGTGGTCGGGCCCGGTCTGGCACAGACGGACGCGACGCTCTCCAAGACCTTCCCGTTTGGAGAAGTTGCCCGCCTTAAACTGCAGGCCGATATGTTCAACGTGCTCAATCGCACCAACTTCAACGGTCTCAACCTGAACACCAGCAGCAGCAACTTCGGCACCATCTCGTCCGCGTTTCCACCGCGGCAGATGCAACTTGGTGCACGCATTCTGTTCTAAAAGAACGCAATGCATATAAGAAAGAGGAGCGGCTTCTGAGCCGCTCCTCTTTCTTGCGTGTGATCGTTCCTACTCCGCCTTGCCGATGGCGTGTTCCTTATACGCTTTGCGAACGACCTCGAACGCCTTCTTCTTTTCCATCTTCTCGGAGAAGAGTCCCTTCCGGTTATAACCATCCTGCAACTTGGGAATATTGCGGGTTGTGGAGCGGAAATCCATTAGAACCCACGGCGTCACACCTCGGACCTGTGGGATCTTCCGCATCATTGCGAACTGATGTTCATACACATTCGCTTCCTGCTCTTCGGTCCAGCGATCGTGATTGCCACCGTGATTACCAAACTTCGCTTCGGCTCCAAATTCTGAGAAGATCAGAGGCTTATTCATGGAGAACGTCCACACCTTGCGATCGGCTTCTTCCGGCTGCCCTTCATACCAGCCGATGTATTCGTTCTGACCGACGACATCAAGAGCCTGCATCAACGGGTCGTCCTGACTGATCTTGTCTTCAGCCACACGTGGACCAATCAGGGCGGAAGTGATTAGCCGCGTCGGGTCGGTGTGGCGAGCTTCATTCGCAAGATCCGTAAGGAACTTCGTGCGCGTCGGATTGTTCGGGGTCTCATTGGAAACGGACCAGAAGATGACCGAGGCCTTATTGCGGTCGCGGCGAATCATCTCATGGAGCATCTCGACGGCCTTGTCATACACATCACTCTTATCAAAGGAGATGCGCTGCCAAAGCGGAATCTCCGACCACAGCATGATTCCATCACGATCCGCATACCGCTCCATCCGCTCGTCATGGGGATAGTGGCATAGACGAGCGAAGTTGGCGTTTAAGTCGTGAAGCATGCCGAAGATGTTCTTTACGTCCTCATCGGTATTCACGCGTCCGCCGCGGACTGGTGCCTCCGCATGCACGTTTGCTCCTTGGAGGAAGACGGGGTTGCCGTTCAGTAGGATCTTCGTGCCGTCGACGCGGATGTCGCGAAACCCAATGTCATCTGTGATCGCATCCGCGCCGGACGCAACACTCACACGATAGAGCCTCGGAGATGTCGGCGACCAAAGCTTTAAAGTCGAAGCCTCAGCGGTGAATCCAGCCCGGCCATTGGCATCAGTAGACACCGTCTTGGTCACACCAGCCTCTGGGACACGCAGGGTCACAGAAGTTCCGGCGGGCGCGTCCTGCACATGGACGTAGCCCGACAAAGTCCGTGCATCCTTAGCGGCGAAGGCGCTGCCGTGTTGCAAGTGGATATCGTAATCATCAATGAAATGCTCCGGCACGCTGACCAGCGAGACGTCCCGAGTGATGCCACCATAATTGAACCAGTCATACGAGACGGTTGGTATGTCATCTTTGTGACGGGTTGAATCCACGGCGATCACAACCGCATTCACGCCGCTGTGCGCGGCTGCGGTGACCTCACAATCAAAAGGTGTGAAGCCGCCCTCGTGCTGGCAGATGCGCTTGCCATTTACCCAGACGAACGACCGATAGTTCGCCGCGCCCACATGAAGAAACGTGCGGCTTTCAGGCTTTGGCTCAAACTGAAAATCACGCTGGTACCAAACAACTCCCTCGAAACGAAATAGGGTCGGGTCCTGTGAGTTCCAGTCTCCGGGCACCTTCAGTGTCGGGGCATCGGCGAAGTCATACTCGGTATTGTGGGGTCCGGAAGTAATATTGGGTCGAGTGTTTTGAGCGTACCCACCATCCCGAACCTTACCTTGATCGTCATAGAGCTCGCGGGCCGGAGGCTGCTCCACCAGGTAGTGCCACTGCCCGTTCAACGAGACCGTTTGACGATGATCGACGCCGACGATCAACGTCCGCAGCGGCATCTGCGACATCGCATTGATGAACGGGGCGAAGCATAAGACCGCAGGGCAAATCTGTAGAAATAGCTTCTGAAAAGTCTTGGCCGCTTGGGATGCTGGCATAGTACTCCTGAGTTTCGGTTGGTAGCCGCGCACCGATGCTACACTCTCCAATTTTGCGGCGCAAAAGCTACGTACCCCGAAGCTGGCGAAGAACCAACATAAGAGCTAACACGCGTGAAGTTCGCGGGGCCTTCGTAAGAAAATATCTCCGCACCAGCCAAGTGCACGAAACGTTTGAGAACTGGCTCGAACTTATCGTTTCAAGATTGGCATTTGGCGAGTGAGTGGTGGGTGATGTGGATGCTGGTTGGCTACCAAACACTGTGAAGACGCCACTAGAAGGTGCGGTGATGCAGAGCCGGCTTGAGCGGAGCGATGATCCGTTGTCGCATACTCATAGGACGCTGCATTAATTCCAGACCCAGTGATAGCGGTTAGGTTGACTTCTAGTTGACGCCAGGAGACAAGACACTCAATGGGGGTGCAGCATTACGATTCTTGAGCCACTCGAGAGTGACGCCTTGCGGAGACTTTCCTGGCGGCAGCTTATCGAGGTTTGGCATGTAGATCTCGAGCCCGGCTTTTTCCGTCATGCGCGTCGTCCCATAGACGAGTTGCGCCTGGTAATTGACGAGGTCCAGATCGAACCATGGATCCTTCGACGCGTCGATCATGGTGAGGTCTACCTGGTGCATGGTGAGTTTGCCGAAGTCCAGATCGCCGCCGGAAAGGCGCAGGAAGTTATGCCAGCGCGCCAGATTCTGCTCGTCTTGGCCTGCGCTGCCGTAGACGACAGTCAGGTCGGACTCCGAGGCACTCACCGATGTGATCTGGCCGTGAATGTGTGGCGGTGGAAGCAGTCGCTGAGTGTCGAAGAACACGTCGTTGTCAACGATCTGGACACCCGGGGTCTGGGACTTGGAGGCGAGGTCCGCGAGGTCAATATGGAATAGTCCAAAGAGGCCCTTCATCGGCATCTTGAGGACGTTCAGCTTGACTAGGTGGTACTTCAGGCGACCGTCTGGGAGAGGAGTCAACGTGCCGTCAAGTCGAACCGGCAGTGAGACCAATTTGTGGACCGTACCTTGGAGACGGATCTGTCCATTCTCATTGAAGATCTTGATGTTCTTGAGCGGAGCTTTGTTGGAGGCATCACTGTTTAAGAAGTCGGCGATATCGGCGAGCTTTACGTTGATAAGGCCTTTGTCGATTTCGAGGACGGAGGAATTGGGATCGTCAAAGGACGGATTGCGGGCAGCGCTGGTGCGGAGCATACGGCCCCGAATCCAGCGAACATAAACGCGGAAGTGATCTCCCTTGCGGAGCAACAGGTTGTGCGCGTAAACCTGCGTGGGTTCAACAGGAGAGTTCGGTGTAGTCGTGGACAGGTCCGCGGGGACGTTTGTGTAAATGGTCGTGGGACCCGGGTAGAGATGCCGACCGAGAGCAAAAGAGAGAGCGCAGAGTGTGAGGACGCCAGGAATCCACAGGAAAAGCGCGGGGATGGATTTCACCTTGTTGAGCACGGTGGAAAGGTAGATAGATGCTGTGACGGGATGGTTGTTCGAACTGGCACAATGGAGCCGCCTGCTCGTCGTTTCTGCTGCTGACGCTTGGCTTTAATGCTGTCCTGCCCAGGCTCAGCGTGTCGCAGGCGGAGTAGCCGTTCCCGAAGTTCTACAGGCTCACCGATCGAAGTTCCTCCGCGACGGCCAGCTACCAATCCCTGCAGGTAGAGTTCACCCGGCGTATGAGGGTCGGTCTCTCGTTCGACACGACGTACGCCCTGGCAAAGGGCCTGAATGGCCCCTCGAACGGCCCAGTTGAGCTCTTTGCAAAACCTAAGTTGTTGATTTAAGTGGTGACCCGGGCAGGAGTCCAACCTGCGACCTTCGCCTTAGGAGTTGTCAGGGCTACGCATTATCAACGACTTAGGCGGTATGGATTGGAACGTAACCGTGCTTTATGCAACGTTCTGAAACCCTTAATGGCCCCAGATTGGCCCCACTAATGGCCCCACGCTGGACCTCGTACCCACGCGGCACGAACGGCAAGTCCGGCCGGTTGGTCAAAGATTGAAACCTGGTTCCGTGCTTGAGACGCGTAGTCGAATTGGCTACACTACATCCAGGGGATCCAATGCGTCAGATTTCACTTCGAGAGTTCCGAACGAGAGGAACAAAAGCACTCCAAGCCGTACCCGTTGGGGAGACGATTCTGCTCTCTGGTCAGGACGGTCCCACGTTCTTTCTGGTACCAGTGATGGGCGACGTCGCCGCCGAAGATCGTGAGTTGCGTCGCGCGATTGCCAAAGCCAGTCTTCGAAACAGCTGGAAGCTAGCGAACGCATCACCTCCCCTCACCGAGGAAGAGATCGACAAAGAAGTCAGCCAGGTGCGTTCCAAGCGTAAGCGATAAAGACCGATGAGACTGGCTGTCTTCGATACCAACGTGATCGTGTCTGCAGGAATCAGGCCTGACGGTGTGCCGGCGCGGCTACTGATGGATTGGGTCTTCGAAGGCCAAGTACAAACCGTTACCTGCCCAAGCATCATCAAGGAATACCGCGAAGTTGCGAGACGCACCAAGTTCGCTAGGTATGGCTTCCCTCCTCTCTGGCTGGAGTTCCTGATTGAAGAGAGTCTGCAGCTTCCCGATCCGGGTATCAGCTGGCGGCAAGGCCCGGATCCTGCCGACATCCAATTCCTCACCCTGGCTCACATCTCCGGAGCATGGCTCGTGACAGGTAACGTGCGAGACTTTCCGGAAGATATTCGCCAGGATGTAACTGTCATCAACCCAACTGGGTTTCTGAAGCATTTGATCCACGGATGAAGTGAACAGAGAAACACTTTGAGGCTCTGTGGGGATCGTTTTTGCACGGGCGACTTGGCACGGCGATATCGCTGTCAGTGAGGTTGACCCTAGATCGATCCTCTTCGAGTTGAAAGGGTCCCCAGCACCAACGGTAAGAGGACTAGACGTTGTTGGTGACCTCGATGAGCGCATCGGCGATCTCGCTCCGTACAACACGATGCCAGTCCGCGAGCCACGGTACACAACGAGCATCTACTGCCGCAGCACCCTGTCTGATCCGCGAAAACGGACGATAATCCGCGAACGGTACTTGACGAAGCTTCGCCGCCACAAGGTGGTCGCGGTGACAGGCGGTCCCTTTGAGTAGAAGGTGCACAGTGTCTGGACTAGGGGTGGCCGGCCGGTGCTCCCTCGCACCGATAACGTAGCGGGCGCTTAAGCCTTTAGAGTGAATCTCAGAACCCGTGCCCTTGTCAGGTCCGCATGTTGCACGAAATCGCCGCTGTGTAGGACACCATCAACGGAGATGGAAGCACGGTACGGTTTCGTAGCCGGGTTTCCGATCGATTCGAGGTTCACAGTTGTCCCCTTCAGCCCCATACGCACTTCAGCAGACTTCCATAGGGGGGAGCCAAGCAGCCACTGAGGTTTGCCCGGGCATAGTGAGTACAAGCCCAGAGAACTCAGTACATACCAGGCGGCCATCGCACCCGTATCTTCATCGCCGCAGAAATCCTGCGGGGAGTAGAGTTCAGTGAGAACTTTGCGTACCCACTTCTGAGTCAGGTCCGGACGCCCTCCAACCGTAAACATATACAGGATGTGGTGAGACGGCTGGTTGCTGTGTGCATATTGTCCGAAGCGGACAGCAGCCATTTCGCTCATCTCGTGGATCTCCTGGTGGTAGACGCCGACCTCAAATCTGGGTTCCTGCTCCACGCATTTAACGAGTTCCGCAACGAACGCCTCCTTGCCACCGAAAGCCTCCATCATGGCCTCAGGTTCGTGCGGAACGCTCCATCGGTGCTGCCACGCACAGCCCTCAACGTATGGCGATCCCCATTGGTATTCACGAAAATTCGGGACCCACGATCCATCGGAGTTCTTGCCACGAAAGAATTTGGTGTCACGATCAAAGAGAAGCCGCCAGTCGCGAGAGCGCTTTGCGAACATACCAGCATCGTCCGCGTGTCCAAGCTTCGTCGCGATCTGCGCGATGCAAAAATCGCCGTAGTGCGCGTCGAGCGACTCGACGCACGACTGCTCGACCTGATCGTTAGGAACGAAACCAAGCTTCGTGTACGCTTCCTGTCCGCGCCGTCCGTATCCTTTTGCTGGGTCGCCGGGTTGGGTGGCGTGCTTCTTCAGCAGTTGGTATGCAGCTTCCCTGTCGAAGCCCGCGATGTCCTTCACCACGGCATCGGCGAATAGCGAATCGATGAGCGACCCTGTCATGCAGGCGCGATATCCCGGGCAAGGAAACTGCGGCATCCATCCGCCCTCCGTACCGGCATTAACCCAGCTTTGTAGAATCTCGCCCAGTCGCTCCGGATAGAGCAGCGTCATCATGGGATACCAGGCGCGATATACGTCCCAATACCCGTGGTCCGCATACATGACGCCCGACGTGAGCTTGCCTGTATATGGACTTCTATGTACCGTCTTGCCTCTTGCGTCGACCTCGTGCCACGTGCGCGGAAAGAGCAACGTGCGAAACAAACAGGAGTAAAACGTCTGCATCTGGGTCTCGGTGGCACCGTGGATCTTCACTGCCGCCAGGTGCTCATCCCACATGGCCTTGGTCTTCGCCTGAACTGCATCGAAGCTGCTCGATCCAATCTCTGTCTCAAGGTTGAATGACGCCTGTTCAAACGAAAGGAACGATTGCCCGATCGCCACCTGCGCCTTTGTGGCGTGTAGATGAAGCAGACCCACCGTGCTGCCGGCATTATTTCGGCCGGTCGCTGTGGCCTTTACTGTTCTCTGCTCGAACGACAGACCTGCGAATCCGACCCGGAGGACGTAGTAAGTAGCAAAACCATCGAAGGTGCCCCCTGCATTTGCCGAGGTTTTCCACATGAGCACACCTTTGTCGCCGTCCCAAGTGAACTCCGCGCCAGGCTCGGGGACGTCGATGATCAGTGAAACGGGCTCATCGAGTCGACTTACAACGCGCAGCAAGGCACCGCGGCAGGTCGGCGTCAGTTCCGCATCGATACTGTAGCGAAGCAGGTTGGCCTTGATGCCGTACGGATGCGCCGCTAGCTCGCTCGGACGATACGACGAGGCCCGGGCGCTCGCACGCAAGTCCGGCTCGCCTGTTACCGGCATGATTGTCGACCATCCATAATCCCCGAGCCACGGGCTCAGTTGGTGCGTGCATCGGAAGCCCTGGAGACGTTGGTCCTCGGGAGAGAACATCCACGGTGAGCCACTTCGCGACTCGAGCGTCCAATGCACCATCCCGAATGGCTCAGCAACGATCGGCAGCGTGTTCCCGCGCGAAAACTGAGGGTTTGAGTTAGTGCCTTGCAGCATATTCACGTAGTCGCTCAGGGGCAGCATTGGCGTCAGAGATCTGTCCGCATGCGTCTGTGCAATCGCATCTTCGACAGGAACCGTGGGAACCGCGGCAGCCGCCGCCAAGGCCCCACTACTCTTTAAGAACTGACGTCGCGTTGCTGTCATCGGATCCATTCTCCAGCGATGCTCTCGGGAGGGCACGAGGTGAATGATACGAAATATCCGCCACTGAGAAATATCTTGAGGCACCGAACATGAGTTCTGCTCAAACGTCGCCGTCCGCTGAGCCTACCGGAAGCTTACAGTCGGTACGCATCATCAAGCTGGCCCGCGAGCCCATCTGAAGACGAGGGTTTCAGACGTCGCAGAGGATCACGAACCAGTCTGCGTCCACCTTGCACCTGAGCGCGGAGCGGAAGCTCCTTGTGGGTCGAGAGCGGATTGTCCAATCTTGGACAAAGACCGCCCTCTTTAGGACTCTATTGAAGGAAGCTACTGTTTAAGTAGCGTCGAGGCATTCCTCCTAGCCTTTGCACCGCACGAGCGCGCGCGAGGATCGCAGCGCTCAGCGCGCTGCGATCCTCCTGAAGGAGGTTGGACACAGTCATTCCGGCAGTCCGGCTTAGACGTATGCATCCGTTTGACCAGGTTGCTATGAACCCCGACTCGCAGAGTTGGATTGTCGCCTTATCTGAGCTAACCCGGAACGAATGTACGATGGCGTGGCTAGAGCTCGATCAATGATCTTCTTCCACGCTGCACTGTTCTCCATCATCAAGAGATCGGGCGTAAGATCCGAAGGACGCACATGACTCTCAATAGGCAAGCCCGCCTGTTGCGACCTCTCCCACCGGGCAATCTGTGATTCGAAATTCTTGTCTTCATCAGGCAATGTGTTCACTCACCACTTTTTGACCAGCGATTTTCGGATTGTATGAAGAGACGACTCTAGGGTAATGCACTCTTGGGCCTCTCAATTGTCCATCCCGGACCGGATAAGGAACGAGAAAAGCTGCTAACGGAAGTTGGCAGAGTGTAGATGTCCCTCGACCGCGTCAATGACGAGTGCGACTTCTAGTTATCAAGTAATCATAGTGGCGCTCAGACTCCGTGACTCATCTCTGAGCACCACCAGATCGCATCGGGACCTACCTGATCCCGCGCGAGAAGACTTCGACGGTCGTTGGTCCGTGGAATGCCTCGGTCCCAGGATTGCCGAAGTGAATCCAGCCTGAGTTGAACCCCTTCACCATCTCGATATACAAACCAGTCCTATCTGCCGGAGTACCCATGCTCTCCAGAGCGGCTTGCCATGCCCGCTCGGGCAGCGGCACTGCTTCCACTTCGCGGCCCAACGCTTCGCCGAACGCGGCTGCCACCGAATATAGGTCCGTTCCGCCTTCTGGCCCATCGACTTCGAGTACGCGCTCGCCCGTCCAGTCCTCCTGTAGCACCTTCGCGCCAGCCAAGCCGATGTCTTTCGTGGCGACCAAGGGAAATTTGCGGTTGAGTGGCGCGTAGAAGAAAGGCATCTCGCCGGTCGTGCGAATGTGGTCCACCATCCCTAACCAATTCTCCATAAAGCTACCCGCACGCAGATATGCAACGGGGATCGAAAGCGTGCGCATCGCTTCCTCCATGAGGTGCGTGGACGTGATCAGTCCCAGTCCGCTCGCCTGCTCTGAACCGATGGAGGAAAGAAACACAGCCCTTCCGGGCCTCGCCATTTCTAAAGCCTCAAGCATGGCTTTGATGCTGCGCTTTTGATCCGGCAGATCGGGAGCTGGGGCAAAGTCTGGCGGTACCATCAAAAACACACCCTCGGACCCCGCGAATGCCTGGGAGAGCCCCTTTGCGTCGTCGAATGCCGACGTCATCAGCTCTACGCCCTGCTCTGCCCAGCTCTTGGCCTTCTCCGGATTGCGAACCACGCCGCGCACTTTCTTGCCTGCCTTGAGCAGGGTATCCGCTACTGCTCCGCCTACCTTGCCCGTGATTCCCATGACTGTGAACATGCTTGCTCACCTCCTATACAAGTAGATACTTGCATCCTTTTCGGAGATGCAAGTATTTACTTGTTTCCTTGCTTCTGCAAAGATGGCTATGTGACGGTCTTCGATCCAAATCGAAAGCGCAACGCCAGAGGAGAACAGCGTCAGCAGGATTTGCTTCGCGCGGCAGCGCTGGTTTTTGGGCGTCTCGGCTACCACGAGACCACCACGAATGCGATCGCCTCAAAAGCAGGTGTGTCCCCCGCTACGCTCTATCAGTTTTTCCCGAATAAGGATGCAATCGCCAGCGCGCTCGCTTCCAGCTATGCCCGCGAGATGGCCGAAGCAGAACGATCGATTGATCCGGAAGAAGAGCTGGACTTCACAACGGCCATTACTGAGTTGATTGATTTGTGTACCAGCTTCAACCAGAAGCGTCCCGAGTTCCATACCCTTGTGGTCGATGCGCCGCTCGCACCTTCCGCACGCGAAGACAAGAAGAAACTAGGGCAGGCCTTCGTCAACTTCATTGCGGAGCGCCTTGCCAAAGAACTGCCGAGTCTTTCACACTCGGAGGCACTTCATCATGGGCAGGTAGCACTCATGATATTCCGCGGCATCCTCGACGAATTCATGATTTCTTCACCGCGGGCCCGTCCGCGTCTGCAGCAGGCAATGAGAACCGCGATCCTGCGCTATCTCTTGCCCGTGCTTCTCGAGGAGAACCAACCAATCGTGGCGCGGACGTCGCAGAAGCGAGGAGATCGGTCCCTATGATCGCTGCTGCGCTTATTTAGCTTTTGGGTCGCTCAGGAGGCTGCGATGCGAGATCATTCTAAGAAGAAGGACTGATGCTTGGTCAGGAAGACGGCCCTAAGAGATTGAAGA
Organism: Terriglobus roseus; assembly: GCF_900105625.1. NCBI lineage: Bacteria > Pseudomonadati > Acidobacteriota > Terriglobia > Terriglobales > Acidobacteriaceae > Terriglobus > Terriglobus roseus. The sequence goes on from NZ_FNSD01000001.1 coordinate 1,158,103, forward strand.
GAGGGATTGTTACAAATGCAGCGTCGTCGGTCACGCTCAGGGGCATCTCACGTCGTCTCAACCATGCGGCCATCGATACTCAGTGCTAAGAAGAAATCTATACACAAATGCCCCGCGCTCACATATAAAAAGCGGGGTGAAGAACTTAGCAGGAACAATCCATCGTTAAGGGAGAAATGAATCGATGTCACTGAATGCCTACCTTACCGTGAAAGGCAAAAAGCAGGGAAACTTCAATGGCTCCGTTCTGCAAAAGGGCAGAGAAAACACCATCTTCGTCCACTCCTACACGCATGACATCGCCCTTCCGCTCGATGCGAACACGGGCTTGCCGCGGGGCTTCCGCGTCCACAAGCCGTTCATCATCACCAAAGAGCTCGACAAAAGTTCACCGATGTTCATGCAGGCTCTTTGCACGAATGAAAGCCTGCCCCAGTGGAACCTCCAGTGTTCGGGACCGCTCCTCAACGCCGGCATCGGCGGCGTCGGCACAGAGAAGACCATCTACACGATTGCGCTCACCAACGCCAGCATTGTTTCCATACGCGAGTACATGTCCGACAACCAGAACCCGACGCAAACTGCCATCAACCCTCGAGAAGAGATCAGCTTCGCCTATCAGAAGATTCAATGGACGTGGTCAGAGGGAAGCATCACGGCTTCTGACGACTGGACGCCGCCAGGCGTGTGATGCGCGCGCCTCTAACGGCGAGGATTAGATCTCGCTGTTTGCAATTCTAAAACCTTACAGTCGGCAGGAGGCCCTGCACTAGTCTTGATCACGCCGATCTCTTGACTCATCGGTCCAGCTCTTTGCAGCTTGGAACAGGAAGTTAGTGCTTTTGACGCCTACGGTTAAAGTGCCCCCTCCGAACGTAAAAAACTTACGCGAAGGATCTGCTGCGCAAACCCATCATCAATGGAAACGTTCGGAGTCGATTTGCCGCACGTTAATCTGCTTTTTGGCCGACGCGAGGATCGTTACACAAACGTGCATTTGCATGACATAGCGAATTGCGTGCTAACGTCAGGCGCAGGCCGCCACTCGGGACGATGTTCTCGCCAGTGAGGTGGTCGAGGTTATTAGCGTTATGACAACCTGGGCGATATCCTGCGGACTAGCTGGCCGCCACATCGACGGCGGGGTCTCGCCAGCTGCTGCGCAGCAGTCCAATCGGCAGTCGGTGGCGTGTCTAAGAGGCTAGGCCACGGTTTGGACTCTAATGTTTTGGGACGGAGCGAGTGGGCAAGCAAGCGGTTGATACGGTCAAACGCTCCTTTAGACGCAGCGTAGGGTTATAGATGCGCTTTTAAGCCCACGCCAACGTATGAGCTGATCTTGACAGGACCTGCCAGTCGACCGCCTGGCCGAATCACTGACCATCGTCCGCTGATGCGAAGAACAAAGGTGGACTTTGAGCCTCACTGACCGTAACGGCATCTCAGTCGCAAAGGGGATTCAGGTGCTTGTCGCAAAGGAAAGGCAAAATGCAACGCACAATCGAGAGCCCATCCGGACAGCATCTGTAATCGCGGAGCTATTCAGTCACCGGGATACTATGGTTCGGCACCTAAGCGCGCCAATGCTCAGGGAACGAGAAGCCTATCTCGGCTCCTTGCTGGCTGCGGGACATCAGCGACGATTCACTAAGGAGCGGGCTTCAAATCTTCTCCACGTCGTTCGTCTACTCCGGCGCAAGCCCAGCGAGGAGCTGGTGGATGAAGCAGCTATCAGGCAAGCGGCGGAGGTTTGGATGTCGGAAGCCCGGTATTCTGAAAGCAAAAAGCGGAAGTCGATCTTCGTTGCCGCAGCTCGCAGCTGGACACGGTATTTAGGTACCTACGTCGGCAAGCCAGCGTTGGGCGGCAGGTTTGCGACCCAGCTGCTAGAGTTTATCGCCGCAATGGATGGACAACTCGGCTATCTCCCGGCGTCTTCGCAATCGTGTGCTTCATCCGTGACAAGATTTCTGTCTTGGATGTCGTCGCGTACCAATAGTCTCATCTCTATATCGCTGGCGGACATCGATGTCTTTCTTTCCGAGCGCCGAAGCGGCGGTTGGAGTCATCGCACGAGCATCAATGAAACCCAATCTCTCCGGACTTTCTTTCGCTATGCGGAGTCGAGAGGTTGGAGCGCCGGCGGCCTTAGCAGGACCGTCCGTGTGGAAAGAGCGGGCGCCTCAGCTGCAACAGCGATGTGCCCGTCATGGGAGCAAGTGTGCAGCCTGCTGGCCGCGCTGGATTGCTCCGGGAAGTCTCACTGCCGTGCTAAAGCAATCCTCTTGCTCGCCGCTCGGTATGGTCTTCGGCGGTCTGAGCTGGTGCGACTCACTTTGGACGACCTCGATTGGCGGGACGAAGTGCTCACGGTGCGCCGCTCAAAGCGAGGCCGGATACAGCAGTTTCCTCTGGAAAAAGAAGTGGGCGATGCCATCATCCGGTACGTGAGCGAGGTGCGGCCGTCATCGCGTTTTCGGCAACTCTTCCTTACTCTCCAAAAGCCTCACCGCCCTGCAGTCAACTTGGGGAGCGCTATGCGGAAACTAATGAACTCGCAGAAAGTGTTTGATCGCGATTGGGGGCTTCATTCGCTTCGTCACGCTTGTGCCACCGAGCTCTTGCGAAAAGGCACTTCGCTCAAAGCAATCGCGGACTTCTTGGGCCGCCGCGGTCTTCAATCCGTTAGCATTTACGCGCATTCCGACTATCGGGCGCTGGCCCGAGTCGCTGAAGCAGACCTTGGGGGTGTCCTTTGATGCTGAACAAGGCCGTTTCACTATATGTAGCTTCGCGTCGGTCGTCCACTTCGCCGTTTTTGAGTAGTGAGTCGACACTCCGCAGTTTCGCAAAGTACTGCGGCAACATCGAGATAACGCAGGTGGATGCTCTGCAGGTCTCGAACTTTTTAAGTATGGGCGCGACGACGTCAGTCACGCGTGTAAGCAAGTTCAGTGCGTTGAAATGTTTCTTTGCCCACTATGCCGACCGCGGGCTGATGCCTCCGCTTCCGCTCACCGCCCCTCCGAAGCCGGAGACTTACCGCGTGCCATTCATATACACGCACACTCAGGTGAAGGCGCTCCTTTCAGCAACGGCACGATGTCACTCCCCCGGGGTAGAGTTGAGCGCCGATACCCTGCGCATGCTGCTGATACTGCTCTATGCCACTGGGACAACTGTGGACGAATTGTTGTCGGTGCGAACATCGGATCTCGATCTCAGACGATGCGAGATCAACCTAAACGCCACAGCGTGCCGGCGCGGACGTGTGTTGCCGATAAGTGCACAATTACGAGACCTGCTTTCGGAGTACTTGAGATCCCTTCGAAGCAGTTCCCGAGACGTTCATCTTTTGCGCTCCTCTGTGGGGCAGGCGCTGAATAGAAAGAGTCTTTGCGTGCGCTTCCGACGACTGCGGAACCTGGCTGATGTCGGGATGGGTCCGCATGGACAGACACCGCGACTTCAGGACTTCCGGTCTACGTTCGCTGTCCATCGCATAAAGTATTGGATCGCGTCGGGGGCCGACCTGAATGTCTTGCTGCCGGCTTTGTCGGCGTACATGGGCTACGCAAGGCTGACGAAGGCCGAAGAGTTTCTGGCATTCACACCGGAACGTTTCCGCTCCGAACTTGAGAGGTTGGCGATAGGGCGAGCCCGACCGGCGTGGAAGACGGACGAGGCGCTCATGACGTTCTTGACTCGACTATGAGTTTCGATGGCTAGCGAACATCTGACCCCTAATTAGGAACAGTCTTACAGGCACACCCGCCCCATGACGCGATCGTCATCGTGAGGTAACGCCGCAAGCCGTTCAATCTGAGGACTGTACTGCTGCGGCTACTGGAGCACATACGAGCCTCCGTCTGGCATGAGTCCTCAGTCATTCACCGCGGGGGTGGCGCTTGGATGGACAGAAGCATCGGTAAGTCCGAGTTAGGGTACTCGCTGACTGAAATCGGCTCCTACGAGTGCAGATCAACGAGAACGCCGACTATCAGCCGATACAGCATCGAGCACCCTTTCCGAGCTGGCTACACTGCGCTCGCAGGATAAGCCTTGGAAACGCGTTCAGATCGCCTTGGGCCAAGGTGCTCGGCAAGCTGTGCAACGGCTTGGTGTAGGGACCGTACCGCCAGTTTCAGCCAGCATCGGGCGCCACGTCTATCGATACGGCGAATCAGCTCCTGGCTCGTGCATCGGATTCTCGTAAAATAGAATGATGAACACTACCGAAATACTCTCCGCGATCGATGCAGAAATTGGCAAGCTTATGCAGGCCCGTTCTATCTTGAGTGACTATTCCGTCCCTGTCGCCATAAGGCGTGGTCCCGGACGCCCTAAGAAGATAGCGAGTGCTCCGCAGCGAGCCGCAACCGTGCCGCATGTCAAGGCTGTGAAACGTGGCATGAGCGCTGAGGGTAAGGCACGTATTGCTGCTGCGCAGAAGAAGCGTTGGGCCGTAGCGAAGAAATTAGCAAAGACGGCCATATAGCCTGAAAGGGCATATGTAGAGCAAAGGAATCGTGCTGTTGATCTAGGAGTTTATAAGCGCTGTTCTCGGGAAGGTGCGGCCGGATCGCGTTCAGATGCCGCCTTCCGGTGCGACCGCCTCAATGACTGTATTGCGAGTTGGCTCCCGGGAAGATCCATGGCGCGATCATCAGAATTGCCGAGATTCCCGCCAAGCCAATGTGCTAAATGCAGACGTCTGGACCTAAGTTGTGGTTGACAGGGCGATCTTTGCTGCGCCCCGAAAGAAAAGCCTCGCGGCTTGCGTTGTGCCTGCGAACGTTTTAGAAGACCAATCACGGTCTGATCCCTAGCGCGGTCGCCAGAAATAAGTCGAAGCTATGTCGGAGATGTCGTTCGTTTTCCTCATCAGCTCGAGCTCGAGCGCAGCATGAATCGATATGTTGCCGATATCTTGCAACGCACTCGTCGTGCACAAAGACCCAGTGAAGCGCAGCTACCTTCGCATGAAAGACCTGGTCGTCGTACAGTCCTTCAAAGCTATCGCAAAAGCCGTCGACCCTGCGAGCGATTTCCGTGCGAACTAGGACTGTACAAATGCATGGCACCAGGCTTTCGTCCTGAAGAAACCACTCAAGAAGCTGTCCGGGCGGGAGCAGGCCGTATGGTTCGCCTTCCGGTACCAGCGGCGGAAGGTAGTTGCTACCCCACTGTCCTGCTCGCGCTGCCTCTTCGTCAAAGGGACGCGAGGCGTCCACCCACCGCTCCGCCGCAGCGTAGACCATGGCTACCTCCGGCATGCTGTCCAACAACGAGGTCATCGTCTCCAGGTGATGTGGAAGCCAGACATCGTCCGAATCCAGAAAAGCGATCGACTGGCCCTTCGCATGTCTCAACGCAAGGTTCCGGGACGCGCTGATGCCACGGTTATGACCTCCGTCATGCGTCAGAACACGTATGCACTGCGGATGACGATCGGCAATGATAGTCACAATGGAAAGTGTCGCGTCGGTGGAACCATCATCCACGAAGAGTAGTTCCCAGGTGCGCGCCGTCTCCTGCTTAAGTACGCTCTCGATCGCTTCCGCAACGAAGGGCGCGGAATTCCGCGCCGTCATAAGAATCGAGATCTCTGGGACCGGTCGATGGCCACTTGTCACGCAACAACTCCCACACCAGCGAGCGCGGATCGCAGCCTTTGCAGGGTCCCTGGCAGAGCCAGAAAGCGTTCACCGCCGTGAAGTTGTCCGTAATGCTCCATAGCGGCAGCAGCAGCCTCGTCAATCTGCGACGGGTAGCTGAGGCAGAGATCTCGCTTCAACCTTGGTTCGACGTTTTTTGTGCCTAGCCACACCTCCTCGAAACCATCCAGATCACCTAATTCCGATGACGACTTGGCCAACTTTCCACACGCGTATGGAAGATCTTCATAGAAGACCATTGAGGAAGCCTGAAAGACCCTTTGTGCTGCGCGGCAGACGAGGCGATGATCCAAATGTCCTCCGAGCGCCTTCGGACAAAGAATAATGTCTGCGGAGGGCAGGCCTCTGAGCGCTTCCTCCAAGGCCTCTACCTCCCTCGGCCGTAACGAACTCGGTGCAAGCGAGGCGCTGTCATCCTTTTGCCATCGGAGCGGGAGATCCTGCCAGTCAAGGTCGATCCGTCTGACAGAAGAAGCGCTGTTCGCACCCGTCACAAGACGGTCGGCGAATCGAACATCTTCTTCGCGTCGCGCCTTCGTAACCTGTTGTGCTCGATCCCCCTCGCCAACCGCAAGGTATGGCGCGTAACTACTGATCGTGCACACATTCGCGATGCACAGCGAGTGACCTGCCTGAAGCAAACGGGCTAGAAGGAGACCACAGGAGAACGCCGCGTCATCGCGATGCGGCGAGAGAATGACGACCTGCATGGAACCCCTCTCTTCCTGTCGTTCTGATGCGTCCGGCATAAGGCGAAACGCCGGAGCCAGAGACGTGGCGGCAACTGTTGTTTGCATCTGAAACAGAACTCAGCGGACCTTTCACTGGCATCAAACCACCGGACGAAGTGACTAACTCACACGGCATCAGAACTTTCATCGGTTGCCACAGTTTGGAGCTAGTGCCATCTCATCGTCCTCTCATAGCGCGGACAGCGCGGTGCCTGTACCTCAACGTCTTGTGCCCTCATCTTCTACCTTCTTCGGTGAAGTCCGAAGCTGCACGCGCATCGGCCTGCCGCTGGCGCTGGGTGAGTTGGGATGGATGTCAACGTACATCGTCGATGCGTTGATGATCGGCAGGCTGCCGCACTCCGCAGTCTCCATCGCCGCATCTTCCCTGGGCAATACGATCTACTACGCCATCGTCTTCTTCGCCATCTACCTGCTGAATGGACTTGAGACCTACATCGCCCAGGCTGCGGGCCGCGGCGATCGCACGGAGTGCGTGCGTATGCTCGCCCAATCCATGTGGATTGTGGGTGTGGCGACACCTGTAGTCATGCTGCTGACGCTTGGCTTCGGCGGGCTCCTGCCCAGGCTCGGTGTGTCGCACGAAGTTGCCGAGGCGACGCAGGCGTATTTACGGGCTCTGGTGTGGTCCACCGCGCCGCTCATGGTGTACATGGCGCTGCGACGCTTTCTTCAGTCAGTCCTCAGGGTGGCGCTCATCACAACATCGTTGATCACAGCCGGCGCTGTGAACCTGCTGTTTGACTGGCTGTTCCTCTTCGGACACTGGCATATGCCCGTCATGGGCATTGCAGGTTCAGGTTGGGCAACGGCCATCGTGCGCGGTTGGATGTTACTGGTCCTGATCCCCGGCGTGGTCCTTGCCTTCCAGCAGATGAATCTCACGCCACGCCTTGCCATGCTTCGCCCGGATGGGATGCGGCTGCGTGCGTTGCTGCGGATCGGCTGGCCGTCTGGCGTGGAGTTTTCGCTGGAGCTCGGTATCTCCACGTTTATGTCCCTGCTGGCTGCTCGACTGGGAACGACACTGCTGGCCGCGCACCAGGTCACGCTGGACCTCAACGCCTTTGTGTATATGGTCCCCACCGGTCTGTCATATGCCGCCATGATTCGCGTGGGTCAGGCCGCCGGACGCAACGACCTTCGCGGCGTGCAGCGTGCCACGAATGCAACGCTCGTGCTGGCGCTGGGCTATGGCGCGCTCAGTACCATCCTGTTCCTTGGCTTCGCGCATCGACTGGCATCGCTGTACACCAATGATGGGCATGTGGTCGCTGCCGCTGTGCCGCTGTTCTGGTTGTGCAGCATCCTCATTCTCGGCGATGCGGCGTTCGTTGTGCAGGCCTCTGCGCTCACCGGTCTTGGCGACACACGCACGCCCATGTGGGTCAGCGTGTTCTGCAATTGGGCGTTGGGCATGCCCGCGGCCTATCTTCTAGCATTTCCCATGGGCTATGGCGCGATTGGGCTTTGGATGGGGCGTGCTGTTGCCTCGGTCACCTCTGGCTTGTTGCTGACCGCGCTCTGGCACCACCGTATGCGTCTCGAGGCGGGGCACGGCTCCGCTCACACCTCTTCCCTCATGACTCCCATGCGAGTTCGCTAACTCCAGCTATTGATTGTTTTCTGAGGATCCGAATGAATCGTTCGCCGTTGTTTCTTGCCGCTGTCTGTCTCGCCTCTGCACCCTTTGCCATGGCACAGTCCACACTCGGCGGCATCTCCGGTACCGTACTGGACGCCGGTGGAGCACAGGTATCCAACGCGACCATCCGTCTGCACCGCGCGGAAAGTAACAGCAGTCGCGTCGTCTCGACGGATGCGAGCGGTAACTACACAGCGGTGAATCTTGAAGCAGGCCACTACGACGTGATGGTGCAGGCCACTGGCTTCGCCCCTACCACTGCAACCAGCGTGAGCCTGCAGGCGCGCCAGCAACTGCGGTATGACGTGACGCTGAAGCCGGGCGGCGCCAGCGATGCAGTAACGGTCAATGCCTCCGAGGCCGGTGTCATCAACCTGGATAATGCACAGATCTCCGCAACACTCACGCCCGAAGCCGTCCTCGCGTTACCGGCGAACTACCGCGGCGCAGGCTCCACATCACCGCTGAGTGTCGTGCAGGCTCTGCCAGGTGTGCAGCCTGACAGTGGAGCCTACCCGCCCCAACCCTCCACACATCCGGCGCCGACGGTGCGCTACTCCATCCAGGGTGGCCTGCCCTCACAGACTGACACCACGGTCGACGGCATCTCCGCGCAGAACCAGACCAGCAACAACGTACAGGCAGATGCCTTTCCCTCCGCGGAATCCATCGCCGAGATCCGCGTCGACGGCGTGAACAACAACGCAGAGTACGGGCAGCCCGGCGAGATCACCACGATCACCAGGAGCGGCACCAACAACGTACATGGTTCTGCGTATCTCTACTACCAGAACGACGCTCTGGACGCGACACCGTACGGCGCAGACCGGAGCACCAAGCCGCAAAAGGATGCTAAGGACTTCGGCGGCAGCGTCGGCCTGCCCGTCGTGCTTCCGCACCTGTACAACGGACGCAACCGCACGTTTCTGTTTGCCGCCTACGAGGGCCTTCGCTTTCCGCAGACCATCCCCTTGCAGCGCACGGTACCAACGGTGCGCATGAAGCAGGGCGACTTCTCCCAGGAGACGGCAACGCCGCTACAGAATCCCTTCACCGGCGGAATATACGCCGGCAATCGCGTCGCCATCAACCCGGTCTCCGCAAAGTTCCTGCAGTTCTATCCGGACCCCAACATCGACGCCAATCTCTCCACCTCAGCAGCCGTCGCCGATCGTGGCTACAACTACCTCGCATCACGACGGAATGACATCAACTCAAACCAGTTCGACATTCGCGGCGATCAGGCTGTGGGCAGCAAAGGCAGCGTCTCCGCACGCTATTCCTGGAAGAACAACAACCAGAGCCAACCGGCCGACCTGACACTCCCCAACAGCACGGCCTATGCTCGCTACCGCATCCTGGCCAGCAACTTCAACTACGCACTCACGCAACATCTGGCCAACGAGTTCAAGTTCGGCTTCACGCTGGAGCAGGACGGCAACAGCAATCCGTTCGATGGACTCGGCTTCACCGAAGGCACCGGCCTCACCACCGCTGTGACGCCCTTCTTCAACGGCATTCCACACCTGAACTTCAACGGTGGCGATGCGCCGGTCACATCCATCGGTTCGCGCCTCGGCTATGAAGAGCGCTCACGCGTCTTCCAGTACATCGACAATCTGACGTACACCGCTGGTGCACATACCGTGCGCGTCGGCTTCGACCTCCGCCACCTGGTTGCGCACACGCAGGCCGGAGGTTCCACGCTATCCATCAACTACGGCAACTTCCTCTTCGACGCGAACAACACAGCGACGGGCAATCAGTTCGCGGACTTCCTCATCGGCGTTCCCTATCAAAATCAAAGCAACAACATCCGACAGGACAACGATGCGAGCACCAACAGCTACGCGTTCTATGTACAAGACAGTTGGAAGGCCTCGGAGCGCCTCACACTTACTGCCGGTCTGCGCTATGAGCTTCACCCCGCACTGGCTTCGACGAACGGACTCGCCGGAAACTTTGATCCGTCCATCGCGCGCACCGGGCGACTGATCTATCCAGCAGGCTTTGCGAATGCGCTCGACGTGCAGGAGTTGGCCAACGTCAGCGCCTGTCCCGTTGCCGGTGTCTCCAACCCCTACGCCACGGGCGGCAGTGTCAACGGTGTGGCTTGCACGCCAGTGATCAGCAACGTTGAAGCAGGCTTACCGGCAGGCCTGCGCAAGAACCCGCAGCTACGCCTGATGCCGCGGTTCGGATTTGCGTACCGGCCTTTCGGCAACGATCGAACCGTACTGCGCGGCGGCGCCGGCTACTTCAACATCACCACAACTGGCGCGTTATTTTATGCGCTCGCGCAGACGCTGCAGCAGAACTACCAGACCTTCACCAACCAATACTCCACCGGATCGAACACAGCAGGCTCCGCGACGTTCGTACCGCCGACGTTTACCTTCCCAAACACCACCGCCAGCGGACAGTTCGCACCGGCCGTCGGCAGCGTGTACTTTTACAGCGCAGTCGATCCGAACTGGCACGATCCGTACTCGCTGCAGACAAACCTCTCCCTCGATCATGACTTCGGCCACAACCTCGGCGGTCGGATCTCCTACGTGGGCCTGCAGACGTTGCACCTCACCTGGCAGCCGCAGTTCAACCAGTTGCAACGTTCCAGTACGCGCCTTTCCTCTCAGGCAGCGCAGACGGAGTACCCGTTCCCGAACTTCTACCAGGTCACCGATCGCAGTTCTTCCGCGACGGCCAACTACCAGTCGCTGCAGGTAGAGTTCACGCACCGTATGAGCGGTGGTCTCTCATTCGACACGACGTACACCCTGGCAAAGAACCTGTCGGACAACCAGGGCAGCGCGGGCAACTTCAACTCGGCGGGCTTTGTGGATGAGCAGGGCGGCTACAGCGCGACGGACAGCTTCAATCGCCACCAGGACTATGGCAACGTAGCGGCAACGCGGAAGCATCGCTGGCTGACAACCATGATCTACGAGTTGCCAATGGGCCGAGGACGCCGCTTCGGCAACGGCATGAACCGGGCAGCCGATGCCCTCCTTGGCGGCTGGCAGGTTAGCAACATCCTTCTCCTGCAGAGTGGGCCTTTTCTGACGGCTTATTTCCCGGCTGGCGCCATCGATCCGTCAGGCACGGGCTCCGGGACTTATGTGGGCGGCGCCAATCAACGGCCGGATCGCATTGCCGATGCAAACAGCGGCGCGCGTATGCGCGACGACTGGTTTAACCAGAAGGCCTTCGCGTGCCCGGGCAGCAGTGATCCGGCCTCAATCTCCACCTGCGATGTGGGTGTTGGTTCGCTGCCCATCGGACGCTTCGGAACGGAGTCCGTGGGCGACCTGCGCGGTCCTGGCACGATCAATCTCTCCAGCGGCGTCAGCCGCTACTTCCAAATCCGGGAGAACCTACGTCTTCGCGCCGAGGGCACTTTTACGAACGTACTGAACCACACCAATCTTGCCGACCCAACGCTGGATCTGACCTCCAGCAGCTTTGGCAAAATCACCCAATCTCGCGGATCGGATTTTGGTGGGAACCGTACAGGCCAGGTCGGAATGCGTCTCGAGTTCTGATCATCCCTACGTCGAGCAGAGCAAACCCGATGTTGACCCCATACGAAGACCCGCTTGTTGAAGCTTATAGGCTCGCACAGCCTCACACTTAATGATAGGGCGATGAACGTCCAAGGTCCGCCTGTTCTGGCTGAGCGCGTTCGCGATTCGTCATCAACTGACGACATCCGCGTTCTACGGAGACGGAACGGTGCGCTCCGGATTGAATCGATAGCTGAGGGGACCGCGTCCGGCCACACCATCTGGTCGGAACCGAACATGATCCGCTTTCCGTAGCCGGCATCAACCAAGTGTTTTAGGTACGTCCAAAACTCCGCACGCGGTTGCGTGAAGTCGATGACAGCGGTGTCGACGTAGACCTGCGGAAACCACATAAGGGCGACCATGTGGTCCGCCATTGGCCAGCCGGCGTGCATCACATAGAGGCGCAATCTGGGATGCTTGGCCAGAACAGGTTCCAAGAGCAGTGGATCGCCCAAGCTCATGCGGTGCTTGGGTGCACCCAAGTAGGGTGCGCCCGGGGGCCCCGGTCCCAGATGGATGGCGACCGGAAGATCCAGCTCCTCAGCCAAGGCCCAGTATGGCTCCAGGCGCGAGTCGTCTGGGGCGACGCCCTCGTATTGCTCCCAGTGTGACCGAACGTCGCCAGGCTCTTAGCCATGTTGACGTTTGACCGTCTGAGCCAGCGGGATACGACTGCCAAGCATTCCTCGCTGGTATCACGCACCGTCCACAAGCCAAGGCGTCCATCCTGGCGATCAACGTCGCAGGAACAGAGCGTCCACGTTTCGTTCGCCATTCCCATGATGAAGGTGTAGACCGCGTGGAAGCGTTGGCTAGGATCGTGCCAGCAGGGCCGACGCAGCGGGGCCATGTCACCGTGAGACTGTCATCCAGTCGTTTGCCGCACGCAGCGCAGTACTCACCGGTGCAGGCGGCGGACCACCGTGCAAGGTCCTCACCCATGTCGGCATGCAGGATTTCTGTGCGCGATTTCGACGCATGAGCCATTTGTCCAGGCTAGGCGACGGAAACGCGAAAGTCATCCACGGATCGCGTGGAGCTCATTGATGGAGTTTCCAAAATGCTCGACTTCGCGCGGGGGCTCGACTTCTATGAGATTGTGCAAGTCGGGTTTCCTTGTTCATTGCGCACAACCTCGCCAGATCGACGAGACCTCGCACAGAAGGAATGAGACTATTCCTCTTGTGGCTCTCGTTCTCATAACCGGGACTAGCAATGTACTTATGGGAGCCCGTGCACGGATCTTGGAGTCTCAATCGTATAGGACAGCCATTGCGCTAGGGCTCGAGCAACTCAGGGCTTCGCTGCTAAGCGGAGCACCAGCTTTGGTTGTTGTCTGCAGCAGCTATAGCTTGCCGGATCGACTCATTGCAACTCGGATGGTCAATGACATATTCCCGGCTTTACCTACCGTGACGCTTATGCGAGGTAGCGAGGACGATCAGGACTTTCCAGGCGAGACGCTCTCGGTCGGCCTTGGCCCCACGGGCCTCCTCGAAGAAGTGCAAAGGTTGACGCGTACGCGTGTTTCGACTTCAGAAGCTTAGGGATTCGACTTCACCCTTCCCTCTGACCCGACGACCCATGACACGGTCAATGGTGATGAATACTTCGCTGTCATTATAGAAAGTCGCGCCGCGAGGAACCCTTCCGTATCGCATAGGCATCCGAGCGACTCACCGAGGTGTAGCATGTCGACTAAAAGAAGCCTAAGCTACCCCCTACGCATGCCACCGACGATGCGCGAAAAAATGACTGCGATGGCCTTGGAAGAAAGCATCTCTCTGAACCACATGATCTGTATCGCGATTGCCGAAAAGATCGCCCGTGTTGACCATGCAGCTTGGCACGGTGAAGAGAGGCGGAAGTCTGGACAAACGCCAACAGGCGGTCCTTGAAGTCCACTCTATCTCCCTAGAAGGCCGTAGTTGCACGCCTTACAACTCTCCACATGAGCACGCAGCGCAGCCTACTCCTTCGAAACGTGAGAGGTGACTCCCGGACTCGTAGGCTCATTGAGCCATGTCAACTGCAGGGCGGCACCGTTAGGGCAAAGCGTTTGCATTCTTTAGTGATACGCCCATCGGACTTGGGCTTCTGTCGGTTGAGCGACGATGCGCGGAATAGTCATGAGAATGAATGCGTCTAGTCGTCCCTGTGCATTTTGATTGCAACTCGTGGTAGAGACCTCGTAAGCTCAGCGACATCCGCCTGGGAGAACCGACGTGAAAGCTTTCCGCTTTGTCAGCGCCGTAATATTTTTGCCAGGCCTCGCATTTGCGCAGCAAACCGCGCAGCCGAAGCCTGCTCTCACATCACGACCGAGAATCACTTCCTCAGTGGGACCGATTTCCGGGCAGCATTACAGCAATGTGGATGGCAATAGGGTGCGTACACCGATGGCCGCGCCATCGGCTCCTGCCGGTTCGACAGCCAAGTGCGGGGATGGCGCTTACAGCTTTAGTCAGCATCGGAGCGGAACGTGTTCGCACCACGGTGGAGTCGCCACGTGGCTCGTTAATTGAAGGTCCGGTTTCGCTGATGTGATCGAGCTTCAGCAGCGGCAAAGGAATCGCAGCTGTCCGCGAGGGTTAGCTGCATTCGATATTTTTGCGTGTACCCAAAACGAACTTTTGATCTGTCTACTGAGTGTCGGCTGCGCGAATGCGCACCGATCTGAAAACCTGTACGCTCCCTCCCATGAACCACGGCACCCTACATGCCAAACGAATCAATCACAACATGTCTGAGGTGTTCGTGAAGGGGAACGGGAAACGGACTCCAGCGAAAACCATCGGAACGACCGAGCTTCTACTTGCAGCAGCTCGCCATAGTCCGGCGCACTCTTTCGACACCTTTTACGCTGCACTAGCGCAGGTCGGCTCTTACGCGTCACTAACCAGCGAAGGCATCGACGCCATGGCTGCGGATCTCGGCCTCAGCTACGCCTGATGGGATCTACTCGACACGACACATCCAAGGCATCACTTGGGTTTGACATCGAGATCGCTCCAACGGAGATTCCGGAGAAGCTCTTCAACGGGAATTGCATCTTTGTGAAGCTGTTCGCTCCGGAGAAGAAGCACCCTCTCGTCGGCGAACGTGATCAGAACGCAATCGGCGATCACTTCGGCCTTTAGGATTCTTGTCATCGGTAACATCCTGTGCGTCGTAGAAGCGACGAAAGCACATTTTTGTCGACCGCCAACATAACATTCTGCCCGCTACCCGGAGGACCGCCCGACGCTTACAGCAAGATTGCGCAATCTACGAGTTTCGTCGGGTACCGGGCAGTTCGCCTTCCTTGAGCTGTCATATTTTATTTCTTTGGCCTGATGCCGAGAAGGTAGGTGCAGAAGTAAATGAAGAAGGGTCCCAGCTATCCATTGCGTATGCCGCCAAGCATGCGAGAAAGCCTAAATGCACTGGCCTTAGCTGAGGGTTCGAGCCTTAACCACCTGATCTGCATAGCGATTGCGGAAAAGCTTGCGCGTGTTCAGCATGCGGCGTGGCACGGCGAGGAGAGGCGCAAGTTGAATCAAACGTTCCGAAATTCCAGGCAAGAAAGCACGTAAAGAACGACGGAACTTCGAGACTTCACCACCCGTGTCGGCTGCAGGTCTTAGATTTGGTCCGAGCATTCAGCACAAGATGCCAAATGAGCGATCAGTGCAGCCCACTCGGGAGAAGGTAAGGAAGGGCCTGCTTGGATCGAGGCTCGTTTCAGCCAGATCTGTCGAAGCAAGTCACCCTGAGGGCACAGTCCCTGAAGTTGCTTCATGGCCAGTCGGATGCGCCACCCATCGAAGAAGTCACCCGAATCTTCATTCTGCGGTGTGGGGTGATCCTCGCGGTTTGAAGCATTTTCTGAATAGTATTCGCTTCCTTATCAGTCGGCGGTCTAGCCCAAGGGCATTCGTTCCAATCGATTGAACGTGCGCCCACCGATGCATTGGCTGCCGAATGGCATCCAGTGCGTGATGAGCATCCATAACACCACGATACTGCGCTGACATCGCATTGGAGATCATGATGTCATCCTAGCGCTGAAATAGTCGCATCTGCTCAATACAATCCCGCTAAAGCTCATTTGAAGACTCCGGGCCAATGCACTCGAAGTCCATCTTTGAGTTCTAAACGTTAGGGGCCGAGAGGAAGTTTTTTGCTACCGGATGTTTGTGGGCCGTTTTCAAAGTCTGATTCTAAGCGGTCCGAAAGATCGTGATCTCCTTCCGTTCAGCAATGGGCATCGCGTTAACGAGCCTGCCTGGTTGGGCAAGATCACGTCATCGCAGACCGCGCTGACTCTCGGCGAGTTTTCTGGAAGTCCGAACCTAGCTAGACGATGTCCAGTCGGAGCGATTCAGCTGAGCGTATTCCTCTTCCTTTGGTCCCCAAATCTCTTCACAATGCCGTACGCAGCCCATTTCCAACTCTTTTTTCCTGCCAAGTCAAGGTAGATCACCAGCGCGCTCAAAAAGCTTCTCTAGCTTGACTGGGGCCCGAAGCGTGAACTCTTGCAGGTCGGCACACCAGTCAGATTGGTCAAAACGGATGAACCAGTCTTCCGCCTGCCGCAAAAATCGCATGTGCACACGATGCTGCATCGCTGTTTTGAGCCTCCCGCCAGCGCCCTGCCCTTCTCGGCCCCGTTGCGCGGGCCCCGAGTACTATTTCGCCATTGCCCGATATTGCCGTTCGTTGAGGAAGATGATGGTCCCGGCATGGCAGAGTGTCGCCGCGTACTTAGCCATGTTGACGTTTGACCGCCCGAGCCATCTGGATGATGACCACTAGGCATTCGTCGCTGGTGCCTGCACTGACCACGAGCTGAGCGGACTATCCTGTGTATCAGCATTGCAAAAGCAATGCGTCCACGCCTCGTTCGCCCTTCCCATGATGTAGGCGTAGACGGCATGACATGCCTGGCTAGGATCTGGCCAGCAGGCTCGACAGAGCCGTAAACGTGACATTTCAAGGCTGTCGTCGAGCCAAGTCCCGCACGCAGCGCAGTACTCACCGGCGCAGGTCGCGGACCAACGGGCAAGGTCTTCTCCCAGGTGGACATACGTCAGTTCATTCCGAGACGCCATGACTGCAAGTTAATCGAACAGCAGGCGAAAATAATCCATAGAGTGGTGTTGCCGTTGCTCTGGCAAGTGACGGAAATCACAGACAGTTAATCTCGGGCGTCGGAACCTTAACGAAGTAGGAGAGTTAAGCCGAAGCAGAAACGGATGTGGCTCAAGTGGATAACGCCCGCAAACGAGTATTCGTCGTAGATGATGAGCCGTTGATAGCTTCGACGCTGGCCGCCATTCTCGAAATGAAGGGCTTCACAGCCTCTGCGTTCACCAATCCATTTGAAGCTCTTGCATGTGCCTATCTTCTGAGTCCAGATCTACTGGTGTCCGATATCGTGATGCCGGGCCTTTCAGGCACAGAGTTGGCTCGCGACCTAAGGGGTCGCTGTCCCACTTGCAAAGTGCTGCTTATTACAGGCCAAGCCGGTTCAGCAAGCTTTCTTTACGCAATGGAGAGCCATAGAGAGCAATATCCCGTGCTTGCCAAACCTCTGCAGCCCAAGGAGCTTCTTCACGCGATAAGACATTATGGATTTTTTCTGCAAGATTGGGCGGGACCGGGCGTGCATTAGACCGCCCAAGCCAGACCATCCTTCTGACAGCCACACCGCGTTTGTAGGTTTGAATGCCAGCGTGAAACCCAGAGATCAGCTCCAAACGGAACCGTCAGGTCCGGCGGATCGGCGCAGTAGTATTGATTCACAAAACGGTCGGAAGGTCGCGGTCAGCAGAACACATCGCGATTTGGACATTCCAAAGCGGGTTATTGAGCAGAGTCGCACACTCGGCGCAGTGTCCTCCAGAACAGGCCGTGGGGATGTTTCCACCCATATGCAAGTCTTCAATCTCAGTAAGGCTGCGCGAAGTCATAGCGACGTATTCCACCGAGGAGGGAGTGCGCGTCCAACGGGAGTCAGCTAGTCTTCACAAATGCCAGGCGGAACCCTCCACGCGAAGCGCATCGATCACAACAACTCTGAGGTCTTCCTGCAGAGTGATGGTGAGCGGAGCTCACTGCAGGTGGTCAAAACGACAGAACTCCTACTTGCGGCGGCCCGACACAGTTCGGCGGTGTCCTTCGATGTCTTTTATGGATCGCTTGCTAGCATTGGCTCCTACGTGGCGCTCACCACCTCAGAGACGGATGCGATCGCTGAGGATCTGAGTCTGAGTTTCGCCTAAGACCGATCTTCCAAAAATAAAGCTGATGGATAAGGGTTTACGATCGATAAACACTCCGTCCGAACGTCTCTGCTCCGATGAATGCCATCGGTAAGCTGGTGTTCATCAAGGGCGACAAAATCTTGCCAATGGTGCGGACGAGCGAAGCGCTTAGGAGGATGTGCTTGCTCTCATCCACATAAGCGCACCTTATGGAATTCGACGCAACCTGCTACTTGACGGATCAATTAGCAACTGCCCAACACTTCTCGAGCGGCAGCGATGCGGAACGAGTGTCTGTTCTTCAATCCAATCTGCTAGCGTCTACTTTCGCGAATGGGCTGACATTTGAACGCTCGCCCATAAAGGACCTGATCCGCAGTTGCTCCCGCTACCTTTAAGCGTCGCCAAAGTCCTGAGATCTTAGTTCACAGGAAGTTCGGCCCATCGAAAACCAGCACGCAGTCTGCTTCATTAGCGAACCTTCTCGAATACGACCACAGGCGATCCCAACCAATTGCGCCTAGACTATCCGAATGCAAACCGCTCTTGCCTTGCTCGAACAGCGCGCTCACGCAGGGACTTGGAGCCTCGATATTTCGACGGGGAAGTTGTGGTGGTCCGAGGGAGTACATCGCATCTGTGGAACAGATCCCAAGAGCTACAGTCCGCAGCTTAAACGTGCCCTAGGGATGTTCGACTCAGCGTCCCGATTGGTCTTGCAGAACGCAGTGGATGAGGCAACGCCGGATCACAAGGACTTTGGGGTGCGGGTCCGGCTCCATCGCAGAGATGGAGAGAGCGTCTCGATATTTGCAGCTGCAAGACCGATCTTCCGAGATGGCATTCTGACGAGCCTCTCCGGCGTCTTGTATGACCTCGACGCCATAGCCCGCGAACGTTCCGCGGCACTCGAAAGCGAAGAGCGCTTTAAAATGTTATTTCGCGACAGTCCGAGTGGGCTGATCCTCGCGTCAATCAACAAACAGATCATTCTTGTGAATCCTGCTCTTTGCAGTCTGCTCTGTTTTGAGGAAGCTGAGCTTCTCCAGAAAACGACAACAGCGATCACACATCCAGATGATTTAGACAAGACAGAGGATGCCGTTCGACGTCTTTGGACTGGTCAAGTAAACAATCTTTCTTTCGAAAAGCGCTATTTGAGGAGCGATGGCAGACCGGTCTGGACGCGAGTAAGCCTAAGCCTTTTGAGGGATGCTGAAAGAAGACCGATCCACTACATCGGACAATGTCTGGACATCAGCGAAAGTAAAGAACGAGAGGACGAACTCTTTGAAGCGAAGGAACTTGCTCAGATCACGCTGTCTTCGATCGCTGACGGAGTTATCCGCACCGATAAAAACGGCATAGTCACGCTCTGCAACGACGCGGC
This sequence comes from Terriglobus roseus, assembly GCF_900105625.1. Lineage (NCBI taxonomy): Bacteria > Pseudomonadati > Acidobacteriota > Terriglobia > Terriglobales > Acidobacteriaceae > Terriglobus > Terriglobus roseus. Next base: position 1,177,382 of record NZ_FNSD01000001.1, read on the forward strand.
GCTGAGAATGCTCGGATATGACAGCAGCGCGATCCTGGGTCGACCCTTTTGGGACGTCATTGTATTGCATAAACCAAGAGGAGAAGACCTGCTAGACGATCCGGTGACGGAAGCGCTGAATACGGGGATCGCAATCAAGATCCCAGCATTCGCTCGACTGCGAACTGCCAGTGGGAATATGCGGCCGATCTTTGATTCAACGGCTCCCGTGCGCAGCAGTTCGTCCGAGATCGTAGGCGCCGTTTTCGTCTTCCAGGATGCGGCCGATAATCTTCAGATGGCAGAGCGCCTCACTTACCAAGCCACTCATGATGCCTTGACAGGCCTACCCAATCGGCAGGCAGCGGAAGAACAGATCAAGCGCGTCATCACTCTTGCCAAAACAGCACCGGGGCTTTGTGAACACTTCTTGTTCTACATGGACCTTGATCACTTCAAAGTAATCAACGACACCTGCGGCCATCCTGCCGGAGATCAGGTGCTTCGTGAGGTCTCCGAATTGATAGCGGAACGACTCAGAGAGTCCGATTTCCTTGCACGCTTCGGCGGCGATGAATTCGTGCTCATTCTCTCCAGCGTTTCTCAAGAAAGTGCCGCCGCGTTGGCTCGGCGCCTCACAGAAGAGATCAGCAGGTACCGCTTCGTCAGTAGTTCAAGAAGCTACAGTCTGAGCATCAGTATCGGTATCGCCCAGCTTGGCGTAGCTGAAGAGGATGTCCAGGACGTTCTCGCCCAGGCTGACACTGCATGCTATGCGTCGAAGCGATCTGGACGAGGAACATATCAATTCTTTGCCTTCGATGACGTGCTTATCTCTGAGACTCACGTCGACCTGGGCTGGTTCCAACGTATACGGCGAGCGCTTAGCCCCGAATCTGCGCCAGACTCGGAACGATTAGAGCTCTACTTCCAAGCCATCGTCGACGGAGACGGGAAACAGCTGGGGTCCGAAGCCCTCATTCGATTCATTACTAATGAACACAAAGTGATCTCTCCCCAAGAGTTTCTACCCACTGCTGAAAGGATGGGCTTAATGGGATCCTTAGATCGTTGGGTCTGCAAGCACGCTATGCACATCCTGGCTCTGATGGAAGCGGATCCGGCGGTAAGCAACCAGATTGGCGGCTTCATTTCCGTCAATGTCAGCGCCACCACGTTGAGCACTCCGTCTTTCTGCGAAGACCTGCTTCTCATGCTCAACGCCAGACCAACGCTCGGAGGTCGATTGAGAATTGAGATCACGGAGTCAGAGCGGGGTCGTTGGGGTGCAGATGAGCTTCAACTGTTGCAACGACTGCGTAAAGTCGGTGTTTTCGTAATTCTCGATGACTTCGGCTCCGGCTACAACTCCTTCCACTTCCTTAAACTGCTGCAGGTCGACGGGCTCAAGCTTGATAAGACGGTTGTTAATGGCTTGCGCATCGGACCCATCGATCGCAATCTAGCCGCGGCGGCCATTGCGATCGCTAAAGAGTTACAAATAATTGTCACTGCGGAAGGAGTGGAGGACGAAGAGACTATGCAGCGTCTTGTCGCTCTCGGCGTGGATCACTTCCAGGGATACTTTTTTGATCGCCCGCATATCTTGCGGCGATGAGATCAAGAATAGCGATTCAACTTCTCGTGACCGGAATGGCTGGGCTAGGCGTCTCTTGCTAAGTTGATGGCTTATGCCTACCCGATTGTTGCACGATCAAAAGTTGGGACCGCAAGAAAGCTTGGTCTCAATCATTACGCTCGTTCTCATGAGCATGCCCATCTTCGCAACTACAAGCTGGACAACATCGGGCTCGATCGCACCTCCCCGGAAGAGATGCTAAGAGATCCTGGAGCAAAACCTGTCTGAGCTTTAACGGTCTCGCTCTGGCTTTGGTTTGGAAATGATGGTCGAGGGCGTCGACGACAATAAGCAACGTCGACTGCTCATCAACCATGGATTCGATTAGGCGCAGGGACACACACTTCGGCGCTACTGTGATTGCTGCGCATGCGTCCAGCTGGAACGCTGACCGCCCCTCAAGATATAGAGGGCACCACGGCCTCATGCGGGTCATTTCTGATATCGAATGCGTTTCGTCTTGCTGTCGAGCTGGACCTTACCCAAAACCCCTCCAAACGGCTTCCATATTCATCCAGGCTTTACACCAGCTCTTCAGAGGCCGTGTTTGGACTGAACGCACGCCACTCACGCACAAGGTTCCGGCCGTCACGCTTCGCGCGATACAGAGCCGCGTCGGCCGCACCCAGGAGTGCGGATGCCTCAGGGATGAGGGCGGGGATGCCCGCCGAGACGCCACAGGAGATGGTGGCCCGCAAACCGTGTAGGTCTGGGTCGCCTGTACGCACGGCCGGAAGCCCTGCCAGTTCGACAAGGCCGCGGAGACGTTCGGCGACTCGCAACGCTAACTGCATTGAGGTGTTTGGCAAGACAACCACGAATTCCTCGCCTCCATAGCGGGCGATGAAGTCATCTTCACCGCGTAAGGCCTCAGCCATCAGACGCGCCACGCGCTTGAGCACCCTGTCTCCGTAGAGATGGCCGTAGCGATCGTTCAGCCCTTTAAAGTCGTCGATATCTGCCATGACAATTGAGCACTCTTCGGTTGATAGCTCGGGTCTAGACCACAAGTCAGTCAGGTGAGCGTCAAAGGAAGATCGATTTGCCAGACCTGTCAGACCATCGGTAGAGGCGGCTTGAGCAAGGCGCTGGTTGGATTGCGCGAGATCGCCGGCGAGCCTATCTTTCTGCGCAAATTTCAAAAAGGCCAACCGTGCCTCCCTGTCCTGACCATAGTTTGAAATGACAGTAAGGAAACCGGCGCCCAATATCAGCGCTACCCGGTACATTTCAAACGCCCGGCTGCTTTGAGGCTCCAAACCGATCAGCACACACTCCACACTGATCGCCCAGGCAAATGCGGCCACTGCGAAGGAGGGCCGCACCCTCATCACCGTATTGACAAAAATCAGCACGACGAGTACGGCGACGTGCGCCGTGTACTCACCGCTGTCCGGATGATGAAGGCGGGGAAAGATCTCGAGCGATCCTGCAGCGACTGACACGATCAGGAGGGTAGTTTCACGGAACCACAGGGGCAAGCGAGACCGGAGCACATAGGTGAAGATAAAGAGCAGCGGTAACACGAACTCAAAACGCAGCTGAGTTGCTAACCTAATTCTTTCCGGCGCGGCTAGCTGAGTGATGATTGCAAATGCTACGTAAAGCACGGTGCTTATGGAACTCTCGAGCCACTGCCGTCTGCTGCGGAAGGCCCCCAAATCTCGTCTGAACTCCTGCTCGAGTGCTTCTGAGAACACCGGTTTGAAGAAGTGCAGACCAGAAAATCGTTGGATCAGGACGCGAAGCCGTTCTTCTTTTGTCACAACGTCACCCGGGAACCATCCCCTACAGCTAATCTTTAAGCCAACTCAGGCGGACTTCAATACCACCAAAGACGTGGTCGATCAAATGAGGGAATGCTACGTGATGTTGTACCTCGGCGTACTTGTTTTGACGCGGCCCTACATGAGTTGGCAGCTAGGAAGCGGGTGACCCGATAAGAACGACAAGTTCTATCTCCAGCTCCAGATCTGGCGAAGGAGCCTTCACCGCCTTTCTTGACGACGGGATGCGTGCGCGCATCCGCAAATGGCGTTTTCGAGAAAGCTCCTCAACGGAGAGGTGGGCGAGACTCCGGTTGTATCCGTGGTCAGTCGCTGATGGGGAGGCTGCTCAAGCACGGTGACGAAAACAACTCTCCGAATCCGCGATGTTCTGGAGCATTCCATCGACCTATTGGGGACGTTCCTGCGGATAGTTCCGTCGCGATGACTAGGATCCCGCCACCCCGTTGAAGCTCGCACCGGCCGCCGCTGAAGACGCGCCGACCTCTTCCTCACGAGCTATCGTCGGCCCATAGAAGAATGGAGCGATAGCATCGAACTCGACCCTAGAAAGGATCACAGTTTTGCCTACGCTGTCTTGTATCGTTTTCCGTATGGAGGCGCAGATCAAAAGCTGCCGTTCACCCACGACACGCGTGAGGGCGTGCCACTTGTTACTGGCCACCGCGAGCACGCGCGCTTCGTTCTCAGTCCGTACAAGATTTTTTCTCCATGGCGAGAGAAGAGACCGTTGGTACTGAAAGCTTCGTATCAGGGCCTTCTGCTGCTGCTCGCGTTGCTGCGCAACCTGCAACTCAACTTCTTCGCAAGCCATGAGGACAGCGGCACTGTCATACCGATGCCATAAGTCGCCCACGCTCAATCCTCCATCCGTGGAAATTTTACCCGAGAGTGTGCCGGTCTTCTCGTCTGTGCACAAACGTGCGTCGCCAAGTTGCGCAAAATGAATGCCCATATTGATAGGGCGGATTCGATAGCTTGTCCTCGACAAGTGGTCCAAATTTTTCTGAACCGTTTTAGAGAATTCCAGCTGCCGTTACCCATGCCGCCAGGCGTGCGCAAAAGGCTTAAGACTTTGGCCTCAGCCGAGGGCTAAGGCACAGATAACTTCCATGCACCGCTGGTGCCGCTTGTGTCGAAGGTTTCTTGGAACCGCTATCCCTAGTGCGCGCAAACTTCTGGAGACCGGCAGCACGTCAGCTTAAGCAAGGGTCTGGACCGCGACCTGCAAGTGCAAGTCTTGCCGAGCCCGACGGGACAGGTTTTCCTTTCATCCCAAGGGGCTGGAGGTCCCCCGCTCTTTCGCTCGAACGCTTCCGCACCTAAGAGAGTGCCAGGACTGACTCGAAGCAGCAGATATCGCTTTTGCTTCTCCGCCTTGCCGGCGATATGGATGACGCTCGGATCGAACTTGCTCTCCAAGGCGCAATCCCAGTGCTTCGAAACGTGCCTTCACTTTCGAGGAGGATCGTGTACCTATCGGCGCGCCATACCGATCTGTCCCGGCGCAATTTGCATATCGAGCCGGGTAGCACTGCTCGCCTCTGGTAGAAGCACGCTGAAAAGGATGGCTTTGTGCCGCTTAGACTTTCGGTCTGCGTTCAGCATGCCACTGTGGAGAATCCGCGCCCTTCGAGCGTACTTCCCTTCCGCAACCGGTCGCGAACCTCTGCGAGGGATGGACTCCGTGTCCACGGCAAGCTGTCGCCCATTTCCGAAGGTTCCATCCAGTCGCCGAGGGAGAGAATGGCGATTGCACACCCGTTGACCACGCACGCACTGCGGAAAGCGAAGAAAAAGACATCGATTACGAACAAATCGGCCCTATAGGCCACCTCGGACAGAAACCAGTAGCCAAGACTGCCCATAAGGCCGCGCTCACTCAGCACGATTAGCATGCTTCATTCCGTTCACGGCCGCGAGCTGAACGAAATGTGCTCTGAGCGACGGACTTAGTGGTTAGAGTCACGTACGCTTTGCCGTGCAGTCGGATCGCTCTGTGAAGCCTTCCGGGAAGGAAATGCGTGCCTCCTTCGCAAGACGAATTACGTCACCAAGCTTTGATTTTCGCAGCAGTCCAGACTATAGGTGATGGCCTGATCCTCGTGGATCGGGAGAACAGAATTATCTATATCAATCCTGCGGCCGAGCGGTTAACGGGTTGGTTTTTACAAGACGCTTCAGGAAAGCCTCTTGGGGTCGTCTTCCGAATCATCAACGCTATCACGAAAGAGCCCGATTGGAATCCGGTTCTGCCAACTATGGAGGACGACCAGCAGTACCTGCTGCTACCAAACAGCTTACTTCTGAGGAAAGATGGCACCGAGGTCGTAGTGGAGGATTCGGTCAACCCAATTCATGACGCGGCAGGTGAAGTCATCGGTGCCACCATTGTTTTCAGGGATGTCGAGAAAAACCGGGCGATCCTTCTGCAGGTGTTGGCTCGTGCTCAGCGCGATCCCCTGACCAATCTTCCGAACCGAGCCTTCTTCGAAGAAACCTTAAACAAGTTGGATCCCAAGGAGGACCACTACGCACTCCTGTACTTGGACCTAGACAACTTCAAAGCCGTCAACGACACGTGGGGTCATCTCACGGGCGACGTGATCTTAGGTGTGCTCGCGCGGCGACTGCGCGAAACTGCTCCAACCACCAGTACGGTCTGTCGTTGGGGCGGGGATGAATTCGCCGTGCTCCTCCGCAATATTCGAAACTCCGAAGAAGCCAACGGAGTACTCGTTGCATTGCAAGCTGCGTTAGCTGAGCCCATCGCTCTGCAGGCCGCCACCATTCGGATAAATGTCAGCATCGGCGTTGCGTTAAGCTCCAAAGGATCGGTCGCCGGCCTCTTGGGCGTCGCCGACCATGCCATGTATCACGCTAAACGGGCCGACAAGGAGAGAGCAGCAAGGAGCGACATTTCAGGATCACCAGCGTTTCGCCGGAACTTTGTGCACCCCCCGCCGACTCCATCAACCTTCACAGAAACTGACATGATCTTGCATTTTCAACCGATCGTCGATCTTGCAACCGGCAGAATCACCGGCGCCGAGGCGCTTGCGCGCACGCGTGACACAGCGACCCTGCCTGCGGATTTAATTACGAACGCGGAGCGCAACGGAACGATCATCGGTTTGGGCCAAGCGGTTCTACGGGGTGGTTTGAGGCAGCAGGCAGAGTGGCGAAAGGCAGGTCACGAGGATCTCTGCATGAGTGTTAATGTTTCCGCCATTGAACTACTTAATCCTTCTTGTCTACATCATCTCGACCGGATTCTGGAGGAAGAGTCGTATATCCCCGGGCGAGTGATCATCGAGCTGACGGAATCGTCCTCCCTACATACAGAACAGCAAAGTTCGCTGATCAAAGCGATGGCGAGAAGAGACCTGCAAATCGCCATCGACGATTTTGGTGTCGGCTATTCCAACCTGAACTATTTACGTCGCCTGCCAATCAGCATCCTCAAGATTGATCGCGACTTCCTTCGGGAAATGCCTGACTCGGATCAGGATGCCAGCCTCGTCAGGGCAATGATCGCGCTTGCACGCAGCCTGAAGCGCTCGGTGATTGCTGAAGGGGTCGAAACAGAGGCCCAGCGAAAGCTCTTACAAGAGATGCGCTGTGCTAAAGGTCAAGGTTTCCTCTTTAGTCCAGCTGTGCCGCCCGATCGATTCTTGACTCTTCTACGGTCACCGCCGCAGACGCAGACATAGACTCATGCTCGCGGTGGATATTTCCGCACGATGTTCCGAACAGTAAATCCCAACGGCTGTCTTGTCTATGATGAGCAGTCCACAGCGTCGACAAACTTTCGCACGTTAGCACCTAATCCTCTGCTTGCGCGGAACTCACAGATCGCTTCCGTAACGCTTCACAACAAACAAGTTGGGTCAGACTTACCTCACATCGCGCACGGGGCTGTTTGAAACAGCAACAACGAGCGTACCGTTGGCGTCTTGAAAGTAAAGACCTGCTTGTCCGCACGATTGCTGAGCGAATGCACAATGCACCGCCGGTGCCTAGACTCTTTCGCTGTGGTTGACGAAAGACTCTAGAGGAGCAGGTCCACATATGACTTCGCAGGGTGAAGTCGAGCACCACCAGCCTTACGCTGTGAGGTGTTAAAAGGGGCACCCAAGAGGAAGCATTCAAGGAGTAAAACCTGATAGAGGCCTCTCCTGGAGTGATGCTTAGGTTCGACGCGCGTGCTCCACGTTCAGAATGCGGGACCTTCTTTTAGCAACACATCCCATGAGGACGAATTGCAGATCTCTGGCCTCGATAGGGTAGGTCAGGAACGCATCTGCAACACCGAATGGTTCACCAGAACGTTCGCCAACCTCGAAGGGGAAGGCCGTGTGAAAGACCACAGCGGTTAGGTCGAGATTCGGATCTTTCCGGATCTCCGCGCACACATTTCCTCCACCGATATCCGGCATCCGGAGATCCAGGAGCACGACGTCTGGAGACAGCTTCCGAGCCATTTGAAGACCGTCCGCCCCAGTCAGAGTATAAGTCGCCTCATAGGTGTCTCCAGCAAGCATCTTCATCAAGAGAAGGCAATGAGATTCGTTATCGTTGACAACTAGAACCGTTTGTTTCCGCATAGGGCACCGTGTGATAAGCGTTATGATGCCAGGCAACACCCTCAATGAGTAAGAGATCCGGATCAGTTCAGATCGCATCCTCCGTCCCTAAGTGATATATGTCTCCTTCGGACGCGACCGGAACATAATCGGCATTGGCTGGGTCGGTGTACTGTGGCGAAAGCAATTGTGGCTGAAAATTCGATTGGTGACTGTGCGCTACCGTTCCGTTCATTAAAAACGGCCGTGCCGTATACTTAAACGCTTCCGTCGCGAAAGCCGTACCGTTCTCTCCCTCGGCCTCCGATTTTGGAGTCACGGCGGGATGCTTTGAGCGAAATAGCCTCTAGCCTCATCCTGAGTAGCCGCGCACAAGCCCGCCAGGGACAGTGGGGGGGCTAAGATAGAGATCCCTCTGGTAGCGCCGAAGAGACGGATAGCAGTCGCACGCCGCGCTCTCGAGCTTTGCGCGATCGAGGATACGCACCTGACCATATCGATACTCGATTAAGCCTGCTCTTTGCAAGGTGCCTGCACTGATGGTTACCGATGATCGCCGCGCTCCCAGCATCTCCGCCAGGAACTCCTGCGTAAGGACCAGATCATTTCCGTCGATACGATCCGCCACCATGAGCAGCCAGCGTGCCAGTCGCTCTTCGATCTCGTGGAGCCGATTACAAGCAGAGAGTTGGCTTAATGAGAAGCCTTCGTACTGAACCTGCTCCAAGATGCGCGTGTGCAACTCGGCGTTCAAGCGGTATTCGGCGACCAATTCGCGATATGGCATACGCAAGCCGGTACCAGCAATCTGCATAAAGCAGGTCGTGGCTTGGGGCTGGCTGCCGAGTAGAGCCATCGCTCCGGGAAGAGACTCTCGTCCGAGCAGGCCTACTTCCACGCCGATGCCTTCATTCATCTCCGTCACAACTGAAGCGATGCCGGAGGTGATGAAATAGGCGTACCTCGGCTCGACTCCTGGAGAGTAGATGCTGGTCCGGAGAGGAAGAGGAACACTCTCCAGCCTGGATGCTATGCGCTTGCGAGTTTCGGCGGAAAGTGCGTCCAAAAGTCGATTCGAAACAGGAGCAGCCATGGATTCCTCGCGGCAAGGGTTCGCAAGGGAAATCCGCTTTGGCTGCGGGGAAAATTGCGTGGAGTGCCATTTGTATATCTACGCTAACTGTAGAACGGCAATCGTTCGCTGGCGTACAATCTGCCAGATTGAGCACCCTATTTAGCGGATTTCTAAGACTCGGACCAATCGCTAGTAGCGCGCGGTTTCCCGCTTTGTGCTGAATTGCCTCACTTACGATAGCGCTGTTGCACAGACCATGACAAACTCGGAAAGGACTGGCCCCGCTCGTTCCCATTGCCAACGCGCAGCGTTCTTTAGTCAAAGCCAACAGGAGGCTCTTCGGCCCTCTCCTGCGCTGCAATTGGAGATTCTCTTGAATGCGACATTGATCCAAATGCCAGACGAAGTGCCGACGCGCCTTGGCTCAGGTTGAAGGCGGTGTCTCAATCGGCGAGCAATAGGAGATCCTCAACGCACGCGCTGAAATCAGGTACGAGTGCCTTGATGAGGTCTTGCAACACTCGAGATGTTTCGGAATTTCATCAGAGGATAAGTCTACGGTCGCAGACCGGTGTCTTAATGACCTCGGCATAGGGGATCTCAATTCGTGGCGGCACTTCCCGCGCTTGAGAGCAAACATCTGCGTAATATCTGGGCGCATCTATGTAGGCTAACAGCCGCTCCCTCTCACGCCTTTTTCCACCTTCGCCCAAACGACACTTGGATGAACCGGTTCTTGTGTGTAGCATTGTGAATTCGCCGGCACCGCCGCGGTTGCCCCACTAAAAAGCTTACGTGGCTGTCAGGTCTCTTCTGTCCCACGCTGGCGCCTCATTGTTGTAGCTGCCCCTCCGTGTATCGAGCCAAGGCGAATCGGACAGAGGTGAAGTCAAGACCTGTGGTGGGTGTGGACGCTGGATTAAAGCATTCGAAGAATTTTTCGCGCCTGAGTAGCCGTTACGTCGAACTGCCATCCACGGGTATCACGCACCGTGCTGACAAAAAAATGCGCGAAGTCCGGGCGACGGATGGCCATGAACACTCGCTTGATGAGGGCTTCCGTTCCGTTCGACAGTTTGCCGATAAGAGTGGGTCGCATTTTCCCTGCACGGTAGACATGAAGAATGAATTCGTCGGACTGGCCTGGACGTTTATCGATTGTCAGCAGTTGCATCTCCTAAGCCTAGCACTTTGACGTGCCGCTTTAGGAATCTCGCGACTTACCAACAGCGGATCAAAGGTGCGCGGCTTCCTGATCGCTGACTGCGGCGTTAGCTTGCTTTCCCGCGATGAGCGGCGTGAGGAATGCGTCCGCAAGTTCATCTTCAAGTGCGACTCAGCACCTCCGCAAGCTCGACGCTGGTGACACGCCCCGTCGGGTCATAGGACTTCTTAGCTTGTGGTGCTTGAGTGGAGAGTTTAAGCGCGCAATGCACGCCGTCAATGCGGTCTAGGATCATCAAAGTCTCTTTGCCATCAAGGCGGAGCTTAGCGCTGCTCGGTACCTCACGACGGAAACGCACCTAAGGAGCCGGTGTGAATGCCGCGGTTCTTCCTTCGAGTTGTTGCTCGCGCGCTTGGCCTGTGTGCCGCACCCCTAAGCTGGCATGGTTATCGTTTGTCCACTCGAGAACTTGCTTCTGCAGCAATTGCTTAGAGGAAAGCGGGGCTCGGTTCCGGCTACGTAATATGCGCTTGATACCTGCTTTGCAAGTCGGCGGATCAGGACGCTCCATGCCTACGCTCTCAACAAGTTCTCAGCGCCAATCAGAACGTGCACGAACTCTGGGTAGATGGAGACGGTACACCCGTTGTGCACGACAGCCGATGAGCACGCCTGCGATAAACTGCCCGATCGCAGACAGGATGACATCCGCCGCAAGCGCGTCGTCGATCCCAGCTTGCTGCCGATGCGTTCGGCATTTACGTCAACACTAGAAGTGGCATGCGCATTAGAATCCCACTTCTCATAATCGCCTGGAGCGGTCTCGAAGCGCGGCGTACGTCGGTGGGCAAGTAGTTTTCTTTGCGTCGAAGAACGCTCTATCGATCAGCCGGCGTCCTTGCAACAGAGGCGACAGACCCTGGTTGCGGCCACAGGGATGACCCTTCAGAGAAGCGTAGGCTACGGCTCGTCTCGACGCATCGATCTTTACGGCGGGCATGGCCGCAGTACATCGCTATAAGCAGCTGCTAATGACCAGCGGCCCGCTGCGATCTGCATCTGAGTGGCGTGAGGTCTCGGTAGGCGGCGTGCGCCATTAGCCCAATGCCAATCATGCTGAGCACCACGAGCGGGAACCCCACGACCTTTAGCTCGGTGCGGAGCCAAATAGCCGCACTACAGCTCAGAGCTAGCATGAGCCCCGATTCTCGCTCTCGCTGGTAATGACGCCTTTTCCGCACGGTTCGAATTATTCGCCGTTTTTGCTCTGCCCGACAATAACAATCTTCGGTCATTCTGAGCTGCCAGCACCATGCGCATATTGCCTTCGAAGACCGCTTACGCACAACTACGACCAGCCTCTGCACAGCACGACCTGAAGCGCACTCGAGCAGCAGGCAAGACACCGCAGATCCGATTCCTCATCAAACGGGAACCGCTAGACTTCGCAGCAAATTGACAGCAACTCCAGACCGTACGAGTCGTGTGGAGTCGATTCCTATCTAAGGTGGCCACTTTGGTGCTTGTAGCTCTGACCGGAACTAGAGAGGCGCGCTGACAATGGGGCGCGCTGGTTGGCAGAGCTGAGCCTTCGCCTCGCGTCTTAGCCGCCTAAAGTCTGCAATGCCAACTTGCGGAAACTCTTAAAATAATCCAGTCGTTGCGGACTGCAGAACGAGGTTCGGACCTCTCGGAGGTTCCGGAGGCGTCTGCGTTGCCCATAAGACGATTGGTAGAGCCTTGGGTCGCCTTGGGGAAGGCGACCCGACTTTTACCCCTCACGTCTCGACTGCCGATGGTTTACATCGTATAGGGCGCGGCGCTTTACCTCCAGTGATGGCAGCAGCCCGAGTGACCTTCGCACTCATTGCCAGCAAGTCGCTCGTGCGATTTGGGAGGACCATACGACCAGTACTACGTGTTCGTGGATCCGTTACGCTTTCGAAAATTATTTCGCCTCCAGGGGTGGACAAAGCCGTTGAGCTGATGATCCTCCAAGTGATCGACCAGGGACAGTCCAAACATTTCGTCATCCGACGCTTGCAAGTTTTCCCAAGCGATCAAACCCGAGAATTCACAGATAAATAAGCGATCGCCGGGGTGAAGGCACTGCACCAAGCAATTAAAGATATCGTTGGACGAGTGCTCTCGACTCGAAACGATCCAAGCTGCCTCAAGAATGTTGACTGCGTTGATACTCAGTAGCTCGGCGTGCAGTGCAGAATACTCATGTGCTTGCGGTGCTGATAATTGACAGGTAATTAGGAATGCCACTCGACCGCCCTCCGGTGTGGGGCTAGCCAGTCTACCTTAAGACAGGATTAAGCCGCTCGATCCCTGCAACCGCTGTGCTTCGCTTTTGCCCGTCGACTGGAGTCAGAGACTGAGCTCGGCAGCAGAACGAGACCGCGTGAGCACGGTTGATGTCGGCTGTGGCCTTCATGTTAGCCACCCTCGAAACTCTTCCAATAGCGCCAACGGTCGCGTGTTGCAAAACACCGATAGGCTTTCAAAGCCACCAAAGCGTATGCAGACCGGGAAGAAGCCTGACAGAGCCCTGCTCGGCTTGGGACCGGCGACCCGGTCTCTTGAGCTGGAGCTGTCCGGCGGCTGCCCTTCCGTGGCTCTTATGAGATGGCGACGTGACCACTGTTTTGGAGGTCGAGCAGAACGCATGGCCCTAGCACGATACGCCAGACAGGCCTTCAGCATCTTCGTCAAATCGCGACTGCGCGGTTCCCTCTGTGATGGACGGTCACCGAACACTCGCTGCCCTTATGGTTGAGCCCAAGGCACGCGACAACCGTATCGGACCACCATATCTGGCGACTCCTTCCGATGACTTTGAGGCGCTGGTCAGGCAGGGTTCGGACCAGAGCGTACACATGCCAGTGGCGCTATTCCTTGTAATCTGCGTAAAACGACGCTCGCGAGTCGTTCATCCGCCTGCTACATTGACCTTCCGATACGAATCGCACTCTGGATAAGAGATCTCGATGGATAAGACCTTAGCACTGCTGCAAAGCCTCGCCCCCTCTTTGTGCGAAAGTCTAGAGTCACTCTCGCGGGCTGAGGGTTCCTCGATAGATGAACTTCTCGTCATGGCCGTGGCTGAGAAGGTTGCGCGCTCTGAACACTCGGTCTGGTTGACGGAGCGGCGATCTATGGCTTCCCCGATAACAGCTTCACCTGAAGACGCTCCACGACCAGACCGACGCAAGAACAGCGTTTCGCTTCCGAAGCGCGATAACTGCGCGTCGGAATCGTCGAAGAAGATGGAGGATCCGGAACGCCAGAGGCTTGCCGATCTCTTCGAGAGTGCTCCGGTGTTCCTCGCGATACTGCATGGCCCAGATCACGTATTTGAATTGGTGAATCAGGCTTATCGTGAACTCCTAGGCAATCGCGCACTGATAGGCAAACGCGTGGTAGACGGTGTACCTGAACTGGCCGGTACTCCCTGCATGGAGCGGCTTGACCGAGTGTATGTGAGTGGGGAACCGTTGGTAGAGCGCGGCACTCGCTTCTCATTTGTTCCCACGCCGGGACAATCACCCGCAGATAAGTACATCGATTACGCTTACAGGCCTCGGAGGGCATCCGATGGTTCTATCACTGGGATCCTTGTGCTGGGAGTGGACACAAGTTTGATCCATCAACTCGCAGAGGGGAAGATGTCGGAAGTGGTTGCCATCGAATCGTTGGGTTGAACTCGCAGAAGAGGGGTTTTGCCGCGAACCTGCTATTGCAGGACCGGGAGGAAGCCCAAGCTACGCGCATCTTTATCTGAGATCAGGCGGTGTACGATCTCACCAGCCTCGATGAGAATCAAAATGTCATCAGTGGCATCTTCCGTCAGGAAGGCTCTCAGGCGCTTCCGCAGGCAGGTCGGAGAATTCAAAGTGAAGGGTTTCGCGCATTTAAACGTGATTTCTACGAGTGTAGTACAGCTCACGCGCGCGTAGATATCCTCCCCGTGAACGGGGAAGATGCTCAGAAGATGGTTTTTCAACGGGTCAAATCCTTTTGCGTGGGAGCTTGATTTGCTCGCTACTGGACAGATATTGAGACGAATTCCGTAAATAGAACGTTGTCCGACCGCCGCCATAAGCTAGCTCAATCCACACGGCGATCTGCAAAACCGACTGGCAGTCGCCCAGCCATCCACGCTTCGCCTCCAAGTGACCGCAATCTTGCCTGGATCGACTGGCATGCCGGCGCATGGTGGTCCTGCTATGCAAACTACGACAACAAGGGCGGTGACCCCACACGCGATCACACCGCAACCACGCTGGTGAAATACGACGCGCACTTCGTCGAACAGGGTTCATGGCTATTCCCTGAAGACGTGCTCACAAAGTTCGGACACGTGAGCGCTTCCAGCGGTTGATGGGGCCACGATGTCCTCTTGTACGTCACCGGTCACGACCTGCCAGAGAGGTACGCGCTGCGCCTGCCAGTTGCGGGTGCTCGGCTGGAATACTTGAGCACGATCGTGCTTCCAACGAGCTGGCAGACCTTTGATCGGGATATGGCAGAGCCGAGCCATCTCTGGACCATGAGCGTATAGATTCCGCCTAGCCGAGAGTAAGATCCCAGCAAATGTTTCACGCCCGCGTTGATGCCTAGATCGATGCCACCCATATCGGACGGGTGTCGCGAAAGAGGCCCTTATCTTGTTCTTCATCTTGGGATGTCAGGCTCGTTACGGTTTAACGCTTCGCTGGGATCATCGGTGGTTCGCTTGGCACGCGGGAAAATTTCGCGTGTGGTTCGCGGGCCTCCATCCCTGTCTGTTACATCGGCAAGATCGCGCCCACGGAGAGCGCCTTTTCCCATCGCTTACGAGAGCCGCCTTATCAGGACTTATCGCACTACCTGACGACCGGAACGCAATTCAGGCTCGAACGACTCCGACGACTCCTGTGGGCGCGACTCAGCTGTGGCTTCAGGAGCCATGAGTGTGGAGAAGCGAACACGATGCCCAGTTTCCGCTCCAGACCTCGACGAAGCCCTACACGCGGAGGTTGCTGTCCCAGACCGTGGCGAAGCCTTGGCATCGGGCGTAGCGGGTCGAGACGGTTGAAGTAAATGCCGTTGACGAGTTCGCGCGACTACTGCTCGATGCGCAGGGATTCGGTGCGCCGATAGACGGGACTGAACTGTGCCTCACTTTGATCCAGTCAAAGCAGATGAAGACCGGCTCGAATGCCGAGACCACCATCCGGTGCCGGCCATCCGCGCGTTTAGCATCCTCGCTCGATGGTTGAAGCTCCGTCATCAATCTCAGTCTTCCGTCAGACGGTCATAAGGCCGGATAATGATCAAAGTAATGGCTGAGCCAGCCTTATAAAGCCAATAAAGATTGGTTCCAGAAGCCGCAAGCAGAACGAGCCACTTCCAGCGAAATGACAAAGGTGTGGAGACAACGCCCTTATTGCGGAGTCCCCACCACGAGCGTCCAGCTTTCGATCGATAGTGCTGTGGTCAGCTGGCCTGTTCCGGCGGTGAAGCCATAGAAGGCGGTAGTGCCACCAAGCATCGCTGGCAAATCGACCACCTTCGACCAAGTCGACGCCGCGCCATTCCGCGGGTCCGTGAGGACCAAAGTGAGCGTTGTGCCGTCGTAGGAGACATCTGCCTTCACATCTGTCGCGTTAAGAAAATCCACGCCGATGGGCACGGAGTGGGTCGGATCCGTTAGCGAAACGCCCGCGGGGTAGAGCCCAGTGGTGTTTGCGCCTTCACCATCGTTGTCAAAGAAATCGAACTTCAATGCCACACTGTTCGGTATGAAATTGAATCCGAGCTCACCACCTGGCGAACCAATTGCGCTCGAAACGGAACGCTGCAGCGTAAATGTAAAACCGTCCGCAGGTGGCCCATCTCCCGCGTAAGCATTGGTGAATGTGAACGTTGAGTGAAAGCTGGTGATATCGAAAGGACTTGGCGTCCAGGCCGATGCAGCCTTGTTCTGAGCCGTAGGCACCGATTGAACATTCTGCGTCATGTTGAGCAAGGTACCGCCTTGGATGTTCGCCGTTCCATTCAGCGACAATCCGAGGTTTTCAAAGCGCGCTCTCGAGTCGATCGAAAGTGTTCCTGGTTTGTAGACCCAGTCGAGTATTTCGATAGTTGAAGTCAGGCCGCCCGTTGACCCAGTGAATCCGACATAGGCTGTGTTCGAACCAATCGTTCCGGGGATATCAATGACCTTCCGATAGGTTGCGGTTGCGCCGGTTACCGTATCAGTAAGCAATAGATTCAATGTGTAACCGTCGTACGTCACGTGAGCCAACATAGTATGGCCTGCGAGCAGGGACACGTCCGGAGGCAACACCGTCCCGGGACCGGTGAGTGAGTTGCCCGCCGTGTACACACCGACGCTGTTCGCTCCCTCACCAGCGTTATCGTACAGATCGAATTTCAGGGCGATGCTGTTGGGGATAAAGTTATAACCCAACTCTCCTCCTGCTGATCCTAAAGCTGAAGGAGCCGCGTTCTGAATGGTAAAAGTTAGTCCATCCGCCTGCGCGTTCGTTATCTTGAAGTGGAAATCTGAGGTAAAGCTGGTCGCCTTCACAGGCGCTGCGCTCCAGGCTGCGCCCGCTTCATACCCGTTACCATCGGTAAGCTGCAGCGCGGTCCCATCCAACCGTCCCGACCCGCTAAAGTTTAGCCCGAGGGATGTCGAGAAGCCGCTACTCGCGTCCACACCGCCGCCGCCGGGGATGACCGTACCTTTCGGGACTTCAAACGCGTACAACTTGTTGTTTGGCGTCCCGCCTCCCGAATGGCCGTAGCCACTACCCCAATACACGACACCGTCAACAATCGACGGACCGTCAGCAACGGATCCGCCGCTTGCGAACTTCCAAAGAGTCTTGCCGTCTTTCGCATCGAGCGCGACCATATCTCCCGAGAGAGATGGTGCAAACACTACACCGTTCGCGACAGACATCTGTCCTATGGCGCCAGCGCCATAGGACGGATGGAGCGGGTCTTGACCAGAGGCCCGCACCTGCCACTCAATCTTTCCCGTAAGTGCGCTTAGACCAGCCCAAGAGCCGGCACTCGCCGATTGCCCCCCCGGGAATGTGTAAGGGTGGTGGTCACTGTTGTTAAGGGCCACATAGACACGTTCATTGTCGGTTGCGGAGCCCCACAAGATGCCGCCCGCACCGCCACCCGGCCCTACCTGTGTGCCCCAGAGAATGTCCCCTGTGTCAGGGTCGAGTGCCCAGTACATACCACTCTTCTGGCCCGCTCCGAGAACGTCGCGTTCGCGGCCGCCCGCCTGCACCGTAAAGAGATTAGGAGCCGAGCCGAAGTCATAATCGGGACCATGATTGTCCGGGCAAGGAATACCAAGGTTCGGGCTGGCGCCACAGGCGACTGTCCAAGTATCAGGCCCGAAAAGACGGCGGCCCCAACGCTTACGTCCAGTCTTTAAGTCGATGGCCAGGATGGAGTCTATGCTGTCCTCGCTGTCGAGGCAAAAGTATTTGGCTTCCGGGGTACTGGCATTTGTGATGCACGAGTTGACGCTAGAAGGTATGGAGTAGTTATTGCCGGTACTCGCATAGAGCACCTCGCGCTTGTGATCGATCACGAAGCTGCTGCCCCACACTGCACCGCCACTATAGCCGTCTGGCACGCTGAAAGTACGCCAAAGGACGTCGCCAGAGCGGCGATCGAGCGCAACAACGGAGCCACGGAAATCTGGAACAAGGGTAGGATCTACGGAGGCAAGATATTCCTGCGCGGAAGCGATACCGACGTAGATACGGTCGCCATCAATGACAGGCGAACTGGTGATGTAAGAACTCCGGGTCGTATCGAGTGTTCGCTTCCATATTAGAGAGCCGTCGCTCTTGTTGATCACCACAACAGTAGCTGCGCCCTGGTCTCCAATGGCGACGATGTCACTGTCAAGCGCGGGCGAAGTACGAGAGATCGAATAGTCGAGGCCCGTGTATTCAGAGACTTTGTGCGACCATATCGCTTTGCCTGTTTCGGCGTCGATGCGGTGGATAAATCCGCCCCAGTCCGTGGAGTAGACAGATCCATCCCCGACGGTCGGGGTAGATGAGACGTCGCCGTTGGTCGTGAACTGCCACTTCAACTTTAGACTGCCGACCGTACTCGGATTGATTTTGGATTCGTCCATGCTGCCATGAGAATTGTTGAGGTTACCACCCCAAGAAGGCCAACTATGTTGACGCTGCTCGCTCTGCACGCCGTCATGATCTACTTTTTCCTTGTATTGCGCTTGCGCCGCAAACGGGAACAGCAGTGAAACTGCTGCAAGCCATCCTGCACTTGGGAATGACTTGAAAGCCAGAGGCGGTGCCTGCGGCTGGTCGCTTTGCATCATGAACGGTTACCCTCGGTTGGAGTGGTTGCGGCCGGGTACTCAAAAATAAAATGGTGGATCGATCTCAGTGTCCGAATCTGTCAGCGCTCCTTTGAGTGGGCGTCACACAAAGTTCGAGCGGCCTGGTAGCCGTTACTCACGGTGCGCCATTGAGCAATCGCGGGAGCGAGTCGAGCATACTACAAGCACTAACACTTTCGTTGTAGAGACAAGACGCAGTCGTCAGGTCTCCTCCTCGGCTGGACCACGCTTACCCTGGCAGCCTCGTCGTGACCGCCGGGCTCACAACTCCAACACGCTCATGGACCGGGATCGCGATTCCAGCTCGACCCGAGTTGAGGCTCCGTCCTTTACATCGACTTATGTCCCAGCAAGAATTGGTCCGCCCTAGGTTGCCGCCGGCTTCACGGCAGAGCTCTGCACATGTGCAGCGAAATCATGAGCCCCGAAGTTCTCGATGCCGATCTCCTTCGCGGCTTCAGCGACAGCGGCCAGATAGCAAGTCGCTCAGTCTCCCCGACCTTGCCGCCCCCTAACCGGCTCCGATGCCGATTCTCAATACGTCCCGCCTCCTGCAAGGCATAGATCCCCTTTTACTCAGACCGGTATCGCCACGGTCCGCGCCCGGCTGCCCTTGCCGACGAGATCGATGATCATCCGGCGCTTCTCCCGCATCTAGATATCCTCGACGGTCAGCGAGGCCAGGCCCCTTCTCCGCAGCGCGCAGCCGACAGGCAGAGCAAGTATCCGTAACCCCGTTTGCTCTTCACGGTCGAGCGGTCTGCACGCCGAGCAGTTCCCACGCCTGTTCCTTCACCACCAACCCTAGCCGGGCCCCTCTCTTTCAAATTCGACATACGGTCCGGGCTACCGGCCTCCTTTTGAAGTACGTTGTTCGCGACGGACGTGTAATTTGGACAAAAACCATTTAGCCTCTTTCCACCCCAACTCGTTTCTCCAGACGCCAACGATTGCGAAACCACGAATGCATCGTAAAGAAGGCAAAAAGCCTCGATGGCATCGGTCGGTACGGGGCGCTCTGCTCCCATGTTCATCCCTCGGTGGAGGCCATGCGTGGTGTACCAAGAGACCTCGAAAGTTCAGATTGCGGACCGCCTAGTCCACCTCCGGGATCTGTTCCGACGCCTTCCGCTAAAGAACGAACGAGACCGTCTCGCTCACGAGCGGCGTGAGTTGTTGACGAAGAACCTGCTATCGAATCTCGTTCGAACAAAGGAACACCCCACCTTACGAGTAGTCCTGGATATTGCTGAAGCTTTCCGACTCACACTGGATGGAGCGCATCAGTTGTTTGGCTATCAGCTGGATGCTATCCGTCATATCGATCGGGCTTTGAATGGCAGCCGTACGCACATAGTGGAGGCATATTCGTTTTATCGAGATCTCCCGGTTGACCTTCCCTTCCTCCTCGTCGCAAGTACCCTTCTCAATTCGCACGCAGCACTGCACGATCTGGTCTCCGAATGGCAGACACAGATTCCGATCCGAGCCATCGAAGGGGAAGGATGGCGTCGCCCCGGCTCGTTCTATATCCACGTTGGAACGGAAGACAGCCTTGGTTCGAGCTTGCCACCCGGGTCAATGGCGTTGGTCGAACCGATCTCGAGAAAAGAGGAACTGCGGCCAAATCCTAGAGCGACATATTTGCTTCAATTCGGCAATGGCTACCGTTGCTGTAAGTGTCTCGTGACCGGAACGAAACTTATTCTGCTGCCTGAGGGACCCTACCCCGGGGTTCGAGAGTTCCGCTATCCCGGCATGGTGCGCGTTGCAGGCCGCGTGCGAATGTTTGCTCTCTCGCTGCCTATGCCGGACTATCCAAAGCCAGGAATGCTTCCACCCTCACCCCAGGGTGCTCCGCTGATCCTTCCCTGGGAACACCCAACACGGGACCGCCTGTTCTTAGCGAAGCACCGCAGGTTCACCCGACGAACTGAAGAGCGTGCGGAGATCCGGGATGCGCTGCATGCAACGTTCGGAAATAGTCTCACCGAACGAACAGAACGCAGATACAGGCTGCCGTCCGAATCCCGGCCGCACGTCGACTCGCTGATCCAGATGGTGATCCTGAACACCGCCCGCTACAGCGATGCCATCCGTTGGGACCGTCCTCTCACAGCAGATCGTGGGCATTACTCGCTGGATACACTCTTGACCGCGCGAAACTTAGCGGAGCTAATCGATCATTCGTCATCGGCTCTCACGCCGCAGCCGATCGAAATGTGGAACGCTTTGCGAGAACAGTACACGGAGTGGCCCGAGCCACTGTCGGCGAGATTTCCAGACCTTAGGGCGATGGAAGACCGCATCGTTCGGTTGCCAGTCGGTTCGGAACTCCGTGGTACCTCTCCGCCTATTCCTTCCGGCTCAATATTGCTGCTGAATCCATCTACATCCTCCATCGAGTCCGTCGAGCACACACACCGCGCCGGTGCATGGAGCCGCCCCATCTACGCGCTCCGGCGAGGAGCTCAGGTGGTATGTGGCTATCTGCGAATCGATGAAAACCATTACGCACTCGGCGCGTCTCCTCTCGGTTCCGAGCCCTTCCTGACACTCCACAAACGGGACCTTGATGATTTGCGAAAGGTTTGCGGAGTCGCGGTTTTGGTATAGAGCAAACGTCTTCACGCAAGCGTTGGAGTAAGTTTGGCCGGAATTACGATTCTGTCTCCGCGATACAGGCACGAGCGTTACGCTCATCCCCATCGAGTTCCGATTCGGGCTACGAGGGGCAACGATGAGCGAAAGCCAGTATGCACTCCGCAGTGTCATAAGCGCAGATGGCGCCGCCATACTTGATGTCGGCCGTGGAACGATCACCACGTTGAACGAGAGTGGTGCTTATATTTGGCAGCGGCTGCGGCGTGGAGAAGCGCTTGAGTCAGTGCTCGTGAACCTCGCGTTAGAAACAGGCCGGGACGTCGCCGACATCGAGCAAGATGTCCGTGGCTTCGTGGAGATCTTGCGACGCTCAGAGCTTCTTCGGGATGAAAGCGGGAGAAGCTCTGATGAATCGCGCTTTGACGCCTGAGGGCATCCGGTATCACCTGCTCATCACGGACACGGCCAGGGCTGGCCTTTTCGTGATGGCATCCTTAGAGGGCTTCTGCCTGCCAGAGGTGTGCGTTCCGGTGTGGCAGAGACCTGCTCAGGCGTTGCAGACCGCCTGTTTGAGGTCCTGGAACGTGCACGCGATCGTTGCATGCTTTCTTCCGGTCAATCGGGGTTCGGATGATCGATACGCAGTCCTCGAGATCGTCGCTCCTTACGCGAACGGCACTTTGAAGCGGGTCGATCCGCGGCGAAGCTTTATCCGGCTTGCCGACGAGCAGATGGATGCGCTGACGACGTTGAGCACGAGCGGGAACGGTGGTTCTACTTCTGCGCTGGGATGGATACAGGAGGCTATCACATGGGTCGAGGCATCGGTGGGGTGCCACGGGGTGCGACCACGAGAGAACTGGGATCCGAAAGATGACCCCTTAGCGTGAAGGCGTCATTGCCATGAGCCTCCGTGGGAGGCGGATTCACCTCCCACCGAATGCCGCCCGATAACGTGAGGTTAGACCGGACACGCCATTCGTCCTGGGCGAAAGCTGCAGCCTCATGGAAGACCGGAGTGGAAGGAAGGATCTTGTCCAGGAGCGCAAGATCCGCCACATTGTTCACGACAGAGGCCTGACTGTAGAAGATCCCGGCGACATAGGGTGCAGCGGGATAGAGAGGCGAGTTGATGTGGCGATAGTCGAAGCCAAACTTCAGTTGATGCGTACTGAGGCTCAACCCGAAAGTATCGACGACGTTCCACTGCCTTCCCTGGTTTGCGCTCGAAGGAACGCTCAAGTCGGCCTCGCCTGTCCCCGCAAAATAGAGATCGAACTCAGAGGACGGGGTTCCGGGCGTCACATTCCCCAATGCCGACCCCAGATTGATGGGCGTTGCGCCTCCAAACGAATCGAGGGATGCGCTGGTTGTTGCATCGTTGCGCGAGTAGCCGATTCGAAACTCATTCGTCGCCTTGTCCGTGAGCTGGCTGGTCGCGCCGAGGGTGTAGGTCTGCGTGTTGAAGGAGGTTGCTGTCAACGCAGACAGTGCGCGCGAGTTGACAGAGCTCGGTGTGTCGCTGAAACGAAAGAACAGATGGAGGCGCGGTGACACGGTGTTGTCCAGACGGACACTTGTGGAATCGATCTGGCTTGGAAGTGAATAGCCCTGGATGAACTGCGTAAGGCCGCTGCCGTACGTGATCCCTCCAGCTGAGGGCAAAGGGTAGGCGTTCAAGATCGA
Organism: Terriglobus roseus; assembly: GCF_900105625.1. Lineage (NCBI taxonomy): Bacteria > Pseudomonadati > Acidobacteriota > Terriglobia > Terriglobales > Acidobacteriaceae > Terriglobus > Terriglobus roseus. The sequence goes on from NZ_FNSD01000001.1 coordinate 1,200,301, forward strand.
TTGCAGGGCGGCTGGTGCAGCCTGCCGCAAGGCAATGCTTGGGACGTACTGGATCGACGCGGCTTGCGGCTGAGTCAGACGAAGCCCTTCATAGGAGACGAAGAAGTAGCTCGGGTGCTGCTTGGCGAACGTTCCCGGCAGGAGCACAGGACCGCCGACGGTGCCACCAAAGTCATTCTGGTGGAGAGCCGTGGTTCCCAGGCCGTAGTGATTATTGAACCAATTGTTGGCGTCGAAGTAGTTGTTCCGCAGGTAGTCGAAGACGCTCCCGTGAAAAACCTTGGTGCCGGATCGTGTCAGGAGGGAGAACTGACCGCCAGGACTGCGGCCGTACTCTGCCGAGTAGGACGAGCTCGAGACACGGAACTCCTGAAGAGCGTCGACGGAGATGAGGCTCTGCGTGGTGCCGAGAGCAGTGCTGGCGCCCACCGCGCCTGCGGTGCCGGCCTGAGGACCACCATTCGCCGCGCCGGACGAGATGTTCGCACTGACACCATCAACGGTGTAGTAGTTGCTCTCCGTCCGTTGGCCGTTCACGCTGAAATCGCCGTTTTGTCCGGTTGTTTGAGACGTCTGCGGACTTTGCGTAACGACGCCTGGCGTCAACGAGATGAGGTCCTGGAAGCTGCGGCCATTCAGGGGCATGTTCTCCACGAACTTGCTATCGATGACCGTACTCACGGAAGCATCTGTCGTGTTCAGCGTTGAGGAGCCGGCTTGAACGGTAATGCTCTCGGACTTCGCCCCTATTGGCAGCGCAAAATTAAGTGCGATCGCGCTCTGCACGTTCAGGATGACGTCGGGCTTGATGAGGGTCTTAAAGCCGGGCTTCGAGACCTGCACGTGATAACGACCTGGTGGAAGGATGGGTACGAAGTAGATGCCGGAGGCGTTCGTTCTTACGGAGTAGATCAGGCCGGTTTGATCGCTGACGATATCCACGGCGGCATCCACGACGAACTTGCCGGACCCGTCCGTCACGCCACCGCTGATGGTCGCATTCGTACTCTGGGCACGAACGATTGATGCGAACAGACAAAGACCAGCAAGAAAGCAGGCAAGTCGCTTCATGCAGCGGCACTCCGAGTGGTGAGGATGAATTGGGTTCACCCTATCTACAACTCGCCGCCCGATCTTGTACCAACTGCCCCGCAAAAACTCTAAGGATGATTCGCTTGCACCTGAAGGTAGGCCAGCAAGAGTAGCTTGCCCGTTGGCTTAGCGCTTCCCCCTTGCGGCTCCGCGGTGACGAACACCATGTTCAGACGGGCGAGCGTCTTTGTGTCCTTGAACTGCAGGACCCAGCGCTTCTTCGTTTCATCCTGGTAGAAGAGACCGAGACTCACGTTCTGCTTATCGTCGCCACTTCCCCATGCCTGGAAAGCGACGGCCTGCTGCTTCAACCCGGCTTGCTTGTCCAGGTCATAGCCGTAGAAGACGAGGGAGCGGTCTTTCGTATAGAAGATGCGGCCGAAAGGCTTGGCGGTCTTGCCATTCTGCGCAACGTCGTAGATGTCGGCGATGTAAAGGTCACGAGCCGCAATCAGATCCCGGATCTCCCGGTCATGCGATAGAAACTCCCTATCGAGCGACAACAGACGGTCCTTCTCTTCCACAGCGGCGGTGAGTTCCTTCAGCTCAGTCTCAAGAGATGACGCGCGGCCGGCCTCCCGCGTTGCGGCGGTGCTAGATGCTGCCGCACGCTCCTGCAGGCTCTGCGAGTCAGCCCGGACCTCAGCTAGTTGTTGAATTACGGTATCCCGCTCTGCGGTCATCTTCGCAAGTTGCGTCTGCTCAGCTTCCACCTGCTCCTTCGCGGTCGATGACGTCGAGATAGACTCTCGGGATCTCGCTTCTGCTGCACTGAGTTGGTCTTGCAAACGGGCGATCTCACGCTTTGCGGCAACAAGGTCCACCTTCAATGACGCTTCCCCGTTTGGTGACCCGGCGGGCTGCACAGCAGCCCCTGAGGGTGCGGGGGCACGTGTGGCTGGAGTCGTCACGCTGACGGCCATGGGTTTCGTGTTACCCAATCGGAACCCGACGAAACATCCTACGCCCACAAGGCAGGCAGCGAGGCCGACATATGGTCTCCACGAGGTCTTCGGTTGCTGCCTTGGCGGCTCCTCAGCGGCTTCGGACTCCAGATGTTTGAAGAGTCTTGCCTCAGCAGCTTCGAGGGAGAAGGACATCGGCTCTGGTTTGGATTCAAGATAGGCCGCGGCCCCCAGTGCGGGCATCACCTCGGAGGTCAAATGCTCATACTGATCAAAAACAATGCGGCATTCCTCGCAAAAGGCGAGGTGGACCTGCAGGTGTGCCCACTCCTCTTCCGTCAGGTCGCCGGTCGAATAGAGGCTGCAAAGCAGAATGTATTCTTCGTGCTTTTGAGGATTCACTGGCTCAGCTTCCCGCCTGGAACTGCTATCGGCTTCGATTCTCTCAAGTCAGCTGCGCTTCTTCGGAAACACAAAGGACCGAAGCCTTTCGAGGCCCCGGTAGTAGTGGTGCCGGACGTTGCCTAGCGTCTGGCCAGTCTTTCCCGCGATTTCGTGGAAAGTATAGCCCTCGTAGAAGTGAAGTTCCAGAACTTGTCGCTGCTCCGCATTGAGCTCAGCCCGGAACTGGTTGAGCAGCTCCCGGCTAGCGATTTCTTCCAACGCGGTTGGCGCGTCCATCGGTCGCTGAAACTCTTCCTCGAACGATCGGGCATCGTAGTGTTGGCGAGCATTCAGGTACTTCCGCCGGTTGAGAGCGCGGTGGTAGGTGACCTGGATGATCCACGAGATGGCCGATCCCTTTGTCGAATCGAAGAGAGCCGCCTTTTGATAGACAAAAAGGAAGACCTCTTGAAGTAGATCTTCTGCTTCGGCGCTATCCCGGAGTATGCGCTTGCCCACGCCTAATACCGGCGACGAGTGGCGTCGAAATAGAACCGCCAGCGCATCTTTACTGCCACTCTGGATCTGGCACATCAACTTTTCGTCAGATTGCTCCCCTGCGGCTCGGTCGAGGAGATTCGACCGATCAAGAGAGTCATTTGAACCGCTACCGGCGCGTGATAAGTTCGGGGCGCTAAGAGCCACGTCCGTTATTACTCTAGCGAAAAGCGCAGCAGCTTCGGAACTCATCGAATCATCCTCGCTACCGCGATCCCAACGCAGGAAGGCTCAGAAGCGATGGCATCAAGATTTAAGGCACTATAGTGCCCCTATTAGAAGGCACTATAGTGCCTCCACATGAGGTCGTCAATCCTAAATATGGGAGTGTGGCCACACGGATTTTTAAACCGCTCACGTTGGAGAAGGCGGTCGGTCGCGTGTTCACAGAACTAAGGGAAAACAAGGGCTTGAAGCAAGTCGACGTAGCAGCTGCAACCGGCTATGTTCTTCGTACGGTGGGCATGGTTGAACGGGGCGAGAAGAGCCCAACGCTCCGCACCATGGACAATTTTGCTTCGTTCTATGAAGTCCCTCTTGAGACAGTCATTAGGCGCGCGAAACTGCTGAGGCAAGCTTCCACTGCGAAGTGATAGTGCGCTAGGAAGCTGCCATTCAGCTTGAGGTGACTCAAATACTAGGCACCGCGGACTACTACTGCGCGCTAATGGCCCTAGCAACTCAGCTTCTCTTCCAGCTCGATTCCGTCTTCACTCGGCACCCAGGCGTCTCAGCTTTGGCCGAGCAGCGGCAGCCTTCAGGATTATCGCGGCACCAAAGGATGTGAAGCAGGAATCGAATCAGGTCTCATCTGTCAGTTCGCGAGGAGCCGTTCCCGTTGCAAGCGAGGATTCGAACCTACGACTGCCACCGTGTGAAGGTGTCCGAAATCCTGCCGAATACACATTCTAAAGGGTTAGAAGCCGGTGCAATAGCTAAAAACCGGCTCAAATGGCCCCTCATGCAACAAAAATGCAACAAGGATTTCGCTGATGTGGGCAAGGACAAACCGGGTGATCGTCAAGCTCCTCATCCGGAGTTGTCGAAACAGAAGCCGCTGATCTTTATCGTTACCGCAGGTAGCTTCCTTTGCGCTTCATCGATCTTGTCAGTCTTGGAGGCTCGGCCAGCATCGGCGCGGACAATCGACTCTGCGATGGGTATTGTAAAAATCGCCCAGCAATGGTCGGCCGCACTCAAGAGCGTCCGAGCAGGCCGAATGGCATCCGTTATCGGTCCCGCCCTGCTCCAGCGCGTACTGCATACGCAATCTGTGAGCGGTCCAAGCTCGGTTTCAAAGTCACCACGATGGGTTCGTCAGCTGCTGCGCGGTTTAGTGGATCGTCGATATCTCGCGACAGAAGCGATACGGGGCGGAAGCTCGAAGATCGCCGTTCGTCGGTGTTATCAGAAATCACAGCCCAAATATTTCGGAGCACTCATTTCTGCAGTCGATAGCCATCATTCCCCAAGTTTGTCTCCGTGATAATTTGGATTTTTCTGATGTGTCACGGACATAGCCCATGAAGCAATTGCGCCTCTTGCTAGCGTTGCTCGCTCTTCTGGCTCTTCCGGCCGGCCTGAGAGCACGCGGCCAGCAGCCGCAGAATCAGAACTCGGTAACTCAGTTTTTCCAGCAGAGCGCTAAGTTCATATACAACCTTGCATGGCCCACAGCGACCTACTCTGATTTCGGGCTCAGGGGGATCGAACCTGTACAGGGAGGCTTCGACGTCAAGATTTTGCTCGACGGTCGCAGCGGCTTCGACAATAGCGATCTCTGGATTTTGCTCCGGATCAAGATCCGTAGAAACGGCATCGCCGATATCGTCGTGCTCAACGACAACCACTTCCTGATGGCTCCGTTTGCGACCAGCACCGCCGTCGGTCAGGCCGTTGTCCAGCTTTCCCAGCGCTACGCTGAGTCTCAGCCCAGCTCCGCAGCGGTGAAGACTCCTCCCGTTCAGAATCAACTTCCCGCGACGCCCTCGCCGTCCACAGTGAGCCAGGCGGTCTGCATCGAGAATCGAACAGGTAACCCGGTTCCCCTTCTCTATCGCTGGGGCGATCAGGATTGGGCGTCTGATAGCCTGCCCGCAGCAGGTAGCCATATCTACTACTGGAACAGCGCTACTTCGCCCCCTTTCTTCGTCCGCTATGATGCAGATTTTGCAGAAGGACTTCAGCTCAAAACATACGAACTCAACCACAAAACCGCGGCCGCAAACCCTGACTGCGCATCGTCTCAGCGCTACCAGTTTTCCATTCAAGGCAATGGCATCGAGGTGTATGCGGAATAGAGAGTGCTTCTGCCGGCGGATTAATCCTTTTCAGCGTTCAAGACAGCGCGCTAGTATGTTCCACACACTGAATCTGTTGCCTCACGACCCCCCATGAGCTTCGATAACCATCTTTTTATTAGTTATGCCCACATCGACGATATTCCGCTCAGCGTTGAACAAGACGGCTGGGTATCGCAGTTCCACAAAGACCTTTGGGGTATGCTCACCCGCAAGCTGGGACGCAAGGCAACGATCTGGCGCGATCCCAAGCTGAACGGGACGGATCGCTTTGAGAGCCGTATTGTCGCTCAGTTCGCGCACAGTGCCCTTCTGCTCTCCATCGTCAGCCCCCGTTATCTCGAATCGGAGTGGTGTCAGCGAGAGCTGAAGGAATTCTGCGAGATCGCGGAGCGACAGGAGGGACTTACTATTAGCGATCGCTTTCGCCTTATCAAGGTCGTAAAGTCGCCACCCTTCTCTGACCAGACGCTGCCCGCGATCATGCGACAGATGCTCGGCTACGATTTCTATGAGATCTCAGACGACGAAACTCCCGTTGAGTTGGACCCCCTCTTCGGCAAGCAATACAAGGAAAAGTACTATGCAAAGCTCAATAAGCTTGCATGGGAGTTATCGAAGACGCTTCGCGAGATGGAACGCGGCGTCCTGAGCCCTGCTCAGGACGCAATTGAAGCACCTGTCCCGACTGTCTACCTTGCTGAGTGCAGCTACGATCAGCGCGATGTCCGTGAGGCACTCGATGCAGAGCTAAAGGCGCGCGGCTACCGCATTCTGCCTGAGTCCCCGCTCGCGCGGGATGAATCCACGTTCCTACTCCAGGTGGAACAGTGCCTGCGTCAGAGCCAGCTTGCCATCCACCTGGTCGGAGCGAACTACGGCGCCGTTCCTGACGGTCCCAGCCAGAAGTCCATCATCGTTCTACAGAACGAGCTGGCGATCAGGATCTGCCGCGAACAGACGCTGCCTCGAATCATCTGGATGCCGGAGAGCGCGCGTTCCCGCAGTACCGCACATAACGAATTTGTCACCTTGCTCGAGACCGACCCTGAGACCCAGTTTGGCGCCGACCTGATAACCGACGATAACCCCGAAACCATCAAAACATCCATCACGGCGGCATTGTCAAAACTCCAGAATACACCGGAGCCGCCACCCGTTCCGGTTCCGGGCGCCGTCAATCGTCTGATCTATGTGCCATGCACCGTAGGCGACCGGCGCAACCTAAAGGAGCTGCTGCAGCAGTTACGCGCGTTGGGCTACGAAACGGAATTGCCCGCCTTTGAAGGGTCGGCGGAAGAGATGCGCGCCGCCAACCAGGCACTCATGCAGCAATGCGCCGCTATCGTTATCTTCTACGGCAGCGGAACTGAGGCCTGGAAGCTGTCCGTGCGCAATGAAATCCGAAAGGTACTCGGGCTCGGCCAGCTACAGGGCGGTGTGCCTGTCTTCACCTATCTCGCGGCTCCGTCGACGGAAACCAAGCTCATGATCGCGGACGTGGAAACTAATATCATCGACGCCCTCAACGGACTCACGCCCGAGGCGCTCGCACCGTTGCATAGAGCAATTCAGGCCGGCGCCCGATGAAAACCGTGAGTTCAGGAAATCCCTTTCCAGGTCTACGCCCCTTCCGTGAGGGAGAAGAGTATCTGTTCTTCGGCCGCGAGAGCCAGGTCGATCGCATGATCGACAAACTCGCCGCGACGCGATTTCTGGCGGTCGTGGGCACCTCTGGAAGCGGCAAATCATCGCTTGTCAGTTGCGGTCTCAAGCCTGCCCTCAATCGAGGCCTCATGGCTGTAGCAGCTGAAACGTGGCACATGGTTCAGTTCCGCCCGGGCGCGTCGCCGCTCACCTCGTTGGCGGAGGCATGGGCCGAGAGCCTTCCCCTCACCGAGGAAGAACTGCAACCCGGCTGCCCCTCACTCGTGGACATGACCGAAGCAACACTCCAGATGAGCAGCCTTGGTCTCCTCCACCTCTACGAGGAGTCTCACTTTCCCACAGGTACCAGCCTGCTGCTCGTCGTGGACCAGTTCGAGGAGATCTTTCGTTACGGCGCTGCCGCGAATCGATCCGCCGATACCTTCGGCGTGACGCAGGAGACATCGGCCTTCGTCAAGCTGCTGATCGAAGCGCATGCTCAGCGCGAACTGCCTGTCTATGTCGTGATCACCATGCGTTCGGACTTCCTTGGTGAGTGCTCTCAGTTCGAAGGCCTTCCTGAGGCCATCAACGAGGGCCAGTATCTGGTGCCGCGTATGACCCGTGATGAACGACGTGACGCCATTCAGGGTCCTATCGAGGTCTTTGGCGCGGAGATCAGTCCTGTTCTCCTGACGCGGCTCGTGAACGACGTTGGAGGCAACCCCGACCAACTTTCTCTGCTGCAGCACGCAGTGCATCGCACATGGGAGCGTTGGCGAGCCTCGGGAGGCACGTCCGGACCGTTGCTGCTGGAGCATTACGAAGCTGTAGGGACCATGGCGGGTGCGCTCGATCGCCACGCGGAGGAAGCGTTTAAGGATCTGAGCGAGATCCAACAAAAGCTTTGTGCTCGGATCTTCCGTGCACTCACCGACACCGGCACCGATTCACGTGGTATCCGGCGTCCCATGCCTTTGCGCACACTCTGTGCCGTCTGCGGTAGCGCGGAGGCTGAGGTACTGCGGGTCGTCGATCTCATGCGAAGCGCGCATTACTCCTTCCTCATGCCTCCTCCCATGCAGGCCGTACGTCAGGACACTGTCATCGACATCACGCACGAAATTCTGATGCGCGTCTGGCTGCGATTGAAGGACTGGGCCGAGGATGAGTCACGGTCCGCTGCCATCTATCGCCGTCTTGTAGAGTCTGCGGCACTCCACAAGGCGCATCGCGAAGCCCTGCTCGGCGATCCAGGGCTCCAAGCTTCGCTGGACTGGTATGACCAGCAACAGCCTAACGCTGCATGGGCCCGACTCTACTGTCCCGGCTTTGAATCGGCCATGCAGTTTCTCCGTCTGAGCAAAGAAGAACGGGATGCCGCTGAAGTGCAGAGGGATTTCCAGCATCGTTGGCAGACCGTCTCAACCGTTCTGGCGTCTCTTATGGCGGTGCTTTATCTGCTCGCACTTTATCGCGTCTTTCTCACGTTCAAATCCATCGAGGAAGCCCTTAACCAGGACCCGGCAAATCTGCTCCATCACCACAGGGTTCTGTCTTTCATCTCGTACATCTCTGAGAAGTTGCGGCAATCTCTCAACATCGATCCGGGACCTGCTGCGATCTTGAATGCGCTTTTACTCTTCTTCGTTGTCACGGTCGTTTGTTTTGGCAGCTTCCTTCTCGTCGATGCGATCTGCAAGAATGCCGCCCGACGTCTGTTCACGCCGCGCATGCTCCACAGACGCCTGATAGCCAGCCAATTTGAGGGATCCAATGCCAGCCAACCGCTGACTCTCCCGCTGCAGACCTGTACCACTGCTGAGCCAGTCCGACCCGCTGGATTCTGGTTGCGCTTTATCTCCGACTTGATGGACTCAGTCTTCCTTACTGTCCTTGGCGGCTTCTGCGTCATGACTACCAGCGTCGTTGCGGCCGTTGCTCACGTCAGCTCGAACGCTTCATCCAACATCGTGATCATTGCGACGATCGGTTTTTGTTGCACTTGTTGGCTCTATCCAGTGCTATGCATCATCGGTCCGGCACGCGGTACTTTGGGTGATGTTCTCTGCGGTCTCGCCGTCGTCCGCAAAGATTATCGTCGTTGCGGCTTCTGGAGGGCTCTTGGAAGAACCGTCACCAAGACAGTTCTTCTTTCGGTCTTCAGTGGTGTGCTGCTCGCTGCCATTGTCTTGCGCGAGAACAAGAGCCATCCGGTGACGGCTCGCTTCCTCCTTTACTCTTTTCTGCTCGGCTCACTCTCTTACCTCTTCATCGTCGTCTTCCGCCGCAAGCGTAGCTTGGCAGACCGCATCATGGGGACAACCGTCTTGCGTCGCAGGAGGCGCTACGCCGACGAGGTCGCAGCTTGATGGGCATGGACACCCCAGCGTGCACATACCGTCCTCCCCGTCCGCGCCTTGTCCTACGCATGGGCATCACGGGCCATCGCCCTACCGCCAGACGTCCTATGGATGTCGCCGCGATTGAGCAAGCCCTCTTCCGCGTCATGTCCGTGGCAGACGAACTCCTGCCTTCGATCGAAGGCACAGCCTACGACCTGGCTCACCCGCCACGACTGACCCTCATTTCTGCCCTCGCTGCGGGGGCAGATCAGATTGCGGCGCATGTCTTCCGCAGTCTGCCGATTCGCGACGACCGTGCACGCCAGTTTGAAGTAATCCTCCCATTTCCGATCAATGCTTATGCAGAGACCATGGATGACCCCGCGGACGCGGAGACGATGCGAACCCTCTGCAAGGGCGCAGACAAGTGCCTGCAGCTCGCGGACTTTCTGCCGCTTCCGGGAGACACCAAGGACTCCATAGCACAATCTCGCCAGAACCGGCGTTACGAAACAGTCGGCAAGTTGGTTGTGCACCAGTCGGACGTCCTGCTTGCCGTCTGGAACGGCCTGCCCAGCGAAGGTGTGGGCGGCACAGGTGACGTGGTGCTCCATGCGATCCGGCATGGAGTCCCTGTTGTCTGGATTCACCCTGACGGTATCTGCTCCATCATTCCGGTGGGGACCATCCGGGGTGACGCATTCCAGTGGGTAGCCAGCAATGCCGTCACATTCGCGGACTCCGTTCTAGAGAAGCTCCTGCGGGATGCCCTCTGCCCGCCCCCTGTCGACGTCGAGTCTGGCGCAGAGGAAGCTGAGACGACTCCGCATTACACTCTGCAGGAGTATCTGCTGGAGGATGAGCGTACCCTTCGGCTGAATTGGAGTTTTTATAACTTCCTTCTCGCGGCACCCGCTGGACGGCGCGCCAATCTACAGAATGTGCGCCGCATCCGCGGCCCGGTGGGCTGGTGGACAGATGCTCGCGATAGTTGGAGGATGCCCAGTGACTACGTCCGGCGTTCCCTATCCGCCGACTGGAAGGGCTTTCCCGGTACCAAATCGTCAGAGGAGCAACTGCACTTCGGCATTGCCTGGTCCTCGGCCGACGCAATCGCTACAGGGCTGGGGCATGTCTATCGTTCAGCCTATATCCTGGTGCTCGCACTCTCCTTTTTCGCAGTAGCGTTCGGTCTCGCGGGTATCGTCCTGCACGAGTACAAGCCCTGGTTCGTTGGGACTGAACTCACCGTTCTCTTTGCAGCGCTGTATCTGTACCACCATGGCCGCGATAAGGGGCTGCATGAGCGCTGGCTTCAGACACGCGAGGTTGCCGAACTGCTCCGCGCTGCCTGGGCTCCCATGATGATCGGCGGAGGAGGACGCAGGTTGGCCCGCGACGGGAAGCATCACTGGAGTGCGTGGCTCAGCAACGCTTACATGGCGGAAGCCGGTCTGCCATCACTCAACCTTACGCCAAACGTGCTTGCCCAAATTGCGGAAGCTGCGTTGCACGGCATTGCGGAAGATCAGGAACGGTATCACACCAAAAACAATTTGGTCCTGCGTTCTATTCATCATCGCCTCGAGAGCATCGGGCGCGGCTCGCTTACCCTGGCCATCGTCAATTCGCTTATGCTGCTGGTGCTCCTGATTCTTTTCCACCTGTTGCCGGAGAGACTCGGCGATGTCGAATGCCACCAGCGGCTCATTCTTGGTATGGCCGCGGCAAGCGCAGCGCTGCCGACTCTCGGTGCGACGGTCGCCGCGTTGCGGTTCCAGGGTGACTTCGAGCGCTTTGGCCGCCGATCCGAACAGACGAGCGGTCAGCTTCGCCAGGTATGCGAGCAGCTGCGCGCATTCATTCTTGCGATCCAGAATGAAGAGACTTCAAACAACGCGCACCTGCCGCGCTTCGAGAGTCTGCTGGAACTCTTCTCACTCCTCGAGACCGCGTTGGTGGCAGATCTGGATGACTGGCGATTCGTTTACATCACACGAACGATGCCCGAGCCCAGCTGATCTCGCAGTCTCTATTCTTCTTTGAGCATCCTCCAAAGCACGACGCCTTTTCGGGTGTGCCTGAGAGGCATGGAGAACTACCGAGCTCAGAGAAGCGATATGTGGCAGAAGTGTGTCGTCTTTCTACTTATCTGGCCCACTTCTATCCAGATCATATGGCCCGGTTTGGAGAGCTCAAGATCTAGTGAGTCATCAAGAACTTCGCAAGAATCGCTTCCAAGCCGCAGGCGTCTTTTCCGCTCTACGGCCGCAACATGCCCAACAATCTATGCCCTGCGGACCGTCACCGAGAACGAGGTTTGGAATCGACGAGCGCAAAGGCGATTTAGCGAGAACTGAAGATTAGCGCGTTTGTCCGGCGTCAGCCTTAAAGAGTTCTAGACTGCTGCGATTGGCGCCGAGCCGTGATCGGTGGCAGAAATTAAGTATCTGACCGAAAGTTGCCGTGTTGACATCATTGAGGTCATCACGTCTTCTTCTTACGAGGCGAAACATGAGACCTGCCGCTCTAACGGTGTTCCTTTGGCTAGTTGCTCTGGGGACCGCTCAATCGCAGTCGAGTTCTCCTGTGATCATCCCGGGGAGCGAAGTGCGGGATCACGCGATTCAGCCACAGCATACGTGGGTGCATTTCCCAACAAGCGGCCGCTGGATGGCGATTCCCCTTCGCCTTACGCTTACCGTCTCTCCGCAAGGCACCGTTATTGGGGCAGAGCCCCATGGCAATCCAGAGCAGATGCAAGCTTGGCCTGCGGCGCAAGCCGTTGTCTACGGTTGGACGTATCGACCTTTTCTTCGTAGTGGAGAACCTGTGATTGCTCTTATACAGAGCAGCATTTCGATTGTGCCACCGGAGGTTCCGCCAAGCGCCGTTCCAGAGCCAGGGCTGAAGCCGGACAGCCAGATCATCCTCTCGCTCCAACGCACGGTCTGTTACGGCTCGTGCCCCGAATACACTGTCATACTCAGCAACACTGGCGTGACCTTTGAAGGAGGGAGGTGGAGTGCTGAGGACGGCACACACCATGCCCCCTTGGAGCAGGACGCTTTGCGTGCAGTCGCAAAGCACATGCTCGATGCCGGCTGGTTCGGCCTCAAGGACAGCTATCACGGGAACTGGACCGACAATCCCGCACAGACGATCACACTATCCATCGACGGGAAGACCAAGAAGGTAGTCGATTACGTCGGCACAGATGCCGGGATGCCTGACTTTGTGCGTGACGCGGAGTTCGAAGTCGACCATCTGGCAGGGTCTGACCGTTGGGTGAAAGCGGCAAGCGGCCTGGCGATGCTGCTTCAGGCGGAGGGCTACGACTTCAAAACCTATGCAGCACAGAGCTTGCTACGCAGCGCAGCTTCCAACGGCGATGCCTCCAGCGTTCGTGAGCTTTTAGCGGCAGGCGTCGCCCGCGACACCTTGGCAAAGCCACTACAACAGATTCAGACCTGGGGTGAAAGTTGGAGCGGCTATGACGGTCTCTTAACCACCGCTGTCCGTCACCCTGATGTTCTGAAGGTGATGATCGCCTCCCGCGTGAGTTCACAAAATGAGTTGGAAAAAAACCTAGCCTTTGTCGCATCCGTTCGGGCTGGCCAAGCCGAGTCAGCGAGACTGCTGCTTGCGTATGGAGCTGATCCGACAGTGAGCTTCGGGGAACTGAAGCGACACACCGATGCGTCCGCTTACTGGATCAACGACAGCACCGACCTGCTCACCAGCGCAGTCAAGAGTGCAAATCCCGAAGTTGTGCAGCTCGTTTTGGTGACGAAAGAGTGGAAGGATCCTCTACGAGTACGTCGAGGCAAGTTTCTGGTTGATCTTGCGTATTCTGCCAATCCCGAAAACCTGAACAATTTGGCAGAATGCGCGCACCTCCTTTTACAGGCCGGAGCGGACGTGGGCGCAACCGACGATCGCGGACGCACCGCGTTGCATTTCGCACGTGGCGCATCCTTCGCCAAGGAATTGGTAGAGGCTGGTGCGAACGTGGATGCGCAAGACGTGGACGGGAATACGCCTACCTTTTCTACCTATGACCCTGACATATTCCGAATCCTAGTCCGGCACGGAGCAAACCTGCAGATTCGGAATAGGGCTGGTCAAAATGCGATGCAGAATCCCCATCGATCTGCCCAAGAATGGGCCCCCATTTACGCGGAGTTCCAGGCGAAACCTTCCTAAAAACTCTGTGAAAGCCCTTGAGACTCGGACGTCAATCTCCGCGTCTCGCCTATCAGGCGAGTGCGGCGACGCAGCATGGGCTGATCGCTGCGTGCGAGTTCAGGATGTCGGCTTCTGGGAATCGATCCGCCCGAGGCGTTCTCATTTGTTGCCAACAGGCCAATGCACTCATCGACAGTAGGTCATCAAGTGCTACGCTTCCGCGTCGCCAGTCCGCCCGACTACATGCACGCTCATCACCCATGTTCATTTCACGCAAGCGGTCAGTCGAGCTTGCTCAGTTCCGTGCCAATCTTGTCGGGACTGAGAGGGACGTAGCCTTCGTCGGTATCCCTCTGCGATGCGATGATGGCCTGTCCGCTTTCGGAGAGAAGCATACGAATGTATTCCTTCACAAAGGGGTCCAACGGCTTGCCTGGTTCGCGGTCGATATAAACGTGCAAATAGGCCGGGAATGCCACATTTTCGTTGGAGACATTCTCGTAAGTCGGCAGTAAGAACGGTGTGCCTGGTGTTGTTGCCACCGGCAGCGGACGAACCGAAGGCAGCTTTGATGCATCGAAGAAACCCATCAGCGCGATTCCGTAGGGATCGTCCGCAATGGCTTCTCCGATATCTGCTGCCTTTGGAAGCGCCTCGTAGGTTCGCGCAAACGTCCGGTCTTCCAGAAACTGCGAACGGAACGCCAGTGTGCCGCCGCTTCCTTCATCCAGGCCGTAGATGTGGATGGCACGCTTGGCCCACGGTCCCTTCAACCCAAGCTGTGACCAACGTGTGATCGATCCACCTTTCGCGCCTTCCGTAAGAATCTGACGCACCTGTTCGATCGTGAGTCCGCCAATCGGATTTTTTGCATTCACATAGATGCCCGGAGGGCTCTTACGTCCGTCGCGCGGGCCGAAGGCTGCATAGCCAATGTGAATATCAACGGGGTCATAACCGCGCAACCGATTAAAGGCGAAACGATCGTCTTCCCACATGGCACGTGCCATGGGCGCCATCGCGGAGACGCCCGTCTGCAAGGCAGGGATTGCAACCGAGCTGCCCTTCATCACGGGAAGCAACTCACGTTTGAAACCAGGGTGTGTCTGGATGAAGAGTGCATCAAACTTTGCCATCATGTCTTCCCATCCGTCATTGCCCACGATCTGGATCTTCCCATCGCGGGTGAGATAGGACGCAGTATTCGGCACCGTCACCGGCGTCGGCGTGTAGGCCGGGATGCCACTTTGGGCGACTGCGACACTCGACAGGCCGCACACGGCAAGAACTCGAAATAAAGAACGGAACATAATTACTTCCCTTTCAGGCAGGCGCTGTCTAGCGCGTCCAGGTGATGGAGCCGATGATGGTGCGGGGTGCGCCCGGAGCAACGCGCACGCGCGTGCTGCCGCCTTCGAAGTAGCGGCGATCGCCCACGTTCTGCACGTTGAAGTTGACGTTGAGGCGGCTCGCATCATGCAGCGTGCGAGAGTACGAGAGGTTGGTATCCACACGCGCATACCCCGGTGTCAGGTACGTGTTGTTTGCGTCACCGTAGCGGCGGCCGGAGCCAAACACGCCAGCGCCAACACCGAGCCCCTTCAACCCACCGTTCGACATGGTGTAGTGCGTCCAGAAGTTCCCTGTGTGTCGCGGTGCACCCGCGAGAAGATTGCCAACGCGAATCGTGTTGTCCTGCGTGACCTGCGGAATGTTGTAGGCGTACCCGGCAATGATGTTCCAGTCACGCGTCAGTTGGAACGTGTTGTCCGACTCGATGCCTTTGCTGCGCTGCTCTCCCACGGCAATGGAGTAACCGGTATGGACCGGGTCTGCGGTAAGAACGTTGGTCTGCTTGATCTGAAAAGCGGAGATGGTGGAAACGTATCGCTGCGAAGGATTCGTGAAGCGGATCCCCGTCTCCATCAACTCGCCTCGCGTGGGCTTGTAAGGAGTGCTGTCGAAAGTCGTACCGATCTGGGGCTGGAATGACTTCGCATAGGTCGCATACAGCGAGATGCGTTCGATCGGTTGATACACGATGCCCGTACGAGGCGACCATGCCGTGTTGCGGCCGGACACATGGGGAACATACGCCCCGCGGGCGCTGAAGTAGGTATCCGTGATCGTCTTGGCGATGTCATACCGCGTTCCCAGCGTGAGCTTCAGATTCTTCCGCAGCTCAATCTGGTCCTGAAGATAGAAGCCGCCATAGGAGCCATCGGCGTTGTTCGAAATGTCCGGGCCCAGAACACGTGTCGGCAGCGCCGCATAGTTCGGGTTGTAAAGATCCAGGGTGACCGCACCAAGTGCTGCCGGCCTGGCCTTCGCATAGTTCGGGTTGATCTCACGGTCAAGCTCAAACCCGCCAAGAATCGTATGCCCGATCGGACCAGTGCGAATCCGTCCAACAGCCTCGTTGACCCAGTAGTGCGTCTGGAAGTTCTGCTCTGAGGTCGAGTCGTTCAGCGTGATCGTGCGGTTGTCCTTGGTCGACAGCGATTGCGCGACACGCGAGTTGTAGATCGAGACGCCGACGGAACTGCGCTCGTAACTGCGAAGAACCCAATGGCTGCCGATCGTCTTGTCGACACTGATGCCCACCTTCCCCTGGCGATCGGGAGCAATCAGCTTGGGGTCGTTCAGGTAAGTGCTGATCGGTACGTTCGCTGGGCGGGTTCCGACTGCGATGAGGCCCTGGTCGTTCACCGAATTCTGAATCAGGAACTCGCTATAGAAACGCACAGACATCGTCGGATTCACAACCCACGTCAACACTGGGGCGATGAACGCCTTCTGGGTGAACGCATAGTTGCGGAAGCTCTTCGTATCCAACCCGGACACCGTAAAGCGATAGAGCAACGACTGGGTCTTATTGAAAGCGCCGGTGAAATCCAGGTTGAGCTGGTTATAACGGAAGCTGCCACTGGTATAGCTGGCATTGAAGGCACGATTAGGACTTGGAGCACGAGTAACAACATTCACCACGCCACTCGGATCAAGTCGGCCGAACACCATCGATGACGGTCCCTTGAGCACTTCCACACGCTCGACGTTGCTCAACTCCAACGGCGCACGGTTTGAGCTGGGATCATTACGGAAGCCGTCCTTGAACTGGTTCATTGTCGTAAAGCCACGAATCGTGATGCTCTCGTAGCGCCCGCCCGACGTCCAAGGGATGACCACACCGGCAACATTGCGAAGCACGTCGTTCATACTGCGTGCCTGCTGCTGATCCAGGACCTGTCGCGAGACAATCTGCAAGGACTGCGGTACGTCCCGCAGCAAGGTCTCTGTACGCGTGCCGATGTCGCTGGCGGCAACGAGGGAACCATTCGAGGTGGACACTGTCACCGTCTCTGCGTTGGATCGCACCGCCATGGCAACATCGAAGTGCGACGCAGCCACTGAAGCCAAGACGTGGATCGTCTTCTCCTGCGCCTGAAATCCCTCTGCTTCGGTATGCATCACATACGATCCCGCGGGCACTTCCACCACAACAACACCACTCTCGTTGGTGGTTGCGCTCTTGACCACGGAGCCGCAGGTCATCGCGATGTGGGCACCGGAGATTGAGGCTCCCTGCGCATCGGTGACGGCAAGTTCCACGGGCGTCATTGCCCCACCGCAAACCACAGAAGACGATGCGGTTTGCGCAGTAGCGTGCGTCGCGGCCAGAGCACTGGCAGCCAGGGCCATCCCCATGGCCCTTGATCGAAATGTTCGCATGGTGTTCCTTCTCCTCCTTTGCGGGAGGGGTTGTTGTCGATCTCACTCACACACCCGGCGCTTCGCCAAAAGACAACCGTTGCGTGGCTTCTTGATAGAGAAAGTCTGTTAGACCGCTACTGCGTCCGGCGCTCTGTGTGCCGTTCTCACGGCACGTCTCTTACGGCTTCGCCATGCCAGCCAACGGCGGATGGAAAGCGAAAATCCTGTAACGACAAGTAGCAAGGCTCCAAGCGCAGTAAAAAACGCAACCATCTGGCCTGTAAGACCGAACAGCTCGCCCGTGTGGATGAAGTGGGCAAGAAGCCTCCATCTGCGTCCCCGCGTATTGTCCTGGTAGTGCGCCCATTTCAGGACTTCTGCAGACTTGCGTGCCAGCGTAAGTTGCGATTTGGTGCGAGGATCGCCGCCCTCGCCCTCATCGATGGAGAAGGCAATGTCCTTGCCCTTCGCCAGGGGGACACGCAACGTCAGGCTCGTCCACGAGGGGTCTTGCATCGCCGCTTTTGCAATCAGTGGATCGAGTTCCTTGTAGCGCGAGACGGGCAGAACTTCGCTTGTCTTCAGTTCACGCTCCGCTCGTACTGAAGGCAGCGTATCTCCCGCCGCGCGATACAGCAGGCCGTTGGCCCATGCATAGGCCATGATCAGCCCGGTCAGCGAGATCGTCACAAGGGGCAGGAACAGCCAGAACCCGGCAACGGTGTGCAGACTCCATTCCGACGCACGGCCGAATCCCTTCCACTTGGGCACCAGGCCCACGCGGGTATGCTTCCATGTCCACTGCCGGGGCAGCCACAGGATCAGGCCGCTCAGCAACAGGAAGACAAAAGCAAGAACACACGCATTCTTGATCGACCGCAGTCCCTCGTTACGCGTTCCTACCAACGCGACATAGCGATGGAGATCATGCACTTCATCAAAGAACCCGCGCAACCGTCCCGCGTTCGTATCCAGCAAACGCCCGCTGCATGCGTCCACCAGAAGAAGCCGTCCCTTGGGGAAAGCGATCTCGTCCGGTCGATGCGGATTCGCATAGGACGTCCAGGAAAGCGGCTGACCATAGCCAAGGCCGGCCGTCGTCGTCAGTATCTCGGATGGAGCAGTGCATGTCTGCGTTTGTGCCGTAGACGTCCTCAGCCTGTGCTCCGACCAGCCAATGATCTGCGGCTGAAAGGCCAGGATGCAGCCCGTTACAGCAAGAAAAGCCACCACGGAACCCACGATTATTCCAGTGGTCAGGTGCAGCCAAAACAGAACGCGGCGAGCGGTCACGCTGCACCACTTTGCTTTGCGAAAAGACAGATAACAATGGGACTACTAGGGCGCATTATGGCATCCATAGCCGACCGCGCACCACATGATCTATAGTGGAGCAACTCGTCAGCCTTCTTTGAGGTTGTCGATCTCAGCCTCCTTCCGGGGCTTCGCCAAAAAGACAACCGGGGGAGGCTTTTGTTGTGTCCCCATCATATAGGACGAATCCGGTCCGCGTTGTGGTCAGTTCCAGTACAAAAGAGAATTACCTCTGACCAAATCGTCATTGAAAACCATCCATAGCTCCTCAGAGGCGCGCTAAATCGTCCTTAGGTCATCCCCGCCACCAAATCTAATCCCAGAATCGTGGGCACATCGTGGGCTCGGCGGTTGTGCCGACGGCGTCCTTTCAGGTCCACACAGTCGCGGCCTGCGGGGGATCGCCTTCTCACTATCGCTGGTGCGAGGCCAAGAGACGACCCCAACGAACCTTGTTCTGGATGCCTATAGGAACAGCGCTTTACCCGCAAATGCCGAAATTATGACGTTCGCCTCCAGAATCTGCTCTGAGATCCGTCATTGGGATTGGGCTCAGGTCTTGCCAAACGCCCTGCCCGTACAAGTGTTTCTGGATTGTCGACCTATCGCCAATGCACTGATCGACCCGGCTTAGTACCGCTATGTCGGCTTATCGCCAGCGACCGCCAATGAAGAAAGTGGATTTCCCGAGAAATAAGATTTAGCCCTGGCACATGGGAAGAGAGAGGGACAGGAGACTGGAGTGAACTCCTGTCATCGGTCCCTGCCTAACACCGCAGGGGATCTTCCGCGTCTTAGCCAGAAATTGATCATCAGAGAGTCTTCGTGATTCTCCACGAAATGACTCCACCCCGCAGGCACATAGAGCAGATCGCCCGCACGCTGCGTGATGGAGATCGATTTAGCCTTCGAGAACTCCGGGAAGCGCGTCGCATCCGGAGACTTTGCGTTAACCATGCTGACCCCGAAGTCTGGAAGTGCATTCGGTTGCGGATGAATCATGTAGAGATAAGGAAAATCGGCTGGCGGATAGAGGAGCCATTCTTTGGCACCGAAGTAGGCAAACGAGAAGTTGTCCGGGATGTCCTTGTGCAGGGCGGTCACCGTTCCCCTCTTACCCATCCACATCCGTGGCTCATTGAGAAAATATTCAGGGTAGAACATCGGAAAAGGTACCCCGAGATCGCGCGCCATCTCGACGGGGATCACGGTGCCGGCGGCATAGGCCGTCCCGGCATCGTTTACCTGCATGAAGTGTTCCCCAATGAAATTTCTTAGGGGCATCCCTTCTTCGCGGCGATTCAGATAGCTACCTGGATCTGCCATATTGCCGAAACGGACGGTCACGGTCTGATCGCCGTAGGCCTCTTGCAGCAGACCTAAGATCTCCGCTTCAGAGAACTTTAACGCGCCCAGCCGCAGTAGAAAAGGCACGGAGCGCGCTGCATACTCTTTCGAAAATGCCTCGTCACTCAGAGAATCAAGAACGTCCAGGGCGGCGAGGCGAGGCATCTCACAGGTCGCCTCACATATCTGGGGAAACCAAACAACAGGACTATCCATCAATCGACTCCGACACATTTTGAGAATAGATCCTGGACGACTCCAGCCCGGCCTAAAGTCCCTAGAAGTCGGCTTGTGTTAACGATTGCTGGCGCAGGGAAGCTCTTCTAGCGAGAACAGGCCGATGCACTCACTGAGTCAGGATTAGTCTTCATGAGGGTGCCTCGCTTCATTCGAAAGCGCCGCAGGAAATCAAGGGAAAGAATGCAAAGAGGAGGAACTTGACTCTTTGCCGCGCAGCCGGCGAGCGGGGCCGGTACCCAGCGGGATGAGGGTCGGGAGAAACCGAAGGGGTTCTCCCGCGCTTTTTGCGAGCGTTCCAGAGAAAAACGGCCCCGGACGAACCGGGGCCGGAGTGAAGCAATTAGGCGGCCCTCTGTTTCTTCGCACTTGTCTTTTTCTCGGCAGGTTTGACGAGAGTTGGAGCGGCTTTGGGCTTGCTGGCTTTCTTTGGACTGGCCTGGGGCGGAACGAAGATGACCTCGGCTTCCGTCAGCAAGTCGGGGTCGGTGTCGCGCGGAAGGCTGAGATGGTCCGTCAACGCGAGGCGCAGCGCGAAGCTGGTTAGCTTTATGTCTGCTGTTGTGCCAAGTGCGGAGAGAACGATCTCCTGCTCGGCCTGTCTGTGGTTCTCGTCGTCCCCTGCGAAGTGACTGGCGACTTCCTCAAGGAAGCGCTGCGCGAAGTTTCCGGAGACCCCGGCGAGAGCATCGATCGTCTCGCGGCCTTCCTGAGAAGCCAGGGCATCCAGATTGTCTACAACCCGAAGATTGCCCCCGCCATGGGGATGAGCTACGGCGGACGCATCGCCATCCCTTGGAACGGAGGCGAAGATGGAGTGGAAAGGACGAGCGAAGCGAAGGTCTGCACAAGCGCAGCGCGGAAGACTGCGGGAGACCCCTTGCGCCGCGCGATCGGGGCAGAGCCCCTTAGCGAGGTTTGGCTTCCACATACGTGCGCGTTAGCGCACGGGATCTCCCAGGGTGGGCGTTGCGGGCGGGAACGGCCCGCTGAGGTGGGTTAGCGCAGGACGCAGAGCGGCTGAAGACAGGGAGGAAAGCTCCTCCTCCGAACCGTCAAGCTAGCGTCGGCGCTAGGTCGGAAAAGTAGAACTTCAAGAAGGCAGCGGTGAAGCACGCAGGGAAAGACACATGGTCAACATGCCGCTTGTAAGGAAGCATAACCACGACCTTTTCGCCCTTCGTGACAGCTGCTTTGAGGTCACCTGTCGCGGACTCTCTCTTCCTTCTTGAAGAGATCCAGGGCTATGTGATGATCCTGCGCGGTTCCCGTCGTATAAGTCCTGTCGAAGTCCATTCGCCCATTTTGCTCAAGACGTCAAACTTCTGCTGGTATTCCGAATCCAGCTTGGTCACAGGTGTCACGCCTGCCTGCTCCGCAAAAGGCTTCATGTCCACTTTCAAGCTTTTGATGGTACGTCACCATCTGCTGGCGCAGGCCTTCACCTTCGGATTGGAAGCTTTCTCCGTGGCCAACTGGCTGAACTTGATCTCAGTGAAGTCACTCTGCGAAGACTTCGTCAGTACCGCTTCTCCATATCACTCGTAAGCGCGCATGCAGCTACACCGCTCACTATCAGAAAACAACCCAGATCTACTGAACGCATCTACATTTGGAACTTGTAAGCGCACCTACGCCAATCCGTAAGTCATAGAAGCTGCTTCCCTTCCTTGTTTGGTCAGCCTACACATCAGGCTGGTGTTCGACAGGCGCCTCTGTATCATTGAATCGATCCTCGGCGTCCCTGCACATTACGATTTAACGCGGACGATCTTGGCGCGCTCAGATGACGAAGTCTTCGCACCGCGGTGCTGTGACAAAGCAGAATCGCTGCTGGTTGGTAGACCGGTTGCCAGATGCCTTGCGCTGAACCGGCGATTGGCGGCGTAAGTGCATCGAACCTGTCATGGATGACGATTTCAGTGTTCTTTGCCCCGCAGGGGAAGGCCTCCGCCGGGAGTGGGCTCTACGTATCGGAGAGTACGGCAGTCCGTTCGAATATTCCGCAGAGTGGCGGGCATTGGTCTACCACACTAACACTTGCCTGCTTTGCAGGATGAATCGTCGCGAAGGTTAACTCTCGTGCGAGGGCCGCGGCTCACGAATGTGCGGGCAGTTCTGGGCTTCCGATTACTCTCGCGCTTTATTCAGTGAACGATCTTCTCGTGACAAGCGCGGCCGCTCGTGTCGAACAGCCCTAATCGTGTAATCGAGGACTGAGATGCCGGGGTCAGTGCACGTCTTTATGGGTCTCTCGTCTCGACCGCGGTTCATGAGACGGACTTTCGTGGTCTCTGACAATACCTATTCAGGAGTGCTACGTGGACACGGAGTTGGGAAGCATGGCTGGCACGCAAGAGGTGCAGTTGCTGGTTCATCGATTGCTGGAAGAGGCGAGAGCCTTGGCAGGCTTTGACTGCATTTGGCTAGATAAACGGGGTGAGATCAAGGCTGCGAAACATCCCCCGGAGGGGAGGCTAGCGGCTCGCGGTGTCTTCTTACACATCTCTCCAGGGAAGGATAGGCCAATAGTTTATTTCACAAAGACCTACGTCAAGCGTTGGGACCTCACCACCGAGAACATTGAACGCATATCACGCAGATGAAGGAAGAGTACCGATGCGGTCGATTAGGCAGCCGTACCAAGTCTCCATACATCTGGGATGGAGATCTGTAGCCACTTAGGCGTGCCGCTCACCTTGACCTGGGCCAAGGGAGGATACTCACCGGCTTTCGCGCTCACCCTGGTCATCAGCACATGGCGTGACGGCGCGCTCTTTACGGCGGAGAAGCGGATTGGCAAGTAATTTAATGCCTGCTCCTCGGGTACAAGCCTCACCGGCAGAGAAGTCGACGTTCTTCGCCTGTCGCTGTTCCCCCAGGTCACTTCCCTTACCTCGGTCACTGTTGAAGCGCCGGTCGATAACCATCCGTCAGGTTCGATGTCTCGAAGCCGGCAAGTCATCTGGTAGCGGCGGCGTCATTCAGAGATCCCTCAGTGACAGCGGACGGGCTGAGGATTGGCTGGCGGGATAAGCCCGAACGCTGTTCCGCTTCAGATGCGGCAAGGTGGAGACTCTGACACAAGAGATAGAGATGAAGTTTCGTATCCTGATCGAGAGCAGCCCTGGCAGCACGGCTCGTCATTTCCTGGTCATGACGGAGTCGGTGGGCGAGATCCGTATAGTGCCTCGACATTCCCTCGTCCGATTCAAGATGACCAACAGAAGGCATATGGACCTCGATGCGAGAAATATTGAAGCTGGGACGGAGCATGGCTCACTAAAGTTGCCCGGTGAGTCTTGAGCCAGAACCAATGATCTAACGAAAGTGGTTCCGAAAACTTTGACTGCGCCGCTTCTTTGGAGCAGCGCTCAGCGGTGTTGTTCTCTGTCTCGTCCCTAGGGACAGGGCAAATCCGCAAGAGTGTCTTCCAGGACCGCATGGTCCGCATTGGTGATCAGCTGCGAGGAAGCCTCTTTCTTCTCTGAACGAAGAGCCTTACGGCCATTTACAGCGAATCGAAAAGGTGTGCAGCTTCGTGGTCACTGAGCTCTGCTTCGGCATTCTTCCCGGAGATGAGGTCCATGAGAAATCTGTCGGCCAGATCCATCCTGCCAACTCGGTTCAAGATCGTCACCAGTTCGCCGCTGCTGATATTCCGCGGCGGATCGTACGACTTCAGAGCATGAGGTTCTGCGGGGAAAAAGGTGAGCTTGCAACGCACGCCATTGTGGCGATCCGGAACCATCAGAAGTCTCTTCGCCATAGAGACTTCAATCTAACACTGGCGGGACTGCGTCAGCACGCTGTTGGGCCCTTAGTACTGAGGCTTCTTCCTTTGTGATCGCTTCCGCAATTTTGCCGATGCGCAGGCCTTTGAAGCTGGCGTGGCACAGGTGGTCGCCGTCCGTCACCACGGCTTTGCAGCAGAGCTTCACGCAGGTACGGCGAAGATGCTCGACCTTACAGCTGTGGCCCCAGTGACACTTTGGCAAAGTGTAACTTATCCAGCACCATCCGGAAGCCGCGGCCCGATTGCGACTTCCTTGGTCGAGGGCTTGCCTGGCTGTGAGGTCTAACATGGCGCCACCACGCTCTGCCAAGGCCTCGACCGTGTCCCGGCTCGCGAACGTCAGGTCTCGCATGTGAGATTCGCCGCGCGGTTCAGTGGGTGTGACGCGCCAGACCAGACCCTCACGCTGGAAGCGAGCGTAGTCGTTGTAGGTCACCGCGGCCTTGCACTTGCCGCGAAGGCGCTCGCGCCATGGGTACGGCGGCGGAACGCTGCCCTGGCACCTGCAAACAGACCTTCCCTCACTGGCGTTGGCAGGTCGTAGACGCACGTTCGCCTTCCATGACCAAAGCCTAGGCGGAGAGGAGGCGAGGCTATAGCCCCCATGATGTGGGTCTGTGAAAGCCGCCTGACCGGATCGGTCGCTTGGACCATGGGCGTTCAAAAGCGTGAAGGAATCTCACCGCAGCCCCGTCACCTATGTCGATGTACAGGCGAATGCACCCTTGAGGTGGTTGATTGCCTCGATCATCTCTGGCTCCAGCGCTTCCGTATCTGCAGCGCTCTGATAATCAGACCGATCGCGGTAGGCGTCGGGTGGCGCAGGACCAATCGCTGGCCGTCGCTGAGTACTCCTTCTACCGAGTAGATGACAAGGCTCAGTTCTCCGTCGGATTCGATAGACAGAACAAAGCAGGATTCCATCCCGCCAATGCAGCACTGAAGTTCCGCGAGAGGAGCCTCACTTCCACTTACAACGGTCGGAATGAGGATTGCCTGCTCATAAGTGAGAAGCCGGCCCAGGCCTACAATATTGCACCGCCGAGCTCCCTAAAAGACCGATACCTTCGCATCCAGGCGCTAGTATTGCGTACTTAATGAGTTTGACTGGTCGATTTTGAATTGAGTCGGCCCATTTTGGGGTCGAGACTCATGATCGCAGTCGCCTAAAGGCTACATAGCCATCCGTGCCGAACTACTAAAATATCGCCAGTCGTTGTGTACTGCAGAACGAGATTCGCGCCAATCAAAAGCTGCGGACGTGTCTGCAGTGCTTAGAAAACGATTGGTTAGAGCCTTGGGTCGCTCTGGGGAGGGCGACCCGATTTTTAGCTCCACGTTCCGGCTGCTGGTGGATGTGCGTCGTGTATTCGGCGGCCTTTGCTTCTACCTCATTGTGTGCGGCTGTCTGCGATCGATCGAACACCGCAGACAGATCCAGTCTTTTCCACTCCTTTGAGTGTAGGCGCGAAACGAAACAGGGTTGGAGGGCATAGGATCAGCGGACACTCGTTCCATAACCCATGTCAGCCGTGCACATGCGTAAGAGCTATGCATCCGCAGCCATGTCTCAGACAGCCGCTGGCGTTCGGAGAGGGGCTTGGCCAGCATGCTTTTGCTGTCGAGGTGCAAGGGGTCAAACGCGTAGGAGACAAGTCGCAAGTAGCGGCTCTTGCGGATCTACATGAGTGGGAGCTGGGACGGCCGGCAGCATCCAGCGCGCACATTCGCCGTCAACAGAAGTACCGAGCGGTAGCAGCAGCTTTAGAGCGGAAGTTGACCGTGAGCGTGTTCTGCGAGAGCTTGCCGGTGCGAGAAAAGAGCAGCACGCCACCGCTGCCCCGGATAGCCTGAGCACAGTGACCATCGAGCTTAATCTCGTTTCCACGCCGGGCCCTCCGGCATTTTCCACGGCTAGGCCTGCCAAGGGGGCCATGATTGGTGGCGCAGGCATAGAGGTCACGGAAAGCAGGCTGGAGGCGGCGGCTGGTCGCAGGTTATGTGCTGCCCACACGCTCCCAGCGTTCCTGGATAAAAGGGCCAGCCGTCACCGGATAGATGGATGGCACAACACATCTGCAGGTTGCTGAGTCGGTTGAGTCGATGCTCCATACATTCGGTGGGACCTGTTCAAGGGGCCGGGCGCTCAGACACAAACCGGAGCACATCACAGCACGAACGCCCATATCACCCACCGATGAGCGCACGGACATTAGCTCTCGGCTAGGCGGTATCCACGTCCGCGCACAGTTTCGATCGTAACGACATCTGTGCATTCTCGGAGCCTCTTCCGAAGATTCGAAATGTGGGCTTCGATCACATTTGAGTGCTGTTCCCAAGTGAAGTCGTACAGGTTTTCAGAGAGCTCACGCTTTGAAACCACCATCGTTGGGCGGCGGATCAGATATTCGAGGATGCGAAACCCTGTCGGCGATAGTTCGACGGGAATCTCGTCACAGGTCAGCAGGTATTCTCCCGTGTGCATCTCCAGGTTATGGAAGCGCAGCGTTGATGCGCTTGTTTCCTTCGAGCGCCGGATAAGCGCACGGCATCTCGCGATCAATTCGCCAAGGTCGAAGGGCTTCGTCATGAAGTCGTCCGCACCAGAATTTAGAAGTGCGACAGTTCGTTTCGTGTCGATCACTGCCGTGAGTACCAGCACAGATGACCCAATCTTCGCGGCACGTAGCTGTGACAGAACAGAATCGCCACTGCAGCCTGGAAGCATCAAATCAAGCAGGACCAAGTCGTATTGACTGGCTATGCAGAGCTCTAGAGCCTTTGAGCCGTCGTGCGTTACGTCCACGGCATAGCCTGGCCCCTCGCGCAGCGCCCGCGCGACGTTTTCCGCAAGCCGAACCTCGTCCTCAACCACAAGAACACGCATAGCTGGTTTCAGAGTATCGCAACAAGGATCGCCTCAAAATGCCCCTGCTGCTTGCATTCTGCCGTTAGCCAAGGAAGAGGAGCTCTGCAAGCTCACGGGCTCATAGTCGAAACTCAAGCGCGAGTGTCGAAGGCGTGAATAACCAGCTGATGTCTGTTTCCGCGCTCGCTTTCGATGAATTGATGCCGTCACGGGCTTCCGGGCAGACGCATCCGCCGGGGCGCACTATACTCCCGGAACTATGGCTTATCTATGTCCAATGGGGCTTGCGCTCAAGGATCTCTGGCTGAATAGACTGGATCTCCCTTCACTCCATGTGGCCTCCAACGAATGGAAGACCTATCGTGAGCACATCGCAAGGTGCGAACTATGCGAAGCCCCTCAGCAAGCGTTGGCTGCAGAGGCGTCTGCAAGACTGGACTAAGTGTCGGGTAGGCGGAAGATCGCTCCCGTCCCTTTTTGGATAAAAATCCGAATGGATCTACATAACCGCAAAATTTTGGCCGCGAGGGCGCTTCCGACTGGCCTACTCGTAACGTTCGCTGACGCGAGTGCGGCTCTCTTCAGTACGGACCAGCTAGATTCCTTCGATCTGCTGCGGAACTCCGATTGGAGACGGAACTTCTGGACGTTGCGGTTCTGCAATTGCAGGACGAACTCCTCGATGCCGCCTTGGCTCAGCGACAAGATGAACTCTCAGCCGGCGAGAACTAGAAAAGATCACACTTCAGTCAGAGAGCAGACATCTGTGAGTTCGTAGTTCTGCGGGAAATGAGAGCACGGCGCTGGAGGCCATGACTTGGGCTCTCTGCGGCGCCCATCACTTCAATCGCGTGTGTCGGAGCTTAGGCAAATGGCGTGGACGAGGCCCGGATCGAACTTGCCCTTAAAGACGATTACTTTCCCGCGCCCCCAGCTCTTCCAAGCGTGCTTCCTACATCCGGAGAACCATGATAAAGGCGAGAGACTGGGCAGAGCGGTAGCCAGCGACACTCCGCGCCCCAGCGGATCTCTTCGTGCAGTTGCCGCGACTGTTCTAGTTCTGAGCTGGCTTTCGCTACTCGCGCCATGAAGGAACACCGTTGAACTGGATGGCTCCCTCCGGTTTGCCTTTCTGTCTGCGTTCAGCAAGTGAATCGCCAACTCGATCGCCAGTCCGAAACCACCTTCCGGGTTGGCTCCGATGCCTACGGCGGCAGTGACCGTAGCTTCAGGGGGAGATCCCAATCTTCAGTTTCTGCCCCGCACCTTTGACTGCGCTCAGGAAGCAGGCGGCATAGCCAGCAGCGAAGAGCTGCTCAGGGTTTACTCCATCTCCTCCGAGGCCACCAGATTCCTTAGGGGTGGCGAGGTGTGGGTCGAGTCGTCGGTCTTCGGTGCGGGTTCTCCCGTCCCGGCCTCCAGTGGCGGTAGCAGCAGCGCGATATTTCACGTCGATAGCCATGATGATTCCTTCCATCACAAGTGTGAATTTCTACAGAGTTTTGTGACTGCGTTAGCTGATGGCAGCCGCTGTTGTCGCTGTCTTCGACAGCTTCCGGCTAAGGAGAACACCTCCGATGAGGAAGTACAGGGCACCGAAAATGGCGTATCCACCGATGTCCTTAACGTGTTGTTTGTCCTTAAGTCCGAGAATCACGAAGAACAATCCCGCAAGCGCTGACTGTGCGCCGCTCAGGATCATGCTCCACTGGCCACCGCCCAACTCCTTGCGGCGGATGAGACCCACCACCCATTGCAGGACTCCCGCTCCAAACGCCCACAAGCCGAAGATGGCGACGGCAAGGATCGGATTGTGAAACACAGTCAGGCCGATGCCGGCGGCGGTAGCTACTCCTAAAACAGCGTTGATGATCTGCGAGGTACGTGCAGAGCCTGACTTGCTGAATGTGTTCAGGTCGTAGATGGTGCAGGCTACATCCCATAGCGGGTACAGGAGGAAGAGAACAGCGGCCACTTGTGGCTGTCTTACCGCGGTTGTGATGACGCCTGCCGCGAAAACCACTTGGAAGGCGGTGCGAACGAAGTAGAGATTGCGTAGTGATCGTGCTGAAGCGATCGAAGGCGTTTCCATGATGTCTCCATGCTATCTTCTAGTTGGTAGGTATACGTGTGTGACACGTTCACCTGGTTGATGGTTTGAGGTTGACCTACGCAATCGCAGATCGCGGTATTTTTACAAGGAGATACGGTCGATCGCCAGGTGCGTGATCTCTCGGAAAATTCTGGGGTCATTCGTCGCACGCGCTGTGAGCATGGCTCCGTGCATCGTGGCAATGAGAGCCTGAGTCTCGGCAGCAACGGTGCCCTTTAGCTCCGCCTTCCGTGACTTCGCTGCCGCTTTAAGAGTTTTTTGGAACCATTCTGTCAGCATGGAGAAGTGAATCCGTACTTCTACTTGCACTTCCTCGGGCAAGGATGGCATTTCCACGCCCAGAAGAGCTCCGATGCAAAACGAGATGGCTTGGCCTTCGATGCACTCTTCCCAGTACTTGAAGTACTTCTTAATTCGCAGGACTGGATCGTCGATCCCCTGATCCAAGGCTTTCATGCCTTCCGAGATTCTCTCCCTGTGCCTCCTCAAGACTGCGACGACAAGTGCCGCTTTCGTCGGGAAGTGGTGATGAATGCTTGCCTTCCGGATGGCGACGATCTCCGCGATGTCGGCGTAGCTGAAGGCGGAGTACCCTCGATCAATCAGGAGGGTGTTGGCCGCGTCGAGGATGCGTACTGCCGTTTCACCTTGCATACCGATGAGACTACCTACTAGTAGGAGTGGATGCAAGGTTTTTGGTTTTTGTTCGGGCGTGCTCCGAATTCAACAGCAAGATCCGGAGTTCAAGTCTGCCTGGTCATCCGTAGAGTTGATTTCAAGAAGGAGCGAATCCAATGAAGACGACAGAATCTAGAGCGGAGCGAGCAGAGGCGGTGCTCCGTGACACCCGTTGGAACTCCCTGGTAGGGCGTGACCGACTGGCCGATGGAAAGTTCTTTTACTCCGTCGCGAGTACGGGTGTGTATTGCCGTCCGTCGTGTGGCGCGAGAACTCCTCGACCGGAGAATGTCGCGTTTCACGCCACCATTGAAGAGGCGGAAGCGCAGATGCAGCTTACGGTTACAACGGTATGGCCGGGTCAACTATGGGCAGCAGTTCGTCGCGATTGCCTCCGAGATCGCGTCCACCGGCTCGTTAGGAAGAGAGACCTGCGTTGACCCGGGTGCAATGGTGGAGTCACTCTACGAAGCCTTTATCAGGAATTGCTTATCCGCATCACTCGTCTGCGCGCAGTAGCTACGCTGCTCTCCGTCATGCAACATTACCGAACTACTGAACGCATCTTCATTTGAAAGTCCGGTAGCGCACAATCTGTCAATCAGAGGAGCTGCTTCCCTTCCTTGTTTAGTCAACGTGTACATCACGCCGTTGAGCCGAGAGGAGCCTTGGTTTCACTCAATCGATCCTCGCCGTCACTACGCATCTACGATGCAACGCGCACAATCTTGGTGCGCGCAGATACGAATTCTTTGCACAGCGGTGGTTCCGCATCCTCGAATCTCTGAAGAAACATACCAAACAGTGTTTTCAAAGCGTTACCTGTCGTCAATTTTTACAACGTTACTGTGACGGCACGCGGATGTGCTCGAATCTCTTGAACGGCCTCACGCATAGTTTGACTTGCAACTTGCCGTCAGGCCAAAGTCGAACATCTGTTCCACATGAATACCGGGCGTTAAGATCCATATGCTGTGCGTCGCGCTCTATATGCGTAAATCGACAGATACCTAAGGGGACATACTCCCCGACCGATTTCCGCGAGTTTATTACCTCCGAGCGACTCCGGACAGGACGGATTCAACCATCTCGAAGACATGTCAGGGCTCCGAGATAGCTAGTAAGACGGGAGCACACCCTCGGTGGCCTGTTCCCTACTACATGGCCATATACCTGCTGATTGCGTAGTTCTGCTAGCGGTCTTCCCCAGCGTACGCAGAGCCTCCAAAAGCTTTCCTCACGCATCCATGCATGCGCTAAGCAGGAGTTGTTTCATCTGGTCGGGGGGTTGAGGCTTGCCGAGGAAAAAGCCTTGGAATAGATCGCACTTCAATCTCGAGAGATGGTCGAATGTGTCCTGATTTTCGATTCCCTCTGCAACAACTTTGAGGCCGAGGGCGTGTGCCATCGTAATGATTGCGGCTACTATGGAGCGGGTTCCCTCAGCTGCAGACAGACGATTGACGAAGGAGGAGTCGATCTTAAGGGTATCTAACTCGAGATTGTCAAGTTGCCCTAAAGACGAGTACCCCACACCGAAGTCATCGACTGAGAAGCAGATGCCGGCATCGGCCAGGATCTTTATCTGACGAGCGGCTTCGTGGATATTACGCAGCATTGCGGTCTCCGTAATTTCCATACCAATGAGCGAAGGATCGACCCCGAAATGGGACAGCGAGTCCAGCACTGTGACCGCGAAAGTCGGTGAACTGATCTCCACGGCAGAAATGTTCAAAGCGATCGGCACCAGGGGTATCCCGGCATCCCTCCAGTTCACTATCTGTGCACACACCTCATTGAAGACCCAAGCGCTTAGAGGGACAATCAGCCCCCTTTCTTCGGCAATGGATATGAATCTGTTAGGGAACACCATGCCTTGCTTAGGGTGGTGAAGCCGTACGAGCGCTTCGATACTGTGGATACGCCCTGAGACATTGAGAATTGGCTGAAGGAATAATTCCAATCCTCCTTCTCTTAGTGCCCGACGAAGCGAGACTTCCATGTCGTTCGCTTCAGAGCTTAGTTGAAGGATTTCCGGAGACATAGAGACCATCTGATTGCCACCGGATTTTTTTGCTCGATACATCGCAGAATCCGCATTTCGCCATAGCGCCGCGGAATCTGACCCGTCATCCGGGAAAACGGCGATCCCGATACTCGCGGTGATCTCAATCAAAAACTTTTCCGCTTGCATTGGTTGCTTTAATGCGATTCCAACCTGCCGTCCGAAGCTCTCAGCTTCTTCATGAAGCGAGATGCCACTGAGAACGAGCGCGAACTCCTCCCCGCCAATGCGGGCCGAAGTATAATTCAGTGCTTTCAATTGAGACAAACGCATTCCCGCAGTTTGCAGACAGATGTCTCCTACGCCGTGTCCATAGGTGTCGTTGATGTGCTTGAAGCGATCCAGATCGAAACAGATCAAGGCACACTTTGTCGATTCGTCGCGTGCTGCCTCAACAGCAGACTTCAGATCTTGTTCCAATGTTGCTCTGTTTCGCAGACCAGTGAGTTGATCGTGAGTAGCTTGGAAAAGCAGGTTCGTGCCGGCTTCGTTCGCTGCAAGGATCTCATCCTCCAGCAACATCAACATCATGCCAAAGGCAACAAAATATTTCGGTATGTTCCAAAACTCGGGATGAACGCGCTGTTCGATACGCAGATGATCGAGGAACACAGCCGCTGGGAAGACTGTCGCCCATGCAATAAGTCCAAGCAAAACAGTGAGAGTACCTGCGGAAATGCGGCGGATTGTCCCGATATAGGTGAGACCAACTAGAACGTAGACCTGCGTGAGCAGGATTGAAAGTAGCAGGTCGATCCGGCCATGCAGAATCGCCCAATCGAACCAACAAACGGTCGCAGAAACCGCAGTAGACAGCAGAAGTCGCACGAAGGGCGGGGTACCCTGTAATTTGGCACTGTAACCGAGCCATCCAACCGTCGCTATTGTCCCAGCAGCGAAATAAGGCAGAGGCGAGGCGAACTCACAAACGGCCATAACCAAGCAGACAAGGGTTCCGGACCCCGCGATGCCAAGTACCCAAAGCAGGTCATTCCCTATACGTCCCCGATCAGGTCTTGGCGGCGCCGCGAGAAACATAACGCCGCACGCCAAGAGAGCAGCCATACTGATAGAGCTTACGGTGCGGTTTGCGATAACACCGGACGGCGCCATGAGGCGTACCGCGAAGTGCACAAGTATCATCACCCAACCGAAAAGCCATGCACCAACCATCGAAGATGGTCTCTTTTGGTATGTAGAACCGAATAGCAGCACAAGGCAACCGATGATTGTGATGTCGAGGATCTCGCTCTGCATGCCTCACCCTCTGATGATGGAGTTCTACGTTACGTACATCCCGCTCGTTCTTGTCACCCGCTTCGAGAATAAATGCACCAGTTTTGCGCAAGCTTCTGTCCCGAAATGTAGACCTCCGGGACATCTTGACAGGTCACGAGCACCCCTTCGGTCTGGCCCGAGTCACCGAAGACTGGACTGTAGCTGTAGGTCCAATACACATCCTGGAGAGCGCCGTCTCGTTTGATTGGTACAAGTCTGTTCTCGAAGAAAACAGGTCTTCCTTGCTGCATCACGGCCTCGACCTGAGGAGAGACGAGCTCCCAGGCTTCAATCCAGCACTCCTTCGCAAGCTGCCCCAGGCCCGCAGGATGTTTCTCTCCCATGAGCGGCCGGTACGCATCGTTATAGAACTGCACCCCATCGCCTCTCCACCAGATGGAAGTCGGGAACCCGCATCCGAGCATCAGGTTCACCGCGCTTATCAGGTTGTTCGGCCAGCTGTGGATGGGACCTACAGATGTGAAGCTCCAATTATGGGAACGGATCAACTCCGCCATCTCTGAGGATTCGTGGATGAGTTCCGAGCTGGTGCGGGTTAGCATGTCTTGTTCTCGTTTGCTGGGCAGGTTGGTGCGCTGGGGCAGGAAGCGACTTCGATTGTCTCTCATGCGCTACCGAGTAGGCGAATCGCAGAAAGCAGGAGCAGTTCACTCCTGAATCGCGCGAGAGCGCTCGCGTTACACTCACCCATGAGCGAGCCGCCGACCACGAACGCGCGCAGACGGATTCTGCTCCAAAGAACCCATCGCTGGATGCTGCCGCTATATCTCGCAGCGGCGTCCAGCTTGAGCATGTGGGTAGCCTTTCAATGGTTTGCGGATGCTAGCCACGTCATCTGGGTCTGGCCTGTCACTGCCGTGCAGCTCGGCATCCTTCTGCCGTTTTGGTCCGATGTCAGATTGCGACTCTGGTCGATAGGTTGTGGCTTGGTAGCAAATGCAATCGCTGCAAGGCTCCTGGGGACGCCGCTGTGGTTTTCCTTAGCGATCAGTCTTACGAGCGCATTCGATGTGACCGTCGCTGGCGCGATCCTCTCAAGAGGAGTTTCCGGTTTCGAGGATCTCAAAAGCCGTGCCAGTTTCAAGCTGTTCGCAACGGCTGCCTTCGTCGCACCTGTTGTCAGCGGATTGCTGGCAACTCTCCCCGTATCTAGTTTGTTGCACGGACCATTCGGGCGCGTCCTTGTCACCTCTATCCTGAGCGACGCTATCGGCATTGCCGTTTTGGTGCCAGTGATTCTGTTCTGCCTCACGGGAAAGTACCGGGATCCGCGCAAGCTCGCTCCGCACCTGCCGCCCGGCGTGCTTCCTGCGATCCTCTTCACAGCCGTTGTGGTTGGCGTCTTCAGTCAGTCGATCTACCCCCTCCTGTTCCTTATCTTCCCTCCGCTTGTCTTATTGATCATGGTCATGGGCCTGGAAGGAGCGATCTTTGCGAATGTAGCGCTGGTTCTGATTGCTTGCTATGCCACGGCACACGGGCATGGGCCGCTGTGGCTGTCCCGCGATGTGCAATGGGAAGAGCGCCTCGTGATCCTGCAAATCTTTCTTTGGGTAGCCATGGTCACGGGATTACCGATCGGTGCACTTCTGGACGAACAGCGCCGAGCGGAGATCAAGGCCAACGATGCTCGCTCGATCTACATGACCTTGCTCGAGAACACAGCCGACATGATCATCCTGTCGTCGTTTGACGGCGAGCAGCGATTCATTACAGCGGCGAGTGAGGCGCTCACAGGCTGGACACCCGAGGAGTTCGCAAAACTGGACCGCTTGAGCACCTTCCATCCAGAAGATCTTCCCGTAGCGGATATGGTCATCAGCAGCATGAAGGAAGGAAAGCGCGAGCATCAATTCCGTTATCGCCTTCGCCAGAAATCGGGCGGCTGGCGTTGGGTCGAAGCATCGGCGCGTGCGTACTTCGACGATTTCACCGGAGAAGTGCGCGGGTACGTCGGAACGATCCGGGACATCTCGTCTGTCGTGAAGACAGAGGAAGCGCGGGAGCAACTCTCGCTCGCACAGGAAGGACTCGAACTGATGGCGAGGACCGATGCCCTCACGAGCCTGCCTAACCGGCGGGCCTTCGACAATGCCCTCGACCAGTACATCCTTGGCTACCGGTCTGAGGTCCAAGGCGTTCTGTTGATATTGGACATCGATTTCTTCAAGTCCTTCAATGATGAGTACGGACACCAAGCAGGAGATGAATGCTTGCGCAAGGTCGGGCAGGCCATCAGCTCCTCTCTCATACGGTCCACTGATACTGCTGCAAGGTGGGGCGGCGAGGAATTCTGCGTGTTGATGCCTGGCGCGCCGGTGCATGTCTCGGAGCGCGTCGCGCTCAATGTGCTCGATGCTGTCAGAGGGCTCCGCATCCCACACGCTGGAAACCCAGAAGGCATCGTCACGTTGAGTATTGGTATCGCCCAGCGAACTGAGGCGAACGAAGATCCAAGCCTCTGGGTTCAACGGGCTGACGCAGCTTTGTATGCGAGTAAACGCAGCGGGAAGAATCGCTTTACGGTAGCTACCTGAGAAAGTGGAACACCTCGAGATCAGCTCAGCCTGTAGATGTTTCCGCATCGCGGACATCCCGTGCGATCTCTTGGTCGTAGGCGATCTCGTCTCCTGACGCAAATGCAGCGGGTCGTTCAAATCAACCAGCCCACCGAACTCTCGATCGGCGTAGTGGCGACCACCAGATAGAACCTCGTCATCGGTCAGGCTTAGGTCTATGCCGTCGTTCCCAAGCTCATGTGTGCCAAATAATTCGAACAGAAGTGTGCCACATAGCTAGACAAGCGACAGCCAATGCACAGTACAACGACCGCACACGGGCCCTGAGTGCCGCGGCATACTGGTATCAGTTCATCAGGATAACTTTATGTCCGTTGGACTTCTCAACTTCATGTTACTCAGCCTATGGACGAGCGGCAGCTTCGATCGTGGCGCGAAGTTCTGCGTTCTCAGCATCGAGCACGGCTAGGCGGTCTTGCAAGCGGCGGAGAGCCGGCTGCAACTCTTCTGCCGTGTACCGCGGAGTGATGTGCTGAGGGCAGTTCCAGTCGAAGCCCTCGATATGTATGAGGATGGCGCGCTCGGGAATGTCCTTCGGATCGGCGGTGCGCAGGCGGTCGATCAGCGTGGCAGATTCGGAGTCGTTTTCGTGAATCTCGACGCGGCCAAGGATCTTCAACCGCGTCTGGTTTGGGTAGTCCATGAAGAAGAGTGCTACACGCGCGTCGTGCTCTAGGTTGCCAAGCGAGATGTACTGCTTGTTGCCTCGCAGGTCCGCGAAGCCGACAGATCGGGTGCGAGAAGCTTCACGAAGCCAGCGGCACCGCCGCGATGCTGGATATAAGGCCAACCGGTCTCGCTGACCGAGGCCATGTAAAAGCTGTCACGCATCGAGAGGAACGTCTCTTCGCTGATGCCCAGGCTTCGACCGGTCGTCCCGCTTTGGGCCATACGCCCATACTGGCGACGGCTGCCGTGCTCCTGCTGACGTGCTTTGACGAGGTCTGTGAAGGCAATCTCATGGAAGCGGTTTCCCATGTAGTGATCTTATGCTCTTCGCTATCGAAGACTCTGGGTGATCTGAAGACTGCAGTGAAGGGCTTAGCCCTGGCCGCCCGGACTGAGCTTTTACAGACTCACAGCCTATGACGGAGCCCATCGAGAATAACTCACCCAAAGCTGCAAATCGTTTCATCGTCATCGACGAGGAGCACGCGTGAGGAAGAGCCTCTATTTCGAAGCAGACTCCGGGTACGCATGATATAGGGGCGGGGTGTTTACACGGATAACTTCATAGCTTTCCGCGCACATCTCTTCGCGGCGAACAGCACCTTGAGCACGATCCATTCCTATGGGGAGAGAGCAGTGCACCGGGCGCGCCGACTCGACTTTTCTCTTTAAGTCCGAACTATACTGCGGGAGCGTTGTGAGGTAGGACACGATGTTCAGAATATCCTCATCCGTCAAGGCTGCAACAGTCCCCTTCATCAAAGCAGCATTGCTTCCGTCTCGTGCACCGGTTTTGAAATCATAAAGCTGCCGACCGATAGCGCTCGGTGAGCGACCCGCAATAGGTGGGACGAGTCCTCCCGTGCCATGCAGGCCAGTTCCATGACAGGTAGCGCAAGCAGTTGTTTTGTCTCCACCTGTTTCCACGAGGATCTTTCCTTTCGCGATGCTCCCTTTGGGGACATAGGCTAT
The DNA here is from genome assembly GCF_900105625.1 of Terriglobus roseus. Lineage (NCBI taxonomy): Bacteria > Pseudomonadati > Acidobacteriota > Terriglobia > Terriglobales > Acidobacteriaceae > Terriglobus > Terriglobus roseus. The sequence goes on from NZ_FNSD01000001.1 coordinate 1,237,369, forward strand.
GAAACCGGAGGACGCGTCGCGCATACTGGTCCGGTTCGCGTCAACGGGCAGCTCTACGATTCTGTTCCCAATCGGTTCTGTTCCGCCTTCCGCGATAGCGATGAAACGATACCCAGCAAGTTCCGTTTTGGGCACGACGTCAGCCTCAATCACCTGGACCCACTTTGCGGGCGGTATCGATGCGAAGTACTCCGCCGCGTCCTTCGCTTCCGCTGGACTGATGTTCGCTGCCACAGGGAGCATACTGCGTACGCTCATTCCCGGCACGGAGGCGTCACGACGGCCGTTCCTGAACTCCTCCATTTGCTGCTCAATGTAGGCGGCAGGAAGAGCATTCAATGCGGCCGTGTCCGGCTTACCTCGTCCGTTAGCGAGATGGCACTCGGCGCAAGCACGGTAATTCACTCCGCCGTGCGCCACAGGTGCAGGCATTGTTGGATGGTCATCAGGTCTCTTTTTTCCCATACAGGAATCGCCACGGTGGCCGGAACCAGTCACCCTCCGACGAGATCGATGATGACCACTGTAGGCCTTTGACTGCTTCAAGCGGACGCAATCACGATAGTTCGCCGTTAGCCTGTGAAGGCTCTCACGTGCGAGAGACGTAAAGGCATGCCCGACATCCAGACTTGCTGACTGCCGTCATGCATCGGTCCGATGAGCATAACGACGCCGCGCGCCTTTGCGTCTGTTACGACATAACCCCATTGACGCTCGCAACACGTTTGGCTGCGAGCCATATCTCTACATGGAGTGAAACAGTATTGGAAAGGACCTTTCTTAGGCTCTCAGTTGCGTCCGCTTCTGCGAAAAAGAAACGCATCAGACTCTCCAGTTGACCCTGATCTATACCAGTTATTCGGTCAAGGAGCATATCAGCAGATAACGGCAAATCAACACGCAATAACTCAAAGCGCCCATCGTGGAGCTGCACGGCGGCGCCTCAGACCGAGCCGTACGACTTCCGAGGCAATTAGCTCTCACCTCCGCTGTCGAACATCCATCACTTCTGGAAATGACTGATCATTGTTCGGTCCTAGTGCCCAGCGCGCCGATATTATAAGCTAGCAGACGGCACCTACCGCGTTGCTCATCATTCTTCTCATTCCTGTGCTGAGCAGTCACAGACCACCCTGGGAACGCGGTGGCCTCTGCTGTGGCGACCGGCCAATTTGCGGCCTCGGTCCGCGCGATGTCCCATTCGTCTACAGGATCGTCGGGCTACCAATCTCGACACTTCACGCGTCGCCAGATACCCTCTGGAACGTCAGCTTCGAACCATTTTCAGTGATGCGGGGCACTTCTTTTGTCCATGTACGGCTCCATAGCGCCTGAGAAATGCGTATGGTGGCCAACTTCTGGACGGTGTCAGTCGTTAAACGCTATGTGAGTGCTACGACCATGACTGAGGCGTCGTCATAAAAGTGGTCTTCGGCGAACGCTCGCACTTCGCGCATGATTTGTGAGCGAATCGCGTGTGCGGATGATCCGCCGTGCCGTGCTGCGTCGATCATGCGCTGCTCGCCGAATTCTTCTTCCGTGGCATTGAAGGCTTCGGTTACGCCGTCCGTCGAGAGCAGCAGGCAGTCACCCGGCCGCAGTTGCAGTACGTTATCTCCGTAGCTGGCGTCAGGCAGAAGACCGAGTACAGGGCCAGTGCCGGGCATGAGGATTGCATCCTCGCCACGCAGGAGCAGCGGCGGATTGTGCCCGGCGAGTTCGTAGGTCAACGACATCCGTGCGCGGTCGAGGATGGCATAGGCCAAGGTGACAAATCGTCCCGGCGGCAGGTTAGCGCAGAGCGCATCATTCAAACGCTGGCAGAGACGAGCGGGGCTGTTCTCATTCGGGGCGAACGCGCGGAAGCTTGCCATGAGATTCGCCGTGATGAGCGCCGCGCTCATGCCCTTGCCTGATACGTCTGCCAGGCAGAAGCCGATGCGTGTGTCGCTGAGCACGATGACATCGAAGAAGTCTCCGCTGACCGTACGTGCGGGCTGCCATGCGCAACTGATCTCGACGCCTGCGATCTGCGGAATGGTTCGCGGTAAGAGGCTGGACTGGATGTCGAAGGCTGCCTGCAGTTCTGATGCGTGCGAATCAATCTGCTGCTGGCCGTACTGCACCTGCTGCGCGAGTTGCGCATTGAGCGCCTGCATGCGAAGGCGCGCGCTGACGAACAGGTAGTCCGCGATGCCAATGATGAAGACGATCAGGGCGGCAAACGGAATGTCGCCGCGCTGCCAATCCCGAAGATCGTTAACGGGAATCCGCAGGATGAGGTGATCCAGCACACCACCTACAACGCTCGATATAAAGGACACGGGCAACAACAGTGCAGTGTAGATAATCCAGTCGCGCGGGAACGGTTGGTCTGCAAAGAGGGAGCTTGCGGAGGACAACAGCAGAGAGACGGCATTGCCGGCAATGAGCGTGTAGATGAGCGTGCTGACAAAGTTGTCATGCCCGACCAGCAACCATTCTATGCCGAACACCGCGGAAGCGACGCCGAGCAGGTACACCTGCGAAAGCAGGACTCCAGAGCCGAAGAGACCTTCGTACTGCGACAGACCGTTCATGAGCCATTTGAGCAATTGTTTGTCCTCGGCGTTGCTGGCACTAGAAGCAACTGCAGTCTCCCATGCGAGTCATCCCGTGTTGCAAAGTCGTAGGATGGTGGCCCTTAGAGCGAGATGAATGATCGCACGCTCTAACTTCCTTGACTAGGCTATATGACGCTTGATGACTTGCGGACCGTCGCCCTAGCGGCCCACGCGACGCCACTACACCGATTCAGTACCGCACATATAGGCGGGACCTGCAGCGCCTCATGCATAGGAGCGGATGATTGCGAAGCTGCATATGAAAAGAACCCGCGACAAACGTGCCTCCTGCAAGATTGCGGGCGAGCCGCAAGAACCGTCCGGCGCTTGCTGCAACACTGTTTTTTGCTGCCTGTAGATGGCCTGGGCCAACGGTTCGATCAAAGGGTGTCGCTCCCGGATCCAAGGAGACTGCGCCTCGGGCAACGCTCCTTCTCGATCGCCCATTTGCGGGCTTCAGTCGCGCTCGGAGATGCCTTCGCTCCAACCGCAGCTCTCTTCAGTCCACGCGGTTCGTTCTTCTTCCTGGGTTGGTTGGGAGATGCTGCTTATCAGGAATAGTCTAGGCTCATGCAATCTGGCGCTGGAAGTCTGACGACGTTTCAAAATACCCTATTAAGCCATCTTCCGGTCGATTCGATAGAGCGTCTCCAACTGGTCAAAATAGAGCTGCCCCTTAAACGTGAGATCGAGTTTCCTGGTGACGAGATTAGGTACCTCTTCTTCCTTGAGGCCGGCGCTGCTTCGATGACGACTACTTTCCACGATGGGAAGCAAGTAGAAGTCGCGCTCTGTGGCAGTGAAGCTGTGCTGGGTGCCTCGTTCCTCATGGGGACGAGGAGAAGCCTGAACCGTGTTTACATGCAAATTGCGGGATACGGGTATAGAACAAAGAGCGCCGTAGCCGCTGATGAATTTAAGCTCCATGGGGAGTTTCATCGTTTGATTCTCCGTCATAATCAGACCCAGTTCATCCAGTCGGCCCAGACGGCAGGGTGTAATGCCCGCCATCCCATTCAGCAACGACTGGCGCGTTGGCTCCTCCTGTGCGACGACCGCGTCCAGGGCGGGCCGATCCGTCTTGCGCAGGAGTCCATCGCGGATATGCTTGGAAGCAGGCGTACCAGCGTCAGCATTGAAGCAGGTAAACTTCAGAAGTCCGGCCTGATCAGCTATAAACGTGGAAAAATCCTCATTACAGATCGTCGCGGCCTTGAAGCCGCGGCGTGCGAGTGCTACGCGGCCGTCCGCAACGACGCTCAGCGCTATGCTGATGACAACTGGGATTTAGAGAGGCCAATTCCGCGGACGGCCACCCGGGGCGCAAAAGGTGAACCTGCGCTGAATCGGCGGAACTGTGAGTAAATTTCTAGAGGATCAACGGGGAAAAGCGCTTGATCTTAAGGTCATGACCGATTGCCCAATTTATCGGATCATTTGTTCAGCCTGCGGGACTTACAGGGACATCACTGGCGACTCCGCCTTAGCTTCTCTCGCCGTTTGGAAATGCGGTAGCTGTAGCAATCAAGGTCGCTACGTCCTCACGAGACCGCCAACCCATTAGCGTCAGTGACGATGCCACTGTCACTGGCCCGCTGAAGAGGGCTCTTGGAGCAACTAATCTGCTTCGTTTGCCTGCCGTTTCAACTCCTCGACGCTCTCGAATCCCTTCGTCTGCTCCGCGCATTCGATTACGTCTTCGTCGCGGACCAGAGCCTCGCGTCCGTCGTTTAGTGCGAGAAGAAGTCGTCCATCGGATAATAAGTCCACGTGCATTATCTTTTTCGCCAATCGACACCTCGGCACGAATCCTAGTACGGCACGAACCGTATGTTCCTCCTCTTAAACGACAGAGTCTCATAGCAGGCATACGGTACGGAGACGCCGGTGCCCTCTATTCCTCGGGCCTCATAGAGCCAACTTGGCTCTTGCCCGAGGCGACCGGCTACTGCCAGATACTCGTTCTCCGGCGATGGTCTCAGTTCCTATCCTGCGAAGCCGGATTTTCGGGATCTGTGTTGATGCGTGAGCCAATGATCCGGGTGGATAGTAGCCAGCTCGATGAACACGAGGCTTGACACGACGGACGCAGGAACAGCAGCCCAAGCGTTGACCATCGATTCGATTGAAGCCGTCAGTGCTCCCGCTACGTCCTGATCAAAAAACTGGCAGATGATCGAGCGTGGAAGCACCAATGGCTACTGAGTCCTGATTGTCAGCCGCCCCGGTAGAAAGAGCAGCGGATTCTTCGCACAGCGGTGGTTCCGCATCCTGAAATCTCTGACGTACTCTCACTGTCTTGCTTGGACTTATTGCATGGGCGACAGTCTTCCCAGCGGCTGTGTTCCTCGATCATTTGCGTATCGAACAGCGAGTTCATCCCGAGTTTTGGAACATACCGAAATATTTTGTTGCCGGTTTGGAAGGCGAAGCTGAGATCATTTCCCGCCAGCATGCGTCCAAGAGTGAGAGCCGCAAAAGCGTGTAGCCTTAGGAAACTTGTACGCGATCTGAGCGGACGGAGAGCGAACACCAAGCTGCCCATGCTCCTTCGGATGTCGACAAAGATTGCCCGGCAGCGCTGATGGACCGCAAGGTTTGTCCACCTTTCCCGCAACTTCCGAAGCCTGCTAGACCAGCTATTGCGACTTCGGTCCGCTAGCATTGGTGGTTGGAAGGCCAGGCCAAATATCGTCTACGAGCCATAACGTTACCGTTTCTCCGATAAAGGTTTTCATAAGTTCGATGAACTGCGCGATGAGAATACTGTTCGCATTTACTGCCTCACCAGTGAGCCCCTTGATAGATCCGCTCTCTGTAATCTGCACCGCCTCGAGGATCGGAGCTTCACGCTTTGCCAAGCCCAGGGCTAGGGTAGCGAGAGAGCTGTAAGCACCGGGCCCTAGATGTTTCTCGAGAGAACGCCGCAGCTTTTCACAGACACGGCAAGTGTCGGAGCTTTCCCCGCGCAACGAAAGATCCAAAGCGGCTTCGTGAGCGATGAGCCGTTCAGCAAGTTCTCGTGTCGCTGGACTCACTTCACCCTCAGTCGTCTGGCATGCCGCATCGCAATAAGAGGTCTTTTGCCCCCTTGGGGTTGCAGCTGTGACTGTCGGCTGAAAAGAAGCGCTGGATGGAGGCCGACGACCACGCGGGACCGCTCATCCCGCAAATGATCGCTTGGCCGCGAGCCAGCTGTCTTGACTTACGACGATGGCCCCACCAAGCACCCTCTTCAGGCCGTCTTCTAAAGCGGTATCAGGCAGCAAACATGCGATGACTTTCTCTAGTTGCGGCTTATCCATCGCGGTGATGCGATCTGGGCGCGTACCCACGATCTGCGGGATGTCCAAACACAACAATTCGAAATGTCCGTCGTAGATCTGTATGGCGGCCACTTCTAGAGTTGGCATGGCCGGAAGATTACATCGTCCCTCGTGGTTGCTGCAAGCGACCGTTCTTTCACCAGTAGAATCATCCCATGATCCCAGGGCCCAATCCGAAGGCGGAGAGTGACGGCGGCGTAGCGATGTTGAACGACCTGGCTGGTGAGCTGGCTCTGGAGCTCATCGAGGCCGCAGATGAAGCTCTCTACCGCGCAAAGGCAAATGGACGGAACTTGGTTAATGCTCTCGCAAGCACCTCCAATCTCGTCGACATGATCAGGTTCGAGAGGGTTTGATCGTCCGTTTGCATGACAGCGCCATCTGCAGCCGTGCTTTATGTCTGCACCTATGGACTACGCACCGCCTTCGCCGAGAGAGGTGACGATGCCTTGGAAGGTGGTCTCTATGAGCAACGCTGCTAAAAATTTGACCTTGCGCTCCCACCTGGTCGGGGGCGACCGCATCTTTCTCGCTTTCTCGAAGTCTCAGGGCTTCCTAATGACTTGGACCAGCCGGCGTGTAATCTGAGGTTTCTCCGCTTCCAGACGTCAGACTCCGACGCGCTGTGCTGCATCGACTTCTTCAATATCGCAGCGACAGTCGGACCGAATCACAAGTCTGTCCGCCCGCTCATGGGAACAATCACTGATCCGAAACCGGGCATCTACCTGCTCGCGACTGTAACCGTCATGGGCCGCTTGCGCGACGGCCGGATCTGCACCAGTTTCAGCGGGACAGAATTTTCACCGATGAAGGAGAAACTGGGCTTTTGCGTGAACTACACGCATTGCGAGGCCGAGTTAGCCCAACCTGTTTACCGATTTGTGCCAATGCACGTCCGGCTGAAATGAGCTCCGATACGAATCGCTTTGCAGCCAAACGCCAGTTCGTCTTCTCGAATGCTGAGTCGTTCTAGTGGACGCACGCGGAAGTATAAGGTGACTTAGACGCACCTTAACTACATCGTCGTCTGTTGACGATAGAAGGGGTTCGTGTCGCTGTCAGAAGTGCCTGCCCGGATCATCAGCGCTTCCGAGCACGACAGACTGCTTAGGTAGGGCTCGGCGACTCGCGGACAACATTCCGGCCCTCCCGCTTTGCGCGATATAAGCCCAAGTCTGCGCCTCCGATGAGCGCATCGGGCTCGGAAAGGAGCCGCGGCAGTCCTGTCGCAACACCGCAAGAGATGGTGGCGCGCATGCCCTCTAGGTCAGGATCTTCCGTACGCAACGAAGGCAGGCCAGCTAATTCGATCAATCCGCGCAGCCGTTCGGCCACGGCCAAGGCCTGTTGAAGTGACGTGTGGGGCAAAATCACTACAAACTCTTCGCCTCCATAACGTGCTATAAAGTCGTCTTCGCCCCGAAGAGCCTCTGACATGAGATGTCCGACACGCCTGATCACCCTGTCTCCATAGAGATGACCATAACGGTCATTGATGCTTTTGAAGTGATCGATGTCTGCCATGATGATCGAACACTCCTGCATCGAAAGGAGCGGTTCTGCCCACATCTCGGCTAGACGTTTATCGAGGGACGATCGATTCGCCAGGCCCGTCAAGCCATCGGTCGAGGCCGCGGTGACAAGTTCCTGATTGGACAGTGCAAGATCGCCAACCATCTGTTCTTTTTGCACCAACCGCAGGAAGGCGAGACGCGCCTCCCGGTCTTGGCTGTAGCTCGCTATGACTGTGAGGAAGCCCACTGTCAGGACCAACGCTGCACGGAAGATCCCCGAACTGAGAGTATTCGGCGGCTGTAGTGCGATCAACACGCACTCGACCCCGATTGCCCAAACAAGCGCTCCCACCGCATAGAAGGGTCGAAGCCTCATTACAGTATTTGTGAAAATGAGGACCACAATTACAGCTAGATGAGCTACGTAGCGACTACCGTCGTGGGGGGATAGATGGGTGAGGATCTCAACTGAGCCAGCGATGCCAGATGTGATCAAGGTTGCCATATCGCGCAGCCAAGTGGCGAAACGAAACCAGAAAGCCAGGTTCAGAAGCAGAAGGAGCGGGATGACAAGTTCGAAACGAAGACGCGACTCAAGGCTGTGGCCTTCAGGGGCTGCTACAAGACTTAGGACTGCAAAGACAGTGTAAAGCGCAATGCTGATGAAGCTTTCCAGCCATTGCCGCTTACCACGGAATGCTCTTGCGTCTTCGATGAAGTCTCGCTCGAGAGCCCCCGAAAACATTGGTCGGCTGAAGCTCAAACTAGAGAGACTTCGCGTTAGAGTGCGGAGTCGTTCTTTCCTGCTCACGATTTTACCTAGGGATCCGCCCCTCTCCATAATCCAGCAAGCGATCATGGTACCCAATACAACGATGGGGTCTCTTTTTCATCCGGTTGGATCGGATGTTCGCCTCACGAGCAGGTTCCCTGCGCTGCGCGCATTCTTACTGCAAGGATTCTCGCAGCACTCTGACAGCTCTCGGGATGTGTGGCATCTCTTTAGCAATCCTCTGCCAGTACATGATCCCTGCATAAATTTTTCTTTAAGGCACTCCGGACGGTAGGTGTCAGGACCAATCAACGAAGATGCGCCGTTGACGCTGTCGTGTCCAAGCATCCGATCCCTTGGTGCCTCCACCGATTATCGAAACGACAGGGGATGCCATACCCGACTTGAAGAATACGATGTTGGCCGGGAGCCTGCCGTTCCGTACCAGTACACGCTTGAGTTTGAGTTCGCCAGGCCGAGCAACGACATGATGGTGTTCCGTAAGGGGAGCTCACTCCCATTTCGAGGCGCACTGCCGACCGACACATCCCGCCTCCGAAGCTATAGTTGAAGGCCCGGGAATATACGCCGGCGTGGGGGTATGCAATGGTCTACGATTAAACTAGTCGGACTCGGATTCAACATGATGCCTAGTCGGAACGAAAGCACCTTAGATGCGGGTTCGACGAAGCGCAATGGACTTTTGTGAGTAACTATCTGATGGCCGCTACAGCCTCAACCTATTGAGGCTTAGTCAGATGTGGGATGGTGGACCCACCAACTAGCAGACGTTGAAATTAAACATGCGTAACACGATAGTTCATGACATTGAGACCGCTTCCAGGAGGCGATATGACTTGGAAGCTAAGCGATCTGGCAGGTACACAAGAAGATAAATTGCTCGTTCGTCGATTGTTGCGCGAGGCGAAGGCGTTGGTAGGTAGAAATTGCGCCTATATGCTAAAGAACGGAGAGATAAGGGCTGCAATTCATCTACCTGCGGATGGAACTAGCGCTCGAGGTGTCTTCCTACGTATCCGAATGTTGGCAAGAGGCCCGGTGGTTAAGGTAAAGAGCGTCGATGTAATACCCTTCGTGCTTACGAGCGAGACTGTCGAGCAAATCTCGCGTCAGCTCCCGGTTTGGAAGGCGAAAGCTGAGATTATCTCCCGCCAGCAGGCACCAAAGTAGCAACACTGGTGAGGCCACCTTCACGACTTCAAAGCAGGCATCATCCTGCTCTGTACCGCAGCGATGTACCGGTAATGAGCGCGGCTAACTCCTCTTGAAGCAGTCCCATCGCTCGATAGAGGACTAACATTCCGGGATCGGTGTATGTCATAAGAGGTAATTCCGGGATGCTGCGGGAGTCTGAGAGGGGTTGGTGTCCCTTCTCTGGATTCAACACGACACAGTCTCCGGATAGCGTGATTCACCGGTAAAGACAATCTTACTATTGTCGAACTTGTTGTATCTCCTGTGTTCTCCTCGACCATTCGGCCATGAGAACGGGGTGATGGCGATCTGTGACAACGCGTCTTTCCGTGTCCCTCGCCTCTGACTGAGTTTTTCGAATCTGGATGATTGAAACTCCAACGGTCATCGTTAGAGTATGGATACCATCGTCACCAAATTGGATGAGAATCAGAAAAGCACGGTACGAATGAGCATCACGCAAGCTCCCACGCGCTTCAGGCGCGCCATTGACCGCGACAATCACGACGGAACCATTCACCGGTTTCGCCGCGCGATCCACGACCAGCGGATCACCGTCCAGAATGCCGGCATCCTTCATCGAGTCGCCATCGACCCGCATCATGAACGTCGCGGCCTTGTTCTCGATCAGGTATTCGGACAGATCGAGAGGAGTCTCCAGGTAGTCCTCTGCGGGGCTTGGAGCCCGCAGGATCGCTGCCATCGAAGTATGGAAGGATTAACGGCCAGTCACACGCCCACTCGACCTGAATCAGGCTCATCGCTTCCCCTCACCTCAGGTATAGCAGGTGTGGCGAAGGAAAAGCGAAGACGAGTTTCTTCCTCTTGCGCGCGAGCGAAATCTCGTTTGTTTCCAACGTCCACGCATCATCACAAACCGTGAGCAACCAGCCTAGAGTGGCAGTGCGCCATCCACGGCGGCCTTTTCGGCCGCCTTCAGCATCTCCGGGCCGTTGTTTCTTACGTTCCCGACCTTCGGATTGGCCTCATAGACTTTCATTTCTTCAGATTCGAAGGGCCGGAGGAGATCGATCGGCAAACGTTCCGTCTCTTCCCTGTCCAGCCAGCGGTCATAGTCGCGTGCATGAAGGATGACAGGCATACGCGGAAGGATTTTCGCCATCAGCTCGTTCGCCTCAGTGGTCACGATGGCATAGGACTGAAGCCAGTGACCGTCTTTGTCTTTCCAGGCGTCCCAAAGCCCCGCAAACGCGAACAGGCTACTATTCCCCAGCTCAAAGGCATAGGGCTGCTTCGGAGGCTTCCCTTCCTTCGGCCACTCTTTAGAAAAACGAGGCGGGAATCAGGCACCGTCTTTTCTTGAAAGGTTCACGCCACGTCGAAGCTTTGGTGATCGTTTCCGATCTCGCGTTGATCGTCGAGAGACCTTTGACGTCGTTCAGATCCTTTGTGAAGAACGGCACCAGTCCCCATCGGGCCAGGATCATTTCTCGCTCACCCGTCTCGCGACTCTGCCGGATGATGGGCTGATGAGTCGTCGGCGCGATGTTGTAGTCGGCATCAGGCATCGGCAACTCAGCCGGTGAAGGCTTCGCGCGAAAGTGTTCCGCGATCTTCTGTTTGTCACTCCGCCTTCCGTACCGTCCACACATCGGATCTACCGCCTTGAAAGCTTTTAGATGCCGCGGCGCTCGGGATCCTACAATCGCACGAGACCGCCAACGCTCTACCTAAGGAGCTTTTGAGACATCCAGGTACTGCGTCCAGTCTGCCGCGATACCTCGCTGTGCTTCCTCCAGCGACATTTCTCCAGCTCGTACCTTTGCTGCCAGATAGTTCTCCACCTGATCCTTGCGCTTGAAGTACCGGTCTCTAAGCCGAACATCATCCGGCCCGCACTGTGGCCAAATGTTCCCGAGTCCGTCCGCGCCCCCAAGCTCAAGCGGAACAAGGTGATCCAGCTCGCAAATCTGGCTCGCTCCATTATTGCCGGTGGGCGCAGCCAGACCGTACCAGCTGTAGGTCACGTGCTTCTGCTTTTCCGTGCTCTGACAGTTACGAATGCACTTCGTGCGCCAGCGAGGATCTTCCAACAATGATGCGCTGAGGTTGGCAACAATCCCTCCCGGCGTGCACCTTGGATCGGGTACTGGATAGCCGTTCCGTGTTCCAAGAGCACAGCTGCCGGCCTCTGGCCATTTCCACGTAGAGAAGTAGTTGGAGGCACATGTCACACCGAGCGCATCGCAGGACTCTGTAGACGTGGTATCGGCTTTTTCTTGTGCTGACTTTGGGCGTGGTTGTCTCCTGCGATCACTCCGCTGCGAAGGAGTGCTTTCGGGAGGTGCTCCGTTCCAATGTTTGGGAGCCTTCCTGAAGTACAAGAAGCAGACAACACATAGAACAGCGACGACAAGGAAAGTACGACGTTTCATGATCTCTCTACGCAGGATAGCTTCTGTGCCCTCACCCAAAGCGATGCTTTGCCCTGTGCTATAGGCACGTCCTGACGGACCAGCCAAAACAAACCTCAAACACATTGCTCGAGGGGAAGGACTGCGCCCTGGCCCCAGCTTCCAGACACGGCGACAAAGATCAGCCGGCCTTGTCTCGAAGTCTCCCCATCCCAGCGGGGACACCCCGCAACGCCCCAAGAACAATTCCTGCGCTACGCGCTCAGCTAGGTAGCCAAACCTGCTGAGGGACTCCGTCCCTGGCGCGCGCAAGCTGATGGAAAAAGCTCCGTGCAGCTCCAGGTGTTCGCTTCCTCCGTGCCTCCGGCATGCCCTTTCAGGGCACTTTTCCGCACAGCCTGCACTTGCCGCCCCTGCTGGCGTGGGCCAGGGCCAAGGCGTGTTTGAGAGCAAACACAGCACAGCCATTCCAAACGGAGAAGCCCACCATGAACAGCAACGCCACCGCACACAACGTCACTACTCTTCCCTCCATACCGAAGCCGCAGACCTCGAAAGAAGTCATCGCCGCAAACGTTCAGTTGCTGATCGAGCAGCTTGAGGCAGGACATTCTGAGGGCCTGACCGCCTACCTCACAGCCATGGGGCGGTTTCATAACTACTCGTTCGGCAACATCCTTGAGATCGCACGACAGATGCCCGAGGCGACCCGTGTTGCTGGCCTCTACGCGTGGAACCAGCTTGGACGCAAGGTGATGAACGGACAGAAGGGCATCCGCATCCTTGCCCCGATGAGCGGCACCCGCAAAGAGAAGGACACCGAAGCTACAGCTGATCCGGCCGTCACACACAAGCCCGTCCTCGTGGGATTCCAGAGACTACTGGACATGCCCGGCTACGATGTCGCCGCATTGGTCGAGAAGTCCGGCAAGAGCGCGAGCCACATCTACGCGCGCTTATCGCTTCTGCAACTCATCCCTGCCATTGCCGAGGCGTTCAGCACCGAGCGCATTACGGCCAGCCATGCCAACCTTCTATCCCGTCTCCCGCACGAGTCACAGACCGAAGCCTTCGAACAGTGCTGGCGCAAGGACTGGCAGGACAAGGAACCGCACCTGCTTCCCGCCAAGCACCTGAGCGCTTGGATACAGGCGAATCTCTATCTTGAGCTTGCCGAAGCACCCTTCGACCGCGAAGACCCCACGCTTAACCCCGCCGGAGGAGCATGTGTCACCTGCCAGCGACGCAGCGGCTACAACACGACCTTGTTCTGCGACGTCCAGGGCGATCAGTGCCTTGATGGAGCTTGCTACGAAACCAAGGTCAACGTACACATCGACCGTGAGCTTGCCGCGCACCCCGAACTTATCCAGATCGAGAACGGCTACCGCAGCCCAAAAGAGAAGCGCCCCGGAGCCGTCCAGCGTGGCCACTTCCGTGAGATCGAGCAGCCCGACAACCCCGACGCAGAGCCGGTCACGCCCTGCGAGGCATTCAAGCCCGCCATCATCGTCTACGGCAGGCGTGTCGGCACCACCCTCATCGTTTGCACCGACAACAAGTGCCCCATCCACGACCCGCGTGAGTCAGCACGCCGTGCTCAACAGGAGAAGGAAAACCCTACACCAGTGATGGCTCCCGCAGCCGAGACCGAAACTGAAGAAGAAGCCGCACAACGTGAAGCGGAACACCAGCAGCGTCGGCAGCAGTACGAAGAAGAGCTGCACCGCAAGGGAGAAGAGCGCTGTCTTCAGCAGGAGCAGGAAGACGCAGAGTACGAGGCACGACAGGCAGAGCGGGAGCAGCTTCGCACCCAGCGTGAGGGGACCTTCGAACGCCTCATCGCCGACGCTCCCAAAACCTTCACAGCACCACAGCTTCGCACGCTGCTCCGCGCACTCGTTAACCTCGACCCGTATAGCTTCACTGATGAGCTGGCCGAGGAGATCGCCAACGAAGACGAGAACCATAGCACCGAGGAATTCCTGCTCTCAGTGATCGACGGCACCGCCGATGGCAAGCTGACTGCGTTTGCTCTCCGTCTAGCCCTCTCGGGACATCGCGGCATCCCGCGTGAAGGCGAACCCGACTTCTTGGCTGAAGCCGAGGCCGTCTTTGCTCTATCAACCAAGAAGGCAAAGGCACAGAAGACCAAGAATGGTCAGATCACCATGTCCGAGCAAAAGGCCAAACCAAACAAGGAGACAGCCAACAAGCAGATCGCAGCCTAACCTTGCAGCGGGAGTCAGACCATCGGCTCCCGCGCACTTTCAAACGAAGGTCGATGCGATGTTCGATCCGTTGAACTCCGGCTCCCAACCTCCGCAGTTGCAGCGCCTGCTCTCACCTCGCCCACGAGAGGCGGGCGGCAGGGTCCAGTTCCGAGCCTGTTACGAAACACAGAACGTCTTTTGCGGATCGAATGCTCGCGACAAGCCGCCGTATCAGGACCTGAGGGCTTTTGGACCCCTATCAAGAAGTAGGCACAGAAGGCTCGCTGCGAACAATAGGACCGCGGCCACGACACCTCTTTGCGCCACCAAGTTCACGATTGCGTCCGCGGGAGTCTGAATCTTGAAGAGCCGTTCGACAATCCACATGGCAGAAGCCACAGACGCGAATGCTGCTCCGGTGATCCGGAACGCTGAGTAAGCACGTGTGCGGCTCATGAGCAGCAACGATGGCAGAACGAACGCCACAACCAGCAGTTGCATCGTCTCGATGCCGAGATTGAACGACAGAATGCCCACGACTCGATCCCACCGAGCGAGCCCGAGGCGGTCGAGCGTGGACGCAAACGCCAAGCCGTGGATAAGACCGAAAAATGCGGCGATCCACGCCTCTCGGCCAGGGAAGATAGGCCGTAAGGCATGGACTGCGGACACCAGGATGGATACGGCGATGAATACCTCCACCGGCCGCGCCGGGACGTGCACGAAGTTCATCGCTGCCAAGGTCAGAGTTAACGAATGACCGATGGTGAATGCCGTGACGATGCCGATGATGTGGAGAAGGCTTTGACGAACAGTCGCGGTCGAGGCCCAGCGTGAGCCAACTGCCAATAGCGGCGCTGGAAGCAACAAGACCAGGAGAAAAAGCAAATGGTCCGTGCCCTCTGCAATGTGGCGCATGCCAAGGCGAAAAAGGCTGGAGAACTGCAGACCATTCCACCATGCCCGAACTCTCAACCGCGTCGCTGCCACCCCGGCTTGCTCAAAGTCCAGTTCGTAGTTCGATTGCCGCGCATTCCTCTTCTGATCGACGATGCGGAGACCGTGATCCTGCGGAACCTCAACGTTGACGAGGTAGACCGACCCGTCGTTCATATGGTGATTGGAAATTGTCAGGGACCGATTGGATGAAGTGGCCGACGGAAGACCGACGTGATACTCCAGATGCATTTCACCCAAGCCATCGCGCAGTTGCAACGCTTCCGGAATAGCCAGGGAATCAAGTTGAGGCGTCGCTGCCTCGCCGTCAATCGTGATGGACAGGTCACGTAGAACGCGATCGGCATAGGCCCGCTTCTCGGCGTCAGAGAACGCCCCATCATGATCCGTGTCGATCGTCGCGATGACCGAAGGCGCAATCATGACACCGGGAATCAGGCGCATGGACGCGTGCATGCGATTCGATTCCAGCGAGAGGATCGTCGCCTGCAGATACTCGTCAATCCGATGCGCCCACGCGGGTATGCACGAAAGCAGCAGACCCGTGGCGACTGAAGCGGCCAGCTTCGGCTTCATTGCTTCGCTAGGGCGCTGCCGTAGTCGTTAGTTGGATCGCGGTACATGGTGTGCACATGGTTGCCGGGCTCGTCGCTCTGCGGAGCGTATTCAATGACCAGGTGCGGCCCCTGGATGCGGTAGTACGCCGTGATGTTGGTGCCGGCTTCCGCCGTGGTCGCACCGCTCCATGCGAAGTAGGTGTCGTCCAGGTCGTCCTTCATCTGGTTCAAACGCGCACTGGCGTAGGGTTCGGTCAGGATGCCGGACCACTCCGCAATGAGGTCGAGCAGCATGGCCTTTTGCTGCGCGTTCATCTTCTGTGCCTTCAGGCCTTCCGGTGTGATCTTCTTGCCGTCCTGCCCCGGTCCAAGCACAAGGTCCGCAACCTGGTAGCTCAGCACTGCTTGTTTCTGCTGCGCTTCATCCAGTGACTTCAACAGCGCCAGCGCCTTGTCGCTCTCGCGACCAACGGGACGTATGGTCTTGCCGTTGAGCTTAAATATTGCCGGTTGTGCGCCGGTCAGCGTTGGTGTCAGCACGCCCTTGCTGCCTGCGATGGTGATGTTCAACGCAAGATGATGCCCGCCAAACTGCAACATCCACGGCTGGGTTGCGGAGGGTGTTCCAAGGAACGAGATGAAGTAGAGATCGCTGCCGAAGAGGTCTCCGCCGCCGGGAGGTCGGCCACCCGGACCACCGGGGCCACCTGGACCGCGCCCGCCGCCGCCAAACTGTGGCGGAGGTCCGCCCTGGCCGCCGCCCGGCGGTGGTCCCTGCGGACGCGGCCCGCCACCACCCGGTCCGCGCTTTGACCCGTTGGCCTTGAAGTCATCGTCGGCCTCGCGAATCTCGTTCACCTTCTCAAGCCCCATGGGGCTGAGTACGGTGCCCATCAGCTTCATGGCGGCCTGCTGCTGCTCTGCGGTCATCTGCTTGAGGCTAATGCCGCCGCGCGCGACGACACCGGTTGGAAAGTTCGACCAGCGAGCCCGCTGTGTTGCATCGTCAAAGGCGTACATTACCTTCTGCTTCTGCTCTACGGTGAGCGTTGCAAGGAAGTCATTCGCAGCGTGTACGACTGCTTCGGTTGAGCTCTTTCCCTGCGCGCGGACCAGAGTTGGAACGCAGAACACTACTGCGACGGCAAGCGATAGAAGTCGTTTCATTTTGCACCCGTGAGCTTTACGCCGTAGTCGTTGGTGGGATCGCGGTAGATGGTGTGGACGTGCATCGTAGGGTCGCCGCCGACGCCCTGGGGCGAAAACTCGATAACCAGTCGCGGCCCTTGGATGCGGTAGTACGAACTGCCGTTCTTGCCTGCCGCGTGGGTCACGGGTCCGCTCCACGCAAAGTAGGTGTCGTTCAGGTCTGCTTCAATCTCTGCCATGCGAGTCTTCGCATAGGCTTCGTTCACAATGCCAGCCCACTGTGCGATGACGTTCAGCAGCATGGTGCGCTGCTTCGCGCTCATGTCCGCTGCCTTCAATCCCTCCGGCTGAATCTGCTTGCCAGCCTGTCCCGGCCCAAGCACCAGATCGTTCACTTCATAGTTCAGGATGGCCTGCTTCTTCTGCTTTTCATCCAATGCGTCCAGCAGGGCGAAGGCTGTGTCGTTCTCCTGGGCAAGCACGCGAACCGTTTTGCCGCCGTGCGTGTACACGGACGGCTGCGCGCCGGTCAGCGTTGGGGTCATGGTGCCACCGGGACCTGCGATCACGATGTTCAGTGCGAGATGATGGCCCCCAAACTCGAGCATCCACGGCTTGGTCGCGCTCGGCTCGCCGAAGATGCCGATGGTGTATACGGCCTCGCCCGATGCGAAGTTGGTCCCAGCATCGGTCAGCGCCTGATCTGAACCCATGATCTCAAGCACCTTTTGATAGCCCATAGGACTAAGCACAGTTCGCAGCAGGTGCATCGCCGCCGCGCGCTGCGGAGCGGTCAACGTGCCAAGACGAAGGCCCGGTCGCAGCACATCGCTTACTGGATAGTTTGACCATACCGCTTGGCCGTACTGCTCTCCGATGAAACCACCCGGAGGTCCGCCGCCAAAACCACCACCGCCTCCGCCGGGGCCACCAGGGCCGCCCGCTGGACTACCTTGCTTACCGCCCGGACCACCTGGGCCTCGCCCTTGACCGCCGGGGCCCCCAGGCCCACCTGGACCGCGCCCCGGTCCACCTGAACCGGCTTGCTGCCCACCAGCAGGAGCGCCCGGTGCTACACCGCCGTCTGCCGTTCTATGAAAGGGAGCGTTGGCGCCAAGCTTCTGCGACGTGAAGGCAAACTGAACCTTCTGCTTTTGAACCGCCGTCAACGACGCAAGAAACGCAGACGTAGCGTCGACCACGGCGCGCGTCTGGCGATCTGGGGACGCGTGCGCAATGATCTTTGCTTCGACCCGTGGAAGGCTCACATAACCCGAAGCCACCGTGAGCGCGACGGCACCGGCCAGTACGATCTTTTTCCTCATGGCACTCCCATGCACCGGCAACATCCATTCACAACGTTGCGGCAATCCTTCTGTAAAGATACTGACGACGCCTCTTAGAATGAGTTTCACATGTTGAGCCAACTCTGAGTTGGCTGACCCAGTTAATCGCCCAACCGTCCGAATCGGAATGACCACTCCTCATAGACGCCGTTGTCGTCACTAGAACGATACGTGAGGAGTTCCGGCTACCTCGTTTCGTGCGATTTAAACAGCCAATAATGAGACGATGTCCTCGAAGTGCGAGGACATCGTCATTTATGGCGTATAGACTGGCAGCCCGAACGGGATTTCACCAGACAGCCAGGCTACCGTCATCGAGACACAGACACGCACGAATCGGCTCTCCGTGAGGCTAGACGCCAGCAGAGACCTTGTTTCCTTCAACCCAAGCGAACGGCCCGCGCAGACGCGTGCGAGCCGTGTTTTCCAGGAAGGAACACTTGAGATTGCAGAGGGAGAACGCATCCGTTTCACGCGTTACGACAAAGGTCTAGGGGTCAAGTCGGGCGAGCTAGGCACCGTGACGCGTCTCGGCCAGGACAACACCATGACCGTCAAACTTGATTCCGGCAAGACGACTGAGCTTTCACCAGAGAAGACCAAACACCTCGATTACGGCTACACCGTCGATACCCTGAAGAACGTTCGTGCCGAACGGGTCATCGCAACCGGCGATGGACTCACACAGCAAGCTTTTCAAGGCGCTTCCCCAAAAGCCGAACTCAACCTTTACACCGGAACACCAGCACCCGCGCAGGAGTTCAGCTCCGCCAAGGAATTGACTTCGCCGGAAATCGCGCAGCCCGCCAAGCAGCAGCATGACTTTGGTATCGGCTTCTAACCACTCGGATACGGCACAAGCACGAACCGCAGGCGGGAGCAGACTCAGCAGACGGTCATGCAGAAACCAGCCATGCTACTTAACCCGGTTCACTTTGGCCGCAAACTCCTTTGCTGACGGCAGGACCTGCGGTGCTGTCCTTGGATACCAATAGGCAGCGTGGCAAGCCTCGCAGGCAGCATCGAGTGCACCGCCCGCATCAAGAATGCCGGCAACATCATGCTTGCGAGCCGCTTTCCATGCGTCGTTCGACACTTCTTCCAATCGGATTGCCGCGGCTCGGAAGCGTTCCGGGTCTGCGTCTATGTCGGCGCGGATCTGCGCGGCAGTACGCGTGCCCGGCGTGTCGGCATCGGCGAGACGGCTATGAGCATTGGATCCTACGGGCAGGCCTGGTGCCTGCAGGCGCTTCGCTCCGGACACGAGCAACTGCGCGTAACGGGCAACCTTCGCCCATTCCGCAGCGTTGCGCGGTTCGTGGACGCGTGTCCCGCGACTCGATACGGACGTTCCCACGGAGGCCCAGAGAGCATCGGCCGCCGGGTCAATCAGGAGATCCATCGTCTGCTGGACGCTGACGGGATCGTTGCGGTGGCCAGGCTGTGGGCCATCCTGCGGACCGGCAGCGAAGACCAGCACCGTGCAGGAAAGTGCCAGGCCGGCGCTTATGGAGGAGATAAGGAGCCAAGGACGCATATAAGGAGCCTTTCTTCAAAGCGAGAGTCGGGACTCACGCCCCGCGGTGTCATCGTGGATGTCTTCTGTTAGTGGGTCGCGGAGAGATTCACAACATGGATGGGGAGGTCCCAGTGATTGGTCGTCAGCTCCCACCGTCGGTTCTCCTCACGCGCGTAAGTCGCCTGATCTGGAAACAGTTGCTTTGCGACCTCGCCTTCGGATTGACCTGCAGGCGCATCGGCCGAGGCGCGAACGATGATGATGCGGTAGTCCCAACGGGAATCTTCACTGGTGTGTAGGCTGGGCGCGAAGACGGTGTATTCCTTCACATAGCCGAGCTGCTTCTGCTTCTCAAGGACTGAGATCTGGTTCTTCTTAAACAATTCCCACCATTCGTCCTTGAAGCCATACTTCACGCGATAGACCCATTCGACTGTCACGGGCTTCGCGATGACCGTCGGTCCAGACTGCGCTGAGGCAGCCTTTGGCAGCCCGATCAGGAGACCGGGTATCGAAATAGCGAGGACGAGGGAAAGCTTCTGTAGATGCGTTGCGTTTGCCATGAGCACCTTTCAATTGCGTTTGAGATAGGTTGCCGACATCAAGACGGATGCCGTGCTGCGAGTTACATCAGGCGGGACCCAACTCATGGAGCTACAACAAGCCGATGGCGCGGCCCGCAACACCAACACCAAGCCATAACGTTAGGGAGATGACTGCGACGGCACGCGACCAGGCATTTGCCTGATGCTTGTCCGTTCGCAGGAGTGCGGCGCGATGCAGTGTGAAGTAGAAGAGGAGCGCGGCAGCAAGTAGCACCATCTTCCAGCGGAATGCCGGGCTGCTGTAGCACTTGAGCGCCTCTTCCGAGACAAGCGCAAACCCCGTAAGAATCATCAGGATCAGGCTGCTGAGGAGTACTTTGCTAAGGCCGCGAGAGACCGTGCGGGCCGACTCTGCTTTCAGGACGACGCCGAGCAACCTGAGGTCAACGATCAGCACCACGCCACCGAGGATCGCGAGTCCCAGAAGGTGCACGGCCTCCACGACCGCGAAGCCCCATCGAGAAGCCTGCATGTACTGACCGAGCCCGGAATTTCCAAGTGCTACAAACCACGACAACATTCGATATTCCTCGGTGAGGCGTTTAGAAGTAGGCGATCATTCGGCCGGCCACAACGATGCCACCCCACAGAGAAAGTGATGCGATCGCTGCAGTGCGTGCTCTCCATGGAGAGACCTCCAGCAGCTCCCATTCCTGTACGCGCCGATAGATCGTTGTGTGAAATATCAATGGATTCAGGCCGACCAGTAACAGCAGCAAAATCTTGATGCGGAAGGCGGGATTGGTATAGTTCTTTGCCGCCTCTGCCCAGAACAACAGGAAGCCAGAAACGAACATAATTACGAACCCCGACCAGGTAAGTGGGAAGACTGTTCGCGCGATGCGAGTAACCGAGATACTGCGCAGAACAGCGCCAAGCATCCTTAGATCGAGCAGAGCGATGGTTCCCACAAGCAGCGTGATACCCAAGACGTGGATCGACTCAATGATGGAAAAGGCATAGTCAGACTCACGTATCGATGTGCCGATACGCGAGTCATACAACAACTGGCATAGGTGTTGAAGCAGGTAAAGCAAGAGACAACCTCCGCAAAGGTTTGGGTGCCCCGGAAATCTCGACAGGTCCCGGGACACCTGTGGGTAAACAACCTAATCGGGGATGTAAGTCTTTGCCGGGTGATCCTTGTCAGGCGGTGGTGGCAGTGGTGCCAGCTTGCCGTAACCGCGGGTACCATCGGGACCGATGGGGCCAGGGCCTGGACCGATGTGTGGCGCATCCACGTTGTCCTCGGCGCAGGAGTATTCCTTCACCTGGAGGCCTGGTTTTCCGGCGAGCCACGTGCGTTTGTAGTGCAGAGGCTCCCGATAGAACTTGGGGTCTTCCACGATCAGTTCCAGGTGCAGATGCGACTCATCCGGCCTTGTCCAGCGTTCGACGGTGTGTTGCTGATCGCTGTGTGGATTCGCGTTCTCATCGATCCATGTGCGCTCTTCCTTGAACGAGGTGGCGTCGACGACGAAGGTGTCGCCGTCCCACCATCCAATCTCATCGCCGAAGAAAGAGGGATCCGGGTCGGGATCATGCTTTCGTACGTCATACGGGATAAGTCGATAGGTTGTGTACCAGTAAAGGAAGGCGACGTGGTCCTTCCCCTGCAGCAGTTGGAAGGGGAGACCGCTGGCATCGTGCCGTGGAGTTCCGCCCACGATGCACAGCGCTTCGGGGTCGACCGTGTGTTCCACGTTGTGCTTCAGCGCTGCTTCGCCGGCGGGCGTAAAGGGCAGCTTATACCCCGGATAATCCTTGCCGATGTTGCCACCGGGTTTGTCCTTGCGATCTGGTTGCCAGTACCCGGACAGGTCGGGATGGCCCTCCAGTCGAGGTGCTGGTCCTTTCGGCAGTTCGGCTTCGGTGCGTGCGGAGGGTAATCCCTGTGCGAGGGTGTTCGGCACGGCGGCGAAGTTTGATGCAGCAAGCAATGCGAACGCAAGCAGCGGTCGGTGGACGCGATTAGACACAGGGATCTCCTTCGAGGGAAACGGCCTAGCGGTGCCGCAACATCATGCGAGGGCACACGTGACCGGGCTGCCGCATGAAGAAGCGGACCCGCGAAGATATTGTTTAGGGAAAGGGCGGCGAACTCAGGCTAGAGGGCGCGCAAAATGCCTCCGCGAATCAGCAGATGTGGCTTGCGACAACAATTCGCGGTGAGTGGAAGCATGAGCGAACCTTATGACAAATTCGCGCGCGGCGTCAAGTCAATTGTTGACAGAAATCAGAGTCGTAGTTACATTCGGGCTATGCACATGAGTCTGCAGGCGCGTTGTTGTAACACCCTCTCCCCGAGCCGGTGTTGCGCCCACTTGTGTCAAGCGAACTAGTTTCTAACTAGCAGCGTGTTGAGCAGGCCCGCAGTCCGGTAACTTCCGGCCCGGGCCTTTCGTGCGTCTGCGCTATTTTTCCACTTTCAACTTATGATCCCAGGGAGACTTTTGCCATGAAGGCCAAAGTGTTTGCAGCCACGTTTGTCGGCGCGCTACTTGCAGCTGCGCCCGCCTATGCGCATCATTCGTTTGCCGCGGAGTTTGACGGCACCAAGCCAGTCCGCCTCGTCGGCAAACTAACTCGCGTGGAATGGACGAATCCCCATTCCTACTTCTACGTTGACATCGTCGATGACAAAGGCAAGGTAACGAACTGGGGCTGCGAAGGTGCTGGCCCGGGCGCACTCTCACGCCGCGGCCTGGGCAAAGGCGATCTCAAGATCGGCGACACCATCGTAGTGGACGGCTACCGGGCGAAAGACGGCTCGCACCTCATCGACGGCCGCCGCGTGACACTGCCCGATGGCCGAACCATCTACGGTGGAACACCCGGCGATGGCGGTCCAAGTGACACAGGTGGCGCTCCTCCACAGAAGAAGAGCTAACAGCCAGGCGGAGCTGTCCGTTTTGATGCTCCGCAGGTTTCCTCTTCCAACTAAGGATCTTCATCCCCATGCAGCTCACGCAGCATCAGCAATTCAAGTACGGAGCCCTTCTCATGAAGCTTTCCCATCGTGTTCTCGCATCTTCCTTGGGTGCCATGTCTCTTCTGTCACTCTCACCCATAGCCTTTGCACAGGCTGGGGCGCCCAAACCGGCGAACGGCATCTGGCAGGGCATCGCCAAAGTGCGGGATACGGAGATTCCCATCACAGTCCGCATCTCCGCCAGCGGCTCCAGGCTTGAAGCAGCGTTTCTGAATGGACCAGCCAATCATCCGGATGTCTCACCGGCTTCTTCGGTAACGCTGGACGGAAATCATCTGGTTGCATCGTTCGATTACTTCGCACGGCAGCTCGATGCCACCATTGATGGTGATTCGCTCACGGGAACTTACGGAGCTGCCCTGCCGGGCAAGCGTGCGTCCACACCCACGACGTTCACCGCGAAGCGCGTGAGTAAAGCCTCCGATCCGGCTGCTGCGGCCAACGCTCCCAACATTTCGGGCTCCTGGGAGATTGCGACGACGAGCACCAAAGGTGAAAAGGCTTGGGAGCTTCGTGTGGATGCGCCTGCCGAAAAGTCTCCTGTGATCAAGGCAGCCATTCAGCGTATCGATGGCGATACCGGCGGTCTCTGGGGAACGTGGAACGGCACTGCTTATGTGGTGGGACATTTCAATGCATCCGGTGGGGCGGCCTACTCCATTACGCCGCAGGCGGACGGAACACTCAATGTACGAAGCCTTCTTGGAGGCGTGCATGGCTCCTCTCCGGATCTGGTCGCGCGCAAGTCAGAGGAAGCACGCAAGCTCAACCTGCCAGCACCCACTGAAACCACGCAGCAGACCACGGTGAAAGATCCCAGCGCACCGCTGGCGTTCAGTTTTCCTGACCTGAGCGGCAAGGTCGTCTCCAACACGGACCCGGAGTTTCGCGGGAAGGTTGTCATCGTAGCAATTGGTGGCTCCTGGTGCCCCAATTGCCACGACGAAGCGCCTCTCCTCGTCTCGCTCTACAAGCGCTTCCACTCGAAGGGGCTTGAGATTGTGAACCTCGATTTCGAGCAGGGAGATCCTGAGACGGATACCTTGCGCCTGAAGGCCTTCATCCAGCACTACGGCATCACCTATCCCGTGCTGGTTGCCGGCACCACGGAGCAGTTGAACGAAAAGATCCCACAGGGCCAAAACCTGAACTGCTGGCCGACAGCATTCTTCGTGGGTCGGGATGGGCTGGTGAAAGAAACTCATGCCGGCTTCGCAGGGCCTGGAAATACTGCCGGCCATGTTGCACTAGAGCACGAAGTAACAGCGCTGGTAGAGAAGCTGCTCGCCCAACCCACAACATCGCAGCACGCACAGTTGAATTAGATCAATCCGGAAAGAAGGCGGTCGGACCTATGACCGCCTTCTCATGCGAGAAAGCCTTGAATTGAGAGTGCCTTTCCTAGCCCAGCACTCGGATGACGCCAGATCGCCGAGGCGCCCCTCAACGAAGCAGTTCTTTGGACCGGTATCGGTGGAGGGTCATATCGGCGAACCGGATTTTGGCAGCATTATCCAAGCCATGGTCTACGGCTCATGCAGGCAGTAGCGAAGGTTAGCTTCTAGGGCCACTGGACCAAAGAACATCAGGAGAGCCGTCAGAGTGAGGTTCCACTTTGGCGAGGACGACCGCATTTGCAATTTCGGTATCAGTATGGGCGCCAGTCGGTGCACGCTTGGCAGCTTAATTCCGAAGATGCTGAGTTGAGCCCGGATTGCGAACTGATCGGTACGGTGGATCGCCCACTCCTTATTGACGCGACGTCATGCATGTGAGAACTTCGTTAATGTGATTCTCGTCGCAAAAACGTTTTATTGCTTCATCGAAGGTACGCCTTGTTGTTGTCTACGGCCTCCCGTGGTGCGATGACGGCTGTGTCTCTGTAGCGTCCTACAGATCGAAACCAGCAAGTTGTTTGCCCACGTTACGGTGGGCATTGCTGTTTGTAGCTGTTGCAATCCCGCCCTCATCCCAAGTGATTTCTCGCTTGCACAAGGGAGTATGGATTGGCCTCGACGTCACAAAATCGCAGACAGTTTTTACAAAATGTTTTAGCGGTCTCTTCCGCATTCAGCCTGAGCAGTCCCCTGCAAGCGTTTGGCGAGCCGGCAAAGCAGCGCCCAAACATCATCTTCATCCTTGCGGATGACATGGGCTACGCGGACACCAGCGTCTACGGACAGCGCAAGTTTAAGACGCCCAATATCGACCGCCTTGCTGCAGAAGGTGTTCGGTTTGCGCAGGCGTATGCCGGTGCGCCTGTTTGTGCGCCTTCCCGCAGCGTCCTCATGACGGGCCTGAACACGGGGCATACCCGGGTTCGCGATAACTTCGCGATTGCCGGAGGCCACGTTGGATTCAAGGGTAAGGAAGAGATTCGCCGGGCGAGCCTTACGGACGCCGATCGCACCGTTGCGGACTACCTGTCACGCAGCGGCTATAAGACCGCGCTGTTTGGGAAGTGGCATCTGGATGGCTATGATCCGGCAGCGATCCCAACGCGACACGGTTTTGAAACCTTCAAGGGCTGGCTTACACAGACGGGCAGCACTCAGGGATATTTTCCGCCGCAACGTTACGACAACGGGCGCCTGATCGATATTCCGGAAAATGCGGATGGCAAGAAGGGCCGCTACGACACGACCATGATCACGGAGGATGCGGTCGATTACATCCAGAAGAGTGGCCGTGATCCGTTCTTCGTCTATGTCGCTTACGACGCGCCACATAGTCCGTATCTCGCGCCGGATCTAGGTTCTTATGCCAATGAGCCGTGGGATGAGGATGAGAAGACCTATGCCGCGATGATCGAGCATCTCGATCGTGGTGTTGGCAAAATTCTTGACGCGTTGGCCAGGAAGGGAATCGACGAAAACACGATCGTCTTCTTCGCCTCCGATAACGGTCCTCGCTCCGAACCGACACCACAACAGACAAAGGTCGTGAACTTCTTCGACTCAAACGGAGCGCTGCAGGGATATAAGCGCGACATGTATGAGGGTGGCATTCGTGAACCCTTCATAGCGCGTTGGCCTGGGCACATACCAGCCGGCAAGGTCTCGCAGGTTCCAATCTTCTTTCCGGATGTCCTGCCGACCGCGCTCGACCTGGCGGGCGCACCTCCAGAAAAGACGGATGGCATAAGCATTCGACCCTATCTCCTCCACCCAGAAGCGAAGGTGAAAGATCGGTTTCTCTACTGGGAGTTTTACGAACCCGTGTTCGAACAGGCAGTGCGTTGGGGGAAGTGGAAGGCCGTGCGCCATGGACGGAAGAGCCCGCTGGAACTGTATGACCTGACGGCCGATCCGGCGGAGAAGAACAACATCGCGTCTCCGAATCAGGATGTTGTCAGCCGCATTGAGCGCTACATTCGCGAAACTCATACTCCCTCTGTGGAATACCCTGACCCCGCATGACCTTCGACAACATGACAGGCACAAGAACAAACACGCGGTGTTGCTCGGATCTCCTCCCCGGAGATCGCACGTCGCTGTGCGCCTGTTGTCGTTGTTATTTGCTGTAGCTCTCTAAATCAGAAGGCCAATTCTTCCTATAACCAGAGGCGCGGCTGCATCTCGCAGACCCCCATGCCCCGTCCACGAAAGGACTACCTTGCTCAACTCGCGTTCTAGCTTGCGCTCTTCGTTGTTCGACACAGCCGTGTCTTCGCATGGCATCACCATCGCGACGGTGGCTGTTTTTAGTGTGCTGTCCATCACGGGCATCGCTCACGCTCAATCGACACAGGGCACCATCAACGGCATCGTCACGGATGCACAGGGTGCCGTTGTTCCAAATGCGACGATTCGCGTGACCAATGACGCCACGGGCGTGGCCGTTGATACAAGCTCCAATGGTGCCGGTCGGTACAACGTACCGGCACTCAACGTGGGCACCTACACAGTGGTCGTGGAGCGTTCCGGCTTCGGACGGTATACACGGAGAGGGCTGACGCTTTCGACGGACCAGGTGCTCGGTGTCGATGTCCAGCTTGCAGCGGGTTCGGCGGATCAAACGATCACCGTGACCAGCAGTGCCGCCGAGCTCGAGACACGCACGTCTTCCATCGGACAAACGATCGAATCCAAGAGTGTCTCCGAACTGCCCCTTGGCAATCGAACCTCGATGAACATCGTCGCTCTTGTAGGCGGAGCAGTGTTTATCGATTCCGCAAACTACAGCCTGTCGGGTGGCAGAACGAAGAGTTCGATGACCTGGCTCGATGGAGGATCGGGCCAGAATATCCGCATCGGCATCGGTACCGCGGAGGTCAGCCCACCGGTCGACACCGTGCAAGAGATCGGCGTGATCAGCAACAATTATGGAGCAGAGTTTGGTGGATCGGCGGGCGGCATTGTGATCCAGACGACCAAGTCCGGAACGAACCGCTTTCATGGATCAGCCTATGAATTCTTGCGGAATGATGCGTTCGACGCACCTGGCTATTTCGCTGCGACGACGAACGGCGTCAAGAGCAAGCCGGAACTTCGCTATAACATCTATGGCGGGACCATCGGCGGCCCTATCCGCAAGGACCGTACGTTCTTCTTCTTTGGCTTCGAGGGTGGTCGGCAACGCACGGGGTCATCTGTGACGCTCACCGTACCCACGCTCCTGCAGCGTGCGGGCGATTTCTCGCAGACCTATACCACCGCCGGAAAGCTCATTCCGATCTACGATCCGTCCACGACCAGAACTGTGGGCGGTGTGACCACGCGAACGCAGTACGTAAACAACAAGATCACCAACATCGATCCGGTTGCAGCTGCGTTGATGCAGTACTACCCGCTGCCGAACCGTTCTGCTGACAACATAGCGGGGGCGAACAACTTCCGGGCCAACGATGTCAGTGGAAACAACACGCAGTTTTACCTCGCTCGTGTCGACCATGCGTTGACGGCCAATGACCGCTTGGCACTGCGGTACATCCACACGGATGGAGTAACAGTCAACAATTCGGTCTACCCCTTAATCGCTGCAGACCCAACGCTCAACAGCACCTCCACGGACGACATCGGGTACGCACAATGGACGCATACCTTTTCCCCAACGGTGCTGAACGATCTCCGTTTTCTCTATGACGTTCGTGTTTATCACCAGTATTCCGACGGCGTTGGGAAGTTCCCCTCGATCGGTCTCACGGGTGTGTCCGCGAACGCTTTCCCGAACTTCGCGCCGGCCGGATTCAGTCCGCTGGGCAGCAGCTCGCAGGAGCGCCAGCAGTACCCGGTAACCGTATATCAACTGGTTGACAATCTTTCCCAGAACCTTGGTCGACACAATCTGAAGTATGGAGCAGAAGTCCGGCGTTCGATGGACCATGAGGTAAGTCTTTCCACAGCCTCCGGCTCCTTTACGTTCGCGACCCAGGCGACGGGGCTGCCCGGCAACAGTGCCACAGGAAACGGGCTTGCTTCATTTCTAACCGGGTTCCCGACTGCGTTCGGTGCGGCGTCGACTGAACCCGTGACGCGCGTGAGCTGGTACATCGCGGGATTTGTACAGGACGACTGGACTGTAACGCCTCGTTTGACGCTCAATCTTGGGGCTCGCTGGGAGACGGATACGCCGATCAAAGATGAAAACAATCGGATGAACAGCTTCGACGCAACGCAGATCAATCCTGTATCCGGCACGCCGGGCGTCATCAAGTTCCTTGGCTTGAATGGATATCGCACCACACCCTATGACGGTGACTACAACAACTTCGCTCCGCGCCTTGGATTCTCCTACCAGCCGTTTCGTGCAGGCGAGACCGTGGTTCGCGGTGGTGTGGGTGTCTTCTTCGCTCATCCCTTCGATTCTGGTCAGCCCAATGCTGCGGCGCTTGGCTACAGCCTCTCCGCTTCGCTTACGACACCGGACAACGGCATTACCGCGCCGTTCTATCTCCGGAATGGTGTGCCTGTCGTCTCAAATGCGAGTGCACCCCTGAACGACAGTTATGGAGCAGTGCCGGTTGGGAGTGCTGCTACGACCGCCGTCAGCTACTTTGATCCGAAGAAGCGAACGGGGTACACCACGCAGTTCAACCTGGATGTGGAGCAGCGTCTGCCTGCGCAGTTCGTTCTCGAAGTTTCAGGGCTTGGCAATGTTGCTCAGAAGCTTGCCGGCGCGACACAGCAGATCAATCAGATCAGTCCTTCCATCCTTGGAGCTGCGCATAGCTCACAGAGGGATCGACCGTTTCCCCAGTTCGGCAATGTGAGTGTCGTCGTGCCGACGAACAGCTCTTCGAACTATTTTGCCGGTATGGCTCGTCTGAGCCGTCGTTTCGGGAATGGGTTTAATTTCAACACAACCTACACCTTTGCAAAGTTCTTGAACAACGCCTTCGAGGGAGGATCTTCCTTCGGCTCAGACGGTGGCGCATATTCCGACTACTATAACCGCGCAGCTGACTATGGTCCTTCTTCGAACGACATCCGTCACCAGTTGATCTTGTCCGGCGTCTACGAGTTACCGTTTGGACCGCATCGCCGATTTGTCAATCAGGGTGCGGTAGCACACATCGTAGGTGGATGGACGATTGGGAATGTCACCCGCGCATACTCTGGCGCACCATTCACCGTGACCACCAACACGAACAATACCAACGCCTTTTCCAGCGGTTCGCAGCGTGCCAACATCATCGCGAACCCATACACGCCGTCCGGTCAACGGGGACCTGGGCAGCAGTGGTTGAATACAGCAGCTTTCGCGCAGCCAGCGAACTACAGCTTCGGGACGCAGCGTCGAAACAGCCTCCGCGGGCCGGGGTTCGCAACGCTCGACTTCTCCCTGATCCGGGCCGTGAGCTTTGGGGAAGGCCGCTATCTTCAACTGCGCGGGGAAGTCTTCAACGCGCTCAACCATACCAATCTGACCACGCCTTCGGCGGCCTTCGGTACTTCCACGTTCGGAACCATTACGTCTTCCTATGCGGCCCGACAACTGCAGATCGGCGCGCGCATCGTGTTCTAGGCAAGTCGGTATGCAGCTGGTGCCTCAATCGCGTGAACAAGAGAACCCGCATCAGGAGCTAACAATGTCACAGCACCATACGTCACGTCGTGATTTCATCCGTCAGGTTGCAGGTACGGCCATCGCTGCGGGAACGCTTGCGGAACAGCCGGCATTTGCGGCTGCGAGGTCTAGTGCCCGTCCGAATGTCCTCTTCATCATTTCGGACGATATGCGTGTGGAACTAGGCTGCTATGGCAGCCGCTTCCACGCGCGTACTCCAAACCTGGATGCACTTGCACGTGGCGGTGTTCGGTTCGACCGCAACTACTGCCAGTTCCCACTCTGCAATCCTTCGCGAGCATCGTTGCTCACAGGGCAGACCCCGTTGACCACAAAGGTGCTGGGGAATCGCACGGATTTCAGGCACACAAGGCCGGACGCCACGAGCCTTCCGCAGCTCTTCCAGGAGAACGGCTACGTTACTGCTCGAACGGGGAAGATCTTCCATGCGGGGTACGACGATCCAAAGGGTTGGACTGTCGGCTATGGCAACTCAGCAGTTAACTCACCTATTGAGCCGGCTGGTCGAAGGAAAGTTATCGAGCGTCCTCCTGTACCTCCGGCCCCACCCGACGTCTTGCCGGTCATGCAGTTGGACAACCAACAGGCGGCACACTCCGACCAGATCCTCGTGCTCGATGGCTACGGCGAAGGAAGTACCGAGAACCTAGTGGCGGAGACCGCGATCGAGTATCTCAGGAGGTATCGAAACCGGCCCTTTTTCATCGGTTGCGGCTTCTCGAAGCCCCATAGCCCGCCCACCGCTCCTCAACGATTCTTTGATCTCTATGACACGGCCAACATCGATCTGACGCCGGACTTTGCAGCATGGCCCACGGTGCCCCCGGGGTTTCCGAAGGCCGCAATCCGGATGCGCAATGCAGACCTCTTCATCGGACGTGGTGCGAGCCCCATGGAGGCGAAGGAAGTCATACGTGCCTATCTCGCATCCATCTCGTGGGTCGATTGGAATGTCGGGAGGGTCCTGGCCGAACTCGATGCGCTGGGACTTCGCGAGAACACCATCGTCGTTTTCGTCGCCGATCACGGTTATCAGTTGGGCGAGAAAGGGAAGTGGTCGAAGGCGGGCTCGTTGTTTGAGATGGGAACGCGTGTTCCGCTGATCATCCATGACCCTCGTGCGCGTGGCAACGGGCAAACGTCCGTCAGGATCGTGCAGTCCCTAGACATCTACCCCACGCTGGTGGAACTCTGCGGGCTGAAACCGCCAACTGGTGGGCTGCAAGGAGCCAGCTTAGCGCCGCTGCTCAAGAACCCGAAGGCGAAGTGGGACCGACCGGGCTTCAGCATTTGGAGTGAGGATGGTTCCACGGTGCATGGCACGGCAGTCCGTACGGAACAGTGGCGGTACGCCGAGTTCGGCACGGGAGGAGCCAATGGCGCGATGCTATTCGACGCTCACGGAGATCCTCTGGAGATGACAAATCTAGCGGATGATCCGAAGCATGCGAGCACCAGGAAGGCGCTCTCGAAACTCATCGCTGGGCAGCAGACGTGATCTGGTTCCGTAGTGAAGTGGTGATCCGGCAACCGGATCAGTCTTCGGTAAAGTGGAAGCTGGCCATGTGTGTGCTTCGCCTTGCTATACAGGATGGCAAATGGGAATCGCGGTCGCACTTAGAAACGTCTCGAAGGTCTACCAAAACGGCGATACCCGCTTCCAGGCGCTGTCGGATGTCAATCTCGCCGTGGAGCGCGGGATCATTCAAGGCGTCATCGGTTCCAGTGGAGCTGGTAAGAGTACGCTACTGCGTTGTGTCAGCCTTCTCGAGAATCCTGATGAAGGACAGGTCCTTGTAGACGGCATCGACCTAGCAACCCTTGAAGGGGAGACGCTTCGGACAGCGCGCCGGAAGATTGGGATCATCTTCCAGCAGTTTCACTTGTTACGCTCGCGCACCGTGTACGGAAACGTTGCGCTGCCTTTGGAGTTGGCCGGCAGAGACGCAACAGAGGTCGCGGCGCGTGTGCAGGATCTGCTGCGATGGTTCGGACTGGAAGAGAAGGCGGGTTCTTATCCGGCACAACTCTCGGGTGGGCAGCGGCAACGGGTTGCGGTAGCGCGCGCGTTGGCCACGAATCCTTCGGTGCTTCTAAGTGATGAACCCACGTCGGCGGGAGCCGCTGCAAATCCGAAAGGAGCCTCTTCCTGCACTCTTGGTAGAGCGGCTGGAGAAGGCGGGTGCGAGAGGTTCGTACCGGATCTGAAGTCGACAAGGTCGATGCGTAACGCTCCGCTTTCCAGTCGCCGCACGATGTGAGTAGAACGGCACTACGTCGAGAAGCTGAAAGCCGTGAGAGGAGGGCCCACTACCTTCATCCCGTGCCGTACGTAGGGTTGCGAATGGCATGCGACGGATATTGAATCGTGCTAGTTGTATTCCAGCAGGGCTTTGGGCAGACGCTACTCTAGGCAGAATGCTGATCCGCTTCGCTAGCTAGGAAAGCTCGGCAACCTTGGTCGTTTTAAAAGGCCAAGTTTTCCTGCGTAAATTCGCCCACTGCACCAATTCCCGCAACGCTGGACGCAGAGCTTTCCCCAGATCCGTCAAGCTGTACTCTACTCGCGGCGGAACCTCCTGGTAGATCATGCGCGTGACGATGCCTTTCGATTCGAGATCGCGTAATTGCTGGATCAACATCTTCTGCGAGACAAGTGGAATGGCGCGCTCCAACTCTGAAAAGCGCATACAAGTCTTATCGAACAGGTGAAAGACGATCATCATCTTCCATCGTCCCTCAAGGAGTTTAAAGGCCTCTTCCGCAGCATCCGCAGACCAATCATCTTTGGTATGGCCGGGACTCTCAGGAAGGTTACTTGTTGGTAGGTACCTTACTTTCTCGTGCGTTCTTGCCATAGTTGCAGTATATGCCTAGGCTTGAGGGCGTGCAGGTCGGCTCCACGCGACTAATCCGTGTCCCTGCATCAAACCAACCGGCTACGGCGTGAGCTATTGTGCCAGAACACCAGGCTCCAACCACTTTCGCCAAAGAAGTCAGACTCACTTCCCTGCCCTAATCGGCAGCTTAGGAGATTCGATGCAAACAGATGCCAACTATCTCATTTATGGCCCCGAGGTAGAGACCGTTGCTCCTGATGAGCATGTCACCTTCGACGAACTCTCACGCACGATGCAACACATCACGCGTCACATGGCTACGAGGTACAGGCACGCCTATCGCCCGGTCCATGCCAAGTCTCATGGTGTCCTCGTCGGGACGCTCGACGTTCTGCCGGACCTTCCGGAACAGCTGGCCCAAGGCCTCTTTGGACGGGTTGGCTCATACCCGGTGATTATGCGTTTCTCGACCAACCCGGGAGATTTGCTCGCCGATAACGTCTCTAGCCCCCGCGGCCTCGCCATCAAGATTCTTAACGTGGAGGGTCCCAAGGTTTCGAACCACAGCGAAGGGACGACGCAAGACTTTGTTTGCATCAATGCGAACGCATTCACTGCACCGGACCCCAAGGGTTTTCTTGAGCAAATCAAGACCTTCGATACGAACCTGGATACTCCCGAAGGTGTCAAGCATGCAGTTTCCGTCGCAGCTCGCGCTACGAATGCCGTGCTCAAGGCCGTGAACCTTCCGTCCGCCACCCTTGAGGGTATTGGTGCGTCTGCTACGCATATCCTAGGTGAAAGCTTTTCAACGGTTGCCCCCCTACGTTACGGAAATTACGTCGCGAAGGTCGGTTTCGCGCCAGGGTCCGAGAATCTGAAAGAGCTCACCGGTAAGTCTGTCGATCTCGGCGCGGACTATAACGCGCTTGAGGAGATCATTAAGCAGTTGTTCAGGCACGAAACCGCTGTGTGGGACGTCAAGGTACAGCTTGCGCTCGTCCCCGATGATCCAAGCGCAGAGGAGAAAGACAAGGACTTTCCAATCGAGGCTGCCGATAAGAAGTGGCCGGAGGACAAGAGTCCTTGGCAGACAGTTGCACGCATCACCGTAGCCCCCCAAAACACGTACTCTGACGCGCGTCAGCTCTTTGTCGACGAAAGGCTCTCCTTCAGTCCCTGGCATGCTCTCGAAGCGCATCGCCCTCTGGGCGGCATCATGCGGTCTCGACTTAAGGCTTACGAGGAAGCGATCAAGTACAGAGCTCAGCGGAACGACCGAGTGCGATCCGAACCTTCGGATATTTCTGAAGTGCCAGCCTAAACTGAAGCGCTTCATTAGCTGGCAAAATATCGCAAATTGCATCTCACTCTCGGACTTGGCCGAGAAAACCCTTGAAAACCCCAGGAGTGTACATAGCTATGCCGAATTACCTCTTGTACCGTGACGATGTCGAAACGATAGCTCCTGACGAAGCCGAAACGAAGCAAAAGATTGCGGATGTGATGACAGACGGTCTGAAGCTGGCGCGTGAAAAATACGGCCGTTCCGTACGCATCTCGCACGCGAAAGCGCATGGTCTCTTAAAAGGTAAACTGATCATCGAAGACGGTCTGCCTCAAGAATTGGCGCAGGGCCTGTTCGCGGAGCCTGGCCATTACGAAGTGCTGATCCGCATGGCACAGGCACCAGGTGAGCTTCTGGACGATTCCAAACTGTCGACCGATCGCGGTATGTCGGTTAAGGTTCTGGGCGTTAAGGGGGCTAAGCTCGACGGCCATGTGGGCGAGACCCAGGATTTTGTCTTCGATGTCGGCAAGCAGTTTCTGGCGGGCGGCATGAAGGAGTTTCTGCAGGCGTTCAAGCCGAATGCCGAGATCGCCCCAAAGCTTTCAGACAGCGTCAAGGGTGCAGTATCGACTGTCGCAAGGGCGACCAACGCGGCTCTAAACGCTGTCGGCGCGAATTCCGAGAAGCTGGCGTTCTATGGGCATCCCGTCGTTCATCCGGCAGCCGAAGAATACTTCTCGCAAACAGCGTTCCGCTATGGAGAGTACGTGGCAAAGCTGGGCTTTTTTCCAGCATCGCCTGCTCTGGAAGCGCTCAAGCAGCAACCGTTCGACCCCGAGACGCCTGATGCACTGCGCGACGCGATGAATGAGTTCTTCCGGACCAATCCGGCTGAGTTCGATCTTCGCGTACAGCTGAACACAGGTCTTGAAGATATGCCTATTGAGAACGCTCAAGCAGAGTGGTCCGAGACCGCCTCACAGTACCAGACAGTCGCTCACCTGGTGATACCACCGCAGACCGCCTGGGACCCGGCGAAAGACGGCTACTTCGAAGACCTGACGTTCTCCCCAGCGCACGCCCTTGCCGCGCATCGTCCCTTGGGCAGCATCAACCGGGCACGCCTGTTTGTCTATGGTCTGCTCGCCGCTCGCCGTTTGGCGGACAACGGAAGGACGGCCGAAGTGCCGACCAGCCTTGAGGAAGTACCCTCCTAGCAATCAAACGGATGTGCGCAACTCACTGCGCACATCCGTTTTACCTGCAAATCGCGTCCTAGCTGCTGGGCCGCTACGAACCGGGACTATCCGAGTTGTTGCTCTCCGTCTCCCATCCCCCGAACGAAACCTACATAACTGGAGCAATGTCTGTGATTCCGTCTATTGGCTATGCAACAAACCACTCTTTCCTAGGCCTCAAGCCCTACAAATTCGAACGTCCAGATGCGCGTCCAAACGAAGTCACCATCGAAGTGCTGTACTGCGGGGTCTGTCACTCGGACATTCACCAAGTCAAGAACGAGTGGGGGAATACCGTTTACCCCTGTGTGCCCGGCCATGAAGTCGTCGGTCGTGTGACCGCTGTCGGCGATTCTGTAACGACTCACCAGATCGGCGACTTGGTCGGAGTCGGCTGCATGATCGATAGTTGCCGCGAATGCGAGCCATGCCGATCCGGCGACGAGAATTACTGTGAGGGACCGAACAGTTGGCTTGCCACGTACAACGGTCCCATGGTGCCTGCAAAGAAGGCTGCCGACGAGCAGAACCACTATGGCCGCGAGAATACCTTTGGCGGCTACTCAAATGTGGTGGTCGTGCCCGAAGACTTCGTTTTGAAAATCCCGGCCTCGCTTGATCCGAAAGCAGCAGCACCTCTGCTTTGCGCGGGAGTCACGACCTACTCTCCAATGAAGCACTGGGGCGTCAAAGCCGGCAGTAAGGTAGGCATCGTCGGCTTCGGCGGGCTGGGCCACATCGCAGCCAAGATCGCCGTCGCTATGGGCGCCACTGTCGTCCTTTTCACGACCACCGAGGAGAAACAAGACGAAGCAATCCGGCTCGGCGCAACTGCGGTGATGGAGAAGGATTTGAAGGAGGAAGTCGATCCGACCAATCCCCTCACCCGGACCTTCGACTTCATCCTGAGCACGGTGCCCGAGAAACACAACCTGAACCCCTACCTGCCGCTGCTGAAGCGTGACGCCACGATGGCGATCTGCGGTGATCTCGGTCCGCTTGAGCCAATCAACAACATGCAAACTGCCTCCCATCGGAATAGCGTTGCAGGATCTCTCATCGGAAGCATCGCGGAGACCCAAGAGGTCCTCGACTTCTGTGCGGAACACAACGTTGCTCCCGACATCCAGATGATCGCCATTGCCGACATTAACGACGCCTACAAAGAAGTAGAAAAAGGCGATGTCCGCTTTCGCTACGTGATCGACATGTCGACGCTGAAGGACGAAGAGGCTTAGAGCAACGCCCGCCGCTTCGGCGGCGGACCTTAACAACGTTACCTCCTTACCCGAAACTCAAAGGATTCAGATGTCTTCCTCTCCAGATCATCTCTCGCGTCGTCAGCTCGTTGGCGCGCTCGGTGCAGGGCTTGCTGCCACTGCACTCCCGACCGTGGCACAGGCACAGGCAAGCTCTACGGCGCAGCCCGTTGCTGATCCGACGACGAAGTATCCAAAGCCGCCCTACACCAGTCCGTTCCAACCGTGGCCGGGACTAGCAAGCAAAATGACTCCGCCGCCCGATCATGGCGAGACCAGCTACAAAGGTTCAGGCCGCTTGCTGAATCGCAGAGCTCTTATCACCGGTGGTGACTCTGGCATGGGGCGGGCCGCCGCCATTGCTTACGCCCGCGAAGGCGCTGATGTTGCGATCAACTATCTGCCAGCCGAGGAACCAGATGCACAAGAGGTAGCCATGCTGATTCGCAAAGCTGGACGGAAGGCCGTGCTGATCCCAGGCGACCTCCGCGAAGAAACGTTCTGTAAAAAGCTCGTGTCACAGGCTGTTTCGGAGCTGGGCGGGCTGGACATCATTGTCTCGAATGCAGGCCGCCAGCATCAGGTGGAGTCGATTGCGGATATGACCACGGAACTCTTCGACTGGACGATGAAGACCAACCTTTATGCTCCGTTCTGGATCATTAAAGCTGCTCTTCCAAGCATGAAGCCGGGCTCCTGCATCATCGCGACAACCTCAGAACAGGCGTACGACCCCGCAGCAAATCTATACGATTACGCCCAAACCAAAGCAGCCACGATGAACTTCGTGAAATCCCTGGCAAAGCAACTCGGACCCAAGGGAGTCCGCGTGAACGGTGTAGCTCCAGGGCCCATCTATACGCCACTACAGATCTCGGGCGGCGCGACCGAAGAGCACTGGCGCGACTTCGGCGGCAAGTACCCCCTCGGCCGAGCCGGCCAGCCAGCCGAACTTGCCTCAATCTATGTCCAGCTGGCAGCGCAGGACGCCTCCTATACGACCGGGAACATCTATGGTGCCGGAGGCGGCATGGGGCAGCCATAACGCTCCTTGACGGCGACCACAGCCGAAGCATGTACCTGATCGGCTGTCACTGCACAATACAGTCCTGCTGAATGAAAACGGTGTGCCCGTTCCTTAATAGCAAAGGAGTCGACATGGAGCTCAAGAAGTTCAACGTAACCGTTATGCGCTTTAATCCTCTTGAGGGCGTTACAGGTGGAGAGACCTTCGTCCTGCCTGTCGACAGTCCAGACGAAGAACATGCGGTATCGGCAGCGATGTCGAATGCGATCGCGTTTTCTACAAAGGTGGAACGAAGCAATCCTCTTCCCGTTGCATTCACGTGTGCCGGTATCGAGATGCGCTCCGAATAATCACCCAATTTAATCGCATCCATGGAAAACGGCTGCCAGCAATGGCAGCCGTTCGTTCGTGCGTTTTCGATCTATGATCACTGCAACCGAACAGGCTTGGCATCGACCTTCACACGGAACAGTGTGTACGGTTTTTGTCGCAAGTCTTTGCCATTGTGCATCGATGGCTGGTTGAACAATTGATTGGCCGTCACGTAGAGGTAGCCGTCGTCCGAGAGGCTCATCGTGTCGGGCCAAAGCAGACGTGGGTCATGTACCAAGGTTGAGACTTCCACGCCGCCCGCAAAGTTTGAGTTAGGGCTAATCTTGAGGATGCTGCCAGAGGCCGGTGCGGTTGAGTACACGTTACCTCCTGCGTCGGACTCGAGTCCATCCGAGCTTTCCTTGCCTGTCACCAGCGCTACCTGTTTTGCAGTCGCCTCTGCCGTGAGGCTCTTATCGCGTAACGCTGCGGTGGGTACGCTGTAGAGCTTCGTCGACGAAACGGGACAAAAGAACAGCTTAGAACCATCTGCAGAGATCGCAAGTGAGTCGTTAGCGAAGATTCCAGGCTTCGCTGGTTTCCCCGGTTCTGTCTTGTACAGCGGTCGACCCTCGGCGAACATCAAAAAGCCCAGTTCCGGCTTCACTGCATCGATGTCGTCGAGTTTGCGCCAAGATTGACCGGTAGCCAGATCGACGACGACGAAGCCCGTAGGACCCTTCTCAGAGGAGTCGGTGATGTAGGCGATGCCATGAATGCCATCCGGCCCGGCAGGCGACCCGATTCTCAGATCGAAACGGACGTCATTCATATAGCTTGTGGGACCCGCGACTGAAGACGGTAGCAGGATGCGCTTGACGACCTTATTCGTTGCCAAGTCGATCGCGACGAGCTTGGGTCCTCCCGGCAGCGCGTTCTTGAGCATTGGAGAACCGGTATCCAAGACCCAAAGCCGGTTAGCTGGATCGACTACCACCGACTGGACAGACACGAAGTGTGATTCGTTTTGTCCCTGATCCTTATATTGGGTCGGGTCAGATGTGTTTCTTCCCGGCCAGTCGTTAATTTTCGGGTCGGGAAAAGGGACTGCTTTACCGTTGATCACCTCAGCCACTGTGAAGGGCACGTCATCACCCCAGCGGGGAAAGTTCACAAAGATGCGATTGGTGCGCGACACCGTTACACCGGTAGGCATAGGGCCGTTGAAGGTGGCTACTTGCTCTAAGTGGCCTACCGGTATGTCATGCGCGAGGACCTGCCCATAAGAGAGAAGCGGTGCTCCTGAAAAAAGTATGGGAAGGACTAAAACTGCATTCCGAAACGAAGTCTTCATGAGCGGTTGGATGCGGCTCTATCTGCGGGCGTAACCAGGCACATGCCTACCGTATATCTCAGCTCTAATTTTGTCGTATGTGTTCCAGGATGATCGCTGCGCTCAACTCAGGATTCTCTCTTTGAGGGAAGTGACCGGCGCCGTCGAGCAGAACGCGATGATAGCAGAGGTGAATAACGCTCGGATCCATCGGTCGTAGCTACGAGCTCACAATGATCCTCACGGCCATGTAACAGGAGCGTCGGAGTGGCGAGCGTTTTTGTGAAGTCAAGACGAGACTGCAGGTCGGCATACTGCGGATCTAGATCGGCGTGTCCCCAACGTGACCGATAACCGTGAAGAACAACATCTTTAAAATCTTTGCCTTGCCAACTTTTAGCGGATTCATCAAAGTCACTCTGCTTGTACCATCCAGCTGGACTCCAAACGTTCCACTGTGCCTGTCCAAACGCAACGGGGTCTTCGCGGAACTTCTTCTCGCCCGGCTTGGTGCAAAGAAGCCACTGGTACCAGAACGCTTGAGCCTGCGGGAACTCGGAGGAGACGCTTTGCCCGGTTCAAAGGGCACGGAGACTGCGGTCAAAGACTTGAGCCGCTTAGGAAACAGAGCCGCGAGTGCGTAGCCTGTCCTCGCTCCCCAATCATGTCCGATGAAGTGAAAGCGTTTGATATCGAGACGGTCTGCTAGATGAATCATGTCCTGAGCAAACGCGACGGGCTGGCCTGTTCTACGGGGCTTGCGACCGAGCAAGGGATCACGGAAGCTACTCGGCCCATAGCCACGAAGGTATGGAACGATCGTTTGATAGCCAGCTTGATGCAACGTTGGAAGAACCTTATCCCATGTACGCGGGGAGTCTGGCCAACCATGGACCAGAATGAGCGGCTCACCCTTCATAGGACCACTCTGTTCGTACGCTTGGCGGAGCACTTTCGTCTTGATCTTTGAAACAGACATTGTGGCCCTCTTGCGAGAGCCCTTGTTGCAGGGCTCTCGCAACACATCATTAACTGAGAACTGGCGTGCTGATCGGCTCTCGCGGACCGCCGACGAACTGTAGCAGCTCTTCATTGAGGCGATCAGCTGCCGTAAGGAAAAGCCCATGCGGTTCGCCGTCGTACTCGGTAAGTGTTGCATTCGGGAGGATCTTCACAGACCGCCGACCTGAAGCATCAATCGGCACGGTGTTATCGCTCGTCCCGTGAATGACGAGAACAGGAATCGTGATGCTCTTCATCTCCTCACGAAAATCGGTTGACGACCAGGACTTGGCTGTCTGCAGCGTGGAGCGAAGAGACCCCATCAGTGCCATGGATTGGGTCCACTCCAGGACCGGCTCCGACACGGTGTGGTGAACGACAGATCTTCCATAAAACTTGGGCCCAAACTCGTTGAGGAACGCTGGGCGATCCTTGCGTAGGTTTTCTTCAATCTCCTCGAAGACCTTCGGATCAACGCCGTCGGGATTGTCACTCGTCTTCAGCAGGTAGGGGGTAACCGCAGAGACCAGGACCGCTTTAGACACGCGCGAGGTTCCATAACGGCTTAGGTAGCGCACGACCTCTCCCCCACCCATCGAAAAGCCGACCAGCGTCGCGTCTCTGAGGTCGAGTTCTTCCATGAGCTTGTTCAGATCGGATGCAAGCGTGTCATAGTCGTACCCGGACCACGGCTGTCCCGAGCGGCCGAAGCCGCGCCGATCATAGTCAATGACCCGGAGGCCATGTTCAGCCAGAAAGTTCGCCTGCTTGTCCCAGGAATCGCCGCTGAGTGGCCATCCATGAATCAGTACGACTGGTTTTCCCGTTCCCAGATCTCGAAAAAAGATCTCTGTCCCGTCTTTTGTCACTACGTATGCCATTGATGACTCCCTTTGCGTTGTGCGGTCTCGTGAATGGCTGGTGACGACCTACTGTCACCAGCCAGAGTGCTAAGCGGCGTTTGGCTTAAGAATCACCTTTGTCCAACCGTGATCGCGGTTGTCAAAGTGCTTGTAGGCGTCCGGTGCCTCTGACAGCGGCAGGCTATGCGAGATAATGATCGACGGGTTAGCCTTGCCCTGATGAATGAGGTCACGGAGACGGCGGTTGTAGGCCTTTACGTTGCACTGGCCAGTTCCCATCTTCTGGCCCTTAAACCAGAACTTGCCCATGTCGAACGCGATCTGCCCCTTTTGGGCGAGCTTATCGTCGGATCCTGGGTCCTGCGGGACGAAGACGCCGACAACACCGATCTGTCCTGTCGCCTTCACCGCATCAACGAGCGAGTTCATGACGAGGTTGGGGACTTCTTTGCCCTTTGAGTTGTGGCATTGGTAGCCGATGCATTCAGCCCCGCAGTCGGCTCCCCAGCCGCCAGTGGCCTCGCGGATCTGATCGCCAATCTCGCCGTCCTTGGTGTTGATCGGAGTCGCACCGATTTCTTTCGCGAGCGCAAGACGATCTTCCTGGCCGTCAACGACGAAGATCTGGGCTGCGCCCTGGATGCGGGCCGACATCGCGGCCATGAGACCGACTGGGCCCGCGCCGTAGATTACGATGGACTGACCGGGTTCCAGGTTGGCGAGCCGCGTGGAATGCCACCCCGTCGGAAAGATGTCCGAGAGCATGACATAGTCGTTTTCTTTCTCGTCAACATCCGGTGGGAGCTGCAGACAGTTGAAGTCGGCGTACGGCACACGTAGATATTGAGCCTGCCCACCCTGGTAAGGTCCCATGCCGGCGAAGCCGTAGGCGGCTCCAGCCATGCCCGGCATCACTTTGGGGTCCGCACAGGTGAGGCAGTAGCCAGTGAGTCCACGCTCACAGTTGGCGCAGAAGCCGCAGCCAATGTTGAATGGGAGGACGACCTTATCGCCCATTTTGACGGTATCGACAGCTTTGCCGACCTCGACGACTTCGCCGAGATTTTCGTGACCGAGGATCTTGCCCTTCTCTACGTCGGTACGGCCTTCGTACATGTGCAAGTCAGAGCCGCAGATGTTCGTGGTCGTGAGCTTGATGATGACGTCGGTCAGCTTCTCGATCTTTGGATCGGGAACTGTGTCGACCGACACTTTCTTCGGGCCGTGATAGACAAGTGCTTTCATGCTTCTCTCCTGGTCTCAAGTTGTTTGCAACGTTCAAAGGGCCACGGCAAAACCGTGGCCCTTTGTATTGGACCCATTTCTTAGGACTTCGTGCTGTCGCGGAAGGCCTTCACCTGATCGTGGGAGGCTTGAATGTGGGGTTGCTGCTTCAGAAGGAGCGCCTGGATTGCAGCAGAGGGAAGCTCGCCTTCGAGTGCTTCCTTATACGCTTTCTTAGCCGCGTCTTCACCCTGCTCTGCCGTCTCAAGCAGCGTGTGATCGCCGCCGCCGAGGCTGGCCTTTATGTCGCCCCAAGTGCGGTGAAGGGTTCCAGAAGCCGTCCCGCCGATGCCCTTTGTGTCGCCGTCTACAAGCGCCAGCTCTGCCTCAAGTTCCTTCGCAAACTCCGCGCGAGTCGCCGATTCCTTTATGAAGAACGAACTGATGGAGGGGTCTTTTATCTTTTCTCCAAGATCAGCAAAACCCTTTTCGCCGTCATTCAGAACCTGAACTACTGTCTTGACTGTGCTGAAACCATCTGCCATGTTTGAACACCACAAGTCGTGAGAGGGTTCTTGGGCTGAGAAGGTGGCCTAGGAGGAAAACGCGCTTGGGAAAAACTACACAAATTGTTTGTTATCTATTACTTACGTCCGATAAGTCGCATTCTGTATAGTGCGATGAATCAGTCACACCGCCGAAAGCCTGCGGCGGGCGCTCTAGTCTCATCTACCGTGTAGGTTGTTGCGCCGCCCGTTCCGCACCACTTGAACGTGGTGCTCGTGCCAGAGAGGTATCCGCGGAACATGGCACCATGGTCTGAGATCTGCTGCTCGTGTTCCACGAAGGCACGGTCCCGGGCCGCGCCACGGGCCTGCATTTCCACGATGTTGGCGTGACCCATAGAGATGATGGCGGCATTGTCCCGCTCAAATTCCCTAGTGGAGCGGGCGGCCTTCTCCTGCAATGCCTGCCGCCATTCGCCAAGGTAGCGCTCGTTCGCCTGCTGCCATGCTCCGCTAGGCGGCATCGTCGATAGATTCTCCTGGGCTTGCAGTACGGACATCGCTTTGCCAATGGGTGCGGTACACACGAGGATGGTCGTGGATGTAACCTCGCGAGGGGTGCCCGCCCCGCCACCCATCGTTTGTGCATACACGGCTACCTCCTTGCCATTTGCTTGGAGCAGCGCGAAAGCCCTGTCGAAGATATTGCCAGGCGTTTGAGATTGCTCCCGCATGCGTCTTCTCGC
Source organism: Terriglobus roseus (assembly GCF_900105625.1). Classification (NCBI taxonomy): domain Bacteria; kingdom Pseudomonadati; phylum Acidobacteriota; class Terriglobia; order Terriglobales; family Acidobacteriaceae; genus Terriglobus; species Terriglobus roseus. The sequence goes on from NZ_FNSD01000001.1 coordinate 1,281,185, forward strand.
CTCTTCCTCCATCGACTCGTAATGCGCTGTTCGCCCATCCAGCCCAAGAGCCGGGAGGATGTGTTGCTTAAGCAGATCGGCAGTAGATGTGAAGCGAAGCAAGGCCGCATTGCGCTGCCGGGCGGGATCACCAGGCATTGCGGATGCTAGTTGCGGGCTCACGTTGAGTGTATGAAACGGCACGGCCAACATCTGGATACTCGACGAACCATCGGGGCTACGGAGGTCTGCGGTCAGGGTGCCGATGGCATAGCTCAGGGGATCGCTGGTGCGGTCAATGTGGGCCTCGCCCCGCCAGCCGGGCAGGATGGGGAGCGTTCCCTGCGCGATCCCGAGCGCCGGGTCAGGCACGGGGAGGCTATTCCTGGACTGTGCACGGGCCGTTACACAGGACGGAACGGCAGAGAGGAGCGTGAAAGCCAGTGCACAGGTTTGAGCAAGCGGGTTTCGGATGGGCATGGAAGGTACCTTTCAGAACTGCGGTGAACTGTTTCGCCTGGGCGCTTGGGGGCGCGCCCTCTACTGCTGCATCACCACAACGCTGACAGTCACACTCTGCACAGTGGCACCGCCTACGACGACGTTCACAGGAACGGCGTACGTGCCGGGCGATGCATTGGGCGATGCGGTTCCACACCCGCTCAGGCCGAGCGCGGTCATGGTCGCAAATGCAATCAGCAGCAGAGCCATAGGACTGAGTTGAAGCAGCCTTAACCTCGTTCTCCGCGAAGTCCAAAGAAGAGTCAGACCCAACAACCCGGCTAGTTCCAAAGGAGCACGCCTGCTCGGCAGCCCTGTCCGCCTCATGAGAGCCGTCGCAGTTGGGCCGGTGCTCACCGTTAGGGTGCTGCTGCCGCTGGTTACGCTTGACGACAGCGTGAGGGAGGGTGGGGCAAAGCTGCAGCTCACGTGGGATGGCAACGTGCCGCAGGTGAAGGTGACGATACCGCTGTAACCACCCGTGCCCGACAGACTAAGCGTCAAGGTTCCAGACTTGCCCGAGGTCACGGTTAGCGTTGCCGGATTGGCAGTTGCCGTGACGGCCGGCGTAACAACAGTCTCAGTAAGAGCAGGAGACACGCTTCCAGCGAAGCCCGCGTCGCCACTGTACTGCGCCGTCAGGCTGTAGCTACCCGCCGCGCCGAACGAGGTGGTCAAAGAGGCGCTTCCCGTCGCATCCAGGGTGGACACACCCAGCACTGCCGTACCGTTGTAGAAGGTCACCTTTCCGGTAGGAACGCCGGCGCTCCGCGCGACACTCGCGGTAAGTGTCACGTTCATGCCGGTGCCCGCCGTCGTATTTGAACTGGACAGTGTCGTGGTGGTGGGAGTCAGCGCCGCCATCACGGTGAACGGCACCGAAAACTGCACAGTTGCCTGGTTCTTCTCCGAGTCCTTGAGGATGTATGTGATCGTGTATGTTCCAGCCGTCTTGGGCCCCGGCGAATAAAGTGAGCCATCCGCCTTAGCCCCATACTCGCCTTTCACAGACGGGTCGGAACCAATAACGAGCCAAGTGTACGGCGGCAGCCCGCCCGTGGCGACCGGTGCTGGGGCTGCATATGCCTGGCCTACCGTCGCCACAGGCAGGGTGTAGGGGTTCGCCTTCAGGCTGGATGTGATCGTGAGTGCGTCGATCCCGGTGGCTGTAAGTGCCGGTTTGGAGGAGTCAGTCACCTGCACTTCGATCTGGAAAGGCAGGTCGTAATACTGGATGGGCTTGAAGGAGAAGCTGCCGTCACTCGCCAGCGTCATACCGGCTGGCAGTGTCGCTCCCGGGGCAACGGTCCAGGTGTACGGGGGCGTACCACCGCTCGCTTCGAACTGGTTGTCGCACAGCACGCCCACGGTGCAATCCACAAAGTCGCCGCCAATCACCATAAGCGGTGGTGCGACCGTCGAAATTGAAGTCGCCAGCGTCACGGTGTCCACAGGATTTTCCCCGTCCGTGATGGTGATCGAGAACGTGGCCTTCTCCCCTTTCGTAGGCTTCCCGGAAATGACGCCAGTGGTCGCGTTCAGTGTTAGACCTTCCGGCAGAGCACCGGCGGAAATGGTCCATTTGTACGTGCCGAAGCCACCCGTCGCGGTGAGCCCGCCCGTGTACTGCGTGCCCACGGTGGCGTTCTTCAGCGAACCACTCAGCATCAGGCTCTTGTCGATTGTGAGAGGCAAGACCCTGCCCGCCGTAAGCGCTGGTGTGGATGAATCCTGCACTGCGATCGTTGTCTGGTACGTGCCGAACTGGGTCGGCTTACCTGCAAGCAGACCGCTCGTCGGATCGATGGTGATGCCCGGAGGTAAGCCGTCGGCCACGAACTTGTAGGGCGATTTGCCACCGTCAATCAGGATGGGATTGGTGTAGGCCTTGCTCACAGACCCGTTCGGCAGGGACGACGTCGTGATCTGTAGTTTGCTGCTCAGGTTCAGCGTCACGAAGCCGGACGTTGTGCCGCCGCAGGTCAGCGCGTAGGTATACGTGCCATCCGCAGTGGGCGTCACCTGTGCCGAGCCATAAAAGCCGGTTGCATCCGTGGTGCCGCTTTGCTTGCCAGTCCAGGTTCCTGCGGCAGCGGGCACGTCTCCCTGCGCATCCGGCTGGACAAAGGCATAGCACTGGCTGGCGGTGAGCGAGTACGCGCCAGGCACCTTGTACTTTAGCGTGAGCGGCACACCCGGCTGAATGGAGCCGGTGATCGGGTTGCCGTTCCCATCGGCAAACGACAGCTGCACCGGCGCGGGCAGGTTCAAGTCGAGCATAGACAAGACACCGGGAACGGTTGCGGTTGTGTTCGCATTCTTTTCATAGTGGCTTGCTGCCGCGACGATCTTTCCATCGCTGCCTTGAGTAGGTTGTTGCGGAAACTGCCCTTTATCGCCTTCTACAAATTGCTGTACCACTTTGAAGGTGCCTGATGGCGTGACCTGCAGGATCGCCCCGCAGCCGTTGTGGTTTGAACCAAAGTAGGCCGCGCACGCGGAAAGATCGCCGCCGAGGACTGCTGAGGCATACAGGTTTCCATCGCTGCCGAAGATGGGTGGGCTGTTCATCACGAACGTATTCGTCGCGCTTGAGGTGTAGAGCGTCTGGAAGCTGCCCGACGTGCTTACCTTGAAGGCGGTGGCCGGCGCGTACGGATAGTGATTTGGACTACCTAAGGTCCAGCCGTACAGGTATCCATCCGGTCCCTGCGCAAGTCCAGTCGGATCGATACCCGCCGAATTGTCGGCAGGCAAAGCGTAGACCGTGCTGGTCACCCCGCTTGGCGTCATCTGGAAGATGTATCCGCCCTCCACCGTGCCGGAGTACAACGATCCGTAGAAATTATGATCGGCTCCCTGCACAAGTCTGTTGGTTGGGTATCCGGCTGTAAGAAGCGTCAGAAGATGAAAATCGCCCGTTGGAGAAATGTTGTATATGGCGCTGCCGTTGGTTATCCCAAACGTAGGCTCGTAAAAATAGCCATCATCACCCAGGATCGGTTGCGCAAGGCTCTCCGCCCCGGTGTCTGCGTCGCTGAAGAAGTGGACAGTGGAGAACGTGCCGGATGACCCGTTGGCGACGATCTTGAAGAAGGTGCCGCAGCCGCGGGTCGAGCAGCCGGACGTGCCTCCGCCCTGCGTCATTCCGTAGATGTTGCCGTCAGGGCCAATTACTAGCGGATTGGGGTCGAAGCCCTCCGTTCCGTCCGAGGCGAACGTATGAACAAGGCTGACGACCCCGGTCGGGGTGATCTGATAGATAGCGCCGCAATTTCCGGTGGTGTGGAAGAACACGGAGCCGTTACAGGAACTCGTCGGAGATGTAGCCGTGTAGAAATTGCCGTCCGCCGCCTGCACCGGGGTGCTGAGGGCGACCGGGGTACTATAGGCCGTGGTCGTTTGCGCCGCTGCGGTGGGCAGCCCACAGAGGCTCAGCGTGTACAACAGGCCCTGTGCGCTGGCAAACAGCAGAGGCAGCAAAGAAGCCTTTGTCGGACCTGCAAGGCGTACGATCCAGAATCGGCGCAACAGAGTCCGCGCGGTGCGGCAGAGGAGAAGAAGGAGAAGGGTCACGGGAGTCCTTACCTGCTGTGTTCGAAGTCACAGCTAGTCTGCTGGGACGATCTTTTGGGCGAAGATGTGTCCGCCAGCTTCGGGAGCAAGCTTCACACTTCACGCCTCTTGATCTGAACTCCGGCTGTTGTTTTCGACAAGCGGAGAGGCCGGACAACAAGCGGCAAGGTATGACAAAATCGCTCAAGTCGCTGCTTCAGCCACTTCTTAAGGACGAGACCCCGGTCTATCGGTGGGGAACACACACCATTTGGGCATGTCTATGACTTCGACACCGCAATCGACCTTGCGCGGCTGGAAAGAGATCGCGGCCCATGTAGGACGAGACGTTCGAACGGTCCAGCGTTGGGAAGACCGCGGACTGCCCGTGCGGCGGCTTCCCGGTGCTGAACGCGGCAATGTATATGCCCTCGTCTCGGAGCTCGATGCATGGCTGCACCCTCCGCTAGAGCAGCAGCAGACGGTGCAAGGTTCCAGTGGCGAAACGTTGTCGATACTTTCCGTGTCGGAAGCTGCTCCTGACGTAGCTCCCGTTCCAACGTCCATCCTCGTCGCGTCCACCCCACCTTCCGCAGGAAGAAGCCGCTCGCTTTACTGGCTGTCGGCTGTGTCCCTCGCCGCTCTGCTTGCGATCATCGTCGCAGTAGTCGCTCTTCGGCTGAGGGAGAGGCGCTCTGCGCAATCGTACAGCGGCCATACGGCAGAGCCAGCTGCCCACGACCTGTACCTGCGAGGACTCTACTTCTGCAGTAAACGAAATCCCGAGGGCCTGAAGCTGGCATTGAAGGCCTTCCAGAAAGCCACGCAGATCGACCCCTCGTACGGCGATGCTTATACGGGCCTGGCTCAAACGTACGAATTGCTGCCCGAGTACACAGATACGAAGGTTGCCCAAGCCTTTCCGCAAGCGTTGACCGCTGCACGTCGTGCAGTACAGCTATCTCCAAACTCCGCCGACGCTCATCGAGTACTCGGGTTCGGATTGTTCTACTGGGAATGGAAGACCGATCTTGCCGAGAAGGAGTTCCGCCTGGCGGAATCACTCGACCCGAAAAACAGCGAGACCTTTCACTGGCATGCGGACGCGCTGCTGACACTCCGCAGGATGCCTGAAGCCGGCCAGCTGATCGCGCACGCCAGAGAACTCGATCCGAATTCGAGTTCCATTCTTGCCGATCAAGCCCTGATCGAATCCATCGGTAGCTCCGACATCACGCTTGTGGTACGACAACTGCAAGAACTGCAAGCCGCAGAACCTCAACTGTCGTCTCCCAGCAGGTATTTGTCCGATATCTTCTTCGACCATCGCCTCTACAGCTTGTATGTGCAGTCGCTCGAAACGACCGCCAGCCGGTTTCACGCCCCGATGGACACGACCTTATCTACGGTCGCCTCAAACGGCTGGTCGAATCATTCGGAAACGCAATTACTGAAGGCATTGCAGGCGTATCGTGAAGGCCAACCCGACGCGAGTGCGGGAACTGAAGTTCCGCTTGCCCTGATTTGCTTCCGACTTGGCGATACATCCGCAGGCGTCAAAGCACTCGAGAGAGCCTATGCCCTCAACGATTTCCGAGTCATAAGCGAACTGCTCGCTCCCGCTGTGCCGACTTTGACTTCGGTTCCCGCTTTTCAGCAGATGCGGAGCACCTTGTTGGAGCGTATGCGCGCGACTTCATAACGCTACGGCTGCGTTTACACATCTGAGGCCTTGCGCATTTCGAACAGAGCGCCGTCTTCGCATTGACCAGAAGCTCGGCCTTGACGACGCTACAGAAAACAAAATAGGTCGTTGACGTCCGGTAAGGTGGATTCTGTATGGTCGTTACAATCAGCTCATGAGCAGCCAGCCGGCCCTTCATAGTCTCGTTGCAAATGGACGTCTGACTCCAATGGATTATGACCGAGGCCCACAGCTCGAAGCAAACGATAGCAGATGTTATGAAGCCTCCGTTGCGAATGCTCGGAGCCCGTGCACAAGCGATCGAACGCTGAATCCTTAGCTCCAAAGCTTGGTATCGGTGTGGTGTATGCCGCGACCCTCCGCTCGTCTACGACGTCTTTCACCGACAAACTTACGTCGACGATCAGCGGTGAACAGAGACGAAGCGAGATCGTAGATGTCGTAAGCCATAACGGCTGCACCGCTCCTACTCCATTCCCTCATAGCGTCGCGCTCGTCAGTCAGTCAAACAAATCGATGCGCGCTTGCTCAAGCACTTCGTAGGGAATTTGCACTGCTTCCACAACCGAAATGAAGCGCTGCGCATGCTGCGGGTCTTTCATCACGGCCTCGGCGGCAGCGAGAACCTCCGGAGGCATCCTCAGGCTTCGCAATGTGTCCCGGACCGCGTCCGCGTTTAGCGGCTCTATAAGGTCTGCACCACCGGTGCCGGACGGGCGGAGCGACGTCCTTCCGGTGACGCGGAGACTATAGGGTTGATCGCCACGTTCCCTGCTCCGGCGTAGCGCTAGGCTGCAAAGCATATCCGTTCTCACTTCGGTTGGGTTTAACAAGCTCATTAAGCGCGTCTTAGCGGTGCAGGCTGTTTTCCGATTCGGAAGTGCTCTGGAGGTGCGATCGCAGCAAGCTGACAGGCGGCCTCAATGAATCAACTTTAGATTGTCCACCCTACCTAAGACGCATCCTCAACGCGATCGCGAAGGAAAGAGATTGTGCTGTTGTGCAACGTCACGTAGTCTCGATAACGCTGAATGTGCTCGTCGAGGGTGCCGGGAGTGATGCTCATTTGCCCAAGCAGCAGTCGAGCTAAGATTTTCTCGTTTATCGCCTTCTGCTTTTCGTGATGCGCGATGAGATGGTGCGTCGTCATGGGAGAAGTATGCCCGATATCGCTTGCCGAATGAAAGCAGAATGGTCAACAAGGGCAGCGGGTGGCGAGCTCATTTCCTTGGCTGAGTAAATGGATCGCCCTACCCGCTACCACGATTACCCATCCCAGCTAGGGATATGTTGTTGTAGCGAAGATTATTTTGGTAAGAATTGACGTTAGTCACCAAAAGAGCTCTGGCAACTCGCGGTCATTTTATTGTTTCTGGTATTTTGTTATCGACCTCTCGATGAGTGGATGGGTTTGACGGCAAATGAGCAGCAGTTCTGCATTTCTTTCGCATCTCTCCCCCTCTCTGCGCGACAGTCTGGAGTCCATTGCGCAGTTGGAAAGCACGTCGATAGACGATCTGCTGGTCATCGCTATACAGAAAAGGTCGCCCGTTTCGAACACGCCGCATGGTTATCCCACCAGACCTCCTGGATGGAAACTGCGTTGGCTGTCCGCAAGGCCAGAGAACTCACCCTGCGACGAGACGCCGAATCCTCGAATCCCCTCTCCGACAGTACGTCGCTGTCATCTCAGCAGAATGATGAAGAACTTGATCTTCGAATGCTGCCACTTCCGATGCGGTACCTTGTACCAGCTTGTGAACTAGGCTCGTATCCACGCCTAAGACGAGGATACCGGCGATGGTTCCATCGGCCGCGCGTCGTGCTCTGTACGCGTAATCGATGAACTTGTCTTCCAGTGACTCTCCCTGCGTCGGAACAAACGAAAAGCGAGTGCCCCGCTCCACCAGAGCCTCGCCGCTCGCGTAAACGCGATCAAGCCGGTCCATGCAAGCCGTCCCTACAAGTTCAGGTACACCGTCTGCGACGCGTTTGCCGACTAGCGCGCGATTACCAAGAAGGTCACGGTAAGCTTGATTGACCAACTCGAAGACGTGGTCCGGCCCACTTAAAAGCGCGAGGAAAACTGGGGCGCTCTCGAAGAGGTTTGCCAACTTTTGGCGCTTTTCGTTTCCTAAGGCCTTCGGCTCGTTCAACCCCTTGCCCTCAAGCTCAGGGAGGCCTACTGCCTAGAACGCCCGCCGCTGCTCCCCAAGCCAAGCCGAATGTTCGGATCGGGCAATCTTCTCTGCTATCGCCACCACCAGCAGAGCGTCTACCGCGATGCCCTCAGCCAATGAGAGGGATTCGAGACTTTCACACAAGGACGGTGTTAGTCCATGCAGCAGAGATTGGGCCTTATTCATGAAGGTTCCATTATTCGAGTCTGTAACAGTTTGATGGAATGTCCAAGTAATCGGGCGCCGCGGAGGGCCCAAGTTATGGACTCTAGCGCCAGGCTCCTAATTTTCCGCAGGCTACGAACTCACAGATGTCTATGCTCTGCCTGACCTGAGATGCGTGCTAGTTCTCGCCGGCTGAGAGTTCATTTTGCAGCTGAGCCAAGGCGGCATCGAGGAGTTCGTCCTGCAATTGCAGAACCGCGGCGTCCAGAAGTTCCGTCTCCAATCGGAGCTCCGCAGCGGATCGAAGGGGCTCTAGTTGATCTGTACTGAAGAGAGCCGCACTCGCGTCAGCGAATGTTACGAGTAGGCCAGTCGGAAGGACTTCCGCGGCCACAATCCTGCGGTTATGTAGATCCATTCGGAATTTTTATCCAAAAGGGACGGGAGCGATCTTCCGCCTACCCGACACTAGTCCAATCTTGCAGACGCCTCTGCAGCCAACGCTTGCTGAGGGGCTTCGCATCGTTCGCACCTTGCGATGTGCTCACGATAGGTCTTCCATTCGTTGGAGGCCACATGGAGTGATGGGGCATCCAGTCGGATCTTGCATCTTAAATAGGCCTCACGGAATGTATAGAGTCTCAACTCAACCGACTCAGCAACCTGCAGATGTGTTGTGCCATCCATCTATCCGGTGACGGCTGGCCCTCTTATCCAGGAACGCTGGGAGCGTGTGGGCAGCACATAACCTGCGACCAGCCGCCGCCTCCAACCTACTTTCCGTGATCTCTATGCCCGCACCAACATTCACCGCTCCCATGGAATGCCTTGCGGTGAAGAGATTGCCTGAGGGCCCGGCTTGGACCTACGAGATCAAGCTCGACGGTTACCGTGCTCAGGCTATCCGAGGCAGCAGTGGCGTGCAGCTCTTTTCTCGCAACGGCAAGCCTCTCACGGAACAGGCTCATGGCCCATGTTCTGCTCTGAAGCTACTGTTACCGACCGGTACTTCTGTCGACGGCGAATTGTGCGCGTTGGATACTGCCGGCCGTCCCAGTTTTCAGCTCATGCAGAACCGCAAGAGCCGATATTCGCGACTCGTCTTCTACGCGTTTGACCTGTTGCACCTGAGCGGCAAAAGCATGCTGGCTAAGCCACTCTACGAACGCCGGCAACTGCTAGCTAAGCTGTTCGAAGGTGCGTCCGGTGACGCGCAACTCGCCATCAGTGTCCAGGTGCCATTGCAGCAGATGCTCGACACGGTACGCGCTCACTCGCTTGAAGGCGTCATAGCGAAGAGGCTCAATGAACTTTACGAGCCTGGAAAAAGATCAGGCTTTTGGATGAAGCAACGCATGAACATGGCACAGGAGTTTGTCGTCGGCGGCTACACGCCCAGCGACAATGGTGTCGATGCCTTGCTGCTCGGCTTCTACCGCGACGACAAGCTGTTCTTCTGCTCAAGCGTGCGCAACGGCTTCGTGCCTGCCAGTCGTCGATCGATCTTCCAGCAGCTAAGGCCGTACCTTACAGAAGTCATGCCCTTTGCGAATCTGCCCGAGAAGAACCCCGGTCGATGGGGGCAAGGCCTGACCGCAGAGAAGATGCGCAACTGCGTATGGCTGCGACCAGAGATGGTCGCGCAGTGCGAGTTCCTTGAGTGGACGGACAACGACCACCTGCGCCACGCCAGCTTCAAAGGTCTACGCCCCGACAAAGACGCGAGGGCAATCACTAAGGAAGAAGCTCAGTAGCTGAAAGCCCTTTGGCCTGCTGACTCGTTTGCCGACGGTGCTAGATTGGAGTCTCGACGGCGAAGAGACTTCGGATGGTTCTGGATCGCCACAATGGCGTGCGCTGCAAACTCACCTTTTTCCCCGCAGAACGTCATGCTCTGAAGTTATACGATCCGCCGCGGAATATCAGCAGCGGCGAACTGGTGACAATTTTGAACCGAGTTGGCAGGATGGATCTGGCCGATAGATTCGTCACGGAACTCATCTCCGGAAAGAACGCCGAAGGCGAACTGACCGACGACGAAGCGACGCACCTCTTCGACACGCTCAGGTGAGACGCAGGGTTCCTATGCGGCGCTCCAGTGCTACGCTGGCGACATGCGCAAACTGATCACCTTGCTGTGCCTTGTGAACACAAGCGCATACTGCGGCATCATTCACAATGAAGCTAAGAGCACTGCGGTCGTTTACCGAGTACACGCAGGGCATGCAGCGATAGGCGCAGACAGCACTGTTTACGGATCTGGCGTTACTCGGGTAGGAATCTGTAAGTTGGCCATAGCCGAGGGATCTGAAGCTATCCTCGCGACCGGCAATATCGAGCTTTTCGATGGCGTATGGATGCGTGACGTCCTGCGAGAATCAGTCCTTGAAGCTCATCCTTTTGATCAGGTTTCTGCGAATGCCATCTTCCGGACGGTGGAGGGCAAGGTCACACAACGCCTGGGCGTACCCGGTGTGACAGCATGGCCTCAGACGGAGTGGACGAGTTTCCTTGTTATCTTCCGGGACAAGAAGAAAAACGGAGCTTTTGTCATTTTGAAGGGGAGAGGCTCGATGGTCGGATCCACATTCCGCTTCTTCGAGAAATCTATCGAGACCGTTGAGGAGTCTCAGGGTGCTTTGGAATGGGGCATCCCTCTCCTGAAAGCTGGCAATACTACGGAAACCGCGGCTCTTGCCGCTGAGCGCCTTAAGCTCCAATCTGTCCAAGACCCTTACAGCTTTGTCGAACAAGCCATTCAAGGGGCCATTAAATTTTTCCCCAGACAAGTTGGAGGAGAGGTCGAATCTGTCGGCATTTACGGCTTACACGCTTTCTGGCATGACCAGGGTGATTACTGTCCCGCCAGAGGTCTCGGGCGCTAATCCACAATCCCCAAAGTCTTCGGCTTTTACTTCGCTGCACACTTTACCTTCATAAGAGGCGAGCGTGCATCGACTAGGCGTCAGCGCGAGACAGGAAAGACCTGCTGCGGGCTCGGAACACCATCCCGCCGCAGCACCCATACCGGGAGCAGCTGTGCCGGAAGCGCGAGGCCGCGGTGACCTACAACGTCTACGCTCGCTTCTAGCGTGAGGGTCTGGTCTGGCGCGTCACACCCACTGACATGCGCGGCGAATCCCGCATGCAAACCCGACGTTCGCGAGCCGAGACCAGCTCGAGGCCTCGGCCGGAGCGTGGGGCGCCATGGTAGACCTCACAGCTAGGCAAGCTCTCGACAAGAATTCGCATTCGCGCCGTGGCTTCCAGATGGTGTTAGATAGTTCCAGTTTGACAGAGTGTCGATGGGTCCATAGCTGGTACGCTCGAGCATGGCAGCCACAACGTTCCTTCGCACTGAGGCCGGGTTTCGAGTGATATATGCGCATGGTGCGGCTAGAACGATCGCGAGGGACGGAATCGATGCGATCTTCAGTGATCTCCAAATCGTCGGCGAGAACCAAGCACAAATATTGCGACTAGCAAGTGGCCAGAGCATGACTGTCGTCGTCGACGATGACAACTGAGGTTGCGCCCCTACGGAAGGTTGATCCGTAAAAGCTGGAGGATGCCGAGGCCGACAATTGCAAGACAGGTTGACATGGCGTCGGGACCTACCGATCTGATGTCATAAGCTTCGGCCAGCGCGCGGGCTCTCCTTTTCTGAAATACTCTTCGGGGGGCGGGAATTGCACAGAGCGCATGTCCAGAGGTGCTCTTGATAGTCCGTCCACGCGGCGGACGCGCACGCTCCAGTCTTGGTTGGAAGCGGACTCTGTGCCCAGACCTGCCTCAGCGATGATGCGATTGCGCAGCGATGTTTCATGAATTAGCAATAGCCCATAACAAACACGCCTGACCGTCCGCTGGGGAACAAAATGCGATAGAGTTATCGCTTTTTCTCGAAGGCATTGACTTGGCTGTCGAAGGCTCACATTTGCGGACGCGTTGCAGCCGGAGTTCATTTAGCGCGCGAAGCGTTCGAAACGCGTGTGACGTGCGGGTGGGTGCGCGTGAGGAGTTCCGGACGGTTTCGCGCAGGCGAGCGCGTGCCGCCAACGGGGCACCTGCTCGTACGCTTAGGCCCGTCTTTGTGGAGCGTTGCCTCCCATCAATGCGGCATTGAGCTCATGCCGCAGGAATCGGTAGAGGGTGCAGCGGCCGCCACCTGGCAGCTACGAACTCCTACGACACGCCGCGGCGTGTCGCAAGTGGGGGGCTTGTGAAGTTGTTAAAACGCATTGGAAGGAATGAGCTCGCGGACGCGTTCCTTGCGCAGCCCATAGCGGGAAAGCGAGCTGATGCTGCGATCAGTGACCACGGAGCTGCACACCTCTTCGATTCGCTTTAGCGGGCTGCGAGGTTCCTCACGCTAGGCTCCGGTGCTACATGGCGAGATGGAATCCTGCTTTGTTCTGTCCATCGAATCCGACGGAGAACTGAGCTTGGTCACGTACTCCGTGGAAGGAGTACTCAGCGACGGCCAGCGAATGGTCTTGCGCCATCCGACTCCTACCGCGATCGGTCAAATCGTCAGAGCACTGAATGTGACGGAAGCACTCGAGCCAGCGATGATCGAGGCAATCAACCACCTCAAGGGCTCGTATCGACTGTACATCGATATAGAAGAAGGCTCTGCGATGAGGTTCGTCGACGCCCGTAAGGGCCCTTGGTCCACGCGTCCGAACCAATAAGCAGCTTCCACAGCCCCTACATCTTGTGGCTTCATCTTCGCCGATTTTTCGCCTAAGCTCTCGTCATGGGAGGCGAGCGTGCGTCTACGACCCGTCAGCGGGAGCGAGGGAAGATCTGTTGTAGGTGCCGGAGCAGCATTCCGCCGCCGTATCCGGGGCGGGAGCGCCGTTGCGCCAAGTGTGAGGCCGCGGTGACCCGCCACGTCTACGCGCGCTTCTGGCGTGAGGGCCTGGTCTGGCGAGTCGCCTTCAGCGACATGACCGGAGAGCACCGCATGCGTGATCTGACCTTCGCTAGTCCGGAGAAGATCGAAGCCCTGGCCCAGCGCGGCGGCGCGATGAAGGATCTGGCCGCCAAGCAGGGTATTGCAGTCGGCATCCGCAACGGCGCCGGCGGCTTCACGATGATTCTGGACAACAATCAGTTCGCTAAGGTGTCGCTGGGAGCGAAGTGGTAGGCTGGTGCCCACGGAGAACTCATGAAGCTGGTCGAAATTGGTTCTTACGCAATCAATCCTTTGTCTGTTGAATACGTCACGACCGTCATTGCCACAGAGCGCGTGCCAAATCAGAATAGTCAGCACGCGCTCATCGTATTTAACGGGGGCGATAAGCTCAATATTGAAGGCAAGAGCCAATACGAATGTGTCCAGCTCATTAACGCGGCATTGGGCAATTAACACGAGCGGACCTCCGAACGCTTCTCCTCACCCGATGGTTACTGCCTTTAGTACCGGTAAAGATACGCAGTCGAAAGATCTCGATTAGAAGCGGCGTCAGCAAGAAAAGTTCCCCTCTCACAACGATGGTTAACTGCCTTGTCTTTCCCTAAAGTGAAAATCTGAACTGCGGTTGTGTTTCGCGGACCAACAGGCGGTCTGCGACGGGTAGGCTTTAAGGATCTACCCCGCCCCCATAGACCTAGGTCGAACGTATAAAGCTCTTGCCTGAGCCGGAAACGCTCACGTCGCGGACAGCCCGCCCGAGTCGCCAGTTACGACTGGAGTAACCATGACGAAGGCGAGAGACTGGGCAGAGCGGTAGCCATCGACAATCCGCGCCCCTAATGTTCTTTCTTGCTGGATTTGCATTTGCCTGTTCTAGTTCTGAGCTGGCTTTCGCTACTCGCGCCATGATAGGAGAAGGTCGAACTGGATGGCTCCCTTCCGGTTTGCCTTGCTGTCTGCGTTCAGCGTGCCGCGCCAAGAGCATCCACGCCCTTCGGACGCACGCTCTCCCTCCTGGAACCCGCTACGCACCTCTGCGAGGTATGGACTCCTTGCCCCAGGCAAGCTGGGGTCCCTTTCCGTAGCTTCCATTCAGTCGCCGAGGGAGTGGATGGCGACGGCACACCCGTTGGGCAAGCATGTACCGCAGACAGCGGACAAACCAGAAGAAACGGAGCCAAACACCATGTTCAACAAAGTCATCCTCATCGGCCGCCTCGGACAAAACGCAGAAGCCAAGACCGCTCAGAACAAGAACGAGTACGTCATCCTCAACATCGCTACCCAGGAGAGCTGGAAGAACGACAAGGGAGATTACGAGAACCGTACCGAGTGGCACCGCGTCTTCGCCTGGAGCAATCTCTCGAAGTTCGCAAAGACTCTCCAGAAGGGGCAGCTCATCACTCTGGAAGGGACACTCCGGTATCGCGAGGTGACCGAAGACGTCGAGGGTGTCCCGTTTAAGCACCGCATCGCAGAGATCCATGCCATCAGCATGAAGCGGCTCTCGAAAGTCGAAGCCGCTGATGATCCTGCGGATGGCGTCAGCGAGTAACAAAGAGGTGGACGAGCTTGTCACTCATCCACCTCTTCGTACCTCTTGAATCTCGTCCGCCTGCTACTCGACGGATTTCTTTGCGGCCGCCCAACGTATTTTCTGGGCAGCTGCGATGCGAGCCTTGCCCTCCGCACTCATCGTGCGCTTCGCGCCGGCCTTCGCTGGGGCCACGACCTTTTTCGGGCGGCCTGGGCCACGCTTGGAAGCAGCGGGCTTCGCCACAGTCTTCAAAGGCGCTGCGACCTTCTTCGGGCGCCCAGGACCGCGCTTAATTGCGGCCGGCTCGGAGTAGCCACCGAGAAGAGCGCGGGCTTGCTGAAGCTTGGTAATTTCGGCATCGATAGCAGAGAGAATCTGATTGGTGTTCATTAGTTAGCTTAGATGCACAGTAAGCTTTGAGGCGGCCACGACTACTCGACCTTGTCTGCTTCAAGTTCTCCGATTACAGGCGCGAGGATTTCAGACCGAGTGTCAGCGAAGGCTTCTGCATTCACCTGCAAGGCAATTTGCCCTAAGCGCTTCGTCGTCACATCGTCGAATGCCGCTGCTTCTTTTAAGAAGTCGAGAATGCCATCTTCTCCCAACTGCGTGGCCAGCGCCAGCGTTGCTCTGTAAGCTCCGAGCCTATGAAACTCCAAGCGCTGCAAGTGGACCAACAGCGTTGCATCGAGGAGATTCCCTTTTTCAAGACGCTCCAGTGCATCATCGCATTCGGACAACATTGCCTTCACAGAGCGGCTCTCTGCTCCAGCTGCCCTTCGGTCGAGGAATATTAGCGCCGACTTGAGGTTTTTTGTGTGGCTCTTTGCCTGAGCGGCCTGCTGGTCGAGCATCAACACCAGTTCCTTCGTGGCGACCTTCTTCTTCAATAACGGAAACGTCTTCGAGATCAAGGACTCAGCTGCATACAGCGCTTCAACCTCATCAGCGAAGAGGCTTCTGAAGCCTGAGTTGGGCATGACTATCTCTTTCGTTCGTACGGTCCTGGCGCAGTTTGCCTTGGGTGAATTGGCATAATCGGGGTCTACTCCACTGCAATCCCCGAGCAGCAGAGAACCGCGGAGCAGATCAGCCGACAGGAGATGCGGGCTATACAAAGAGGCTGTTTAAGTCCGCGGTATGCGCTGCTCGCGAGCCCAGAGATCGAGCTCTTCGCCGACGACCAGGTGCATGGTGGACTCAGCCCATCGTCCAAAGGCTTCCGATGCCTGCAGGAGATGCAAATGCAAAGCTTCTTGACCGATTGAAGGTACCGGCCCTGGGAAGAACATTACCCCTGTCGGGACATGACTATCGTCCGTCTCTATAGTCTCTTCACGCAGCGGCAGAGATGCAGGCGCGCCGGTCATCTCACGTACGGCTTCATCGCAGAGCGCCATGAGGCGTCTATCCAATGTGTCCCGGCGGGTCTGCTGCGCATCCAGTGACGATGCCTGCTTTGCATCTGCTTCATCGGTGAAGTGCAGTTCCAGATACGCGGCTGCCTTTTCCCCAAGCACTGCGGAGGTAGAACGATCAGGATCAAGTCCCATCCCGCTTGGTGATGACCATGCGACCAGCTGAAGCGTGCAGGGAGGAAGCCCGTGATTCCGCTGCGCGACTGCTTTCAGGATCTCCAACCCGCTTACAAGGCCGACGTGATGCTGCAGAAGAGTGTCTGAACCTTGGTTGAGGAGGCTTCCAAGCACAACAGCCTGATCGCTCTTGCCGGGGACGGTGATCCAGGTGTTTCCTGTCTCATCGCAATGATGTTCAAACGTAAGTTGCTGCAGTTGATCTTGAAACCACGCGCTTGCTGAGCGGGCTGCAGATCCCCCGTCTCCATCAGTCCAGTCGCCGAGTTCTTTTAGGTGGGCCGCTACAGCTTTCGAGTTGATCATGTTCTTAGCTGACCCACTCGGGCTCGCTCTGTCAAGGCAGGTGCATTGAGCGCATACATCGCTTTTCGATGCGGGAACAATGCGCTATGCGTTGCGGCCAGGCTCACCATCGAAGTCTGACAACAACAGATGAAAGCTCACTGCTGCGAGCCGAGCCGCCCGGGGACGATCAATGACCAAACGTGGGGCTGATCTGCTCTATTCTCCAGATGGGGCCCCCAAGATAGAGCTGTCCTTCCTCGCGAATGAAGGCAGGCGGATCGCCAGCCATAATCCAGATGTGGAAGTCCTCAGGCTCCTTGCCAATGACCGGCGCGATTATGCCAGTGATACCGCCCAGCTCCACGTGAATTTTGAAATCCGTGGCTTTACGTTGCACTCCACCCGCGCTGAAGACCATAACCCCTATCGGCTTTATGGAAAGGTGAATCAATCGAGGCTTGTCGCCGGGTGCAACATACGAAACTTTCGTTTCGGCCGCAGAAGCAGAGATGTTCAGCAGAAGGTTTGGGGGCAGCCCATTGGCGACATCGAGTGGCAGATCCAAATGTTCCTCCTTGACCTTGCCATCTCCGTCCCGTGAGGTGATCGTTCCTGACAGCCCATCGATCAATACATCGATGGGCTTTGGAAATGACGGCCCCTTCTGGATGTGGTGGTCGCTGACCAGCCGGAACATTCCCCGTTGCGTGAAGATCGTGCGGTCGTCATCCACGGAGCCGTCCCGAAAACGAAAGATGAGCTGGGATGTCACCCTAGTGCCTCGCACGGTCTGTGTTACTTCCCCCGTTGCAATCTGTTTTCCCTCCAAGGTCTTCAACGCGAGGAAAGCGTGAGTGGAGCCTTGTGGATACCGCACTGGTACGGGTTCGGCGTGGGCGCGCATCCAGGTCCGCTGCAACTGTCGGCACCACGGTCATGATCAAGACCCGACCCGGTCTGCGCGCTGATCTCGTGACCTTAGGCAGGGGTGTGGTGCCGCCTATGTAAGCGGTTCTTCTCGGAACCTGCTGTTCGACGGGCGTCGTAGACCATGGTGCGCAGTGTTTCGCTTGTCACAACAAAGGTCGTAGTTTAATTACGATTAGTGTCGCATTTAGTGGCGGGCCGCTCTTGGCAACACGGGGAGAGGCAGACGACCGCTCAGGGATGCTATGTATGAAGGACGGTAAATGAGCCCGCAATCAAATCAACGCACTTTACTTGCAATTGGTCCGCTGTTCGCGATTGCGTCGGTCGTGGGACTCGCGGCAACGGCATTCGCGTACACAGCAGGGTGGCTTACGCCCCGCCGGCTTACACCAGATAAGTTGGTCGCCGCATTGGCACCTCCAAGCGGCCAGGCGCTCGGGCATCGTCGCAATCACATTAAGGGCATTTGTTTCACGGGCACCTTCACTGCAAATGGCGCGGGAGAGGCGCTATCAACAGCAGAAGTTTTTACCCCGGGTCAGTACCCCGTCGTAGGACGCTTTAATGTACCAGGCGGCGACCCGCACATGCCGGACGCTATGGCGCAGGCGCGAGGGTTCAGCATACGCATCACCACGCCACACGGTGGCGATTGGCGCAGCGCTATGCTGGACGCGCCGTTCTTTGCAGCGTCCTCGCCACAGGCGTTTTACCAATTCCTAAGCGCCGCAGGCAGCAAAGATCCCGGAACCATCAAGAGTTACCTGGCTGCGCATCCTGAGACGTCTTCTTTCATCGCCTGGGCAAAGACACATCCGCGCACGGAGAGCTGGACCGAAGACCGCTTCAACAGCCTGAACTCGTTCTTGTTTATCGACAACGCGGGGGTCAAGCACGCGGTACGTTGGTCGCTGATCCCTTCTGCCACGCCAGTACTGCTTTCACCGGACCAACTTGCAGCTCGCCCGCCCGATTTTTTGCAAATGGACATTGCTCAGCGTGTCGGCACTGCTCCGCGGCACTGGGAGATGGTGCTAACCGTCGCCAATCCCAACGACCCGACGGCGGATCCAACCAAGACTTGGCCCGCTGACCGACGGACCCTAGATGTGGGTACGCTAGCCGCGAATCACGTCGAAACGGAAAGCGACGGTCCCTGCCGCGACATCAACTTTGATCCAGCCGTCCTGCCTGCCGGCATCACCACATCGGACGACACCTTTCCAGCCGCGCGTTCCGCTGCATACCGTGTGTCCTATGACCATCGGATGGCTGAAGCCAAGAACTATCCTCGCGGAGGAGCGCAATGACAGCTATCAAGCGATTTACCGCTCCGCAACGGCTACTCCACTGGGGCATGGCGGTCTGCATAGTCGCCATGCTGTTCCTCGGCGTTGGCATGATCTCGACTGTCACGCCGAAGTGGCTGACGCTGGTGCAGATCCACAAAACGCTTGGGATCATAGTCTTGCTACTCGCTTTACTGCGCCTGCTGCTCCGCATCCGGTACACATCGCCGTCATTACCACGAGACATGCCGGTGCTGATGCGGTTTGCCGCAGACTCGTCGCAATACGTGTTCTACGCGCTCATGCTCAGTATGCCGTTGCTCGGCTGGGGGATGCTCTCTGCCGCGGCACATCCAGTGGTTTTATTTGGAAAGGTGCATCTGCCCGCGATTGTTCCGGTCAGCGCAGCGCTGTACCCGCTGCTGCAGCGTGCACACTCCGTCCTCGGCTACGCCTTCTTCGCTCTCATCCTTATGCATACTGCAGCACTGCTGTTCCACAAACTAGTGCGGAAAGATGGCGTCTTCGAAGCCATGGCACCCGTTGTCACGGTGAACCAGAAACGCGAACTGGATGCGAAACACGTCTGAGCAATCGTCGGGCTGCACTTGAATCCCGGAATTGCGGTACTTTCATTGTTTTTCCTAGACTTAACTGCCGGTTTACGGCACTGAAATCCCGGAGTATTGCACTAAGATCCCGGACGAAGATCGGGTGAAAGTTTTCCGGGATTTGAACGCAGACGTGGCCCAAGTGGGAGGCTGCAAAGGAAGCAGACTGGCAATCACCTAGACGACACGAATTGAATTTGGGGCTTTGCTAACGTGAGGGATTGGTTCCGACTAGGGTATGTTGTTTCGACATACCCCCTGATTGTACTTTGAGAAATTATCTGTCGTACGGGCCCTATCTCTCAATGTCGGGGGCAATCCTCAAAGCCACCTGAATTTGTGGTGACGGCACGTGGATTCGTTGGGGTACAACCAGGACGCTCCCACGCACCAGCCCAACAACAACTACCGGAACAAAACAGACGACAACGAGATAATCACGCTACAGGCCAGAGCCGAAATAGTTCGAAGCTACAGCGCTGGGGCACATCACGATGTCGCCCACAATGCAAAACCACCTTGAATCGCATTGCTATTCGCCCCGCAGGAAGTGCCGTTCGGTAGTTTCTTCATGAGTTTGGCATTGCCGCCCCCGAGCAGGACAGAATCACACACCGTAGCGGCACGTAAGAGCGCAACAATTTTCAGCACGGATCTGCGCCACGCCTTCTTGCCACGTCGCTCGAGCCCAGCTTGGCCGATGTACTGCTCATAGGTGCGGCCGTTTTTGTATGGAAGATGAGCCAGTTCGAGGGGGATGATAGTGCCGTCGAAAATGAGACAGGAGCCCAGACCGGTACCAATACCAAGGAAGAGCATCCGACCGCCCCGGTAGCCGCCCAGCGCCTGCATGGCAGCATCGTTGAGAAATCGGATTTGCTTGCCGGGGAAAGCTTCTGCGTACGAGAAGTCGACCCATCCGGCAGCGAGGTTGTGGGGTTCGGCCAGGGGACCGTTCTTCCCGACAGGCCCCGGATAGCCGAAGGAGATAGCGTCGTACTCCCAACTCGCGGTGACGGTGCGCACCTGATCGACCATATCTTGAGCGGTCATGTCGGGCCCGGAGACGATTTTGAGGGGGACAACATGGTCGCTTGAGGCCACCTTGACGTGAGTGCCACCTATATCAACAACTAGAATCTTCATCAAGAGTAGGATGCTCCCGAGTTACGCCTTTACGGGTGTCATTTATTTGCGACGGTGGCGTTTCCGAGATGAGCGTCGCCTCTTGCGATGACGCCCGCGCTCAGAACATCGGCCTAGACTGCATATCTTTCTTCCGAAAATCAAGGATCCGCTGCTCGTGTCGATCCGGGTGCTGCTCTCTCCATAGCTTCAGCAACAGAGGCGGCATGGCGGAAAGGACTACCGTCGTGCGGTGCACCTTCGCATGACAACCCGGGCAAAGCGAGATCATCGGGTGCAGTACGGACCTTCCGGGTACGCGGTGATGCACGATGATGGAACGTTTGATACGCCGCGGAGCGTCGCACACACGGCAACGGTACTGATCACGTTCCAGCACCGCTTCACGCAGGCCGCCGAAGCACTCGTCATCCTGCCGGCGCAGTGTGTAGCAGGTGGCGCACTCCCGAGCGCGAGGATCTCGTCCCGTCCGCAGCGGCGGTGCAGCGCTCCTTGTGTAGATATCTTCACGCCAGCCCCTCCTCACATCTAACGAAGCGTAATGAGAGATGCTTCTACCGAAGCACTTCGGCTCGCACTAGGTCCTCAATGCCGAGAGCGATATCAGCTTCGATCCACCCACGCTTCCACTCCTCGGTCCGGAAGGTGTCGAAGGATATGCCTTCCCTGCGGGCCTGGCTTCCTGTTCCGAAGAACGGCAAGGAATCCTGCTGGATGGTGGTCCTTGCCCACGGCTTCTTGATCTCACAATCGGCATCCGTCCATCCACCTTGCCAGCTTCGAGTCGCCGTGAGGCTATAGGGCTGGTTCTCGTGGCGCGCAGCATATCCAGCTTCATACTCTTCTGGCTGCTGTGCGATCTGCCCGGCGGGCTCTTGCGCCATGTGCTCGGGATTCCCCATAACCACCTCCCTGTCTGGGCTCATTGTTCAGCCCAAAGATTCAGCTAGTCCATTCTAATTCGCCGTCTCTTCGCCTACCTGCAAACTTGTGACTTGATTCGACATTTGCATTGCCGATTCAGAAGGGAACGGCTTTCTTGGCAGTGGGAGGGTCATAGGCAGGCACACGCGTGGCCAGGAACACGCCGGGCTAGCCCGCGAGCCACACTCCGCAGCCATCAGCAGAGGGCATCAAAGCAGCCATGTCGACAACCACAAGCGCCGGTTTATTGATGTTCCGCCGTAGCGAGAGAGGACTCGAAGTCTTTCTGGTCCATCCGGGAGGTCCTTACTGGCAGCACAAGAACTTGGGCGTCTGGACGGTGCCGAGAGGACAGGTCGAGGACGGAGAAGATCTGCTGACCGCTGCGCAGCGCGAGTTCCAGGAAGAGACCGGGTTTATGGCTGCACCGCCGTCGCTCGGTTTACGGTCAGTACGGCAGAAGAGCGGCAAGACGACACATGTCTGGGCATTCGAAGGAGACTGCGATCCTGCTGGCCTGGTGAGCAACACCTGCAGCATCGTCTGGCCGCCTCGCTCCGGGCAGGAGATCAGCATTCCGGAAATCGATCGCGGCGGTTGGTTCACCTTGGACGAGGCGCGTCCGCTTATCCGCGAAGAGCAGCGCGTGCTTCTTCAGCGACTCGGCGACGTCCTCGCCGCACCCGAGTCAAGCATCAATGCTCCCTGAGTACAACGTATTCTGAGTCACGCTTCCGACAGAGGTGGCACCGACTCCGTGCCGCCGAAGCTGCGAAACAAGGACACGACTCGATCGCATGCATCAGGCGCATAGAACATCTCGGTATTCACCATCGTGTCAGCCGTCATCTCCCTCATGCGCGCAAACATCTCCGCCTCATACGCTGCGATCGCAGCGGCGGGAGTGTCGTCGGTAAGCAGCAGCTTCGACAGCACCAGGGCGTCCAGCATCGCCATGTTGACGCCTTCGCCTGCGTAGGGTGGCATGACGTGTGCTGCATCCCCGATGAGAGTGACGTTGGGCTTCGGTTCCCAGTGCTGCTCTTTCGGACAGACCAGGAGCGGCCGCCAGACCGTCGACACCGCTTCCCGGAAAAGCGGTTCCCAGATCTCGCTCCATCCATCGAAGTTGGCGCGGAACCACGCAACACGCTGTTCCGGCCCGACAGCTTCTTCTAAGCTCCGCCGCACCGCTGTGTCATGAGTCTTCAACCCCGCATACAGCAGCACACTTCCATCCGGCTTCGTCCCCATGCCAATGGTTCTCTCGTTCCCCAAAGCGATCAAAGCCGATCCTCCAAGGAGTTCCCACAGCTTCGGTATGGTCTGCTGCGCCGCCGGAACCAGTCCTTCTACGAGCGACACGCCAACGTACTCCGGCCGAATGGGCGTGACCAGCTCACGCAGGCGGGAGTTCGCGCCGTCACTACCGATCGCGATGTCGGCAACCGCGGTCTGCCCACTCCCGAAACGGAGCCCCACCAGCTCTCCGTCCAGCTCCGCAGACTCCAGCTTGCAGTCCCATTGCACCGTGCCAGGCCGGAGCGAATCCAGCAGAAGATCTCGCAGCGGGCCGCGTTCGATCTCGGGTCGTTGTCCTGCGCCGGACTTCTGGCGGGGATGGTCGTGGAGAACAGTTCCCTTCTCGTTGGTAAGGCGCAGGCGATCAAGGTCCGGGCGGTGGTTGGCCCAGAATGCATCCATCAAGCCGGCAGCCTCCAACGCCGCCAGACCAGAGTCTTCGTGGAGGTCCAACGCGCTGCCCTGCACTCGCGCGCTCCGGCTCTGGTCTCGTTCGTATACCGTAACGCTCGCTCCGCCTTGCTGGAGCAGCCGAGCTAGCGTAAGGCCGCCTGGCCCTCCGCCCACAATGGCGATCTTCTTCCCGCTGATGGCACCCATAGACCTTTAGCCTAATCGCCACACGGCTGGAGAGCTTGCCGCGCCCAACGCCGCCGCCGAGCCGGCCTGCGGCGACGAACAACCCGACACCGAAAAAGTAAAGGCGCTCGCGCTCGAAGTGGGGCCGGAGGTCTCGAAGGAAGATCAGCTTCTTTGTGACTCCGAGATCAATCAGAATCACGCAGAGATCAGCACTCAACAGCTCGAAATTGACAAGCAGCTGCTGACTTTGTGTTCCGGTCTGATTGTGTTGAGTCTTACGTTTGCAAAAGACGTGGCTCCCAAGCATCCCGAACAAGTTTCTCTGCTGATTGCCGGATTATCCATTGTTGCAGCCTGTATCTGCTGTGTGCTTTTCTCCTTCCGTTGGAGCATCGCTGGGCTGGAGAAGGCTCAATCATATTGGCGCGCCAGACGTGAGGATACCTATGGCACGCACTCGTTTCCCACTAAGCACAATGTAACGATTAGGTTCGTCAACGTAATGTCCTGTTGGCTTTTCGGGGTAGGATTTGCCTGCATCACTCTGTTTGTGACTTTGAACATAACCAAGGAGATAGACATGGGAGTGAGGCCTCAAGACTTCGTCAATAAAGTTCCGGTTGACAGTGCACCTGACAGAGGCGATACGGCGGGACTTCCGATCAAGACTCCGATAACGCAACCGAGCAGACCGGCTAAACCCTAGACGTACAAGTGCCGTCCGGCGTCACCGAGGGGGGCCAGCTCTAACACATACTCCTGGTTGCGCTCGGAGCATCGGGACCATCCGACGAGCCGCCTCAACGCGACCGCTTAGAAGATCCGTCAGCCGATGTGGCCCGCCGGTTCGGGAAGTCCCTGTGTTGATCGCAGGTGGGTACCACTCCGTTTTCCCGTTTGCGTTCCAAGAACCGTTGACGACTTTATGAGTGGTCGTGTCGGAACTTATCCTTGATTCAACAGATATCAAGCTTATTGCCTTGCCTTATAGATAAACAAGCTTTTAAGGTTGATGCTAGCCTTATCACTCGTTAGCATGGGGTATGGCAAAGTCAGCATCAAAAATTCCCTCGGATCGCTTTATTGCGCTCATCGGCGACATGGTCAAGTCTCGCGATTACAAAGGGACAACGCGTTTGCACATACAGGAAGCCTTCAATCGCTTCATTGCGCGTTTAAATCGGACATACCGGCCGTCCATCCGGGCGTTGTTTACGGTGACTTTAGGAGATGAGTTCCAAGGCCTGGTCCAAGATCCGGAGATCATTCCTGACCTCCTATGGGAGGTCCAACGCGAGCCTTCCCTTCCTCCTTTCCGATTAGGCCTTGGGTACGGCCGCATTGATACAAAGATTCCTGCACGTGCCATCAATCTGGACGGACCGGCGTTTCACAACGCGCGCGCGGCAATCCAACAAGCCAAAATCGACGGTATTACGGGGGCCGTGTTTCAAGGATTCGGAAAGCCTTGCGACGTTATCGCGAACGGAATCGCGCGCATGCTCGAACTTCAGATGGATCGCCGTAGCGAGAAACAGTTGGAGATCATGGACCATCTACGTCATTCTGGAAGCCAACGAGAGGTCGCTGCCGCGATGCAGGTAAGTCCCCAAGCCATAAGCGAGCACAAGAAGGCCGCAGGATGGGAGGCCTTCCGAGCGGGGGAGGCGGCCTTGCGGGAAGCCCTTCTTCTTGGAAGCAGAGAGTTCACAACATGAGCTTCACGTCTTTTGTACACGCACACCTTCAGGCTGTTGTCCTCCTCGCATACGCCGCTCTGGCTTGGGTGGGCGTCGGCTATCTCTGGTTCCCGGATCTGTCAGATACGAAGCAAGAGCCTTCGCGGCTTTTGTCTCATTGGCTTCTGTGGCTCAGTGTTCGCAGCATTCTTGCCGGCGTCCTGATATCCCTCGCGTCGCGCCAAAGCGTTTGGATTGCCGCTTACACAACACTCATGAGCGTTCTATTCTCCTTCGTCAGACGCTGGCTATTGCCACGGCAATATGCCGAAAGCGAGGCGACAGGCATTCTGATTTACTTTGGCGGCTTTGTCTGGTTAGCAAGAGCGACCTCAACCCACCCACGGTTTTGGGGTGTATTCGGCTTCGATCCGGGCCATGTGGCGGCTGTGCTTCTGATCATTTCTATTGTGATTTATGTCGAGGTGGGAGGCACAAACATCGTGCGCGGTCTCCTTGAAAAAGGGCGAGTCCTTCCAGAGTTTGCGCCGGCAGCAAAGGCCAATCCCCCGGTTACTTCGGAAATGCTGACGAGCGAGCGCCCTTCCGAAATGGGCGATCAACTTTCGGCAATAAAGGATGCCGAGGAGAGACAGGACCTTGACCGCGAGGAATACAATCACGGCCGATTGATCGGCAATGCAGAACGATTGCTTCTCCTTGCACTCGTAGCGATCCAGGCCTACCAGGCCTTAGCGTTCTTGATGACGGCCAAGGGTCTCTTCCGGGCGAAAGAGCTTGAAAATAGGAAGTTTTCCGAGTATTTCCTGGTCGGCACACTTGTCAGCAGTGGGGTTGCCGTGGCTGCTGGCCTCTTCATCCAAATGATTCTTAAACTCTGCTGGTGACTACGCTCTGCCTCAGAACCCGCTGCCGTATGACGTGGTTAAACTTGCAAGCGCCTGACTGACTTGAACAGCAAGTCAGCAACCCTAGAAAGCTCTAAGTGCGATGCGGTTCACGTTAGCTTGGGCCAGATCCTTCGCAACGCGATGGAGCTGCGCTTGGGTTTGGCGACGTTGCGCCTGCCAGACAGACACCGTTTGCCGCAAGGCTTGAGGTCCAGAGCGAAGAGTGTTCTGCAGCGTTTGACGCTTCTGCAAGAACTCCCGATCGAGCGCATAGATATCTCTGGGATCGACCGGTAAGCTCGGATCGAAGCGGAAGCCAGCTTCCTTGCTTCGACGCCAGGCAACTAGTGTGTTGACCTTTACCTTCCCGAACCCTTTGATCCCCGAGATGAGGCCCGCGTCGATATCCCACGCATCTTCGATGTTGAAGCCTCGCAAATCCGCCTTATACTTTGGACCGATCCCCGGGATGACTTCGTCCTCGATGCGGAACCGTTCCAAATAGTGCTGCCGCTGCTTCTGCTCCCTAGCCGCCTGCAGCGCTGCAAGGCGCTTGGCCTTTTCCGGTTCAAGTCCTTGATAGTCGGCTTTGGCACGTTCCAGCTTCTTGCGTTCGCTCGCGAACTCCGGAGGGATTATTGCGGATTTGTCCAGAGCTGACTCCACAGCCCGATAGTTCTCCTCCGCGTCCTTCTGTGCTTGATAGAAGGATGCGACTGGTCCCGCTCCTTTCCGCCAAAGAAGTCGGCCTACGAAGAGCGACACCGCGATGACAGAGATCGCGGCAAGAGGAATGAGGGTGGTGAACTACCAGAACCGGCACCTTGGACTTGTGGCCCTAGAATGAGACAAGGCGAGGGCATCAGAAGGGTTCGATGGGCAGGTCAAGCAATCCACCGCGAGTGGCACTCGTCGTTGAGACGTCGACGCAATTTGGACGGACGCTTCTCTCCGGCATTGCTCAGTACGTTCGCGAGTGCGGACCGTGGACGGTGATGTTCACCGAGCGAGCCGTGAACGACCGGTCTCCTTCGTGGCTGCGGGAATGGGATGGGGATGGCATCATCACGCGTGTCGCGTCGCCGGACATTCGCGAGATCGTTGCCAGCAAACGCATCCCGACGATTGATCTGAATGAACAGACTGCGGACATGGGCATTCCACAGATCGCCAACGATCATGGGTCTGTTGGCAAGCTGGCGGCGGATCACCTGCTGGAGCGCCGCTTCATCCACTTCGCGTTCGTAGGCCATGCCGGTCATCCGTGGTCGGACGAGAGAGCGACTGCCTTTGCTGCGACTGTGGAGGCGAAGGGTTTCTCGTGCGCGGTCTATGGACACCGCGAGCTGGGCATGGCGGCGCTGCGTGAAGGTGCGTGGAACACCGAGCTGGACCAACTGACGGAGTGGATTAAGGGGCTGCCCAAACCCGTTGGCATAATGGCGAGCACAGATTTTCGTGGTTTGCAGGTGCTTACCGCCTGCCGGATGGCCGGGCTGGCTGTGCCGATTGAAGCTGCGGTGATTGGTGTGGGGGCAGATGACATCGCATGTGCGCTCTCGGATCCGCCACTCTCGAGTGTGGAGCTGGGCGCGTGGCAGATGGGCTACGAAGCGGCGAGGCTGCTGGACAGCATGATCAGCGGCGAACGTGTGCCCCAGAACTATGTGCGACGGATGCCGCCTGCGGGCGTAGTGGTGCGGCGATCGACGGATGGCGTTGCCATCTACGATCCCTCGGTCGCCAAGGCTGCCCGGTACATTCGGCAACATGCGTTGAACGGCATTCGCGTGCCCGACGTGCTGAGCCATGTCGGCGTATCGAGGACGACGCTTCAGGATCGATTCAATCGCGAACTGGGCGAGTCGATCCATGACCTGATCGCGAAGGCTAAGCTGGACCGTGTACGGGAGTTGCTGGTGGAGACAAACCTGTCGATCGCGGAGATAGCGGTGCGTTGCGGCTTTCGGCACGTTGAGTACATGACCGAGATGATGCGGCAGCGCACGGGGCAGACGCCGGGCAGTTACCGGGCGCAGCATTCCGTTCTTACTACACGACGGCACTAGGCCGGGCGATTCCGTTGAAAACCTTAATTGGTTTAGATCAATAGCCGGAAGCGACGCGCAGCGGGACCGCCCCGTGACGGACGATGGTGGATATCGCTGGATTTGCAGCGTCAATTCATCATTACGAAATGATCTTTTCGCTACTCTTCCCTCGCTGAACATTTCAACGAAAACCTTAGCGTCCAGCAATTCGACATGGCGCTGCTCGACATTCCGAGTCTTTTGCGGATGGACGACTCAGCCGACACGGATGCTGTCCGCAGGATTTCTCTCGGGGCATTGATGCATAAGAAATTTGGCTTGCTTTCTCTTTCAGTCCAGGCAGTTCTTCTGGCTTCCCTGGCTTCGGCGCAGGTACAGGGCGGCATCATCACCGGCACGGCAAGGGATGCGCAGGGTGCTGCGATTGCGTCTGCCACTGTTGGCATCCGGAACACCGCAACGGGTGAGACCACGGAGCTGATCACGAACCGCGGTGGCAGCTTCTCGAGCGCCACGCTGCTGCCCGGCAGCTATACGGTCACCATTACCGCGCCGGGCTTCCGCACGGTGACGCAGGACAACCTGGTGCTGCAGGTAGGTGGTAAGAGCGCGGTGAACCTGACGCTGCCTGTGGGCTCTGCGGCGGATGCCGTGGAGGTTTCTGCGGCTGCGCCTGCCATGGAGACGACGACGGGCACGCAGGGAACGGTAGTCGAGGCGCGCGCGATTCAGGAGTTGCCGCTGAACGGTCGCAACGCTCTTGCTCTGACGCTTGAGACGCCAGGTGTCCGTTCGAATTCCTCCAGCAATCCGCAGGGGTTTGCGGATCGCGGCACGTCGCTCGCAGCCATCGTCATTAATAACGGTCCGACGGCGATGAACGCAAACCTGCTGGACGGCGCAAACAACCTGAACAACTTCTCCGGTGAAATTGCGATCAACCCGCAGGTCGACGCCGTGCAGGAGTTTCGCGTGCAGACCGGCTATATGTCATCGGAGTTCGGTCTTACGGCCGGCGGTGTCATCACGCTTGCTTCGAAGTCCGGCAGCAATGCATTCCACGGTGACGCATACGAGTTCTTCCGTAACGACTACCTTGATGCGCGTTCGTACTTCCTCGATCCCACCACGAAGAAGCCACCACTTCGCTACAACCAGTTTGGCGGCGCCGTGGGTGGTCCCGTGCTGAAGAACAAGCTGTTCTTCTTCGCCAACTATGAACAGTTCAAGTACGTAACGAGTGCCGTCTACATTGCATCAGTTCCCACGCTGAAGCAGCGGACCGGAGACTTCAGCGACTTGCAGACCTGCAGTACTATCTCGGGTCGAGCGGTGGCTACCCCTGTGCTGATCTACGACCCGAGGACGACTGTCGCCTCCGGCAGCAGCTTTCGGCGTACGCAGTTTGCCGGGAACAAGATCACTCGCGCGCTGGATCCCGTTGCGGTTGCGATCCAGAATGCAATCTATCCTGAACCGAACCGCGTTTCGACCGATGCGTGCCAGCAGATTTCCAATACGAATAACTTCCAGAGCGTGAAGCAGAATGTGCGTTCGATGACACAGGCGCTGGGTCGGTTTGACTATCGCATCTCGGATCGGCAGAGCCTGTTCGGACGCTATGGCTATTACGTGAACAATACGGATAACGGCAGCACCAACGGCTCTTACCTGCCGTCACCGATCATCGCGAAGCGCAACGATGCCTTTGGCAGTCAGAGCTTTGTGGTTCAGCACACCTACACGATCTCGCCTTCGACGATCAATGAAGCGCGCATCGCGCTGACCCGTACGACCTTCCCGTTCGTAGTCGCGAACTACAACCAGGACTGGCCCGCGAAGCTTGGCTTTCCGTCGAATGTGCCGAACTTCGTCTTTCCCACGATCACCGGCACCGGCCTGCCCGCGGTGAACGGACAGGTGGGACAGCGGAATACATCAAATCCTCAGATTGGCGATACGGTTACGATGACGCACGGGCGGCACAACATCCGGTTCGGCGCAACGGCGCAGCATAGCCAGTCGAATAACTCGCAGATGACCACGCCCTCGGGCAACTTCAGCTTTTCGAGTGCCCTAACGAACCAGCCGAACGCCACCGCCGGCAGCGGATCAGCCTACGCCAGCTTCCTGCTGGGTGCCGTGCAGAGCTCAACTATCGTCGTTTATCGTGAACCGGGATATTGGAATTTCCTGGCTTCGGGTTTTGTGCAGGACGACATCAAGTTGACGTCTCGCTTCACGCTGAACGCGGGTCTGCGGTATGACTTCCAGCAGACGCCTCGCGAGCACCACGACGGCCTAAGCAACTTCGATCCGAATGGCATCAGCCCCAGCGTCGGCAAGCCCGGTACGACTGCCTATGCGACGGTGGGTGGTTTTGGCCGGACGTTCACCGGCGACGACTACAAGAACTTTGGCCCGCGTCTTGGTTTTGCATGGGATCTGCTGGGCGACGGTAAGACGTCTTTTCGCGGTGGCTTCGGCATTTACTACGTCAGCCTGAACAACCAGTTGTTCAACCAACCGACCTCTGGCTTCTCGTCCACGACGACGTCGTATACCTCGACGAATCCAGGAATTGTGCAGGCGTCTCAACTGTCCGCTGGCATTCCATCGACACCGCTGCAGCCGCTTGGCGCAGCGGGTGGTCCAGACTTCTTGCTGGGCCAGTCCATCTCGTACGTGCAGCCCAAGGCAAGTACACCGACCTCGCAGCAGTGGAACCTCAACATCCAGCATGAATTTCGCGGCGGCTTTGTCGCCGAGATTGGGTATCTGGGCAATCACGGTGTCCACATGATCAGTGGCAACTACAACATGAACGTGGTGCCGACCTCTGCCCTGGCGTTGGGCGATTCGTTGAAGCAAACCGTTGCGAATCCGTACGCGGGCAAGGTTCCCGGAACGCTTGGTGCAGCCACCATCACGCGCCGCCAAAGTCTGCTGCCCTTCCCGTACTACAACGCCATTACGGTCACCAGTCCGCGCGATGGCAACTATCACGGTGACTCCATGATTGCCGCAGTGCAGCGCCACGGCACGCGGGGTTTGACGCTGTTGGCCAGTTACACTTTCAGCAAACTCCTGAACAATGGCATTCAGAATCCCCTGGATGGCTACATCGGTGTTGGCGGTGCGGGCGGTACGGTTACTCCGCAGGACTCCAACAACCGCGCGGCAGAGTACAGCCTGGATCCTACGGACATCAAGCATCGCGTCGTGGCGAGCGCACTCTACGAACTGCCCTTCGGCCGCGGCCGCAGTTTCCTGAATAGTGGCAATGGCTTCGTCGACCGCATCGTCAGCGGCTGGCAGGTCAACACCGTTGTCACAGCACAGAGCGGACTGCCGCTAAGCATCTCCGGCGCAAATAATAATCTGGCAACGCGGCCGAGTTTCGCTCCCGGCAAATCGGCGAAAGACGTCAACAAGTCGAGTCGGAGCATCAACTCATGGTTCGATACGTCTGTCTTTGTGAATCCGGATAACTGGACCTTCGGCAATGTGCCCCGCGTGCTACCGAATGCGCGCGGGCCGAAGTACGTCAACATGGATGCGTCCCTCTTCAAGACAACGCGGATCAGCGAGAAACTTCGCCTGCAGCTGCGCCTGGAGAGCTTCAACACCTTGAACCATCCAAACTTCCTGGCGCCCAACTCAACATTTGTTCCTGCTGCGGGCAACAACGGGACGAACACCAGTTCGTCCTTCGGCCAGATCACCTCGGACATGCAGCCACGCAACGTACAGCTGGCCGCGAAGTTCCTCTTCTAAGCGGGCGGCAGGCTCGCACGACTCTAGCCCGGGTAACTCCCCGGGCGGGCCCTTTTCCGATCCACCCGCGAGGAATACCTGGAGGCTTACCTGATGATCTCGTACAAGAACCTGCTTGCTGCCGCGTTGCTGCTACCGCTCACCCTGCATGCCGCGCCCAGGCGTCATGTGCTCGTGATGTCGATCGACGGCATGGGTGCGCAGTATCTAACGCAGGCCGACAAGTACGGATTGAAGATTCCGACGCTGCGTCAGTTCAAGCGCGAGGGAGTGTATGCGGATGGTGTGATTGGCGTGCTGCCCACGATGACCTATCCCAGCCACACGACCATGATGACGGGCGTTACACCCGCTGAACACGGCGTGTATGCCAATCAGAAGTTCGATCCGCTGGGAACATTACACGGCGAAGCTATTACCGAGGCCGACACCATCAAGGTGAAGACGTTGTGGCAGGCCGCGCATGATGCCGGTTACACGACCGCGAGCGTTGGCTTTCCTGTGACGACAGACGCTACCGGCATCGATTGGCTGATGCCCGCAAATGGCATCTTTGAGGGTCGCAGTGAGGACGGTGCCGCAGCTGCAAAGGCCGATCCGAATCGCCACTATGATCATCCCGCGGGACTGCGTGAGACGCTCGCGCCGGATGTCGCGGAGATGCACGCTAGTGACCTTGAGCAGACTCGTGTCGCATGGACCATTGCCATTCTGCGGCACTACAAGCCGAACCTGATGACCACGCATCTGGGCGATCTGGATCATGCGGAACACACAACCGGCCCATTCAGCCAGGAGAGCCTGGCGGCGCTGGAATATCTTGATGGTCGCATCGCCCTGCTGATCGCGGAGGAGAAGAAGATCGATCCCGATGCGGTCATCGTCATCGTCTCCGACCATGGTTTTGAGCCGGTCGAAAAGACCTTTAACCCGGGCGTGCTGCTCACCGAGGCTGGTCTGCTGCAACCTGCTGCTGCAGGCGCACCGGGAGACTGGAAGGCTTCCTTCTGGAATACCGGCGGCACGGCAGCCATCGTGCTGAAGGACCCGACCGATAAGGCGGTCCTGACGACCGTTGATGCGCTGTTGCAGAAGGCCGCTGCGAATCCTGAGTACGGTATCGCGAGCGTTCTCAGGAAGGCCGACATCGAGAAGACGGGTGGCTTCCCTACCGCTTCGTTCGTGATTGAGATGAAGCTGAGCTTCAAGATCGGCAACGGCCGCAAAGGTGCCGTTGTTACCGACACCCCACACACCGGAACGCATGGCTACCTGCCCCAGCGCCCCGAACTTTACGCTTCGTTCCTGATGATGGGACCGGGCGTCGTCAAAGGTAAGGACGTCGGCTTGATCGACATGCGGCAGGTTGCGACGACGCTTGCGGATCTGCTGGGAGTGAAACTCTCAAGCGGTGCAAAGGCGAAGGCAGTCGCGTACGCAAAGTAAAGTGTGCGGAGTCGTGGGTGCCCTTGCCCAACCCTCGCGCAAGAAGACACACCGGCAGCATGCCTCCTACATCAAGATCATGCTCCCGAACTTTGGAGCCCAAAGAGGCGATGAGATAGCGCGAGATCAACTACCTACCTGACCAGCGGGTCTAACCTTGAACGAGCCGCACTGAACAGGGCGGACTGGCCTACGATCTGGTCCCACCGTTTGAAGTCAAACCCACGGACGGCTCCGGCTCCGTTTCGATAAAGGCGATTCTGTAAGCGTGCTTGATGGGCAGCAGAAATCCGCTCACGCTAAGCCCGGGTGGCATCGGGGTGCGCGAGCGTGAGGCGGTCTGTCATACCTACTTCACGGCCGCAAGGCGGTTTGTCGTCTCGGCCGGGCACTCGCTCTCTGAGCCCCTCGCCTATTTCGCAGTTTAACCGCCTGAGGCGTCGATGGCTGGGATCCGCCAAGGCATTCTCGATTGGCGAGAACAGGCCAATGCGCTCATTGAGCCTCTGAGCCAATCAGCATCACCATAAGTTTTGACAAACGCCCCGTCATTATCTGGCCGATTCATCAGGCAGCATTTCACAAGGGACACCTTATCGAAGATGTCTTTCTCGTGAAGAGTCACCGCTCCGAGCACTACTTTCCATCTCAAGGAAGCCCCATCTTTCGGTCGTTCTTTTCCATACGGATAGGTAACCATTCCCAATAAGTGAGGGATCGCCACAGCCATTCGAACGGGCCAAGTTGATATGCCCGCAACCATAAAGAACTCAGGACGATGTTCAAGGCCCACACAACGAGCATCACGCCATGATGCTCGAGATACGTAAGCTTTCCGAACAATGCGAAAGGACTCCACAAGAAGAGCCACTGACAGATCATGCTTGTCAGGAGGTAGTTCGATAAGGCAGTCTGGCCGACGTCGGCCAGGACTGCTTTGACTGCGGTTGCCCGATCTGACTGAATGAAGAGCATCAGGAGGGAAAGCATCGCGATTCCAGACACGAGCCTCAAAGGCTCGTATTGGACATAGAGACACTTGTAGACAACAATGAAGTTAAAGCTGCTTCTGTAAACCTTCCACAAGGTCAAACCATAAACCGGTGCCGAGAGCAGTAGCCCGGACGCTGCGGTCGCCCAGTACCACGATCGAGGCAATTTTCCTGTCAGGAACCCCGCCTTGTAGAGCCCCATACCCAAAAGCATGGCGCCTGTCGCCTCCATAACGATGAACACTCTCGAGACCGACAACTCTGTAATGAGAGCATGCGCTTGTCCTTCAACCGTCTTACGGTAAGGCTGTCGCCCCGACGGGCCGCCGTCATAGCTTGGAGGGACAACGGCGTGGGTCACTTCGAGCTCGCGCCACTGAAGCTCTATCTTTTCTTGAGCTCCCGTAGGACGCACCCCGGAAGCGCGCAGAGCTGCTACCCGCCCTGCTTCGTCATGGAGGTCGACTTCGCCGGCGAATCCAAGGAAGTATGGCAGCAACGGAGAAGAGGCGCAGGTGAGCAGTACCCCAGCAAGCAAAAGGTTACGAGCTTTGAGCTTTCGGCAGGGGTAGAGAAAGAGCAATCCGGACAGGCCGTAGGTGAGAAGGATATCACCTGCCCAGAGAAATACCCCGTGAAGAATACCTAGTAGGCAGAGCCATAGGTTGCGGCGAAAGAATGTTTCGGCCAGTCGATCTGCATATCCCTTCTGCTCGGCTCTCTCGCACATTAAGAAAAAACCGACGCCAAAAAGGATCGAAAAGAGAAGCCTATCCTTGCCTTCAGTCGTGATCCATTTGAAGAAAAGCAGAGCAAGGTCAAGGGCGAGATGACCATTCACGAATGTTGTGTCCGGCAGCCCCTGTGGCACCTCATACATCGTCTCTGGTCCAGAGAAAATGTCAATGTTCGAAAACAATATCCACAATAGAGCGATGCCTCGCAGGATATCGATCGAGGTAATCCGCTCCCGGCGCGGCGTGGGTCGTGCGAATTTCACAGACAATTGAGGTCTAGCTTCGTACGTCAAGAACAGGTCTCTTTCACAGTTCTAGGCAATAACACGTGCCTGTCTCAGAGCAAGAAACTGAAGCAAGCAGCGGTTTATTGCCTACAGATGAGAGCGAGCGTATGCCGCGATCACTCGTCGGCGTACACCTCGCTAGTTGTCGAAGTGAAGCCGTATCCTGTCTTGCGCGAGATCCGACGCTATTCACTGTTACTATCCGACGCCTAAGGCCGTGTGTTCAGGGGTGGGCGTCGCGATTCCTCGCGATCTGCGTCACACGGCCATTAGGGGACATTGTTCGGGCGATTATTAGAACTAGCATTCTCACTTCTTTCATTTCGAACGCTTCTCGTGAGATCGGACCAATGGGCTAGCTGTCCTAGCAAAGCTTGCGTTGACTCTTCTAGGACGCCAACAATTCTGTACTCGACGTGGCGGATCGACCCTCCAACGTCAGTGCGAATCACGATGCCCGCGGTTTCCAAGCTGTGTAAGGTGTCGATCAGCATTTTCTTCGTGGCTTCGGGGATGAGGCGCTGCAGTTCGCTCACGCGCACCGGACCATTCTTCATGGACACCAGGATCCGCAGCTTCCATTTCCCACACAAGAGGGACACAGCGCTATGTGTTTTTTCGTTGTACCCTTCGTCAGCGCGTGACACTGGTCCCTGCTCCTGTGGAAGTTGCTGCTTCGGAAATCTGAAAGAGGCTTGTCAATGCGTCGACTGGGACCGTCAAGATTGGAGATGCAGCATTCTCGAGCAGACGATAGGCAAAGCTCGTGTGCACATGCCGCCGTAAGAAAGAAGCGGGCTGAACTCCGAGCACAATGAGATTCGAGGACTCCCGTGTGGCTGCCATCAGGTCGCGCTCCGAGACGATCCTGGAGATCTCAGCATCCACGTCAAACCATGCCGATGGAAGCGCCGGATTGGAAGCCCTGAGTTGGCGACAAAACTCTGCCGCGGCATCGGCGATCTGCGCTTCGCTGTTTCTAGCGGCCTCTGGAACGATCTGATATAGGTCGGCCTGCACGCCGAACGCTCTGGCAAGCTCGAATGCGTACGTTGCAGCAGGGATCGAGGCGGCACTAAAGTCTGAGACGTAGATGACCCGGCCAAATCGGAGCCTTCGCTCAGAGGCTTCGAGAACTTTCCGGCCCACCGCTAAAACGAGGTGCCTAGAATTAAACATCAACGCTTCCGTCTTGGAGCCCAGCAGAAAGTGCGCAACTCCTTTCCGCATTCCTTCGGTACCGATAACCAGCATGTCAATCGATCGCTCGTCTAGGAACTTGATGATTGCGGAGGTGACGGAGGTCTCGGCGACAACAACGTCCGCTGCGATACCTGGATAGCCCGTATCCGCGTTGAAAATTTCCAGCGACCGTTGAGCGATCTTGCGCTCTCGACTCGGTATATGATCGAGCGCCTCAACAGCTTGACCGTGAGGTCCGAATTCAAACACGTGTAATGTGCCGAGATCACTGCCAAAGCGGTCAGCGATTCCCCGGGCGAACTTCAGTGCCAGCTTTGAATTCTGGCAGAGGTCTGTCGCCAAGAGAATTCGGGCGAATCTCTCATGCAGCCATCGCTCTCCATCCCTTGATATAGCGCCACACGTTTCGATACAGACTGGCATATTCATCACATCTCTTCTTCTGATAGTGGGAAAAGGCGCCGACCCGCGGGAACAGGTCGGCTGTAGCCGAGTGGACAAGCGTATTTAGAGCGACTTCAAGTCCAGAACAAAGCGGTACTTGACGTCACCCTTGACGACGCGATTCCAGGCGTCTTCGAGCTTGTCGAAGGTCGTCATTTCGATGTCCGAGACGATGTTGTGCTTGGAGCAAAACTCCAGCATCTCCTGCGTCTCTTTGATCCCGCCCGACGCCGAACCGGTCACGCGTTTCCGCCCCATCGCCAATGCGAATGCGGGGGCCCGCAGCGGCTCGGACGGAATTCCTACCGTGCAGTACACGGCATCTCGTTTCAAAAGAGACAAGTAAGGGACGATATCGTGAGGAGCAGAAACACAGTCCAAGATGAAGTCGAACGACTTGGCATGAGCGGCCTGCCAACCCTCCCCTTTGGTCAGAATCACCTCGTCAGCGCCGAGGCGCTTCGCGTCGTCCACCTTGCCATTCGAAGTGGTGAACTGAATAGTCTGCGCACCCAAAGCATGGGAGAACTTCAAGGCCATGTGCCCTAGTCCGCCGAGACCGACAATGCCGACCTTACTGCCTGGTCCGACTTTCCAATGCTTGAGTGGTGAATAGGTCGTGATGCCGGCACAGAGTAAGGGTGCGGTCGCCGCCAAGTCCAGGTTTGCGGGAACATGGAGTGTGAAGGCTTCATCCACAACGATGTTGTTGGAGTAGCCACCGAACGTAATCTTGCCGTTTTGATCCTTAGCGTTGTAGGTCGGGAGTACGAGATCGCGATCGCAGTAGACCTCTTCGCCATCTTTACAGGATTGGCATTCCCGGCAGGAGTCGACGAATGTTCCGACCGCTGCCTTGTCACCCACCTTGAATTTCGTAACAGATGAGCCAATTGCGCTGACGGTCCCAACGATCTCGTGCCCCGGAACCATCGGATAGATCGCGTTACCCCAATCATTGCGGGCTTGATGAATGTCCGTATGGCAGACGCCACAAAACTCGATGTCGATGAGAACGTCTGAAGAGCCAAGCTTGCGGCGTTCGAAGTCGAAGGGCGCTGCTGCGGTGGTTGAAGAGTGAACGGCATATCCGTGCGTTGGTGTCATTGTGAATCTCCATAGGTTGTGTTGAGGATTGAAGGCTTGCGCTCTTGACGAGCGGTTAGGTTTGCTGTCCTTGAGGGATGAGCGCCAATTTTCCGTCGCTGAACCGGCCTTCCAGAAGCCGATGAGCTTCAGGCGCATCCTCGAGGGTGAATGTTTGAACACGGCTTGGACGGAGCCAGCCATCTTCGATACCGCGCAGGACCTCGGACGCTCTACGGCGCATTTCCGAGGGATTGCTGAT
Source organism: Terriglobus roseus (assembly GCF_900105625.1). Lineage (NCBI taxonomy): Bacteria > Pseudomonadati > Acidobacteriota > Terriglobia > Terriglobales > Acidobacteriaceae > Terriglobus > Terriglobus roseus. The sequence continues at coordinate 1,319,270 of NZ_FNSD01000001.1, forward strand.
GTAGGCAAAGACTGATCCAGCGGCGACACGCGCCGCTTTATGGATCAGTGCCTCCATCTCTACTGGGCCAGGCGCGCCAGAGGCGAACCCGTAGGACACTGCCGTCCCGCGAGGAGCGAGCGAAGCAACCGATTCACTGAAGGTCTTCGCGCCAACCGCATCAAATACCAAGTCCGCACCGTGACCTTCGGTGGCATCCAGAACCTTCTCTCGAAATGATTCCCGAGAGTAATTGATGAGGGTATCGGCACCTAGCTTGCGCGCAATCTCCAACTTCTTGTCGGTGGATGCTGTCGCGATAACGCGTGCGCCGAGATGCTTCGCCCACTGCACCAGTACCTGTCCTACTCCTCCTGCGGCAGAATGAACCAGGACCACATCGGACGGCGCGATCGTCCTGTACTCGCGAATCAAATACTGCGCAGTCACACCTTGGAATAGCAGTCCTGCGCTGATAGCGAAGTCTTGAGGTATCGGTATCAGCTGATCAAAAGGGACCAACACCACGTCCGCATACGAGCCGAAATTGTTGATCCACGCAACTCTCGCACCGGGACGGGGCGCCGCGTCACCAGCCCCTGCTTCAATCACCGTGCCGACGCCTTCGAATCCTGGGGTAAAGGGACGCGGCGCGCTGATTACACCCTGTCTCTGGTAAACGTCTAAGAAATTGATGCCAGCTACTTCTACACGTACGAGCGCTTGACCAGCAGAAATCTGTGGCGTCGCCACTTCCGTGACTTCAAGTACAGATGGTGCACCAACATTTAAAACAATAATTTTGCGCATGTTGACTCCTTGTAGGGCAATTTCGTTGCCGATCGCGTCAGACTATGTGGATTGAATTCACAACCCGAATTGCTCCCCCTGAGATCGATAGTCTCGAAATCCAACGAGGAGTTCTTCTTCGGTACTCATGACGAAAGGGCCACGAGCAGCAACGGGTTCACGAAGAGGTTTTCCCGCAAAAAGAAGGGCCCTCAATCCGTGATCGTCTGCGCTTAGGAATGCGGCGCTCACGTTCTCGCTTTGTGTGAACCAAGCGATCTGGCCCGCCCTGACATTTACAGTGGGGGAACACACTCTGGCGTTACCCTCAAGAAGCACGACGAACGCGTTGAATCCCGGCGGTATCTCATGCTGGATCTCCGCGTCAGGGCCAAGCCGCAGCTCGACCATCATGACGGGGGTGTGATTGGTCGTTGGGGCTTCCGTTGTACCGGACCTTCCGGAAAAGACGCGTGCTTCGACTCCAGGTTCTTTTCGAACGGGCATAGCTACGGCGTGGAGCGTCTGCAAATGAGCGGAGACTTGTTTCTCTTCGCTCCGCAAATTGATCCAAAGTTGCAACGCATGAACTGTTTGACCATCTACTGGCTGTTCATTGTGGATCACACCCTTACCTGCGGTCATCCACATCGCGTCTCCCGCAGCGATGGTTCCCATGTGACCGTGGTTGTCATAGTGCTCTATGCGACCCTCGAGTACATATGTAACTGTCTCCATCCCCCGGTGCGGATGCGGATCAAACACTCCTTTGGGAAACCAGTCTTCCATTAGCAAGAGAAAGGGGTCCGTCTCAACCCAATTACCTGGAGAGATGAGGGGACGAACGCGATGCTTATCGTTCATTCCCCCCTGCACTGAAGGACTGTCTATACGAACTACGCGTCGTGATTCGAGAATGACATTCATGTTGTTTCCTTCCTTTCTTCAGCACATGCGTTGAGTGATTCAGTCGTGGGGGGAGTTGCAAACGAAGAGGTTCAGGTGCAAGCGTGGTCGTGCTTGATTAGTTCGCCTGCACGTTCTCCAATAACGACGCATGGCGCCATGGTGTTCCCCGTCGTCACGCGCGGCATAATGGAAGCGTCCGCAATGCGGAGATTCTGGATGCCATAGACTCTCAGGCGGCTGTCGACAACCGACATGGAGTCGTGGCCCATCTTGGCCGTCGACGTCTGGTGCCAGTACGTCAGGGTGGAGTTCCTCACAAACTGGTCCATCTCTTGTCTGGTGAGTTTTCCGGGGGCAACTTCGCGTTTAGAAAACGCTCGAAGAGAAGGCGAGTTGCCGATCTCCTGACAGATCTCCACGCTCCGCATGAGTGCCTGAAGATCGTCGGGATGCTCCAACGTGTTTGGTTGGATTTGCAATGGGTCCAATGGACCCGGTCCGGTCAACCTGATGTACCCTCTGCTCTTGGGTCGAACGAGCCCGGCATATAAAGACCAACCGCGTTGTGGCAGTGAGTACCGGTTGGCTATTTCTGGGCTCCCAAATGGAAATTCCAGTTGACATGGTTGTAGATCGGGAGTCGGGACAGATGGGTCGCTCTTGCAGAAGAATGTTGCTTCGCAGCCGTTATTCCGGACAACAACATCTCGCTCTGACTCCCAGATGCAACTTGCCGCTCCAACGTGATCCTGGAAGTTCTGCCCAACGCCTGGAAGGTGTTGAATGACCGGGATTCCGTGGCGCTGGAGTTCCGTCTCATCTCCAATACCGGACTGCATCAAGATTTTGGGTGTATGGAACGCACCCATTGACAAGACGACTTCGCGCTCCGCTCCAATCCGTAACGCCTTGCCTTCGAGGACGACTTCAATGCCGCTCGCTCGCTTTCCTTGAAACAACACTTTGGTGACTAGCGCATTTGGAACGACGGTCAGATTTGGGCGATCCATAAAAGGAAGAACGTATGTGCGAAAGACGGAAAGACGCTTCCCGTCCCGAAGTCTCGTGTCGACGATGGAGGCACCACCGTCACCTTCCATCATGATTCCGTTGGGACTATCGAATGTTGGGATGCCAACGCTCTTTGCTCCATCGACCATCGCCACGGCCATCGGATGTGGATTCGGTGCAGGCTGTACAAATACGAGTCCGCCGGTTCCACGGTGACTAGGATCGGGCGTGCCGTGCCAATCTTCGATGCGCTTGTACTGGCAAAGTACGGAGTCGTAGTTCCAAGCTGCATCCCCGGACGCTTCGGCGAAGTAATCCCAGTCACTCTTGTGACCGCGAGACCAAATCATTACATTGATGCTCGATCCACCGCCCAGTACTTTGCCGGTAGAAAGCACGAGCGACCGATCGTTCAGCTGCGGAATAGGTTGTGTTTTGAAAGCCCAATCTCGGTCAGACCCAAGGTTCGAGGTCCACTGGTTGGCTTCTTCAACTGCAGGCAGGTCGTCAATTCCGCCGGCCTCCAACAGTAGGACACTTGCCCCGTCAATTTCAGCGAGTCGACGAGCCACGACCGACCCGGATGATCCGGATCCACAAACAATAAAGTCGTAGTGGGCTCGCAAGTTCGACCTCAAACTGGCTTGATTGCCTTCTACCCGACTCATGAGCGATTCGGATTCAGACGTTTGCGGCTGATCGGTTTTGTTGTTCAAAGTCGTTCTCCTGTCATGGCAGCGAGGTCGCTGCGTGAGGCATACGTCCTGCTTTGCCACCAAAGCGAGCGCAAAAGAAAGACGATGATCCGCGAACCCACTGCTGCAGCAGGTGTGGCAAAGCTTTCTAATGAGGTAAAGGACACAGTGAGATGACGTTTCATCACCTCACTTAAAAACAGCTCTTTCTACGGAACGCTCCACCCACCGTCGATGATGAGTTCTGTGCCGGTCAGGTAGCTTGCCTCGTCAGAGCAGAGGTAGAGAGATCCATATGCAACTTCTATCGACTCGCCAGGTCGACCCATCGGGATTTGCGTTCGCATCTCGTTGAGTTTTTCGTCGGTCACAACTCCGGTTGCGAAGTCGGTATTGATGGATCCCGGATGGACCGAGTTCACACGAACTCCGCGCTTCGCGTATTCCATCGCGACGGACTTCGTCAGAAGACGCACCCCGCCCTTCGATGCTTGGTATGCCGTCGATCCCGGCACACCGATGTTGCCGAATAGCGAACAGACATTCACGATCGCGGCGCCCTTATTCTTCAGCAGTTCGGGCATCGCCGCAAGCATTCCCAACCACTGCCCATCGAGATTCGTGTGCAAGATCTTGGACCACAGATCGGGTGGCGTGCACTCTAGGCCTTTGTCGCTGTAAATAGCCGCATTATTCACGAGACTCGTGAGCTTGCCGTAGTGTGAGACCGCCGTTTTGACGGCGGATTCCCACTGTTCGCTCCTAGTCACATCGAGATCAACGTAGATAGCCCTTCCGCCCTGAACCTCGATATCCTTGGCTAAAGGTGCACCGAGATCGCGCCTAACATCGGCGAGAACTACGTCCGCTCCCTCAGCAGCGAAAAGTCTGGCATGAGCCTCACCAATTCCTCGTGCGGCTCCCGTTATCAGCACGACCTTTCCATCCAGTCTGTTTGGCATCTTTTCCTCCATGCTTACCTTCCGACAAGCGTCGGAACAACTTGATCATGTTCTGGGGGTACTCCACGACCCATGCTTCTAGGCGAATCCACAGAGCGGTGAGACTGCTCCGGGTTCTTCTTTTAGCGTTTCTATGCCTGATCCGTGGGTCTGACGACCATTTCGTTTACAGCGACGCGGCGTGGGCTGGCGACAACGTAATAAACTGCCTCGGCGATGTCTTCCGCATGAAGGCGCTCCACTTCTCCGAAGGCCTTCGTGAACCCTTCCCATTGCCCAGCTTTCTGGTCGAAGAGTTGCGTCGCGGTTGCGCCCGGTTCGATGACCGAAAACCGCAGAGACTGCTTCGTAAATTCCTGACGCCAGGACTCTGTCGCAGCGGTGACTGCGAACTTGGTCGCGTTGTAGATCGCTACCTGCGGCGCAGTGAAACGACCTGCCACCGAAGAGATGTTGACTACATCCGCGACGGAGCGTGGACTGCTAGATACTGCGCTCAGTAAATGGGGGAGCGCGGCTTTCGTGACGTACATCAGGCCCCTGAGGTTGACATTCACCATCTGGTCCCAATCGGTAAGCGGAGACTCAATCGACGGCCCATTTAGCATCACGCCAGCAGCATTGACGAGAAGATCTAAGCGTCCGAACTTCTGTATCGTCTTGTTCACGATGGCAGTGGCTTCATCGGCGGAGCTGATGTCCGTAGCGATTCGAAACGCCTTCCTGCCCATCGCGACAACTTCTTTGTCTACGCTCTTCAACTCTTCGTCTCGGCGCGCTACCAGCACTACGTCGGCGCCAGCCGCCGCAAGGCGAATAGCAGTAGCTCGTCCAATACCACTCGACGCACCCGTAACGAGTGCCACCGCTTTGTTGAGATGTCCTGACATAGTCGTCCCTCCCTTGCCCATATGTGCCCGTACAAGTGCTTCCATTCCGTTCGGCATAGTGGATCCTTTCGATCGAACTTTTCCGTGCCGCCCATCAAGCGATGTGGTCTTCGGAGATCCTCCGCCACGTATGATCACGCCGTGCTGATGCTCCGCTCTGTCTGTCGGCGTGGAGCATATCGGTTGATAACCTCTCATCGACTAGAGAGCCTTTTCCTATCAGCAACCACTTGCACTCACAAGCGAGTCACTTAGCTCATTAGGCCAGCAACCGTGAACGGAATCTATTGGACCAAGGTATCGGGCAATACCTTCGTACCGGGACCGAGATCGATCGGTTGGTTGTCCCACTTGGACCGTCCAGATTCTATTGGAGGACTCAACAACCGCTTGCGGATCGAGGAGTCCGCCCGCACAAGCCGCAATGTGTAAACGCTTAGATTCCACGTACGGGGCCGAGTCAGAGACTGACGTTGAGCTAGAGGGGCAGGCCGTCCCGATAGGCGAAATTGCAACGCGTCAGTTGTCCCGACCAATATCTGGCACGGGACAACTAGGGCGTGACTTGCGGAGTCGGTACTTAGATTGGGTAGGCCTGATCTGCCTGCCCAATCGTCATCCACTTGAGTTCGGTAAATTCATCGATGACCGCTCTACCGTCGAAACGGCCATACCCGCTGGCTTTCACACCGCCGAACGGCGCTTGCGACTCGTTCTGCACGGTGGTGCCATTAATGTGCACGGCCCCCGCATCAATGCGCCGACCCACCTGCAAGGCACGGTAGGCATCGCGTCCAAACACGGCGGCGGCCAGACCGTACTGAGTGTCGTTGGCAATCTTAATAGCCTCCTCGATGCCGCTTACCCGAACCACGGTCGTAATGGGACCAAAGCTCTCCTCGTCGTAGATCATCATCTGAGGCGTGCAACGATCCAGAACGGTTGGGCGCATTACAGCTCCTTCGGCGTAGCCCCCCGTGACTAGAATTGCGCCTTTGCTAAGGGCATCGCGGATCAACTCGTTGATCCGCGAGCCGGAGTGAGCGTCAATCAGTGGTCCAACGACAATGGATGAATTTACGGTGGGATCACCGACCGCCAATACTTCCGCCCGCCGTGCCAGCTGTTCAACAAATGCATCTGCCACAGTCTCGTCAACGACAAGACGCTCGGTGCTCATGCAGATCTGTCCCTGATAGATGAAAGCCCCGAACACCGCAGCGTTGACCGCGCCGTCGATATCGGCATCGTCGAGAACGACGAGGGGTGACTTTCCGCCCAGTTCTAGGAGACAGCGCTTCAACACTCGGCCCGCCTTCTCGGCGATGATTTTGCCAACACGAGTTGACCCGGTGAAGTTGATGCGTCGAATCGCTGGGTGATTGATAAGGGTGTCGATGATTTCAGGTGCCGCAGCCGGCGCGTTGAAGACGAGATTCAGCACCCCGGGTGGTAGTCCACCTTCGTGAAGTGCTTCCACAAGTAAAGAGAAGGTTGCTGGGCTCAATTCTGAGCCACGAAGGACTACTGTGTTGCCGCATGCGATCGGGTAGGCTATCGCCCGGGCGCCAAGCACGATGGCCCCGTTCCAAGGCGCAATGCTGAGGACCACACCGACTGGCTGACGTATTGTCATTGACAGCAACCCTGGTCGATTCGTCGGAATCGTCTCCCCGATCGTCTGCGTTGTCAGCCCTGCAGCTTCACGAAAAAGATTTGCCGCCATCGTGACATGCAGGGCGCTCCACATGGCAGATGCACCTACCTCCGCAGCCATGGTCTTGCTTATCACGTCCATCTTGGCTTCAAGCCGATCCGCTGCTGCGAGAAGGATAGTTCGCCGTTCCAAGGGGGTTGTTTGCGACCATGTCTCAAACGCACGTGCCGCTGATTCCGCGGCTAGACATGCATCCTTCGTACCGCCAGCCGCTACAGTGGTCACGACGCTGTCACCCATGGGGTTATAGCGCTCAAACTTCCCGCCGTCGATTGCTTCCACGTGGTTGTTATCAATTATAAGGTTTGCTTTCACGAAATAGTCTCCTGTTTGGGGGGAGTGTCGGCGCGACCAGTTGCGCCCACCGACAGATGAGGTGACAAATGACTAAGGATGAAGAAATTCTCCCGTTATCATTCCTCGCGCGAGCCACTGTCACGCTGGAAGATTTCGACAACTCAGCGCACGCTGTGGCTAACGTCAATGTCCGGAGCCAATTGTTCGATCTTCAGTCCCAAGTGTCGATTCGCTAGAACATAAACACGAAGGAAGGGTAAAGATCCAACTATCGGGCTGGTGTGATTACCGGCTGCGCTCGCAAAAAGTTAGTGACGAGTCTCGCGAACGTTTCAGGCTCTTCGACAAACGGAAAATGACCACTCTTGGGAAGCGCTATGAAGGTTGAGTCCCTGATCGCTTTGTGAATTTTCCATGCCGTGAGGGGAGGAATGTTAACGTCGAAGCGACCGGTCAACACTAATGTCGGAATACGCAAAGACTGCAACTGCGGCCACTGATCCTCTCTTTTCATGGATTCTGCGTTGGCCTCGTAGATTGTCTGGTTGAGCCTGATGCCCTTTGCCGCAGTCTCAAATCTTCGTCGGCTCTCTTCTCCATAAAACATCATTGAAAGATGCCGGCTATATTCTTCATCCTGATGCTTAGGGTCGTTATCGCCTTTGTTCGCAAGGCGGGATTGCTCTACGACGTCCGGGAAGAAACTCTCAAGGGTGCTGCCCCCCTCTTCGTGCCAGTGCGGGCCCGCTGAATCGACGAGAATCATTTTGGTAACATGCTGTGGAAAGGCTTCTGCGTATCCCATCGCGATGTTGCCCCCCCAGGAATGTCCAGCAATGATGATCCTTTCCACCCCGAGGGCTTGACGTAACGCTTCTACATCCGAGATCTGCGCCTGGATGCTCTGCGGTGCATTCGGATTCAACAGATGTGAAGAACCTAAGCCCCGCTGGTCATAGAACACGATCGGCCACTTCTTCGAAATTATCCCCCATGCTTTAGATCGGGAGGTGATTTGCAATGGAAACCCCGGGCCGCCATTCGCGAAGATGATCGGCGTACCAGTAGACTGGGAGAGATCGCCGTGGACCTCAAAGAAGAGATCAACATCGGGGGTGTGTACTAAACCAGATGTTAATTTAATGGGCTGGGCGAAGATTGAAGAAGTGAGCAGGAGTAAAAGAGATAGATACGTGCCCTTTCGTTGTTTAACAATATTCACTTCGGACGAATGCCTTTCCTGGTTTGATGGGACTTTTATGGTTGGGACAAGGCTTGGAATGATGATGGCGATTTGCCTCTCTGGCGTTTGCCAAGCCGATGACCGGTAGGGCCCACTGCTGTGGCCACAGGACGGCCGTTCGCGACAAACGGAATTTCGTTTGCTGCAAAGCAGATTCCTGCCCGCATCCTGCGCTCTTGCGTTTGACTGACACCGCTCGGTAACCTAAGCAGAGCGATGCTCCCTTCGTTCGCGGAAGCGAGAGCGTCTCACCTATGCAGTCTGGACGCGACTCACATAGGTGATTAGGCCAGCCTGAACGGAGGCCGTCTATCAGACGAAGGTATTGGTCGACACCTTCGGAAGATGCCGAGCTTAGGATGGGGAGGGATAAATGATGAAGCCGATTGCCGAGGAATCGTCAACAAGTGAGAACGGTGTGTTGGATTTTCGCCTTATCGTTAACACGATTCCGGGTCTGGTTTGTACCCTCACAGCAGATTGGAATTTGGAAGTTGTTAATCAGCGTCTTTTGGATTACTACGGGATGACGTTTGAAGAAATTCGGGATTGGAAGCACAACGGTGTTGTGCACCCTGACGATCTCGAAGGCGTGATCGAGAAAACCATCCAATCGAGCAAGACCGGAGCACCGCTCGAGATGGAACATCGCTGCCGAAGGTATGACGGTGTCTACCGGTGGTTCCAGGTGCGAGGAATGCCATTGCGCGACGAGCACCACGCTATCGTGCGCTGGTATCTGTTGTTCACGGATATCGAGGATAGGAAACGAAACGAGGCTCTTCAAGCCCAGGAAAATAGCCTTAGCCTGTTCATCAACACGATACCTGTGGTGGCGTGGTCTGCACGCCCTGACGGTTCGATAGATTTCGTCAGCGATCATTACCTAACCTTTGCAGGACTGAAGGCGCCGGAGGCTGATGGATGGGGTTGGACACAATCGATCCACCCTGACGACTTGCCCCGTCTGCTCGAATACTGGCAGTCCGTCGTCGCCGCCGGGACGCCTGGTGAAATCGAGGCTCGAATGCGACGTTTCGACGGGCTCTATCGGGCGTTCCTCTTTCGTGCAACACCCTTGCGTGATGAAGCAGGAGACATTGTCAAATGGTTCGGAACGAGCACCGATATCAATGACCGGAAAGAAGCCGAGGAGAAAGTCCGCCGCAGCGAAGCGTTTCTTGCGGAGGTTCAACAGCTGACACGTATCGGTAGCTTCTCGTGGTGTGTTGCAACCGAGGACATTCGATGGTCGGATGAACTTTACTCGATCTATGATCTCGATCCTTCCCTTCAAATCACTTTCGATTTGTTTGCTCGGCGTCTCCATCCAGATGATCTGAAATATCTGCCGGATATGCTTCAACGCGCTCAGCGAGAAATGGATGATCTGGAATATTCACATAGGATCGTGATGTCGGATGGCGCGATCAAGTACCTCCATCTGAGGGCACATGCTCGTCGCGATCCCGAGGGACGCCTCGAATACATTGGGGCAGTCCAGGATGTAACGCAACGCAAACTCGAGGAGGAAGCGCTCGCAAAGGCCCGACAAGACCTCGCAAATGCTACGAGAATTAGTAGCCTTGGCGTGTTAACGGCTTCCATCGCACACGAAATCAACCAGCCACTTTCGGGAATCGTTACAAACGCGAGTACAAGTCTTCGCATGCTCAGCGGCGATCCGCCAAATATAGAAGGGGCGCGCGAAACTGCCCGCCGGACCATTCGGGATGGAAATCGGGCCTCTGACGTGGTGTGCAGACTGCGAACGCTTTTCAGCAAAGGAGAGATTGCGGCGGCTCCATTGGATCTGAGCGAGGTCGCCAAAGAAGTGATCGCGCTATCGCAGGCCGAATTGCAGAGAAATCGCGTTTCGCTACAGGAGGAACTGGCAGAGGGCCTCCCACAAATCTTCGGCGACCGAATTCAGTTGCAGCAAGTTATCTTGAACCTGCTCCGAAATGCCTCAGATGCATTCGAGTCATTTCATGGTGTGCAAAGGACCATTCGGATTAAGACCGACATTGGGGACGACGATAGCGTGCGTCTCAGCGTCACTGACTCGGGCATCGGCTTTGATCCCGAACTTTCGGAGACGTTGTTCCAAGCCTTTCATACAACGAAGACCAAGGGGATGGGGATCGGGCTCTCCGTGAGTCGGTCCATTATCGAGGCTCATCGAGGAAAAATTGCGGCGAGGCCAAATGATGGCCCTGGATCGACCTTCGAATTCTCGATCCCATACGAGGTCAACGTCGCCAATCGAACTCAAAAAAAAACACCCGGCAATGCGAGTGGTGCGTCCGAGAGGCTGCGTCCACTTACTCCCAGTCCTCGTCTCCTTTCGAACGACATTGATTCCGCAGAACAGTCGGACGACAATGCCTTATTTCGAAAAGCAATACCTAAGGACAATGGCGCGTAAGCCGCGCTCGGGGGATCATAATTTGTGATTCCACTACGTGAAGTCGAACTACGGTTCTTGTGGCCTAGCTCGTGCCTCTGTAGCGGTCGTGCTGGGTATTGGGCCGCTGAGCGCAAGCGGTCGCCCGCCTAAGCTAAATCACCCCAACGGTGACCCAGATATCGCAAAGGGATTCATGAAGACTGCACGTTTGGTTGTTTCAGTGGTTGATGACGACGAATCGATTCGGGAGTCCCTGCCTGACTTGCTCGCTGAATTGGGATTCCAAGCCTACACGTTCGCATCGGCCGAAGCATTTCTTTCATCTGATGGAGCGTCAAAGACCGACTGCTTGCTTCTTGATATCAACATGCCGGGGACCACTGGACTAGATCTTGAGCGGTATTTGAGGCGGAGCGGCTCACAAGTCCCAATCATTTTCATAACCGCTCTGAGAGATGAATCCGCGCGCTTGAGTTTGATCAAACAAGGTGCCGTCGAGTGTCTGTTTAAACCGTTTAGCGACGCCGCGTTGCTCGAGGCGCTTACCAAAGCATTCCGCTAAGACACTCTCTGGATCATTTGGGCCGAGATGACCCGTGTGCGATGATTTTTGAGAACGCATGGCGAAACACTGGGGGATGCATCCATGCAAGAAGTCCTACCGATTGTCTTCGTAGTGGATGACGATGTGTCAGTCCGTGAATCCTTGGAGCTCCTTCTTCGCAATGAGGGCTGGCAGGTCGAGCTATTCGTGTCGGCATCTGATTTTCTCGCCTACGATCCACCTGTGGTTCCGAATTGTCTTGTTCTTGATGTCTCGCTTCCTGGTCTGAATGGGCTCGAGCTGCAAAGGTGTATTGGCTCTGACCGGACTGAGATGCCCATCATCTTTATCACTGGCCATGGTGACATCCCCATGACCGTACAAGCGATGAAGGCAGGAGCAATCGAGTTTCTTCAAAAGCCCTTCAGCGATGAGACGATGTTGAATGCCATTCGCGGTGCGCTGCAGCGCAGTAAACACCTGCTGAGTCGTAAGAATGAGATCCGTGAATTGCGGTCTATGTATGGGCAATTAACCCCGAGAGAGCGTGAGGTCATGGCCTTGGTCGCTGCCGGACTTCCAAACAAACAAGTAGGCAGCGAACTTGGGATTAGCGAGATCACAGTGAAGGCGCATCGTGGTAGCCTCATGCGCAAGCTGAATGCCAGTTCCGTTGCGGATCTTGTGAAAATCGCGACACGGCTCCGCGTCACGACCTCTCGAACGCTAGACGCGCGTGCCGTGGTGTCTGAGAGTCATAGATCGTAAGCACACCGTTCAAGTTGGCACATCTAGCGGTTGAGGTTTGGTAGGACGTCGACGAAGACAAGTCGCGTGGAATGAGCACACCCCACGATCAACGTGTTTGTCCACGTCTACCCGGCTCACTCTCGCCACCCTCGCCGCCGAAGGCGTTTTCTCGCCGACGTCCCCAAGACGAATCTCTGTCAAATTTCGACTCGGCCGATTGCCTATCGCATTCAGTCGAAGCTCTCTGCGATATGGACTGAGACTTATAGGAGGCTCGTTTCAAGGCGCAAGGACCGATACGTTAGGACAATAGATTCGAGATCGTACTTCTGGCTTAATCGTGGATAGGACGTTTCCGCGTTGTTTCGTGCCGCGTTGTTTCGTGTCGCAAAGTAAACGCGACGGCGGTCCTGTGAAACACCGATTCAGGAGAAATCATGAGAATCTGGCAGCTTGAGGGCCAAGGAAAAGAGCATCTACGTATTACCGAACAGCCACGTCCTAGCCCGGGTCCCGGTCAGGTCTTGGTCCGTGCTGAAGCTGTCTCCCTCAACTATCGCGATAAGGCGATCGTAGATGGGAGCTATCCCGCCCGCATCACCTTCCCCATAGTTCCGGGTTCGGACGTTGCGGGTGAGGTTGTTTCGGTGGGCGAGGGGCTTATGCGTTTCAAGGTTGGAGACAGAGTCCTCTCCGTTTTCAAGCAGCGTTGGTTGGATGGGGTTCCCAATCCAGAAGCCAACGCTTCGAATCTTGGCTGGCCACTGACCGGCGTGCTGGCGGAGTACGTCCTACTTGACGAGGACGGCGTCCTCGCATATCCCGCGTATCTAACTGCCGCGCAGGCTTCGACCTTGCCCATTGCAGCGGTAACGGCATGGGTCGCCCTCTTCAAACACGGCCAGCTCAAGCCTCAACACACAGTTCTTGTGCAAGGAACTGGGGGTGTTTCCTTGTTCGGTTTACAGCTCGCACTTGCGCATGGGGCGCGTGTCATAGCCATATCGCGGAGCGAGGAGAAGATTCAACGGATCGAACAGCTGGGTGCCTCTGCGATGATCAATTCGTCGGTAATGCCGAATTGGGAGGAGGCGGTACGGCTCCTCACCTCGGGCGAAGGCGTAGATCAGATTCTTGAGGTCGTGGGCGGCGATTCGTTGCGACACTCCATTAACGCGGCGGCCTGGGGAGCCCACATCGCAATTATTGGTTTCCTTGAAGGTAAGACCTCAAGTATTTCCTTACCGGACCTCATGATGAAATCGCTCAAAATCCACGGCTTCTCTGTGGGTTCCCGCAAGGATACGGAAGAACTACTGTCGTTCCTTGAAGTACATCGAATCGAGCCAGTGATTGATGCGGTCTATGATTTCGTCGATTTGCCGGATGCCCTCGATCATCTCGACCGAGGCCCGTTTGGGAAGATCGTAGTGAAACTGCGATGAGAACACTTGCAATTGAAAGCCTGCCACCAGTGACCTTCCCGTCGCCGGTAGTTCCGAGAACAACGTAGGTAGAGATCTTCTTTACTACCACTGGAGCCGGAGCAGAAGGAGTGGAGCACATGTCAAAGGTATGGTTGATAACCGGCTGCGGAAGCGGCTTGGGTCGGGAGATCGCTGAAGCGGCTCTCCGAGCGGGTCAGCGTCTCATCGCCACCGCACGAAATCCTGAAATGCTTGAGGCGCTCAAAGCCACCTATGGCGACCAGGTTCGGACAGTAGCACTCGATGTGACCGACGAACGTGCCGCCGAAGCCGCAGTTCAACTCGCGGTCGATGCGTTCGGACGTCTCGATGTTCTCGTCAACAATGCAGGATACGGACACATAGCCCCGTTTGAGCAGATCAGCCCAAGGGACTTCAAAGCTGTGGTGGATACATCTTTCTATGGTGTTGTCTTCACCACACGCGCTGCTGTCCCCATCATGCGAAAGCAAAAGAGCGGCTGGATCGTACAAATCTCCTCGATCGGTGGACGACTGACCGTGCCCGGTAATTCGCCGTACCATGCGGCGAAATGGGCAGTCGGCGGCTTCAGTGATTCAGTCGCCGCGGAGGTTTCCCCGTTCGGAGTCAAGATGGTCACACTGGAACCGGGTGGTATCCGAACGAATTGGAATCCAAGGGCTCGGCAGAACATGCCTGAGCTGATGCCCGAATATCAGGCGTCCGTCGGACCGATCTATCAATGGCTGAAGGATGGCGCAGGTCACGAGGAGAGTGATCCACGCAAGATCGCCAACGTCATTCTGACGTTGGTGAAAGGGGATAAGGTGCCACGGCGCCTCATTCTGGGCGCGACAGCAGCTGCGTACCTGAAGCAATGGGACCTAAGCCGTCTCGCAGAAACAGAAGCATGGCAGTCCCTGACGGAGTCTACAACCGCAGACGATGCAACACCTATGTTCCGAGTCCATCTCGACTAAGAGGAAGCGCAACGTGCAGCGGAATCAACTTTAAGTCCTGGCGGCGCATCGTCGATTCAACGCAGCCCATGCCCGGTCCCGTCAAACGCATGACGATACCTTCATGCACCGGTGCTGCAGGCCTGTGGCGGGGGTGCCTCATTGACTGAATACGAAGCACGGAGCTAGCGTGTCGATGGCGGCGTTAGGAACTGGTGGAGGAGAACGGGCTCCCCGCCTTCATCACGGGTAAGTTTGCCTTCGATCACATGCCGCGCATGTAACGTCGCGGTGAAGTTCGTTCCGTCTTCGAAATCGACAGACACTTCCGGACCATACGGGCCGTCCTCATACAGCGTGAGCGAACGAACGACACGACCGGCCACATCCTTGCACTCGACCAAGGTCCGTCCCTCCTTCCAGCGATGATGGAGCGGAGAATATCACACTCATCGTGTGTAGACTCATAGTGGTCAGGGACCGAAGCATGGAGATGTGCCTGCTCCTTCCCTCAAAACCCTTTTCGGCAAGTCCATCCGGACGTTACGGGAAGAGCGTGGGTACTCGCAAGAGGAATTAGTGGAGCGTGCGGGACTCCATCGGAACTACATCGGTGGGATCGAACGTGGCGAGCGCAATGTCGCTCTTGAGAACATCGGCAAGCTCGCCAAAGCGCTAGCCGTCCGCAGTCGCGACCTCTTTGATTCTCTCCCGTAAGTCGCAGCGTTGGTTCCGTCTTTCGACAACAAGTCACCATAGCGCTTGCAAATGAGCCAGCGCAGCTAGTGTTCATCTCTATAGGAGCTTCTCGCCCCGTCGATGCTCCGAAAGAGCCTAGCAACCCTTGAACTTGGGAAGGTAGAAAGACGCGCTTGTCTTTGGGGGACGCGCCGCAGGCAGCCAAGGGGAAAAGTGCAGGAAGGGGGAACGTCGTCCTGCCGCGCAGCCGGCGAGCGGGGGCCGGAGCCAAAGCGGGAACGTGGGTGCAGGGAGAAACCGAAGCGGTGTCTTCCTGCGCGTTTTGGAGCAAAACGAAGCGAGGAGCGGCAGGTTCGCCGCCCCTCGATGGATGGGACGCTAAGCCGCTTTCTTGGCCTTTGCAACGGGTTTGGCTTCGGGCTTGGGTTCTTTCTTCGCCTTGGCTTTGGCTGCGAACTCCTGCCTGACTTTCTGTCCGATGGCTTCGGCGTCCACCTTGTACAGCGTTGCGGCATCCTTCAGGATGGCAGTTCCGCTCTGGCGGGAAGATGCCAGAAGGATTGTGGCCTCGACCGTTAGCCGGGACAACGTGCCTTCATCGGCGCGACGCATGAAGGCTGTTAGCGTCTTCGCGATGCCCCCTCATCCCGCTTCTGCCGGATGCCGTGCTGACGCGCCAACGTCTCGATGCGTGGCTCATCCAAGACCGCAACCAACTTCTCCAGCACAAAGAGCAGATCGCGCTTGAGCAATCGAACCGGGACGGCGGCGGCTATGGCGGAGAGGACACGAAGCCCGGTTGCATTGGCAATGGCTTGATCGCGGCGCTGCTTGTCCTGCTCTGCCTTCCATCGCGCCTCCTCCCGTCCGCTGGCTTGCTTGGGATGATGCACCGGGCAAGTCGAGTTCGCGCATACCTTGTGGATGGTGCCGACATCGCTGCCCTCGGTGATGATGGCCTCGGTGGTGTACTTGCACTGCTTGAACTCGGGACGCTTCGCCTCGTCGTCGGACTTAGGGCGGTCATCTCGAAGTGCGGTGTACCTGTTCCTTGGGAGAACAGGGCTTCCTTCCTGCTGTACACCGTAAGCAGTGCTGATCTGTACCAGTTCCGGCTTCGCGGCAATCGTCTTCGCAACGTGCGCGCCCACCTTGGCCTGATAGCAGCTTGGGTCGGTGCATTGGTCCCCCTGCTTGCCAAGGTCATCCCCGAAGAGAAGCTTGTTGTGACCTGTGCGTTTCGGGCAGTCGGCACAACTCCCAGCCGTCGGCACAAGCTGTGCGTCGCGTTTATTGAACGGTGCATCTTTGAGGATGAGCAGGACGTTGGTTGCAATCCAGAATTGGAGATTCCGAACAGGCAGGAGTAATCTTGCGGGTTTGTCGCCATTGGCATAGACCTCTTTGAAGCAAGCTTTGAGAGCTTGCTCCTGCTGATCGGCTGGCAGCTTTGCCAGTAGCAGCGCATGTCCTACGCCGATGCTGTCGGCATAGAAGGCTTCGACGGCTGCGGGTGCGAGATCGGTTAGCTTGAGACGCTGTGCCACAAAGGCAGGAGTCTTGCCAACCTTGGCGGCGATCTGCTCGATGCTGTACTTAGGGTCCTCCAAGTCCAGTAAGGCGCGGAAGCCCTGTGCTTCTTCCATCGGGTGAATCTCGGCACGAATCAGGTTCTCGACTAGCTGTGCCTCTAACGCGGCGGCATCGGACAGGTTGACGATGCGCACAGGAACGGTGGCCTGTTCAGCGATCTGCGCGGCGCGGTAACGCCGAGCACCTGCGATGATCTCGAAGCCGTTTTCCGTGAGCGGTCGAACGAGCAAGGGCGAGAGAACACCCTGGCTGCGAATGGAGTCTGCCAACTCTTTAAGGGCGGTTTCCTCGAAGGTGCGGCGCGGATTGGTCGTGGATTCATTCAAGAGAGCAAGCGACACGTCGCGGTACTCGGTGGCATTGATGATCTGGGTTTCCATAACAGGAGGCTCCTTTCGAGCGGTTGAGGGCTGAGGTCGCAGAGCGGCATAGATCGGACGTTTCCGCTCCAAGAGAAGCGGACTAGCCGACGATGCACTTGTCCTTGAACACTTCGGCAAAGCCCTGCTGTCGCAGGTTGTTGTCCCACGTCTTCGCGAAGCTCTCATGCTGCGTGTGTAGCTGCGGGTGGTAGCAGTAATTGCCTTCCTGAATGAAGCGGCTCCACTGCTCTATGCCTACGTAGTCATTGCGCCAATAGAACGGGTTCAGGTGTGCGCCACCGGCGAATCCCAGCTCGAAGCACATCTCCGGGTCGCGCATGAGGTCACCGTTTTGTTCGCCGTAGTGTGCGACTGAGAGCGAAGGAAGACCACACGGGCCCGACTCATCGATCGCTTCGATGACAAGCTCCATGTAGGGCGGGTGTTCGATCTTGAGGTAGAGGCTGGGTCGCCAGCCTCCGGCCTCCTGCAAGATGGCCAATACGGTCTTCATGCCGCCACCTCCTGCGGCTGTGTCGCGGTGGCGGGTTCGTTGTCCTCGGCCTCGATGGGAGGCTCCAGCGCCGAGAGGATCACGCTGGCGGTTTGCTGGATGACTTCCAAGCTCTCGGCAAGAAGCGAAGCATTGCCCTGATACAGCTGGATGTAATCGGCGGATGCGCTGTCGTTGACCAATCCAACGGCCTTGCCGACAACGAAAGCCACGGCTTCGGCCTCCAGTTCCCGGATCGTCTTCGTGGTCGCGGTACGCCGCTCGGCCTTGTGCAGAAGCTCATGCGCCGTCTCGTGAACAAGGGTTGAAAACTCCTCGGCCTTGGACTGGCCGGGCAGGATGGCGATGCGCCCGCCGTAGCTCATGCCAAGAGCGGGGGCGATGTTCGCGTTGTAGACGAGCGCAATGCCTTTGCTCTTCACGAAAGCGGCTAGGCGGTCGATGTTGTCGCCGGGGTCGCCACTTACTTCATGCACGGTGGGCAGGTCTACGCCGTTCGTCTGCGAGATGTCGAAGACATAGGCATTGCGGAATCCGAGCAAGACGCGCTCGTTCTGCTTGATGATGTCTTTCTTCGCTTCCTCGTCCTTCTTGCGGCGAACGCCGACGATGGGAGCAAGAATGCGAATGCCCTTGGCTCCTGCGTTGACGCTGCGCCCCATGTTCTTCCACGTCCAAAATCCTGCGACGCGGGTGGCAGTGGGCATCTGCCGCGCAATCTCCAGCACATTCCCGAAGCTGTAGTTGTGAAAGCGGCTCATGGCGGTGAGGTAGTTGGTGAGGGCGTCGGAATGTCCGGCCTCCAATTGCTCAATCAAGAGCTTGATATTGGCGGCGATGAGTTCCTGCTTGGTGAGGGGCTTCTTGCTGTCGATGGCGGTGACATTGACGGTGTTGGCGTTGCTGCTCATGGTGTCTCTCCTTGTCGGCTTTTGCTTTTGCACGTCCGCGTAGAACGCGGCATGTACATGCCGAACGCCACCTGGCGAAGGCGGGGGTAGCAAGGCGCAAGGGGAGGGGTATCTCCCATCCTTGAAGAGCAGCGAAGCGGAACGGAAAGGACGAGCGCAGCGAAGGTCTGCACAAGCGCAGCGCGGAAGACTGCGGGAAACCCCTTGCGCCGCGCGATCGGGGCAGAGCCCCTTAGCGAGGTTTGGTTTCCGTATCCGTGCGCATTAGCGCACGAGAACTATGAGGGTGGGCGTTGCGGGCGGGAACGGTCCGCTGAGGAGGGTGGCGGAAGACGCGAAGCGGCAGAAGACAGGGAGGAAGCCTCCTCCCTGTTGAGGTGCAGCGGTAACGCGACCAAGAACGAGTGCTACATTGGTCCAATCCCACACCCGCGCAGGTCCCAACTGTCTTCCATGGAAAAGAGCACCATTCGGGAACTGGCCAAGAGCGTCTCCAGTTACTTCCTGAACTATCTCGAGACTGATTTTAAGAAACAGCAGACACCGGGAAGACGTCTTCAACTGCAACGCGAAGGTGGCCTCCGCGTCGGACTCAGTCTGGCTCGTTATGCATCGCTGAACGCGGCTTTCTGGTCCGCATTGAGTGTGCCGGCCACTGAGTTAGAACCGGTTGTGGTTTCGCGACGAGCGTTCACGACGACACTGTCGGATCGTTTTCGAGACGCGGTTCGAAAGGCCATCACAGCGACTCCAAGCGAAGCCTACACACTGGTTCGGCAGCAGATCGTGGGCCGAGCCGAGTCAACCCTCGCGGAATCGGAATACGCCGACGGTTGGGTGACGGACATGTTCCGTGCCTCTGCGGAAGAAATCTGCGAACGGATCGTGCACCCGTTGCTGAGTTTGCTGGAACCCGTGATCCGACGAGACGCACAATCGCTACTCGAAACGACCTATGACCTAGAAGGGGAGCTGACAAATATCCTGCTCCAGCCCCTTAATGATGACCTTTCGACGGCGCTTTATACGCTTGCCTCTGTTGGCAAGACAGATGACCTGTGGGAAGTGCTGACACGCCTCTTCACGCGCGACCATTCCTCAACAGTCTTGATGGAATATTTCGAGACGTTTGCCGCTGCGGACGCTTATACAGATGTGAAGCAACTGGTCGCAGCTTCGAAGTCGCGCGAGAACCTCGACCTTTACCTGTACGTCGGCGTTCTCCGCTTTCAGAAGAATGCATTCCCCCTCTTTTACATTCCCCTTACGGTCGAGATGGAAGAGGAAACCACCAAATACCGCATCTCACTGAAGCCGCAGGTTTTGGTCTACAAGAGGGCGATCGATTTCGTCTTGCAGGAGACGAACGTCCGCGCAGAAGCAACATCACCGGTGAGTGAGCGCATCCTGTATGCCACCGGCGAGCAGGCCATCTGCGAGCTGCTTACCGTTCCCACAACCCAAGTACTCTCGGCCCTGCGCCTTCCGCCAGACTTCCGCATTGCTGCGGAGCAGATGGAAAATGCGGATACACCACGCTACTCCTTGGAAAGCTCCCTCCACCTGGCGGTCTACGATAAGAGTGACGAATCACTCCTGAACGACTACGAGGAATTGTTAACGGCGGCACGGGGAGATGGAGGCCCGATCCTCGATTTGTTTGAGGGCATGATCCGATCTGTGGTCCTGGATGACCCAATCTCCGTCGACAGAAAAGTGTCGGATGGTTGGGATGGGCTGGGGATTGGTGATCGGATGGTCCAGCCATCACCCATTCCGATCAACGAAGAGCAGTCCAAGATTATCGCGGCCCTCAAGCAGCCCGACTGTCGATTCGTGTTGGTCGAGGGACCTCCGGGAACCGGCAAATCGCACACGATCTCAGCCATTGCGTTCGATGCAATCCTCGCGAAGAAGAGCGTCTTGCTGCTGTCGGACAAGAATGAAGCGCTCGATGTGGTCGAGAACAAACTCGAACAAACGCTCGCAAGCGTGAGACCCTCCGGACTCGATTTTCCAAATCCGATCCTCCGCTTAGGCAAAGAGGGCAACAATTTTCGGACCCTGTTGCAGGGATCTGCCGTACAACAGATCAATGATTTCAATCGGGCTGCTCGAACACGCGAGACAGCGGTTAAGAGCGAGCTCGACGCGACGGTCCACGAACTCAAGAGCGACCTCGAGAAGACCGCGGCTGCCCTTGCAGGCATCCCGTTGCAGCGCATCGTCGAGCGGAACGTGGTCAAGTAGGGCCTTCATCAGCGTTGACTTACCGGAACCCGTTCCGCCGCTGATGATGCCATTCTTGCGCTTCAGAATGAGGTTCACAACGTCGTCGCGAATCAGGGCCGGCATGCTGCCCGCTTCGACGAGTTGATCGCTGGTGTACCAGCGGTTGAATTTCCGTACGGTGAGCGTAGGCCCATTGATTGATGATGGAGGCCCTACAACTGCCACACGCGAGCCGTCAGGTACAGCGGATGAGTTGTGAGCGGAAGCGTCCTGCCACGACACTCGATGAGTGGCGTGGTCTGACGGGACGAACGATACGATGTCTGCGATTCATGGGCACCTCCCTCGACCGGTACGTGCAGTCGGGATATGCCTGGAGCTTAGGAAGAGCTCTGCGAATCGTCCAATAGGTCTTAATGATCGGCCGATAGCTGAGAGAGATCAGCTACGCTCAGAGGCCGCGATTCCCTGCTCTTTCGACCAGCAAATCCAGCTGCTCCGGAACGACAGAGACAGACCGCGAGGGACGCTTCCTGCGCGTGTCGAATGGCCGAGCGTTCATCGAGGGCTGAGCGTTGCCATTGCTACCGTTTGAAGTCGGTTCTTTTCGCAGTCGCTTGAGCACGAGCGGCAGCGTCTTCGGGTAACGTTGCTTGTGATAGATCGCAGCCAGGTCAACGGTCCAAGTCACGTTGGAGATTGGCCGCGTCGTCAGCTGCTCATCCAAAGGCATTCCTTCGCGAACCAGGGCAAACCCGTAGCCATCTTTCACGAGTGCTTGCACTTCAGCCGGATGTGTAGCTCGTGAATACTCTTGGATCCGGATGCCGACGTCCGCAAAGAGCTCCATAAGCCTCTCGTGAGCACCGGGATGACGCTCCGGGTGAAAGAGAACTCCCAGATTGTCCTGTAAGTCCGAAGGTCTCAGCGCTGTCTTCGCCGCTAGCGGATGGTCGCGCCGCAAACAGCACACCAGCGGATCGCTCCGCAACGGCTCGATCTTAAGATCCGGATGCTGCAATGGCAGGGTGACGATGGCGGCGTCCAAGTTGCCATCAGCGACCTCGCGCGCTAGCTGGTCAGTGTCTCCCAGGCTTGGTCGGATCTGACACGAGGGAAGAATCTCTTTGTGTGTGTTGCAGAACGTTCGGAACAGATCGGGATCTGCCAAGGATGAGCAACCGAAGCGCATAGACTGCAGGTCGCCGCGCTCGACGGCGATCAACGTGTCGATGACTTCCTGTCGCGTCTCCAGAAGGAATCGTGCGAGGGTGATGAAGACGAGGCCGGTCTCGGTTACTCGTATGCGGCCACTCTTCGTCTTGCGGTAAAGCCTAACGGAAGCGTTCTCTTGAAACTGCTTGGCGTGCTCGCTCAGGTTCGGCTGCACAGTGCAGAGCGACTCTGACGCGGCGCGAAATCCCTGCTTTTCCAAGATGGCAAGCAGGTATTTGAAGTGCCGGAATTCAGCCCAGTCGTACAGTCGTTCGGTCATCTTCGATCATCCCGTTGAGATTCGGAAGAAAGCCAAGGAACGCTTGAGGAAATCGAACCTCAAAAGCTGTGGGAATGATGACAGAGAAGCGAACGGAGCGCGTTGCGAAATGTGTATCTGGCCAAATTTACGCCGCCCGGTGCGGAGAGTGATCGCTAACGACGATCACCCGATAGCTGATAAGTATTGGACGCCAAGTATTTCAGCAGTGAACCTAGAGGGAATTCCGAGCTCCACCCCCTTTACGGAGAGCTACTATGCAAATTCAACCTAGAGATGTCGGACCTACGAATCAAGCGTTCGAGCCAATCTTGAACGCCGACGAGGCCTCCTCCTTGCTTGGTCTTCATCCAGTCACACTTCGGAGGTGGGCGCGAGAGGGACGTGTTCCCTGTCATCGAGTTGGTAGACGATTGTCTTTTCGATCGACAGAGCTAAACCATTGGTACGAGCATCAGCCGAGTTTTATACTGGACGCGCCGTTCGTGCCGCCTCAACCGAAAGGAAAAGGCGCATGAAACACACACGCAACCGCTATCAGCACGGATCTTTGACAATCGAGGAGAGAAAGGACGGACCGGCGGTCTGGATCTATCGCTGGCGTCAGTCTATGGGCCACGGGAAGACGGTGAAACGCAAAAAGATCCTCGGCACCACGGAGAAGATCAAGACCCAGAGCGCCGCGGAGAAAGCTGCTGCTGCCTTGCGAGTCGACATTAATGCTCTGAGCAATGCTCCGGCTGCAGTGATGTCGATCGCAGAGATCGTCGAGCACTTCACGCTCGTTGAGTTGCCGGCTGGTAGTCGCACCCACCGCACAAGGGAAACTTATTCCTCTTACATTGCGAACATCATTCTGCCGAAGTGGGGTGCATACCATCTCGCAGATGTAAAGACAGTCGCTGTCGAAAGGTGGCTTTCTGATTTACCTGGAGCGCCGGCGACGAAAGCAAAAATACGCGCCGTCTTGAGCATGCTGTTCCGGCACGCGATTCGGTACGAATTTGCAATCACGAATCCGATATCGCTCGTGCGCCAATCTGCTAAACGAATGATCGATCCAGTGATCCTCGAGGTCCCGGAGGTTCGAGATCTTCTCGCTCAGCTCGTGAAACAACCGGAGCCAAGCTTCACGCTTGTCTTCGTAGCGGTGGTCTCCGGCCTGAGAAGAGGCGAACTGTTCGGGCTCAAATGGAGTGACATTGACTTCATGCGCAGGCAGATCAATGTCCTCCGGTCTCTGGTCAACGGTGTCGTCGGTGAACCGAAGACGTCTTATTCCAGAAGACCGATTCCACTGTCCGATGAACTTGCGATGGTGCTCCAGCGCTGGAGAGCGATCACTCCTTACGGAGCAGATTCGGACTGGGTCTTTGCCAGCCCGAATGCCTTTGGCCGTCAGCCGTATTGGCCGGATTCCATGCTCTACAAGCGAATCCGACCTGCCGCCAAAACAGCCGGCATCGAGAAGGAGTTCGGTTGGCACAGCTTTCGCAGAAGGACGGCATCGCTTCTGCTATCAGGAGGCGCGAGCATTCGGACTACGCAGGAGATCCTTCGGCATGCGTCTCCCAGCATCACCCTGGGGACATACGCTCAGTCGGTATCGTCCGAACGTATGGCGGCGCAGCAGACAATTGCTGCGCTTTTCGACAAAGGGCCCTTAATGGCCCCGAATGGCCCCACTAACGGCCCCAAGTGAGGCCTTCGAGAAACCTAAGTTGTTGATTTAAGTGGTGACCCGGGCAGGAGTCCAACCTGCGACCTTCGCCTTAGGAGTGCGCCGCTCTATGCATCTGAGCTACCGGGCCACTTCTCGATAGTGTAAACGGTGCGCGACCGGTGCTTTGGTAAACTTGTGGGTGAGGTTCCCATGCCCGAGATCACCCGCCGCAAGGCTGTGACTGTGAAGATTGGCAATGTTCGCGTCGGCTCCGATGCTCCCGTTGTCGTCCAGTCCATGACCAACACTGACACCGCAGACGTTGAGAGCTCCATCCAGCAGATCGCAGCGCTCGCCCGCGCCGGCAGCGAGATGGTTCGCGTTACGGTGAACAATGACGAGGCCGCCAAGGCGCTGCCCTACATCGTCGAAGGCATCCGCGCCAAGGGGTGGGAGACGCCCATCATCGGCGACTTCCATTACAACGGACACCAGCTGCTGGCCAAATACCCTGATTGCGCCGAGGCTCTGGCGAAGTACCGCATCAATCCGGGTAACTGTTCCATTGGCCGCAAGGATGATGACAACTTCCGCACCATGATCGAAGTCGCCGTCAAGCACCAGAAGCCTGTGCGCATCGGCGTCAACTGGGGCTCGCTGGACCAGGCGCTGCTGACGAAGATGATGGACGAGAACAGCCGTTCGTTGAATCCCCTGCCCGCTCGCGATGTCATGCTTGAGACGATGGTCCGCTCGGCTCTCGACAATGCCGATGCAGCGCAGCGCTATGGCCTGCGTCCTGATCAGATCATCCTGTCCGCCAAGGTCAGCGGCGTGAACGATCTGATCGACGTCTACACGGAACTCGCATCACGCACCAACCTTGCCCTGCACCTTGGCCTTACCGAAGCGGGCATGGGCATGAAGGGCGTCGTTGCTTCCACGGCTGGTCTTGCACCGTTGCTGCTCAAGGGCATCGGCGACACCATCCGCGTTTCGCTCACACCCACGCCCGGCGGCGACCGCAGCGAGGAAGTCCGCTGCGCGCAGCAGATCTTGCAGACGCTCTCGATCCGTAGCTTCTCGCCGCAGGTCACCAGCTGCCCCGGCTGTGGCCGCACCACATCGACCTACTTCCAGATGCTGGCGGAGCAGGTGCAGAACTACATCACCACTTCGATGCCTGACTGGAAGGTCAAATATCCGGGCGTCGAAGAGATGAAGCTGGCCGTCATGGGCTGCATCGTCAACGGCCCCGGTGAGAGCAAGCATGCCAACATCGGCATCTCACTGCCGGGCACGTTCGAGGAACCCAAGGCGCCCGTCTACATCGACGGCAAGCTGGCCATGACACTCAAGGGCGACCACATCGTCGACGAGTTCAAGGTCATCCTCGACGACTATGTGAAGAGCCACTACGGCAAGGCTCAGGTCGAAGAGCTGGTCGGCGCATAGCCTCGACTATCTCCGCACAACACAAAGGGCGACTGCATCAGCAGTCGCCCTTCATCTTTCCCGTAAGAACTTACGCTGCAACAGCAGCGCGTACTTCGATGCCCTTCGCTACTTCCGCCAGGATCTCGTACGACCGAAGACGATCGGCCTGATCGTACGTGTCGGTGACGGCGAGGATCTCATCGAGTCCAAGCCAGTCCGCGATGCGCTGCAGACGTGCCTTCACTGCCGCTGCATCGCCAACGACCGACAGTGCCAGACGAGCTTCCACAGCCTCTCGTTCGCCCGCGTTCCAAAGACCATCCATGCTCTCCACGGGCGGCTTCAATTCCACGGCCTGGTTGCGCACCAGCGACAGGAAGCGTTGCTGCGGCGTCGTCAACAGGCGTTTGGCCTGCGCATCGGTGTCGGCCGCAAGGACCGGCAAACCGGCCATCGCGTACGGCTTATCCAGCCACTCGGACGGGCGGAAGTTGCTGCGGTACAGCTCCATCGCCTGCTGCGCATACTGCGGCGCAAAGTGTGCGGCAAAGGCGAACGGCAGGCCCATCTGTCCGGCAAGCTGCGCACTGAAGCCGCTGGATCCCAGCAAAGTAATCGGCACGCGTGTTCCCTCACCCGGGATGGCATGGACGATCTGTCCCGGTCGGGGCGCACCGAGGAACTGCTGCACCTCTGCCACCAGTTCCGGGAAGTCGTCGCCCGTCGTGCGAAGGTCGCGGCGCATGGCACGCATCGTCGGCTGATCTGAACCAGGAGCACGTCCGAGTCCCAGATCAATGCGGTTTGAATAGATCGAAGCAAGCGTTCCGAACTGCTCCGCAACCACCAGCGGCGCGTGGTTCGGCAGCATCACGCCGCCGCTGCCGACGCGGATGGTCGACGTCTGCTGCGCCACATGGCCGATTAGCACCGACGTTGCGGAACATGCCAGGCCGGCGATGCTGTGGTGCTCGGCCAGCCAGAAGCGTGTGTAGCCCAGCCGCTCGACGTGCTGCGCTGTTTCAACCGTGCGCGCAATGGCCGAACCGGCAGTTTCGCCGGGCTTCATGCCAACCAGATCCAGAACGGAGACGCGGAGACTGCTCATGCACATTGGATGATCGTTCGATGGCCTTCGAACCATCGGATGGCGCAGTTTGGACCGTCTCGGCGGATGCGATCAGTCGGCGACCGCTGCCATCACCGGCGCAGGATCCCAGAACGCACGAACCTTTACGATCTTTCCCTCGTCGTTGCAGTCCAGCACGTCCACGCCCTCAAAGGTTACGGACTTGCCGTTATGCGCGGTGCCATTACCAGTCCACTTCACCGCACCGGACGTGCCATTCACGAACACCTGATTCTCGGTCAGGCCAACCACTTGAAAGCCAGTGAAGATTCCCGTAAAGAAAGCGCGGATAGCGTCGTGACCTACGTTCGGGGGCGTGCCCACCGGATCGTGCTGTTCCGCTTCAGGAGCGAAGACGGCAACGCAGCGCTCAACATCCATGGCGCGAATCGCAGCAAAGTATTCGGCGACGGTTAACTCGGTAGGTGTGGGCATGGCGGAATACTATCGTCTCCCACAGTCGAATCAACCATCAAACTGCGACAGCCTTCACATCGCTCTCTTCCGGCGCATACCGCGAGCCGAACCATTGAAAGAGCGACGACGCCAACAGCGCGAAGACCGTCACGCCAAGCCCCCACCGCAGGTTGCTGCGGTCGCTGACAAAGCCGATGATCCGCGGCGACGGCACATCCCCAAACAGGTGGATCAGCAGCAACTGCCCCGCCAAAGCAGTCGACCGCACCTGCGCGCTGACCGCATTCACAATCGCCGCATTCACCGGTCCGCTGCCGAGAAACAGAGCAAGTTCGGCGATGGCCAAGGCGGGCAGCATCGTGGCCTTCGGGCCGAAGAAGCACAGCAGCGCGAACGGCACACAGATCGCCGGCCCAATTGCGCAGACCCAGTACAGAGCCCGGTGGTCGGTCTTCAGCCAGCGCTGCGCCCACCAGCCGCCGATCGCGGTACCGAGCAGCCCCGTAACAGCCGTGATCGCACCGACCGTAAAACCCGCATGCGCCGCCGTCATACCGGCCTCACGCTGCAAAAAACTGGGAATCCAGGCGCTGATGCCGCCGATGGTGAATGTGCTCATCGCGTAGCCCATCGTTGCGGTGAGATAGGCGGGGTTCTTGATCAGATCGGCGACAGCGGCCTTGCTCTTCCCTTTGCGGCCGGAGTCGGTCTCGCCTCGCTTCGGTTCCTTCATCACAAACAGGATCAGCACGGCGATCGCAATGCCTGGAATCGCCGAGACATAGAAGGCGTTCCTCCAGCCATGCGACTCAGCAATGAACGCGCCAAGGCTGTACCCCATGGCCGCGCCAACAGGAATCGCAATGTTGAAGATGGTCAGCGCACGGTTGCGCGCCTCAGGACCGTAGAAATCGGCCAGCAGCGCCGGCGCGTAGATCCCAAAACTGGCCTCGCCAATGCCCAGC
Organism: Terriglobus roseus; assembly: GCF_900105625.1. Lineage (NCBI taxonomy): Bacteria > Pseudomonadati > Acidobacteriota > Terriglobia > Terriglobales > Acidobacteriaceae > Terriglobus > Terriglobus roseus. The sequence goes on from NZ_FNSD01000001.1 coordinate 1,347,290, forward strand.
GCCGCGTGCCGAACGAGCAGGCCGTCGAAGTTGTGCACCATCGCCGTGAAGAGGTTCGTACCGCTCCACAGCAGCGCGCCGATGACGATCAGCGGCTTACGGGGAAAATGATCGCCAAGCCAACCCGTCAGTGGCGCGGTGACGATGTAAGTCACAAAGAACCACATCGTCAGCGCGCCAATGCGCTCGTCAGAGACGTGGAACTCCGACTTCACCATCTCCTGCACGCCCGGCAGGATGTACCGGTCAATGTAGTTGACCAGGTTCAGCGCGGTCAGCAGCACCAGCGCTACGGTTGCTGCCTTGGCATTGGGGGCAATTGCTGGCTTCGTCTCCGCGCTCATCGCGAGGAGGATAGCAGGTTAGACCGGCGAAAGCCGGATGCGCTTCCCGGTGATTTCACCCAGCGCAATCGCGGCAACACCAAGGATCACGTGGGTGATCTGGATGTACGGCAGGTCCGGCATGGTCAGATGCTTCAACTGCAGAATGCCGATGATCGGCAGCGAGATCCCGACGACGATCGTCACGACCGCGAGTCCGAACACATACCGCAGGCCCATGACGCCGATCATGATCATCACCAGCGTGATGGCGAAGCCAAGGTACATGTGGATGTTGAGCGGCACGCCCACGTGGAAGTAGAACAGCGCGCCGGTCAGCAGGTTCACCAGCCACAGCAGGCGGAGCGTCATCAGTAAGCCTTTAAGCATGCTCTGATCCTACCGTGCTGCCCGGTCGCCATGCGAGCGCCAATTGCAAATGGAAAGAACCTGCTTCCACCGAAGAAAACTTCAGCAGAAGCAGGCTCTTGTCGTCTTGCGTCATCACACCGCATTAGCGGCGTTCGTGGGCGGTTCGGTCTTAACGACCCCAACGCGAGCAGGTGCGGTGATGGTGATGATCTGAGTGCCACGAGCGGCAATGACGCGGCGCAGCAAAAGCGCTGGTCGCAAAGGAGAGGGCAATTACTGCGAGCATGATCTTCTTCATGTCCGCTGTGATGCAAAGTGCTTAGACCTTCGCCGTTACGATGTCGCCTAGTGGCGTCTACCTCGTTGGTGTTAGCTGATCGTGTGGGCGTGGGTAGGTTGCCGTCACCACCGTGCTGATACCGCCGCGAGGACGGAAGTCGCCCTTCACCTCGGCCCAGACTGGATCGCACGCCTTCACCATGTCATCCAGCACACGATTGCAGATGTTTTCCTGGAAGATGCCAAGGTTGCGATAGCAAAACAGATATTCCTTCAGGCTCTTCAGCTCCAGGCAGCGGTCCTTGGGCATGTAACGCACCGTCAGGTGGCCGAAGTCCGGCAGGCCCGTGCGTGGGCAGACGCTGGTGAATTCCGGATCGTCGATCAGAATTTCGTAGCTGCGAAAGTGGTTTTGCCAGGTCTCGATCTCGGGCATGGCGACGTCGAGGCCGGCGGCCGCGTGCTCGTCCGTGTAGAGAGGGCTGGTGTTGTTCATCCGGTTATCGGGAATGGGCTTCATTGGTTTCTGTGTGTCCTTACTTGGCAGGAAGGAGGAGCCTTCCGCCGGGTATGCAGAATCTTCGTTGAGAAGATCGCTTTCAATCGTCGTGCAGTCGCCCCAGGCATCAGGAGCAGATCGTCACACCAAAATTAGGGGTAAGACAACTTGACTGCTCTTCGCATTCTAGTCGACCCTGCAGGAACGCCCCGGCCGGCTAGTTCTCTGACAGGCGCTCGATGCGATCCAGCAGCAGAACCTCCACTGGCTGCTTCTGCGCCTCCAGCTTGATTCCAAGCTGCGTTCGCAACGCGTAAAGAAAGTTAGGCTCCGCACCCTCTGAGGGTGGAGCGGGCGCACCAGGGGCCGGGTCTGGGCGCTTTGGCGTGAACTCCATCGCAAAGTCGTAATTACCGGCAAGGCCTGTCTGGTCCACGACCGGTTTGGCCAAGTCACCCCAGCTTGCCATTGCACTTGTGATCGACACGATGGAGACATCACGTGCACCAATGTGAAAGTGCGTGGGTGTGCTGGAACTCATCATCAGCAGACCTCCGCAGATCGCCGGAAATCCCCCGTCGATTGTCTCGGCTGCCGCCGTGGCACCGTCCGCTGGTTCTTTCGGGATGGCGCGCGAGCAGCCATCCGCTGGATGAGGCCGCAGCCGTGGGCCGGGCTGTCCGGGCTTCACCAGTTGCGCAGCGAAGACGGGTGTCAGTCGCGACTCATAATGCACAGCCATTGCGAAGCGCTGGGCCAGCAACGACCGCATCATCAGACGCAGTTCGTCCTTGGTCACGTCCGTCTTCTCCGTGCGTGCCACGATGCTGTACCGCGTGTCCCGCACCCACGCAGGCGCCATGTCCGCAAAGGTCGATTGCTGCCCTGTCGTCATCCGATATGCGAATGAGATCAGGCCCATTAACGGGTAGTTGTGAATCACAAGCAGGCCGCCCGTCGGGCTGTAGACATTGCCGGGACCGAGCGGCACGTTGGAGTTCTGTTCTTCGGAACCGGGTTTTGTCTCGTGGACGGATGCAGTGTCAAAGCTGAGCCGTGGCGTGGCCGGCTGCGACTGACCGCTCGCGTGAGGCGCGAGAAGAGGGAGCATCAGCATGAGATGGATCACGTGAGCAGCAGACCACGATCGTTGCTGTCTAGCTTGCCTGAGAGAGATCATCCAGTTCCCCTTCTTCCGTGATTCCATGCTCTATTTCAGATACGCGCGGACCAGATCGATCATGTCCTCCGCCAGTTCATGGGGCGGGGCTGAGCTGCGTTCGTTGGATAAGAGGTGGTGGCGAATGTGGTCTTCCAATACCTCTGCCATAAGGCTGTTGATGCCACCGCGAACGTTGGCGAGCAGCATCAGAACGTCCGCACAATCGTCGCCTGTGGTGAGCGAGCGTTCGATGGTGTCGACCTGTCCGCGAATCCGCTTAATGCGTGCGACAAGCTTCTGTCTTTCCTTTTCAACGACGGCCATATTCTCCTTGCGTATACCCTAGGGGGGTATGGTACAAAGTGAGAGACGAGAGTTTCTCTCGTGAGAGAACCCGAGAACCTATGAGTATGAATTCCGCACAAGAGCCTCCGAGTAGAACGAGCGCTTCCCTGTGTTGTGGTGAACGAACGGACGACCGCCTTTAGCTTTGCTATGGGACGATCCCACGCCGCTCATCCAGCATACGACCTGTGATTTGAGCGCGTGAGACGGGCCCGCGATGGGCCAGACTTACACCCTCCCAACCGATGATCCTGCAGCGCGCCCCTCGCGACTGTGCCCTTGTGCGCAGCCGGTGCGAACGTGCGGCCGGATCGTGCGAGGAGGAACGATGAACAACGTCCAGAACAACAAGATGTTTGCTGTCCGCAAGCCCAGCCACCTGATCTGCGTATGGCGTGCGACCGGCGGAGTTGGAACTCCCCTGGTCTGCAGCTGGGTTATGGCCAATGCCGCGGCGATTGAGATGACCGCTGCGGAGCAGAAGAGCGAGCAGGCCGGAGCATTACTGTGCGCGTGATGGAAACGGAAGCAGTGAACGAACAGAAGGGTGTCGTGGTGCGTGGCGAGTGGCAGCGGCGCATCATGACATTCGTGATGGTCTTTGGCCCGGGCCTGATTGTGATGGAGGCCGACAACGATGCGGGTGCCGTGTCGACCTACATGCAGGCGGGCGGACAGTATGGTCTACACCTGCTGTGGCTGCTGGTGGTGTTGCTACCCATTTGCTACTTCATCCAGGAGATGGTTGCGCGCCTGGGCATTGCAACAGGCAAAGGCCACGCTGCGATGATCTATGAGCGGTTTGGTAAGTGGTGGGGACGGTTTTCCCTGATTGACTTACTCGCCGTTAACTTTCTCACGCTGATCACTGAGTTTGCGGCGATCTCACTTGCGCTGAGTGCTCTTGGCATTAGCCCCTATGTGTCCGTTCCGGTCTCTGCGGTTGGCCTGACGATGATGGTGGTGACCGGCAGCTATCTGCGCTGGGAGCGGATCGTCATCGCGCTGTGCCTGATGGACCTGACGTGGTTCGTTCTGGCGTTTGTGGTGCATCCGCAGTGGGCGATGGTCGCGCGCAACGCAATACGGCCAACCGTACCAGCCGGTGGCATTACCAGCAGCCTGGTGTTCCTGGTGATTGCGATTGTTGGGACGACGATTGCGCCGTGGCAGCTGTTCTTTCAGCAGAGCTGTGTCGCGGAGAAGCGTTTGCGGTTTGCCGATCTGAAGTGGGCGCGGCTGGATACGCTGATCGGTGCGGTGTTCACCGTGTGTGTGGCCGGCGCGATGATGCTGGTCGGAAACTATGGCTTTGAGCACAAGATTGCGTTTCAGGATCCGGCGCAGCTTGCACTGGCGCTGGGCCCCATTGCGGGAACCTTCGTTCGCAACGGCGTGTTGCTGCTGATGGTGAACGCCGCTGTACTGGGCACGACTGCGATTTCGCTTGCGAGTGCATGGGCCTATGGCGAGGTGCAGGGATGGGAACACTCACTGCATAAGAAGCTGTGGGAGGCGCCCGGCTTTTACGCGACGTACATTGCCTGCGTTGGAGCTGCGGCGGTGATCGTGCTGATACCGCATGTGCCGCTGCAGTTGGTCATCATCAGCGTTCAGGTGTTTGCGGGATTGATCCTGCCGTCAGCCATCATCTTTCTTCAACTGCTGCTGAACGACCGCGAACTGCTGGGCGAGCGCTGGGTCAATCGACCGTGGAACAACATCGTTAACTGGACGATCATCGTCGTGCTATTCGCGCTGTCACTGCTGCTGGCGGCGCAGGTGATCCTGCCGAATCTGTTTCCGAAATGAGGAGTGATGTTATGACAACGCCTGAATATCGCGTAGTCCATCCGCTGGATGACGTGCAGGAAGAGAAATGCTCCACGGATGGGCTTGGCAAGATCAGGATGACTCGAGCAGTGCGTATCTCGCTTGGTGTTTTACGGGGTTACCTGATCGCCATGACACTGATGCTGGGATATCACGTGCTGGATCTATCTGGACTTCTACACCGGGCGCACTAAGTTAGGTCGCTCTTGGATGGCATCGTTTTTGCGCGTCGTCGCACAAAATAAAAGGCCGAGCTTTCGCTCGGCCTTTCTTCTGCGGTTACCCGTGGCGCTATTCGCGGCGGCCAAGGGTTGGGCGATCATCTGTGCTCTTGTCCTGCGTGGTGCTATTGGGATCGTTGTTGCTGGCTGACGTGCGACGCAGTGTGGGCTTGCTGCCGTCCTTGCCGCCATCCACCTTGCGCTTGTTCTGGATTCGGGCCAGGCGGGCCTTGATATCGTCGAACTCGGAGCCGCTGACGACGTAGTCGGGGCGAGCTGGCAGGATCGTCGCGATCTCTTTCTCAGAGTCTGCGATACGGTCCGGCGTCTGCGGATGATCAGAGAAAGCGCGGGCGAGTACGCCCGGCTTGCGCTTCTCAAGCGCCTGCAGTTTTTCAAAGATCTGCACGAACGCCTGCGGATCGTAGCCGGAGCGATACATGTACTGCACACCCAGCCAGTCCGCCTGAGCCTCAAAGGTTCGCGAGAAAGACAGAAAGCTTAGGGGCACCGCGATCTGCGCGGCCTCATAGATACCGTAGCCGGTGTAGCCGCCGATGAACATCAGCGGCACCATGCCAATCTGTGCGTACTCCATACGCGTCATCTGGCGCGCTGCATGGTGCGCCGCGACATGCGCAATCTCATGCGCCATGACACCAGCAAGCTCCGCCTCTTCATCGCAGGCGAGAATCAGGCCGCTGTTCACGTAGAAGAAGCCGCCCGGTAGCGCCATGGCGTTGATCTCGTCAGAGTCCAGCACCTTGATGGTGAAAGGCACCTTCGCGTCCGAATTCTTGACGATATTCTGGCCGACGCGGTTCACATATTCGACGATGACCGGATCAGTCACCAGGTGCGACGAACGCTCGATCTCAACGGCGTACGACTTGCCGTTGCGAACCTCCCAGTCCGTCGAGAACCAGTTACCCATACCGCGGCCACCGATGTCACGCGTGCCAGCGGCAGCCACGTCGTCAGCCGAGCCTTTCTTAATGTCCTTGCGCAGGTCATCGCCCGGCTCGGGGATGGGCTCATTGTTGTTCTTGGCGGCTTCGACGCGAGCCTTCTCCAGATCTTCCTTGGAGGCCGTGACCGGCCCACCGCCGGTAGGACCGCTGCCGGTCTTCGTGGTCGAGGGCTGGTTCCCGCCCTGATTCGAAGGATTCGTGGAGGTCGGAGATCCACTGCCGGGTGTCGTAGACGTAGGGGTCTGCTGGGCGCTCAACGCGAACGGAGCTGCCACAGAGAGAGTCGCGACGAGAACTAGGTTTTTCAGATTCATGGTGGTGCCCCCGGGCGCAGACGCACCTTCGCCCTTGTCTTGTTAGACGCAGATTACGCCCGGAAGTTACGGTCTGTCATTGTTGACGCATCGGGCCTCAGCGGTATGAGCTTCAAGTCGCAGGCGACCACCGTTGGGCTCCGTCCCGTACCCGAAGGATCGAAATGGTTCGACTGCCACGCGAAAGCGTCGGACGGTCCGAAGCGCCGAAGCCCTGCTGTCGCTGGCGATATAGCCGAGGATCGCGGGCAAGTCATCTCGAGAAGGACCTGCCCAGATCAGCCGCATCATCCGCTGTAACGCGACTCCAGCTCGTCGAAGAACTGATCATGATCGATAAAATCCCCAAGGTCGATGGCAGCACGAGCCTCCGTGACCTTTTCTTCTTCATGCTCAAACCAGCTGACGTAGTATTGCAGCGCATCGTTCGCCAACTGCTCCCGTGACCTTCCGGAACGAGCTGCGATGCGGTCCAGTGCAGCTTCCGTCTCGGGGGTGAGGATCGTGACCATGGCAAGAATCTCTCCCCATCCCTGCATGAAGTCAAGGTTCGAAATGGGCCGCCCTCAACAGGCAGCCCGTCTTTCGGAAGGCCGCTGCCGCTCACTCGCCGTAATAGTCCAAACCCAGGTGCGTCACCAGGCTTTGGCCCATGATGTGACGCAACGTGTTCTTCAGTTTCATGTTCTGGATGAAGAGGTCGTGCTCCGGATACACACCCGGCGCTGTGTCCGGAGCCTTGAAGTAAAAGCTCAGCCACTCCTGGATGCCCAGGTTCTTCAACGCGGGTGTGCGGGCCGCAAGGTCCATATACAGGCAAAGATCCAGCGCCAGGGGCGCCGCCAGGATTGAGTCACGGCACAGGAAGTCGACCTTCAGCTGCATGGGATAGCCCAGCCAGCCAAAGAGATCGATGTTGTCCCAGCCCTCCTTGTTGTCGCCGCGCGGCGGGTAATAGTTGATCCGGACCTTGTGGTAGAAGTCCTTGTACAGGTCGGGGTTCTTCTCCGGCTGCAGGATGTACTCCAGCACGCCCAGCTTCGACTCTTCCTTGGTCTTGAAGTTGTCGGGATCGTCCAGCACTTCGCCATCGCGGTTGCCAAGGATGTTCGTCGAGTACCAGCCAGCCAGGCCAAGCTGACGAACCTTCAGAGCTGGAGCGAGCACGGTTTTGATAAAGGTTTGGCCAGTCTTGAAGTCCTTCCCGGCGATGGGCGCTCCCATCTGCCTGGACAATTCGCGCATCGCAGGAATGTCGCAGGACAGGTTCGGTGCGCCGTTGATGCAGGGCACACCCTCCTTCAGGCAGGCCCACGCATACAGCATGGACGGCGCAATGTTCTCGTCGTCCTCCACCAGTCCTTTTTCAAACGCTGCCAGCGACTGGTGGACGGCAGTTTCAGTGATGTAAATTTCGGTCGATCCGGTCCAGATCATCACCTGGCGGTCAGACTTCGTCTTAAAC